>NZ_LR134352.1:1200000-1800000 GCF_900637185.1 Nocardia asteroides | reverse complement strand
CTTTCCTGCCTTGCGTTCGATCGCGATCGACCCGTTTCCGTCGAGGATCGCGACGCCCGCGGAGTCGTATCCGCGATACTCCATGCGTCGCAACGCGTCGACGACAATGCCGAGCGCGTCCCGGTACCCGACGTAGCCCACGATTCCGCACATGGTGGTCCAGCCTAGCGATACACCCCGGTTCTCGCCGTGCCGGTGTCGGCCGTGCGGGCCGGACCGAGTTCCCCACCTGGGGCTCTTCCGCGCGCGGGGTGATCGGATACTCTTCTCCCCGTGTCGGTGTCGGTGAAGTCGCTCCTCAGCACCCTGTCCACGCGTGGTCCCCACCGGGTGTTGCGCGGAAATCTGGGCATCGCGGGCCAGCCGGGCGTGGTGTTCACGCCCGAATCCGGGCTCGGCCTGCCCGCTGTCGCGTTCGCGCACGGCTGGCTGACCAGCGCCGACAACTACAAGAGCCTGCTCGAGCACGTCGCCTCGTGGGGTTTCGTGGTCGCCGCGCCCGACACCGAACGCGGCCCGATCCCGTCGCACCTGGACCTGGCCACCGACCTGCTCACCACGCTCGACATCGTCGGCAAGGTCCGTCTCGGTGACGGCACCATCAGCGTGCACCCCGACCGCATCGCCCTCGCCGGCCACGGCATGGGCGCCGGCGCCGCCGTCATCGCCGCCGCCCAGCGCCGGGTCGCCGCCGTCGCCGCGCTGTTCCCCTCGCCCACCGCCCCCACCGCGGAGAACATCGCCCCCGACCTCGACACGCCCGGCCTGATCCTGGCCGGCGCCGCCGATATCGACTCGGTCAACTCCAACGCCCGCGCCCTCGCCGCCGCCTGGGCGGGCCCCTCCATCCTGCGCACCATCGACGGCGCCTCCCACAACGGCATCGTCGAAGGCCGCCGCCTCTTCGCCGCCCTCGGCGCGGGCCGCTACGAACACAAAACCGAGAAGGCCACCCGAGCCCTCCTCACCGGCTACCTCCTCGCCACCCTCCTCGGCGACAAGACCTACGCCCCCTTCGCCGACCCCGAAGCCGCCCTCCCCCACACCACCCTCATCGACCCGAACGCCGTAGTCGAAGAGGAATCCCCCAAACTCTCCCTCGGCACCGTCGCCAAACTCATCCGCCGATAACGCGAAACCGTGGACACCAGGGGGATCTCGGAAACCTTCGCCGGGTATGGGATAGAACGAATTCTGGGCCGAGGCGGAATGGGCACCGTGTACCTCGCCCGGCATCCGCGACTGCCGCGCCAGGTAGCGCTCAAGGTGCTCAATGCGGACCTACTGGGCGACAATGAAATTCGGCTGCGTTTCGAACGCGAAGCCGATCTCGTGGCGCAACTCGATCACCCGAATATCGTGGCCGTGCAGGATCGCGGTGTCGAAGGGCCGAATCTGTGGATCGCCATGCAGTACGTGCCCGGCTCCGACGCCGGAACCATCGGAATGGTCGAGCCCGCACGAGCGATCCGCATCATCACCGAGATCGCCGCGGCACTGGACTTCGCGCACGGTCGCGGCGTCCTGCATCGCGATGTGAAGCCGGCCAATATCCTGGTGTCCCGCCCTGATCCGCATCTTCCCGAGCGGGTGCTGCTGGCGGACTTCGGCATCGCCCGGCTCCGCAACGACGTGAACGGCCTCACCCAAACCGGCACCTTCACCGCCACGCTGGCCTACGCGTCTCCCGAACAACTCTCCGGCCGCATGCTCGACCACCGCAGCGACCAATATTCGCTGGCCTGCACGCTGTTCGCGCTCCTCACCGGTACGACCCCGTTCGCCGCCACGAATCCGGCCGTGGTGATCGGCTCGCACCTGACCGCGCCCCCACCCCGCGTTTCCGAACGACGTCCAGGACTGCCGCCCGAACTCGACCGCGTCCTCCAACGCGCCCTGGCGAAAGACCCGAATCAACGATTCGCTTCTTGCACCGAGTTGGCGCAAGCGGCCGCACAGGCATGGAGCAACCGCGTCGCCGCGCCGATCAGCCGTTCAGCACCCGCCGGGGCACCACGGACGAATCTCCACCCCGGTGCCACACCACCGCGAAACAGACCCCCGCACGCGGTACCCACGCAGGCACCGCAACGCCCGGCTTCGACAGGCCAGGGCCCGCAGCTGTTCGCACTGTGGTGCGCGTTCTTCGCTCTCGCACTGAACGCCCATGGACTGGACTACTGGATCGCTTGGTACTCCGAGACCATAGTGGGACCAGCCCTCTCGCTGGCCGTGCTGGTCCCCTTGCTGTCGGCGTCCAGGTGGGGCCACCTCATCGGTTCCCGCACGATATTCGTCGCCGGTCTGACGATCTGCGCTGTCGGGAGCCCGCTGGCCCTGGCGATGGGACGCGAATCCTTCTCGCGATCCGCGATCAGCGCTGTGGTGGTGATCGCAGCTGCCGCGACCATGGGCAACGCCTTGGCGGTCCTCTTCAGCACGCGCGTGCCGAAGCCCCCCGACGGTCGCGCGGCAGCCGTCCTCGCCGCGGCGCCCCTCGCGCTGACCGGCGCAGTCGAGCTGATCTACATCACCACGGGTGACGGATGGTGGAGCCTCTGGTCGAATCTCTACCTCCTGCAACTCACGATCCCGCCACTCGCATTGCTCGCGCTGATCCTGTTGATCGCACAGACTCCCGGGCCTCGCACCGGACCGCAGCAGGCGCCGGTGACATGGACCCTGGCAGGCGGCGCCGCCGCCCTCACCGCCGCCGCGCCGATCATGTCCATGCAGAACGAGCAGGCGCTGTTCATGTGGATGTCCCTGTCACTGGCCGTCATCTTCGTCGCACTCGTGATTCGCCTGATGATGCGGCCGTGATTCGCCTGGCCGGCCGCCGCCGACCGCGAGTTGTTCGCATCAACCGCACAGCGGAGCGCTCGACCACCAGTGCGTCATGACGGCATCGAATGTCCATTTCTCCGTAGTCGCCCCCAGCGCGACCTTCACCTCCACGTCGATCCGGTATCGCGAGCGAACGGGGTCGTCCGGAAATGTCGTGAGAACCGGAGTCGTGAAGACGTCGGGCCTCGGCTCGGTGGGCGACACTCTCGGAACAATGAGCAAGACAGCTGGGTCGGCCCGGCAGGCACTGTGCGGCCGCCGTGTGGTTCCCGAAGGGTTCGAGAACCGTTTGTCGATCTGATTCTGCACGTTCGCCGCGGAACCGAAATCCTTGACGACGAATGTCGGCCCCTCTGCGGACGTACACGTCACTTCGACGTCACCCTCCGAGAATCCCCCGCTGCGTGCGCAGTTCGCACCCCCGAAACCGTTCTTGGATGTGCCACCGATCGTCCCGACGAGATCGGGAAACACGTCGCTCATTTCCTTATAGCGCTGCGCGTTGGCGGCTTCGGCCGCAGCCACGGTGGCCGAATATGGTGACGGTGTCGACGTATCCCGATTCGCGAGGACAACGCCTCCGGCCACCACTATCACCATGGCCACAGTGACCGCCGGTACAGCGAGGGCTCGACGACGCCACCACACCCGCGGAGTCTCGACCCGACCTGGAACCAGCTGCCGTTCAGGCTTCGTCTCCACACGCTCGGGCACGGTGTCGACGTCCGCCCGCTCGGGTTCCCCCTTCGGCACCGGCCGTGGCGCGAGTATCGTCGGCGCGACTCGGCTGCCGGACGGCGGTTGACCAGCGGAGCCGCCGGCATCGGCCTGATCGAACACCCGCCTCAGCGCCGCCGCGAACTCACCGCAGGAACCGAACCTCGCCGCCGGATCCTTGGCCATGGCTGTGGCGAGCACCGCGTCGATGTCCGCGGGAAGATCCGGGCGCGCACGCACAGCGGAAGGCGGCGGTGCCGACATGTGCGACTGGATCACCGCGACCGGGTTCGACGCCTCGAACGGCGACGCACCCGTCACCATCGCGTAGAACGTACAAGCCAGCGAATACTGATCGCAGCGCGCGTCCAGTGGCATCGCGGAAAGCTGTTCCGGTGCGGCGAAAGCCAAAGTGGCCGTGAAGGACCCGGTCTGGGTCAACGGATTCTGGTCGAAATGCAGCTTGGCGATACCGAAGTCCGCCAGCATCACGCGCTCGGCGCTGCCGTACTCGGCCCGCCCGAGCAGGATGTTCCCCGGCTTGATATCCCGGTGGAGCACACCGCGAGCATGCGCGTAGTCGAGCGCCTGCGCGACCTCCGAAATCACCCGCACCGCACGAGCGGCATCGAAGCTCCCGATCGCTCCGGCATCGGTGCCGTCGACATATTGCATCGCGATCCACGGACGCCGATTCTCCACACCACGGTCGTACACCGCGACGATATTGGGATGGTCCAGCCGAGCCGCGAGCTCGGCCTCCCGCTGAAACCGAGCCCTGGCCTGCTCATCGCCATACATGTTCTCGTCCAGCAGCTTCAGCGCCACCGAACGCGGCAGTCGCGGATGCCGGGCCAGGTACACCATGCCCATCCCGCCCCGCCCGAGCACCCGCTCGAGCTCGTACCCGGCAATGAACCCGTACTCGCCCACCCTGCCCCCTGTCCACCCGACCCGATCGAGCACCCGCCACGCTGTCCAGCGCTCAGGGTGCCCGATCGCGACGGGTCAGTCCAACCAGGTCGAACGACGGTAGTACTCGGACTCGGAGTCGTAGTCACCGTCGGAGGGCGCCACCGTGGACCTGGCCTCCCTGGCAGCTTTGGCCCGCGCCACGGCAGCGCGAATCTCTGCCTGCCGCTGCTGTTCGGGAGTCATATTCGGGTCCGGAACGAAGGGCTGGGGTGCCGAGACCTGCCGCGGAACCTGCGGTGCCAGGTCCTCCTGGACCGGTTGTGGCTCAGGTCGATCCGGCTCGACGCGCGGCGTTTCGGATTCGGTCAACGCGCGTAGTTGCTCGGCGGCTTCGACGGCGAGCTGGTCAGCGCGTAACGAGGTTCGGCGATTGATGTCGTCGATCTCGTCCATGAGCATGGCCGAGCGGCGGCGCGTCTCGTCCGCGATCTGTTCGATCTCTGCCGCGTAGTCCACGATCGCTCATTCTCCCGATGTCGAGGGCGATCCGCCAATCCTCACAGCGGGCCCGCCTCGGCGAGGACAGCGCCGCTGCCACCAGGATCTGTCACCGGCACATCAATGCTGGGAAGATGTTCGCCATCGGTCTCCTGCCGAGCCGAGCGGGGCCCGACGGGGACGCCACCCGCCACCGAGCCCGAAGACGGTTCGCCCGAACCGATCTCACTCGTGACCGGAGCATTGGTGAGGTCAGGGGTATCGGAGCTGGTCGCGTCGGGACCGCTGGTCACGCCGCCATCACCGACACCCGCCTCACCTTCGCCGGTACCGGACTGCGGCGTGCCCGAACCGAGTACGCCCTGCTCGTCTTCACCGGCCGCGGTGTCGGCCGTCGAATCGTCGGTCGTGCTCGAATCCTGGGTGAGTACCGGATTTCCGTTCTCGTCCAGAGACAAGCGGTATTCGGTGGTGCCGCCGTTCGCATCGGTCGTGGTCAGCGAAAGGCCGTTCTCGCCGGCTTCGAAGCTCAGCTTGGTGTCCCCGATCTGGAACGAGGCCTCCTGCTCGCCGGACAACAGGCTGCTCGCCTGTTCGGTCATCTGCTCGATGCCGTCGCTGATCGACGTACCCACCGTTTCGATCGCCGAGGTGAGGGTGGTACCCAAGTCTCCGGTCAGCGCTTCCGAGAGGGTGGTGCCGAGCTCACTGATGGTCGAAGTCAGGGTGCTCAGCGCATCGCTGGTATCCGAATCGTCGTCTGTCGTGTCGTCTGTCGTGGTGTCGGTGTCGGTGGCGGTTTCTGTGTCCTTGGTATCCGTCGTCGTCTTCACCGTCGAACCGGTGGTCGTCGTGTCACCTGTCTGGGTGCCGGCAGCCGTTGTCTGACCCCCGGTCGACGTCGTCTGGTCACCTGTCTGAGTGCCTGCGGCGGTCGTCTGGCCGCCGTTCGTCTTCGACTGGTCCCCGGTCAGCGTCGACGGATCGCCCTGGGGCTGCTGCTTGTTCTCGGCAGGTGCGGTGCCGGTGCCGGACACCAAGGGATAGCCGCGGGAAACAATGCCTGCCGCAGCTGTCTCGACGGCGGTGAACAGGTTTTCGATGCCGATCTTCGTCGTGGTGCACTGATCGGTGAAGGCCTGCACCTTGTCGTTGTAGTCGGGCATGAAGACCAACGACAGCCACTTCTTACAGATCGCCTCGACCGCGTCCTTGTATTCCTCTGTGGTTGAGCCACTGATACCGACGGTGGAGTCCGGCACGTCCGCCTCTCCCGCCGCATTGCGGTGCCCGGTCATCGTGGCCACATCAGGGTTCAGTATGTGCGACGTGCTTCCGGTCTTGGCCGCCTTGATCACCCTGTCGATGGCAGTTGGGTCCAACCCGCCGACCGTCGGCACCGCCTTTTGTTTGCCCCCGACGTACTTTTGCGCCGAACCGTCCATCAGTTTGAGGACCGTGTCGGCCTTGCCCTGGACGAGCCCGGGGATCTGCGCCGCGGCGGCGGACAGCGCTGCTTCGAATGCCCGAACATCGTCGCGGTCCTCTGCGGCCATCGTCGCGATCTTGCCGAGTTGTTCCGCGGCGGCCACGGCCGCGGCGCCCTGCCAGCCCGTCTGGATCGATTGGGCAGCCGACTGCTGAGCGGTGATCTTGGTATCGGCAGTCGTCAAGAACTGGCGCAGCGCATTCGCAGCGGCCTCGAGCTTGGCGATGTTCATATCGCGCTCGTTGTCGTAGGGCCGCACAAAGGTGTAGAAGTCGAAGGTTCCGCCGAACGCATCGACGTATCGGGGTCCGAGCTGCTCGAAGTACTGCAGGCCGGGTGCGCCGTCGTCGAGGATGTCGTTAATGGGTCTGGCCATCGTCACACCTCACTTCGCGGGGGCCGGGGCGACACCGTTGAGGTCGCTGGCGTGCGCCAGGTCGACCTCGGTGTACTCGATGGATGCCGTGCCGATCGCATCCGCAAGCGCCCCGGACGCTGTCGTCCAGACCTTGACCCAACCGACCGCCCGTGCCAGCGCATCGTCGATCTTCTGTCCGCTGCCGGTATACGCCCGCCCCGCGTCCGCCGCGACCCACTCGAGAGTGTCGACCTGTTTCGCAGCGTTGCGTGTGGTCGTGACGGTGTCGTCCAGGGTGGAACTGGTCGCATCCATCGCCTGCTTGTTCACGACGAGTCCGCCGGAAGCCTTGCCGCTCATTCCCCCGCCTCTCACATTTCTGGACACGCACGATCGCGCTTATCAACTTCGACGCGCGAACACCCTCGCCGGTTCCCGCACCGGCGAGGAAATCTACTTCTCCAGGTTCCCCTGGTCGGTCCGCCGCCACTCCGACGTGCCGTCGGGATGTCGGTGGTACTCCCAGGCCGCGTAGTCGCCGTCGGCTTCGACGACGGTGACGTGGTCGGCGAAGCCGTCGTGGTCGTAGTCGGACCAGATGCTGGTGCCCAGCGGGTCGCTGTCGGTGATGGAGTCGACCACTCCGTCGCCGTCCAGGTCCTGGGACGGGTGATGGAGTTCGACGGGGCCGAGGCCACCGAGGGACGAGTGGGCGTCGATGTCGGGTAGGCCGAGGCCGGGGATGTCGCCCGAGGTGACCATGGGACTCCTCCTCAAACGGAAAACTCGCGGATGACGGCGCGGCGGGGGTGCCACCATCCTGTCATCCGCGAGCCGGTCACGGGGCGGTCGGGCCTACTTCTTCGGCATGATCAGCCACAGCACGAGGTAGAGCAGGAACTGGGGGCCGGGCAGCAGGCAGGAGACGACGAAGACCAGGCGGACGATGTTGGCGTTCCAGCCGAAGTACTCCGCGATGCCTCCGCAGACGCCGGCGATCCATTTGTCGCTGGTCGAACGGGTGAAGCGGCGGGCGGGGGCGGTCATTGTGTGCTGCCTTCCTGCTGAAGTGGTGATGACTCCACTGTGCCGAGCGGGGGTCGGCGCCCGCATCGGTCGGCAGACCCATCCGCACCCTGATTTCCGCCGCACCCGATCTCAGGGTTGCACCCCGAGGCGGGCAGACTTAGGCGGTGAGCACGACATTGCAAGCCACCGGCCTGTCGGCCGGGCATGCCGAACGGACCCTGTTCGAGGACCTCGACTTCACCCTCGCGCCCGGTGATGTGATCGGCCTGGTCGGGGTGAACGGCGCGGGCAAGTCGACGCTGCTGCGGATGCTGGCCGACCGGGCGCCGGGCGATGGCACGATCTCGCTGAGCCCGCCGGACGCGACGGTCGGCTATCTGGCGCAGGAACCGGAACGGATCGCGGGCGAGACGGTCCTGCAGTTCCTGTCGCGCCGGACCGGGGTCGCCGAGGCGCAGCGGGTGATGGACGAGGCGGCGGAACGACTCGGTGACGGCGGGGACGACGACTACTCGCCCGCGCTCGAACACTGGCTCGCCCTGGGCGGCGCCGATCTGGATCAGCGAGCCGAGGAGGTGGCGGCCGAACTCGGCCTCACCGACGGGCTGCCCTCCGGCCTGGACACCCCGATGACGGGGCTGTCCGGCGGGCAGGCCGCGCGGGCGGGGCTGGCCTCGGTGTTGTTGTCGCGCTTCGACATCCTGCTGCTCGACGAACCGACCAACGACCTGGATCTGGACGGCCTGGACCGGCTGGAACGATTCGTCACCGGGGTGCGGGTGCCGCTGATGGTGATCAGCCACGACCGGGAGTTCCTGGCGCGCACCGTGAATCAGGTGCTGGAGCTGGATCTGGCACAGCAGCAGGTGGGCCTCTACGACGGCGGTTACGAGGCGTATCTGGCCGAACGCGAGATCGCCCGCAGGCACGCGCGCGAGGCCTACGACGAATTCGCCGACACCAAGGCGGGTTTGGAGGCGCGGGCGCAGATGCAGCGCAACTGGCTCGAGCACGGCGTGCGCAACGCGCGCCGCAAGGGCAAGAACGACTCGGACAAGATGGGCCGCAAGACGCGCGCCGAATCCACCGAGAAACAGGCGGCCAAGGCGCGCCAGACCCAGCGCCGGATCGAACGGCTCGAGGTGGTGGAGGAACCGCGCAAGGAGTGGGAACTGCGCATGACGATCGCGCCCGCGCCTCGCAGCGGCGCGGTCGTGGCGACGGCGGCGAACGCGGTGGTGCGCCGCGGCGAGTTCACCCTGGGCCCGATCACCACGCAGATCGACTGGGCCGACCGGATCGTGCTCACCGGCGCCAACGGGTCGGGCAAGTCGACGCTGCTGGGCCTGCTGCTGGGCAAGATCGTCCCCGATTCCGGTTCGGCCGCACTGGGTTCCGGCGTCGAGATCGGCGAGGTCGACCAGGCGCGCGGGCTGTTCCGCGGCCCGGAGACGCTGGCGGACACCTTCGGCGCGGCGATGCCCGGCTGGCCCGACGCCGACGTGCGGACCCTGCTGGCCAAGTTCGGGCTGCGCGGACCGCACGTCACCCGGCCCTGCGACACGCTGTCCCCCGGCGAACGCACCCGCGCCGCCCTGGCGCTGCTGCAGGCGCGCGGAGTGAACCTGCTGGTCCTCGACGAGCCGACCAACCATCTCGACCTGCCCGCCATCGAGCAGCTCGAGCAGGCGGTCGAATCCTTCACCGGCACCTTGATTCTGGTGACGCACGATCGCCGGATGCTGGATTCTGTCCGGGCGACCCGCCGCTGGCACATGGCCGGCGGGACGCTCACCGAGGAGTAGACCATGGAGTTCACGCTGGGGATCGACACCCGCGTCACGCTGCTCGTCACCGGGCTGATCTTCCTGAGCGCGCTGCTGCTCGGGGTGTGGAAGTACCACGGGATCCGCACCTCGGGCGCGGCGCACGTCTACGTCGACATCGCGCACCGCGCGGCGCTGCTGTATTCGTTCGCCGGCGTGCTGCTCGCGGTGTTCACCGAGCTCAGTGCCTGGCCCACGGCCGTGAACCTCGGCGCGGACCTGGTGATCCTGGCGTTCTTCGTCGGCGCGATCGCCAGCTACGTGCTGCACGGGTGGCGCCGTGACACCGACAATCAGTTCGCCGGGACCATCCCCGGCGCGCTGCGGCTGTCGATGTACGGGCTGATCGCGGGCGAGGTCGGCGGGTTCGCGGTGCTGTTCAGCGGGTTCGTGGCCGGTCAGTTCTGATCAGAGCGACCGCACCACCGCCGGGGCGGGCGCGCCGAACAGGTCGACATCGGAACCCAGTTTCGCGCCGACCAGTCCGGCGACGCCGGTGGCGCACAGGATGATCAGCACCACGATCGCCGAGCGCGAGCGCGGCACTCGCGGCATCGGGAACGAGTACCCGGACGACGGCTCGGCCGTCTCGAAGGGTTCCACCGGCTGGCCGTAGCCCTCGTCCCGGATCGGGACCGTGTGCGAATAGCCCTGCGGCACATCCCGGCAGCCGGGCCTGCCGCACGCACCGCCGCAGCGGTGGTACGGGTCGGCCGCGGCGTAGTCGACCGGGTAGCGGTCCTGCTCGTGGTAGTTCCGGGCAGGCAGCGGCGGCACCATGGGACGGCCCCCTTCGAATCGTGCTGCGCGCCAAACTATCCGGTGCGCCGAGCAGCACACGCGCCACCGGCACACAGGTCCATACGGCGTATGCCGATAGTAGATGGGCCGCGGGCGGCCCGCCAGGTGTGCGCTAGACCGCGGCGACCCGCTTGGCCAGATCGTCGGCCAGCTGCCGCGCCTGCGCCGGATCGGTGGCCTCCACCATCACCCGGACCAGTTGCTCGGTTCCGCTGGGCCGCAACAGGACCCGGCCGGAATCGCCCAGGATCCGCTCGGCCTCGGCCACCGCGTCGCGCACCTCGGGGGCGAGGGCGACGGCGGCCTTGTCGCTGACCGGCACGTTCACCAGCACCTGCGGGACGGTGCTCATCACCCCGGCCAGCTCGCCCAGCGGACGCCCGGTCTGGGCCATCCGCGCCATCAGCCGCAGGCCGGTGAGCACGCCGTCGCCGGTGGTGCCGTAGCGCGGGAACACCACATGCCCGGACTGCTCGCCGCCGAGGCTGTAGCCCCCGCGGCGCAGTTCCTCGAGCACGTAGCGGTCGCCCACGGCCGCGGTGAGCACGCTGATCCCGGCCGCGCGCATGGCGATGTGCAGGCCCAGGTTGCTCATCACGGTGGCGACCAGGGTGTCGCCGACCAGCTCGCCCGCCTCGCGCATGGCCAGCGCCAGCACGGCCATGATCGCGTCGCCGTCGACGGTCTCGCCCGCGGCGTCCACCGCCAGGCAGCGGTCGGCGTCACCGTCGAGGGCGATGCCCAGGTCGGCGCCGTGTTCGAGGACGGCGGCGCGGACCGCGTCGAGATGGGTGGAGCCGCAGCCGTCGTTGATGTTGAGGCCGTCGGGTTCGGCGTTGATCGCGATCACCGTCGCGCCCGCCTCCCGGTACACCTGCGGTGCCACCTCGGCCGCCGCGCCGTGCGCGCAGTCGACGACGACGGTCAGCCCGGACAGATCCTGGCCGGTCGATTCGAGCAGGTGCTCGACATAGCGTTCGTGCGTGCCCTCGACGGTGTAGTCGCCGCGCACGCGGCCGATGCCAGCGCCAGTGGGGCGCACCGTGACGCCCTCGGTGATCAGGGCTTCGATCCGCTGTTCCACGGCGTCGTCGAGCTTGTGCCCGCCCGCCGCGAAGATCTTGATGCCGTTGTCGGGCATGGGATTGTGCGAGGCGGAGATCATCACGCCGAAGCACGCGTCGTAGAGGCCGGTCAGGTACGCGACCGCCGGGGTGGGCAGCACGCCCACCGAGAGCACGTCGACGCCCACCGAGGTCAGACCCGCCGTCACCGCGGCTTCGAGCATCTCGCCGCTGGCTCGCGGATCACGGCCGACAACCGCGACCGCCCGCTTCTTGCCGCGCGAGAGCACCTGCGCCGCCGCCGCCGCGACCCGCATCGCCAGTTCCGGGCTCAGCGAGTCGTTGGCGAGCCCGCGAACACCGTCAGTACCGAACAGCCGTCCCATAAAACCCTCTGCTGGTAGTAGGTCCCCCGCATACAGCACGAGAGCAGGCGACCAGCGGTGCTGGAAGCCTGCTCTCGCACATGTGCTCCGCCGACCTGGCTCATCCCCACTCTCGCGGGGAGCATACCCAGCGTATGCGCAAGACCGAGGCCGGCAGGGCGTAAATCAGCGCTTCGAGTACTGAGGCGCCTTACGGGCCTTCTTCAGACCGTACTTCTTACGCTCGGTGGCACGCGGGTCACGAGTCAGGAAGCCGGCGCGCTTGAGCGCGGGGCGATCCTCGGGGGTGACCTCGATCAGCGCGCGGGCGATGGCCAGACGCAGAGCGCCCGCCTGACCCGACGGGCCGCCACCGACCAGGCGAGCGTAGATGTCGAAGCTCTCGACACGCTCGACGGTGACCAGCGGGGACTTCACGAGCTGCTGGTGCACCTTGTTCGGGAAGTAGTCCTCGATGGTGCGGCCGTTGAGCACGAAGTTGCCCGAGCCGGGAACCAGGCGCACGCGGACGACGGCTTCCTTACGGCGGCCGACGGTCTGCACCGGGCGATCGATCACGATCGGGGCGTAGGCGGTCTCCTCGACGTACTCGGCCTCGTAGCCGTCGCCGTCTTCGACAACCTCGACGGTCTCGTCGACCACGTCGTAGTCTTCGTTGAACTCTTCAGGAGCGGTCACTGGGCCACCTGCTTGATCTCGAACGGAACCGGCTGCTGCGCGGCGTGGGGGTGGTTCGGGCCTGCGTAGACCTTCAGCTTGCCCGCGATCGCGTTACCCAGCTTGTTCTTCGGGATCATGCCCTTGACGGCCTTCTCCACGAGACGATCGGGACGGGTCGCCAACACCTCGCCGACAGTGCGCGACTTGAGGCCGCCCGGGTGTCCGCTGTGGTGGTGGATGAGCTTGTCCTGCTTCTTGTTGCCGGAGATGGCAACCTTGTCCGCGTTGATGATGATGACGAAGTCGCCACCATCGACGTGCGGTGCGTAGGTCGGCTTGCCCTTGCCGCGCAGCAGGCCAGCGGCCTGCACGGCGAGACGGCCGAGGACTACGTCAGTGGCGTCGATGACGTACCACTTACGGGTCACGTCACCCGCCTTGGGGCTGTACGTAGGCACAGTCGTTCCCTGTCTGTCGTCGGTGTTGCCGGCCACGGGTGTGGTTCGAGATCGTCCCGGCGGCCGGTGGAGACCCGGGACATCGAAGGAAACGCCGATCCGCGAACGGTCCGACGTTCCACACGCCAGCGAGCCACGATACCAGCCACGCATGACGCACCCACAATCGGGCGTCGCGGCTAGATCACCACCGGGGGCCCGGGGTCGGTCGCCCCGGCGGGACCGGGGATCAGGTACCGCAGGGTGTCGATGCCAGGGGTGACGCAGCCGTTGTCCTGGACCAGACCGCCGCCGCGAGCGCTGGCGATGCCCTCCGGCGGGATCGTGTTCGCGTACGGGGTGAACGCGCACGAGACGTGCTCGCCCTCGGCCGCCACCGCGGGCGCGGCGGCGCCGGTGTGCCAGGCCGTCGCGGCCAGCGCGACCGCGCCCACCACGGCCGGTGCGCCGAAGAAGCCCTTCTTCACCTTGCCGAGCAACTTGCCGCGGCCGTCGTCGGCCGGTTCCTGCAGCGCGTGCCGACCGCCCGGTTGCGCGGGCGGGCCCGCGACGAAACCGGCGGGACTCGGCGGCTGACCCGGCTGCGGCGCAGCGGGCGGCGCACCCCAGCCCACCTGGGCGGCATAGCCCTGGCCGGGGTGCTGGGTCTCGGGGTAGTCGTCCTCGTCGAGCGGCTCGGTGACCAGCAGATGCGCCGCGCCGAGCACCAGCGCGTGCATCGGATGATCGGCCACCTGCAACCGCTGGCCCAGGTGGTTCTGGAACGCCAGCCGCAGCGCGTCGTTGAAGCAGACGTTGCCCGCCAGCAGCACCGTCGAGGTGTCGGCGCCGATCGAGCGGGCCGCCGCCATGGCCTCGATCACCACGTTGTCGGCCGAGCGGGCATCGCGCAGCGCCTCGGCGCTGACCGCCACCTCGACCGATTCGGTGGGCTGTTCGTCGTCACCGTGCACCGCGACGACCAGCAGCGTGCGGCCGTCGGAGTACACGCCGGTGGCGCCGATACCGGTGCGATGCCGGTCGCCGGGCGGGGAGACCAGCCCGAGCGCGCGCACATAACCCGACAGCGCGACGCTCTCCGGCAGCGGTTCGACGACCACGTCGAGCTGTTCGACCAGTGCGGCGTAGGTCTCGACCTTCTCGTCGGGCCAGCTGTCCGGATACGGCAGTGCCACCAGCTGCGGCTTGCCACGCAGGTACTTGCCGACCGCGGCCAGCGGGTTGTACAGCCGGGCCCGGAAGACCAGTTCGGCGGGCCAGGTGGCGCCGGCGATCACGATCTGCGGATGCCCGAGGATGTCGCGCACGTCGGCGATCGCCATGCCCAGGTCGGGGCGCTGCCGGTCGACGCCCGCGGTGTGCAGCCTGCCCGCCGCGTCGGCGAGCAGGTAGGCGGGCGGGGTGTAGGTGCCCTCCACCTGAACCGGGCGGATCGGGGTATCACCGCCGCCCGCGGCCACGGACACCACATCCCACCCCAGATGCAGGGCGCCAACTCGAACGGTCACAGGCTCAAGTGTGCCGTGTCGAGGACCGACACGCGCAGCATGCCCGCCGATCCGCTCCTGACCTGCCGATCCCTCATGCTGTGCGCATCCGGCACGCTCGGGCGGCCCGCGTGGTCACGCTGCGCTACCTCCTCCGGCCGCTGACCGATCATGCCTGCGACTTCTTCAGGCGCAGGCGGCTCCAGGTGATGACCGCCAGGATCGAGGTGATGATGATCAGCAGCACGATGTCGGCGATCCAGATCCCCGGCTTGTGCTCCCACAGCGCGTCCTCCTGCGCGCCGATGACCAACTCGCGCAGATCCACAGTCGCCGCACCGGCGGCGTAACCCCAGCGCGACGGGAACAGGTACGACACCTGCTCCAGGCCGACGCGGTCGGTCACCGGGATCAGGCCACCGGCCATCACCAGCTGCACCATGATCATCACCACGAGCATCGGCATGACCTGCTCGTTGGACTTGGCCAGGCTCGACATCAGCAGACCGAACACCACACAGCAGACCGCGGTCATCGCGATGTCGAGGTAGAGCTCGAGGCTGCCGCTCGGGAACAGCGCGCCCTCCTGCGGTGCCTTCTTGCCGATCAGCGTGATGCCGACCAGCACCGCCGACTGCAGGAACGCGGTCACGCTGAACACCACGATCTTGGCCATCAGATAGGCCGACGGCAGCAGGCCCACCGCGCGCTCGCGGTAGAAGATCGAGCGCTCGCCGACCAGGTCACGCACGGTCAGCGTGGCGCCCATGAAGCAGGCGCCCAGGATGAGCACGACCAGCAGCTGCTGGGCCTCACCACCGCTGGAGCGGGCGAATGACCCGTCGGGCTGCGCGATCAGCGGGCCCTCGGTGAAGCCGTCGCTACCCGGCACCACCAGCGACAGCGCGCCGAGGATGAACGGCAGCACCACCAGGAAGGTGAGATAGCCGCGGTCGGCGAAGATCAGCCGCAGCTGCCGTCGCGCCAGCGTGCTGAACTGCCGCATGCCGCTCGACTGCGGCGGCGCGCCCGCGTTCCCACGCTGCATCGGCTGCGGTGGCGGCGGCGGTGGCACATACGCCTGCCGGGACCGGTAGGCCGCGAAGGCCTGGTCGGGATTCGCGGCGACCTTGGCGAAGATCTCGGCCCAGTCGCTGGTGCCGAGCGCGGCGCCGACGCCACCCGGATGACCGGCGAAGGCGGTCTTGCCGCCGGGCGCGAGCAGCACCACCTGGTCGCACATGTCCAGGCACGCCACCGAGTGGGTCACCACGATCACCACGCGGCCCGCGTCGGCCAGCTCGCGCAGCATCTGCATGACCTGGCGGTCCAGCGCCGGGTCCAGACCCGAGGTGGGCTCGTCCAGGATCAGCAGCGACGGGCCGGTGAGCAGTTCCATCGCCACCGAGGCACGCTTGCGCTGACCGCCGGAGAGCCGGTCGACGCGGGTGTCGGCGTGCTGGGTGAGCGAGAGCTCCTTCAGCACACCGTCGATCACCTGCTGCCGGTCGGCCTTGGTGGTGTCCGGCGGCAGGCGCAGCTCGGCGGCGAAGCCGAGCGCCTGGCGGACGGTGAGCTGGCGGTGCAGCACGTCGTCCTGCGGGACCATGCCGATACGGGAGCGCAGCGCCTCGTACTCGGCGTGCAGGTTGCGGCCCTCGAAGGTAACCACACCGCCGGAGGGCTGGGTGTTGCCCGCGATCAGTTTCGACAGCGTCGACTTGCCCGCGCCCGAGGGGCCGATCAGCGCGGTCAGCGTGCCGCGACCCGCCTGCATGTTGACGTCGACGAGCAGCTGCTTGTTGCCTTCGACGGTGAACCCGACCCCGTGCACCGACAGCCCGAGCTCGGCCACCGGCTTCTGCCGATGGGCCAGCGCGCCCTGCGCGACGACGAAGTCGATATTGCCGATGGTGACGATGTCACGCTCGCGCAGCACGGTGCGCTGCTGCCGGTGACCGTTGACGAAGGTGCCGTTGGCCGACCCGAGGTCCTCGATGACCAGGCCCTCCGGCGAGGACACCAGCCGCGCGTGCTGACGGGAGGCCAGCGGATCGTTGACCACGATCTGGTTGTCGGAGGTACGGCCGATGCTCAGGCCGCCGGGCGGGATGCGGTCACCGCGCGCCACCGGTTCGGTGGAGGCCGACTTGCGGACCGGCGGCAGCATCGAGGAGTCGGCGCGCCGGGTCATGTTGATGTTGTCCTGCGGCGCCATCGGCTGCGATGGCAACTGCGAGGTGGGCACGTACTGCGGCTGCGGTGGCTGTTGCGGCACGTGCGGGGTGGGTCTGGACTGCGGTGGGAAGGGCTGCTGCGGACGTTGTGGTGGACGCGGCTGTTGCTGTTGCGGCTGCGAGGGTGACGCGAGCATCGTGGCGGCGTGCCGCGACGACGGCGCCGCGGGCACCAGATGCAGCAGCGGCCCACTGATGGCGTCCCCCAGACGCACCTGTGTGGGCCGATCGATCGAAACCGGCTGGTTCAGCCGGCGCGCGTCCACGAAAACGCCGTTGGTACTGCCGTTGTCGGCCAGTACCCAGGCGCCGTTCTGGAAGCGCAGAGTGGCGTGCACGCGCGAGACCAGCGGACTGTCCACGAACAGCGTCACCTCGGGCGCGCGACCCATGGTGATCTGCTGACTCGCTTCGAAGACTCGTTCGGTTCCATCATGGCGCACGGTGATGGTCTGCGCCCCCGGTGAAGACATGGAGCGGATACTATGCCATCGCCCGGACATCGGCGGTGCCCCCGAGACGGCCGCAGGCCCGATCCGGCGCCCGACCTGCACATGTATCCGGCCGACCAGGGGGACCGATGTCGAAAGGCCAAGTGTTCGTTGCGATCACCGCTGTGCTATGCGCACTGCTGTGTGTGGGGTGCACCAGGGCGATCGACGGCCACGGTGTCTCGATCTACGACGACCCGTTCCAGGTGGCCGGGCTGCCCACCACCGGCGGCCCGAACGGCCCGCGTCCCGGCGTCCCCGATTCGGAGCTGACCGCCGCCAACGGTGACGGCGGCGAGGTCGACGCGCTGGCCCTCAACGCCATCGACGACATCCAGGCGTACTGGCAGGCCGCGTTCGCCACCGAGTTCCGCGGCGAGACCTTCGAGCCGGTGGAGAAGCTGGTCTCGTGGAACGCCCGCGCCGCGCGCAACCAGGCGATCGAGTTCTGCAAGGAGACCACCTACCACCTGGTCAACGCCGCCTACTGCCGCAGCGACAACTCCATCGGCTGGGACCGCGCGATGCTGCTGCCCACCATGACCGAGACGTTCGGGAAGATGTCGGTGGTCATGGTGCTGGCGCACGAGTACGGCCACGCCATCCAGACCATGGCCAAGCTGGTCACCAAGAAGACGCCGGTGCTGGTCAAGGAACAGCAGGCCGACTGCTTCGCCGGGGCGTTCATGCGGCACGTCGCCGAGGGCAAATCGAAGCACTTCACCATCAACACCTCCGACGGCCTGAATTCGGTACTGGCCGCGACCGTTTCGATCCGCGACTCCGATCCCGACGATCCGGAGAGCGTGCACGGATCGGCGTTCGAGCGGGTCACCGCCGTGCAGATCGGGTTCACCGACGGCCCGCGCGGCTGCAAGGGCATCGACGACGAGGAGATCGACCAGCGCCGCGGCAACCTGCCGCAGAGCTTCTCCGGTGATCAGGGCCGCGGCGAGTACCCGATCTCCAAGGAGAACCTGGTGGAGCTGAGCAAGGCACTGCAGGCGATCCTGCCGGTGCAGCAGGCCCCCACCTACGAGTACTCCGGCGCCAAGATCGACTGCAAGGACGGCGCGGCCACCGAGCCGGTGTCCTACTGCCCGGCGAAGAACGTCATCGCCACCGACGTGCCCGCGCTGGCCGAACGCGGATCGGTCGACACCGACGACGACGGTCCGCTGCCGGTGAAGGTCAGCGGCGACTACAACGGCTACGTCGTATTCATCTCCCGCTACACCCTGGCCGTGCAGCGCAGCCACGGACAGGCGCTGACCGGCGCGAAGACCGGCCTGCGCGCGGCCTGCCTGTCCGGGGTGGTCACCGGCAAGCTGGCCCAGCCGGGCCGCCCGCCCGCCCAGGGCGACATCCAGCTGTCCGCGGGCGATCTGGACGAGGCCGTCTCCGGCCTGCTCACCGACGGCCTGGCGGCCAGCGACACCGAGGGCAACACGGTGCCGAGCGGATTCTCCCGCGTCGACGCCTTCCGCGCGGGCGTCCTCAACGGCGAGACCACCTGCCTGTCGCGGTATTCCTAGCCGAACGGCGGCGGCGCCGCGGGTTCGTAGCGGAGCACGCGGTTGCCGATCATCACCTCGGTGCCGGGGATCAGCACCATCGGCTGGTTCGGGGTGAGCCGGATCCAGTCGCGGTAGCCGGGCAGCCGGGAGCGGGTGCCGTTGGTGGAGCCGCGGTCGAGCAGCTGCACGTCCCAATTCACCAGGTGCACTTCGGCATGCGCGCGCGACATGCCGCCGGAGGTGTCGTCCACGCGCAGCGGGATGAGCCCGCGCTGGGCCGCCTCGGAGTTCTCGGGGTCGCGGCCGATCACGGCGTCGGCGGCGAGCAGATAGGTCATGCCGTCGTCGAGGACGAGCATGCCCAGCGGCGGGCGCACCACTTCGCTCAGCGCCTGGGTCTGGTCGACCGGCATGCCGCACACCGTGCAGAACGCCGACCGCGGATCGCTGGGATGCGCACGCGCGCACTTGAATCCCATCACCTTCACGGTGAGCACCGTCGATCGCGCGGTCGCCTCCAGGCGACGCTGCAGGTCGGGGTCGGGTTCGGGCGCCGGATTGGTGCCCGCGTGCCGGGTCTCGGCGGTGTGCGGGTCGGCGGGCGGCGGGGCGACCGCGGCGTGCGCGGGCCCGGTGGCGCTGGTCGCCGCGTCCATCAGCGAGGTCGCCGGCTGCATGCCGGTGGCGGGCGGCTCGGCCGGGCGCGAATCCCCCTGCGCCGGACGCGGTTCCCGATCGATGCGGGCGGTGGGCGGCGGCGGGCGGAGGCTGTCACCGGCGGGTTCGGCGGTGCGCACCCGCGAGCGCACCCCGTTGGACCACACGACCGCACCGCCCGCCTGGGCGATGCCCTCGACCAGCCAGCCGATGCCGCGATCCGGCGGCAGATCGGGAATCCGGCCCTTGGCGTCGTCGACGAACAGCGCGACGGCCTTGGCGGGCTCGGAGGCCACCCGGTCGACGGTGAAAGCCGCGTCGCTGCCGCGGTAGTACTCGGTGCCGCCGTCGCCGGCCAGCACCGCCGTCACCGCACCGTGCAGGAAGATCGCGACGCCGCCGTTGTCGGCCGCGGAGAGCACGCCGAAATCGATCGGCGTGCCCGGTGAGATCTGTTCGGCGTACTTCATCAGCCAGCGGGTGGCCTGTCGCGCCACCTGCGCGCCGGGGCCGGTCGGCTCCTCCTCGGCGGCGGCGCGCACCAGCTCGGCCAGCGACTCGAGGGCGACCGCCGCGGTGTCGTCGGGTCCGAGCCTGCCGTGTCCGCGATGCGCGACGACGATCACCGCGCCCGCGACCCGCGCGACCGCATGACTTCCGTGCACGACTTCGACCTGCCGATCCCTCACAGGTATCGGCCTCCACCGGAACCGCGCAGCAGGGTCGTCGCCATGCAGTCCAGACTATGGCAAAGCCCCGCGCTTCGGTCCCCCTGGGCGTCGATACTCCGGTAACTTCACTGGTACAGCGGGAGGAAACTCGAGGGGCCAGTGATGAGCAATTCGACCACGATCCGGATCGCGTCGGCACTGTGTTGCGCCGCGCTGGCAGCCGCTCTCACCGGGTGCGCGGTCGACGGCAGCCCGGTGGCCGCCGAACCCGATGTGCGCAAGCTGGAGACGGGCACCTACGCCGTGGACCGCCACCGCTACACCGACACCGCGGGCGAGGCGGGCGCGCTCGTCGAAGGCACGCGCATGTCCGCGGCGGTGGTGCCCGCGGTGAAGATCGATCCGTCGCTGTCGCACGGACGCGGCGGCACCGTGGTACCCGACGTGGCCGGCGCGCTCGACTTCGTCGCCCATGTCTCCAAACCCGTTCTGGAGAACCGGAAATTCGTCACCGGCTACGCCGCGCTCGGTTCCGACCAGGCCGATCCGGCGGGCGAGAATCGACCCGCCGCCGACGCGACGGCGGTCACCACCGCGGTGTTCCGCTTCCCCGATGCCACCGCGGCCACCCTCGCGGCGCGCGAACTCGAGGACGTCGACCTGGCGGTCTCCCCGGAGAACCGCAAGCTCGCCTCCACCAAATACCCGGAGGCGTACGTGCATTGGCGGCCGAACGTGCCGACCATCGGCGCGTTCCTGGCGCACGAGCAGTTCGTGATCTCGCTGTTCATCCAGCGTCCGCGCGCCGACTCGGCCGATCTCACCGCCTGGGTCGACAAGACCCTGGCCGCCGAACTCACCCAGCTCCGCACGTTCGCGCCCACCCCGGTCGAGAAACTCGACGACCTGCCGGTGGACCCGGAAGGCCTGCTCGCCAGGGCCGTGGTCGCCGACCGCGCCGAGATGGAACCGAACCAGCACGCCTTCGCGGTCTACAGCCCGAGCCACCTGGTGAACAACGCCGACGACCAGACCGCCCGCCAGCGCCTGATCGAATCGTCGGGTGCCGAGTCCATCGCCCTCGTCGACGGCGGCTCGGTCACCCGCGTGCGCGACCTGGCAGGCGCCCAGGCCCTGATGACCGGCCTCATCGACTCCGCGGGCCACTACGACGCCCTGCCCGCTCCCACCGACATCCCCGGCGCCAAATGCCTGCGGCTCAACAGCAAGGGCGACAAGGACGAGGAATACAAATACCGCTGCTACGTGCCGTACAAGCGGTATCTGGGCATTGTGAGTTCCGATCAGGAACCCGAGGTCCGGCAGAAGATATCCGCTCAGTACGCCCTGCTGGCCAACAGTTTGTGAGCCGACGAGCCCACCCTTTCCCGACCCGGGTGTCGTAGGATTCCGCCGACCATCGATTCGGGGAGGGTGATCGTCGTGCGGACCCGGGGAATGTCCCGAGCGGCGTGCGCCGTACTGGCCGCGGCCTTGCTCACGACCGCGACGGCCTGCGGCACCGGCGCCGACACCACCACGTCGGCCATTGATCCGCCCGTCGACCTGGCCACGCTCGACGTCGGCAGCTACGCCACCCAGCCGCGTCAGGTCGGCGCCGTGGCCAGTATGGATCAGGCCCGCTTCATCGAGGCCGAGCGCCTCGGCGACTTCGTGCCAGCGCCTGCCGACATTGATCCGCGCTTCGTGCACACCAATCCGTCGATCGCCTCGGTGTTCATCGACGCGGAGGCCTCGCTCGGCAAGATCATGGCCGTCGACCGGTTCACCGAGATCGCCCCGGATTTCATCGGCGGTTTCGTGAGTTCGGCCGAGACCGCGCCGCACAACAAGGGCATCGACATGGTCAACGCCGTGATGATCTTCCCCGACGAGCAGAAGGCCGCCACCGCCGCGATCGAACTGGAGAAACTCGATTTCGGCTACGCGCCGAACAATCGCCCGATCGAGATTCCCGGTTATCCGGCGGCGAAAGCGCATTGGCAGCCCGATCAGCAGTCGATCGGATCCTGGTTCGCCACCGGGCATCTCGTCATCTACACCTGGTTCTACGACTACCTGAAGATCTATCTGGAGAAGGTCGACCAGCAGGCGCTGGTGGAACTGACCCGCAAGAGCCTCGACACCATCGTCGCCTCGGTCGCGAAGTTCACCCCCACCCCCACCGACAAACTGCTGACTCTGCAGCGCGACCGCGACGGCATGCTCGGCCGCACCTCGCCCCGTCCCCGCGAGGACTCCTGGATCAACCCGCCCGGCGTCTACGCGGGCCGCACCGCCCGCCACTTCACCTCCGATCCGGAGAGCGCGGCGGCGATGATCGAGGCCAACGGCGTCGACCTGTTCGCCAGCGACGGCTCCGATGTCTACCGTGCGCGCGACGTCGCGGCCGCGCAGGCGGTGCGCGACGAGCTCGGCGGCCTGACCCGCAAGTTCACCGCCGCCGAAGCGCCGCAGAACCTGCCCTTCGCCCGGTGCAAGGAGTACATCGGCCGGGAACGGCTGGCCGTGCGCTTCTACTGCGCGGTGTCCTACGACCGCTACGCCGCCTATGTCTGGTCCAATCAGCTCCTCGACGCCCAACAGCGCATCTCCGCGCAGTACGCCCTGCTGGTGAACGCGAAATGACCATGCCGAAACGCACCGTGCCCCTGCTGCTCGCCGCCGTCCTGACCGCCGTCCTCACCGCCTGCGGTGCGACCGTGCCCGGCGCCGGCGTGCCCGGCGAGATCGATGTCCGCGCGCTCGATGTGGGCCCCTACCCCACCGAGCCGCCCAACGCCCACGACGACGATCCCGTCCCCGCCTTCTACGAGATGTACAAACTGGCGGGCATGCGCATCGCCGACTACGCGATCACGGCCTACGACATCGACCCGCAGATGATCTACGGCAACCGCGCCGACGTGGACAACGCCCGGTTGATGCCCGCCGAGCTCGGCGACGCGACCGCGATCACGGCCGTCGCCGAGAAGCACAAGATGCTCTACGGCTTCCATTCCAGCGGCGCGGCCAAGGACACCAGCGTCAGCACCAGCGGCGGGTGGCCGTCCAAGAAGGGCGACAACCGGCTCACCGCCACCACGATGATCTTCCAGTTCCCCGACGCCGACCGGGCCACCGCCGCCGCCAAGGACTTCCACGACGCCGACTTCGCCCGCCAGGAGGGCCGCAACCAGCCGGTGTCGCTGCCGAAATACCCCGCGGCCCACTCCCAGTGGCGTCCGGACTCGCCGTTCCTGCGTACGGTGCTCGCCCACGGGCCGTACGTGATCTCGTTCCTGCTCTCGGTCGCGACCCCGGACCTGCCCGCGCTGACCACCCTCGCCGAGACCGCCCTCACCAAGCAGATCGAGGCGCTGGGCCGGACCACCCCGCTCACCGACGAGCAGGTCATGACCCAGCCCTGGGACCCCGACCACCTGCTGATGCGCACCCTCAACCCCGACAAGCTCACCAGCCCCGAGGGCTCCTACTTCCTGGTCACCGGCAAGCACGGCATCCTGCATTACGCGGGCGGCCCGCTCCCCGACCATCGCCTCTACATCGACCAGCAGCTCACCAGGATGAACGCCGAGCAGGTCGCGATCTCCTGGGGCTCGATCGGCATCCGGACCGCCGACCCCCAGTCGGCCGCGCGCGCCGTCACCGACAAGATCTTCCCCTGGCCGACCAAGGCCGAGGCGGCCCCGCCACCCAATCTCCCCGCCGCGACCTGCGCGGAGAACAAGCCGCTGGAAGCCAAGAAACGCTTCAGCTGCCTGGTCGCCTACAAGCAGTACGTCGGCATCGTCGGCAGCGAACAGCTCCTCGACGCCCAGCAACGCGCGGCGGCGCAGTACGCCGTCTTCGCCAACAGCCGTTGACATGAACTCCGCCGCGGCGGTCACTATGCTCCCGCCGAGGCGAGGCAGTTACGAGTCAGGAGATCGTGAGAGATGGCGATGAGCCCGGGCACCATCGTCGGTGGCTACCGAATCATCCGCAAGCTGGGCGCGGGCGGCATGGGTTCGGTGTACCTGGCCGCGCACCCGAGCCTGCCGCGCACCGACGCACTGAAGATCCTCAGCTCCGAACTCAGCCGTGACCCCGAGTTCCGCGCCCGGTTCGAGCGCGAAGCCAATCTCGCCGCCGGACTGGACCACCCGAACATCGTCTCGGTCTACAACCGCGGCGAGGAGAACGGCCAGCTGTGGATCGCCATGCAGTTCGTCGAAGGCACCGACGCCGCCGCCGAACTCGCCCGCGACCCGCACGCGATGACCCCGCTGCGGGCCCTGCGCATCACCACCGAGGTCGGCAAGGGCCTGGACTTCGCCCACCACCGCGGCCTGCTGCACCGCGACGTGAAACCCGCGAATTTCCTGCTCTCCGACACCTACGGCGACGACGAGCGGGTACTGCTCACCGACTTCGGCGTCGCCAAGTCGGCCGACGACGCCTCCGAACTCACCCAGACCGGCAGCTTCCTGGCCACCATCGCCTACGCCCCGCCCGAACAGCTCTCCGGCGGCCACCTCGACCACCGCGCCGACATCTACAGCCTGGCCTGCGCCTTCTTCAAACTCCTCACCGGCCGCAACCCCTACCCCGCGACCCAGCCCGCCCTGGTGATGATGGGCCACCTGCACGAGCCGCCGCCGCGCCCCACCGAGGTGCGCCCCGGCCTGCCGCCCGCCCTCGACCAGGTCTTCGCCCGCGCCATGGCGAAGAACCCCAACGAACGCTTCACCACCTGCCGCGCGTTCACCGACGCGGCGGCCGCGGCCCTGATCCCCGGCTCGAACCCGACCGGCCACCACACCTCGCCGACCTACCCGATCCAGACGCCTCCGCAGTGGGCGCAGCAGGCACCGGCACCGGCACCGAGTCCGGTTGCCGCACCGAGGAATTCGAAGAACAAGTTGCTGCTGGCCGGTGGCGCCCTGGTCGCCGTCGTCGCCGTCGCGGCGGGCATCGGCATCTGGGCTTCCAGCGGCGACGGCACCCCGCCGCCGAGCCCCACCACCAGCCAGGTCGCGCTGAGCCCCCTCGAACAGGCCCGCAAGGACAACCCCGCCTTCGCGGGCAAGTCCATCCTGCTCGTCGACGTGGACGCCGACAGCAAGGTCGCCACCTACCTCGGCGGCACCCTCCCGATCAAGTTCTTCGAAGACCTGGGTTTCGTCTACAACTTCAACTACACCAAGTCCGGCGAGGAACCCTCCCCCCGCCCGGTCACCAGCTCCACCCAGCAGCTCGACGTCGCCGACGACAGCTACATCCTCGCCGTCCGCAGCGACCCCAAGGCCGGCGGCGGCGGCCTGCTCGGCCTCCCCTTCCAGATCACCGGCTCCCGCGCCACCGTCATCCCCATCGACGATCCCATCACCGTCACCTCCCTGCGCACCTGGACCGCCGCCTCCGAACAAACCCTGCTCTCCCGCCTCCTCCCCACCCTGAAGAGCCGGATCAAGTAGACGGTGATCCGCGCGGGCGCCCGTGCGTCTGGCGTGGTTGCGCACGGTGTCGGTGCGCTACTATGCCCGCGGACCAGATCCCGGGGTGGGGTGGGCTGCGACGTCACGGTGTCGCTCCATGTTCGGATCGGATAGGCAGTTGGAGGGGGAGAGCGTGCGGCTCATCCGTGGTGCATCGATTACGCGCTCAGCGGTGTTGGCGGCGGTCGCCGTGTTCGCGGTCGGGTGTGGCTCGCAGGTCTCGGGCAGCGCGGCCCGGATCGAACCGGACACGGCGAATCTCGATTACGGCAACTACCAGACCCAGCCACGCACGGTCGGCAACGCCAAGAGCCTGAATCAAGGCCGCGCGTACGAAGCCCAGCGTCTCGGCGACTATGTGGCGCTGCCGTTCGAGATCGACCCGGCCTACGTCTACGACAACCGCAAGGAATCGCTGGTCCAGCCCACCCAGATCGTGCTGAATCGCAAGGGTCTGGGCCGGCTCATCATCAACGACACCTTCGACGAGGTCGCCGAGGACCTGGTCGCGGGCTGGCTGAACTCCTGGGCCACCGAGCCGACCGGCGGCAACCCCCGCCGCAGCCTCAACCTCTCGGTCCTGATCTTCCCCGACGCGAAGACCGCCGAGACGGTCGCGCCGATCCTCGAGAACGACGACTTCACCTACAACACCGACAACGAGAAGGTGTCGATCACCAAGTACCCGAAGACCTACGCGCACTGGCGTCCGTCGGTCTCCTCGATCGGGTCCTGGACGGTCCACGACCGCTACGTGATCTTCATGAAGCTCGACGACGAGACCAAGGCGCCCGACCTGCCCTCGCTGCAGGCGCAGGTCGAGCGCGCGCTCGAGGTGCAGATTCCGCTGTTGGACAAGTTCGTGCCGACCCCGTCGGACCAGATCGAACGGGTGCCGCTGGACCCGATCGGGCTGGTCGGGCGGACGCTGCCGTCGGATCCGTCGGCGCCGGTGCGGGCCCAGCCCGACGGATATTTCACCGGTCGCGGCGCGCTGAGTTTGTTCGCCGACCCCGATGCCGAACTGCTGGGCACCTTCGCCGAGCACGACATCGACCTGATCTCCTTCGGCGACACGGTCGTCTTCCGCTCCGCCACCGAGGCCGGGGCGAAGAGCCAATTCGGCGCATGGAAGGCACCGGACAAGGACAGCAAGGACGCGCAGGCTCCTGCGGGCCTCGGCGACGCGGCAGTGTGCCGAGCCAACACCTACGAGTCGGGCGGCGAAGTGCGGACCTCCGACTACATCTGCTATCTGCAGGTCGACCGGTACGCCGTCCAGATTCGCAACAAGAACTTGCAGGATCTGCACCAGCAGGTTGCCGCGCAGTACGTTCTGCTCACGCGCCGATGAGGATTTCCACGATGAAGAACACCGCTCGGCTGGCTGGGCTGCTCACCGTCCTGATCATCGGCTCCGGTTGCGCCGCACCCATTTCCGGCCAGGCCAAACCTGGCATGGCTCCGGTCGACCTGGCCACCCTCAAGACCGGTGCGGCCGTCACCGAGCCGACCACTTTCGAACTGAAGTACTCCGACACGGCGAAAACGGTCAGACTGATCGAGGGCAGGCGGCTGCTCGATGTCTTGATCCAGTCCATCGATGTCGACCCCGAACTGTCGAAGCGGGGAACCACCAGGGTGTTCGCCGACGGCGCGGACATGTCGAAGGACGACGGCCTGCCCGAGATGTTCAAGGCGGCGGTGGACGACAACCACTTCATCGCCGGTGTCACCGCATCGCGGACCAACGGCAGCGTGCGTGACACGAGGGGCATGCACCTGAGCGTGCTGCACTTCGCGACCGCGCAGGACAGCAAGAACGCCGCGGCGGCGATGTACCAGCTGAGCACGACCGGCGAACGACCGCGCCAGCCGGTCGCGATTTCGGGCTACCCCGAGGCGAACGGCTCGAGCGGTGACGGCTCCGCGGTCAGTTCCTTCCAGGCGCACGGGCCGTTCGTGGTCGTCGTCAGCATGTCGCAGGAGACACCTGATTCCGCGGGCTTGGCCTCCAAGATCAAGAAGACCCTCGACCTGCAGCTTCCCGCCCTCGACAAATACCGGGTGATCGCGCCTGACGACCTGCTCGATCTGCCACTCGACCCCGACGGGATCATGCGGCGGGCAACGGGCAAGTCCCCGTCCGGCGATCCGTACGGGATGAGCTACCACGAGGAAGACTTCGGCACCTTCGAGCCGTCGGGAATTCTGCATTTCGAACGCAACCCCGCCGAAGCCCGTAAGGCTTTCGAGGAGGCCGGTGTCGACCTGATCGGCCGCCGCTACAGCACGGTGTACCGGACCCGCGACGTCGAGTCCGCGTTCAAGCTGCAGACCGTCCTCGCCAAGCGAGGCAAGAGCGACACCGAGCTCGCCCCACCGCCTGGCATCGCCGACGCCCAATGTGTGCGGCTGGAGGAATCGGACCCGAACCGTGGCTACAACGGCATCTGCGTCCTCGTGTATGACCGCTACGTCGCTGTCGTCATGTCGCTGGCCACCGTGTCGCGCGCGTCGCTGCAGGTCGACCCGATCCTGCAGGAACGAACCGCCGCGCAGTACGCGATCTTGAAGAAGAGCGAGTAAACGATCATGCGAAAACTCCGTCTGGGCAGCGCGATACTGACACTCGGTCTCGCGTTGAGCGCGTGTGGTGGTGGTTCGGAAGCCGCCGAGTCGACGGCGCCGCAGGTCGACGTGGCGAAACTGGACTCCGGCAACAACCCGACCACACCGGTAGACCTGGAATCGACCCGGACCCCGACGTCCGGCGCCTTGCGCGAGGCGATCCGGATCGGCGCCGCGACGCCCGTCGCCTTCCAGTTCGATCCGCGTTTCGTCTACGCGACCGGATACAAGGGCGGCCGCCACCTCACCGAGGCTGACCCGCCCTACTTCAGCGGGTCCGGTATCGAATCCAAGGATTTCAACACCGCGATCCCGGGCATAGTCGCCGGGTGGGAGAGTTCGGCCGACCGCCGCGCCGAACTCTCGGCCGGCCGCAGCGTGGAGACGATCACGCTCCGCTTCTCCACTGCCGACCAGGCCAAATTCGCGGCCACCGAGCTGTCCAACCGCAGCCCCGGTACCGCTCGCCAGATCCCCGGCTACTCCGACGCGCTGGCCAAGGTGGAAGTCAAGTCCGAACCGCTGCCTTCCCAGAACGTCCGCGCCTGGCTGACCCGCGGTGACCTGCTGCTGTCCATTCGGATCTCCGACCCGATCGGCCTGCCGTACGACGCCGACGCCGACGCGACGGTCGCGCAACGCTTCTTCGACAAGCAGATCGAGATGCTCCGCTCGTACACGCCGACTCCGTTGAAGGAGATCGCCGAACTGCCACTCGACACCGAAAGCCTGCTCAGTCACACGTTGCCGACCGAGGCGTCGAAACGCCCGAACAAGGGCACGAGCAGCTCGGCTGTCTATCCGCTCCAGGCCGTCCTGCACCTCGAGGAAAAGCCCGCGGACATCGCCACCGCGTACGCCGACGCCGGCATCGACTATGTGGCTTTCGACACCGGCTCGATCTACCGCGCCCGCGATGCCGCCGCTGCCCTCCGGTTCCGGGCGGCGCTGGACAAAGACCCGGAGGGCAACCCGGACTACATGAAGGTCGAGAGCCCGCCGAATCTCCCAGTTGTCAACTGCTACAACGCCACACCCAAGGTGAAGTACGCATCCGACGCACCGCCGGTCTGCCACGGTGTCATCGGCCGCTACGCCTTCGGCGTATCCGGCACGAACCTGCAGGACGTGTACCAACGGGCAGCCGCCCAATACAAGCTGCTCGTCGGGTTCAGCTGACGATCACGAGCGCTGTCAGGCACGGCAGCACCTGCTACATTGCCCTGTTGGGACGTGCACTGCGGGGCGCGCGAAGGATGAGGAGACGCGAATGGCCTTGCGGCCCGGCGCAATTGTTGGTGGCTACCGAGTGATCAAGGTGCTCGGTGCCGGTGGCATGGGCACCGTCTACCTCGCGCAGAACCCGAGCCTGCCCCGCCGCGACGCCCTCAAGGTGCTCAGCGGCGACCTGTCGACCGACCCCGAGTTCCGCGGGCGTTTCGAACGCGAGGCCAACCTCGCCGCCGGCCTGGACCATCCCAATATCGTCGCGGTGTACAACCGCGGCGACGAGGACGGCCAGCTGTGGATCGCCATGCAGTACGTCGACGGCACCGACGCCTCCGCCGAGGTCGCCAAGGGCCCCGCGGCCATGCCGCCGCACCGCGCGCTGCGCATCATCGGCGAGGTCGGCAAGGGTCTCGACTACGCCCACCGCCGTGGCCTGCTGCACCGCGACATCAAGCCGGCCAACTTCATGATCGCCGCCGCCGAGGACGACGACGAGGAACGCGTCCTGCTCACCGACTTCGGCGTCGCCAAGTCCTCCGACGACGGCCAGGACCTCACCGCGACCGGCAACTTCATGGCCACCGTCGCCTACGCACCGCCCGAGCAGTTGATGGGCACCAAGCTCGACCACCGCGCCGACATCTACAGCCTCGGCTGCTCCCTCTATAAGCTCCTCACCGGCCAGAACCCGTACCCCGCCACCGTGCCGGCCATGGTCATGATGGGCCACCTGCACGAACCCCCACCGCGCGCCACCGCCGTCCGCCCCGACCTCCCACCCGCGATCGACCACGTCATCGCCAAGGTCATGGCCAAGGACCCGGCCCACCGCTACAACACCTGCCGCGAATTCATCCAGGACGCCCACGCCGCCCTCTTCGGCGCCCCCATGCAGGCCCCCGCCTCCCAGGGCTTCCTCACCACCCCCCGCACCCCTATCGCCGGCGGCCCACCCACCGCCGCCACCGATGTCGTCACCCCCCACTGGGGCACCGACCCGAGCCGCGCCGTCGCCAGTCCCCAGTGGGGCACCGACCCCAGCCGCGCCATCGTCGGCCAGCCCTACCAGGGCGGCGTCCCCGAAAGCGACATCCTCACCGCCCGCAACCCGAAGCCCCACCGCCCCAAACGCACCCGCAAGCTCCTCCTCTCCGGCTTGGCCGCAGTAGTCGTCACAGCCTTGATCGCCACCGGCATCTTCGCCCTGACCCGACCGGACACACCCACCGGCGGCGGCGACCCGATGGCCCAGGCCCGCAGCCAGAATCCCGAGTTCAGCGGAAAAACCATCACCGCCTACAACTTCGGCAACAACACACTCTCGGTCGTCCTCAACCCGAGCGATCAATGGAAGTTCCTGCGCGACCTGGACTTCGACTACAACCCTGACTTCAAGGCGGTGGGCGACGAAAAGTCGCCGCGGGCACTGTCGGTGGGCGACTACAACGTCAAAAACAGCACCGACGTTGTCGTCGTACTCCGCACCGACAGTCAGGCCGGAAACGGCGGCTTCCGTGGCCTCCCATACTCGATGACCAGCGGCAAAGGAAAAGTAGTCGTCATCGACGACCCAGCCACGGTCCAGGCCTTCCAGGTCTGGAGCGATCAATCACAAAGAATCCTCATCGACAAAATGATCCCGGCAATCGCGAAGGCCATCGGCTGACAACCGTTGGAAACGATTGCCATAGACACGGTCGGCGACCGTAACAAGAGGATTCGAGCAGACACCACGGGGGAATCAAATGCAGAAGCGCCTTGCCGCGTTCCTCACCGTAGCCACATTTGCGGTTGTGGGCTGCGGAGGAACCGTCTCAGGAACACCGCAACCCGGTGCAACGCCTATCGACCTCGATCACCTACGTCCGGGACCATTCAAGAACGAGCCAACTCCATTCGAGATCCAGTGGAGTATGGAAATGCCGAGGTCGATTCGGCTCATCGAGTCTCGCAAAATGCTAAACCACCTTGTTCACCCTTTTGATGTGGACCCAAGTTTGGCCAGCCCCGGCGAGACGAAGGTATTCGCCGACGCATTCGCCATGTCGTCGAAAAATGGACTCGGCGACGAATATTTGACACCGATCCGCAATAACGCAAAATTCATCGGCGGGGTATCGACTTCCCAATCCAATTCGAGCGTTCGGTCGGCCAAGGATCTCGCGATCGCCGTGCTGCACTTCTCGACGGAAGCCGAGGCAACCAGGATCGCCGATGAATTCCATCGAATAACATTGGGCACAACATCCCGACAGGCGATCGAGATATCAGGCCTCCTCAGCGCCCGCGCATCCGTCGAGTCCGAAAGAACTTTGGATTATTTCGAACCTTACGGCCGCTATGTGATTTGGACAAGGGTTAAGCTTCCGAGCCCCGACCTCCGGGGCGCAACCGAAATGGTGGCGAAAACTGTCGGCATGCAGAAAGAGTCACTGGACCGGTTCAAGCCGACACCCTTGGACGATGTCCTCGACACACCACTCGACCCGGAGAATATAATGCGTCGCGCAGCGGCGCGATCTGATCGCGATGGCGCGGGGATCAGCAGCTACGAAGAAGATTTCGGACCGTTTCAACCTTCGGGAATTCTTCATTTCGAGCGACACCCCGTCGAAGCCCGCAAGAAATTCGAGGAGACTGGTGTCGATTTGATTGGCCGCCGAGCGAGCACCGTATACAGGACCCGAGATCTCGCCTCAGCCTTTCAACTACAGACGTTCCTCGCAACCCCTGGCCGGAACGACTTCATACTGAAATCACCGCCGGGACTCGCCGACTCACAATGCATAAAGATCGACGCAACGGACGCTAGTCGAAAATACGATGCACTGTGCGCGGTCGTCTACGACCGCTACGTCGCTGTGGTCACTGCGAACGCCATCAGTGGCGGCGAGATCGAAGGTGGCCTAATCGAACGGGCAGCTGCACAATATGCGATCTTGAAGAAGTGTGACAAATAATGCCGAGGACGATATTCACTGTTCCGCTTGTGCTGACCGTCCTCTTGGCTAGCGCATGCGGAAGCCAGGGTACGCAATCCAGCATCGATATTGATCGACTCGACACCGGAAACTTCGCCACAAGCCCGATCGACATCGAGACTTTACGGACCCCCACGTCCGGTGTCGTGCGTGAAGCAATTCGGATCGGAGAAGCAACACCGCTGGCAATGGAGTACGATGCACGCTTCGGCTACGCACCGATTCAGCCGGCCCGCAGCAACAGGGTGACACTTGAAGAACCACCGTATTTCAATGGAACCGGTATCGAGAGCAAGCAGTTCGCGGTCGAGGTACCGGGCTTGGTTGCGGGTTGGCGGATGTATGCAAACCGGCGCGATGAACTCGGCCAGGGTCGTTCGATCGAAACATTCACACTTCGATTCAAAGATTCCCACCTCGCTAAAAACGCCGCAGAAAAACTGATGCTTCGCAGCGAAGGCGAGGTATTCGATGGATTCGAAGACCATCCCGGGGTGCTCGCAAAAATTACCCAGACGGACTCACTAGGCGTTACCACACTACGCGCCTTTCACGCAGTCAACGACATGCTTGTCGCCATCCTGATATCCGATCCAGTCAGTCGACCGTTCGACCCGATCGAGAACACACAGATTGTACAAAGATATCTTGACCGGCAGCTGGCACTGTTGAAAGAATTTACCGCAACTCCGATTGCAGATCTGGACAAACTTCCGCTTGATACCGAGGGTCTGCTCGCCAAGACTCTACGTAGAGACCCGCCTAGGCCGGGTGCTGCAGTATACCCAGCACACGCCGCCCTAGGGCTGGCCGAGCGTCCCGCTGCATTATCTGCAGCATTTGCCGATTCGGGTGTTGATTACGTCGCGATCAGTGGTGCAACCATATACCGCGCACGCGACGAGGCAGCCGCGGCGCGCTTGATAGTCGCCCTGGAAAAGGGCGCCTTCAATGCACGGGGGCTCGTCGACGCCGCAGGGCCAGAAAACCTCCCGGTGGCACATTGCTATGAGCTGGACCCGAACCTCGAGATGACTGGTGTCAACAGCCCCCGATGCATTGCCCCAGTCGGCCGATATGCCATTTCGGTCGTTGGCGCAAACCTCCAGGAGGTTCGTCAGCGGATTTCTGCACAGTACAAGTTGCTCGCGATTACAGGCTAGCCACTCCTGGAACCGATAAACAAAGATCAATGGGTACGGGGCGAGCGCGGAGACCATGCCGGCCTCTGGCCCGCAGCGCAGCCGAGTAGCGTGGTGGAGGAGTATTATGCGAAAGCGACTCTCGATTGTATTGACCGCAACCGCGATCGCTGCGGTAAGTTGCGGTTCCCAGGTCGACGGTTTGCCGATGCCGACAGAAACACCGGTCGATTTGACAAAACTAAGCCTCGGCAGTTATTCGCCGGAACCGTATCGCTACGAACTGAGCATAGTCGCAAAAGCCAAGGACGTACGCGATCTCGAGGCGAAGCGCATGCTGAACTATTTGACCTCGGCCACCGATATCGACCCGGAGACCAATACTCTCGCCGCGGTCGAGACGTATACCGACCCGGATGGGCCGTTCGCGACACCCGCACTCCCGGAGAGCCTCCGGGAACCGATCACGAGCAACAGCCTCCTGGCCGGGGCATACGTGGCAAGGACCGATGGTGATCCACGAAGTCCTCGACGGCTCATCTTGTCTGTGCTCCGATTCTCTACAGTAGACAAGGCCAACAGCGCTTCTACCGGAATTGCACAAGCGCTTCGCAAGGAAGACGCTCATTCGATATCTGTCGATGGTAGGCCTGATGTCTCGGCGTTTTCCACGAATTGGTCATCCGGCACTGCGGTCGTCCAGCGAGGGGTATACACCGTCCTTATCAGTTATGGCCGAGCAGATCCTGACCAGCAAGCGATTACAGCCAACTTGAGCAAGGCCGTGAACCTTCAACTCACTAAACTGGAAGGACTGCGACCAACGCCATGGGAAGACGTCCTCGACACACCGGTCGACCCAGACCAGATCATGCGTCGTGCGCTGGGTTCGGAGAATCCGAAGTTCCCGTTCGCCATAGAGCCCGACTTCGGAGCGTTCAGTCCTGACGGCCATCTGCACTACGAAAGAAACAGCGCACTGCTCCAACGGGCGTACGCTGAAAGTCGGACCGATCTTATCGGCCGACGATTCGGAATCGTCTATCGCACCAAGGACGTAGCTGGATCCTTTCATCTACAATCCGCATTGGCAACATTGGGCAAACGGGACCAGGAACTCCCAGCCCCTCCGCTCTTGGCGGATGCACGGTGCGTCCAACTCTATGAGCCGGACCCGGTAAGAAAATACGACCTGATGTGCGCGATTATCCGAGGAAGGTATGTCGGAGTAGTTACCGCAAACACAAAACTGAGTGGCCAAGTAGACCCCGTGCTCTACGAGCGAGCCGCTGCGCAATACGCTATTTTGTCGAAGTTCGAATGAGGAAACAATGCGACTTGAATCCCGGTTAGCCGTTGCGCTTCTGACTCTGGCGATCACTTCCGGATGCGGATCCGCGGGCGGCAGCCAAGAATCGGCCATTGACACAAGTTTGCTCGAAACCGGAAACTATCAGTCCGTCCCGCGCAACCCGAACGAATCGAAACCGGACCAGAGCGGCCTCGCCATCGAGGCAAGTCGCCTCGGCGCGGCCATGCCGATACCGTACGACATCGATTCGAGTTACGGATTCCAGTCGCAAAGCAACTCTCAAGTTCGTGTGACGCCGACGATTCCCATGTCCCTCGCCCGTGTAGACAAAGAAGAATTCGGCCACTTCACCAGTGGACTACGTGTCGGTTGGAGCACTTCGGGCCACCGCAGACTGAACTCGACAGTGGGCAGGCAAGCATTCCTATACAATTTCTTGTTCGAAACACCAGTCGAAGCCGAATCTGCCATGAACAGAATCATCGATGAACAGCAGCGAATACCATCGCAATACGACAGCGCTGTCGGGATTCCCAGCTTTCCGAAAGCAAGGACCAATTGGAGTGTTACCACCCTTGATTCTTGGATGGCACATGGGGCGATGATTCTCGGCGTTCGTGTGGTCGACCTGCTGGGCGGACCGCCTAACCCTGATCCCTCCGTGGAGTTCGCTGCCAAGGCCTACTCAACAATGATCGACATGGTGGCCCAGTACACTCCGACGCCGGCCGTAGAGTTGCCCGAGCTGCCGATAGACATAGACCAGATGTTGAGCCGAACACTCCCTGGCGAACCGGACGATCAGATCGGTGGTATACCCGACGGCGCCGTGGAGCCTGTCCAAGCCGCGATTGCACGAGAGCACCGACCCGGGACAACAAAGCCAGCCTTGGCCGCCGCAGGGGTAGATCTAGTATCCACTGAGGCTCATACCACTGTGTATCGGGCGAAGGACTCAGCATCCGCCACCCAGCTTATGCATGCACTACTGGAGCCCAACGGGGACTATCGGAATCCTGTCGACAGCCCACGCCATCTTCCGATCGCGAAGTGCTACGAACGTAAGGACGATAAGGGGCCGCCCCAGGTCGATCGACCAGTCTGTTTTGTTGTCTTCGATAGATACCTAGCGCAGGTACACGGCTCGAAAATACAGGATCTCCACCAAAAGACGGCGGCACAGTACAAGTTACTCGCAGCGGGTCGATAAACACACCAACTAGAAAGGGGCCCGGACGTATCCGGGCCCCTTCAGATTGTGAGAATCGATTCGACGCTCACATACCTGCGCCGTTGAAAAGCATCTTGGCCATGGCCTTGTCAGTGGACTCCATGTGCTCACCACCCGACACGACCTTGGCACCGATGGCCTGAAGGTCCTCGTTCAGCGCGACGGACTGCTTGGACCACTGGGTCTGCAGAATTGCAAACGCGCCGGAACCTTCACCTTCGTCGAAGCTGTTCATGATGAAGTCCTGAAACAGGTTCTCGAACTCCTGCAAGGCATTCGCAATCTCCGTCGCCTCGCGCTGCAGACCGGTACCCGCAGCGTGAACCTCGGAAAAGTCGTACCTGATGTCACCGTAGTCCATGGAATTTCCTCTCTATACGAATTAGGTAGTCGAAATTGGCTAGATGTTGAGGGTCGCGGTCGCACCCATCATCGCCTGTGCAGACAGCGCTTCCTGGTTGTCGATCTCAGTCGCGACGTTGCCGACGTTCCTGGCGTTCGTCATCAGCGCTTCATTGAGCTCACGGGCAGACTTCAGATATTCGACCATGACATTCTGGAAGGCACCACCGGCCGCACCCACCATCGACCTACCATCTTCGACGGTCGTAGCGCGTCCCTGCGAGGCCTTGATCAGACTGTCGATCTCTTCGTACTTCTTCTGCATGGTCACGTTGGCGAACGTAGCGATCTCTTCGGGCTTTGCGTGGAATGGCATTTCAGCTCCTTGTTGTGATCCCAGCCCGCCCTGCGCGAACTGATCCCGTCATCTGGTTAGACGCACGATGTGCTTCGTCGGTTCCATCGGATTCGAGGCCCCCGCGGTCACGCCGTAGTGGAAACCGACCGAACCACGGCGTCGCATTCAGCATCGATACCTCCCCCCTCTCTCACCCCGGTCTGGCAGCCGACACTCACCTGGACGTCGTCATAGAACAGAACCTGCCACAGGACTACGGAGCCATCGCCGGGAGATTCCCTGTATGTAGCCCCCGGTCGGCCCGATACTGTCAGATCGCGCTCAAATCCCCCAAACCTGCCCGGCGGCGCCGAGTCGATCCTCGCAGCAAGGTCCGCAACAAGTTCACCATATCCGAACCCCGGAGACGTAGTGTTGTATGTCACAGTAATCCGGGCGGGGATGGCTGTCTTCGGAACGATCGTGGTCCGCTCCGACGTCGCGCCGTCGGCGACCCGCCAGCCGGGCGGAACAGTGAAGCCTACGCGGCCCATCGTGTGCCGTGTAGGTGTATTTACGGGCTGTGTGGGAGACAGTGCGAGCGGTGACGGGGTCGCTGAGGTCGTCGTCGAGATGGCGACCGGGCCGGCCGAGGTGCTTCCGGCTGAAGTCGCCGCGTCGGCGCCACTACTTCTGGTTGCGATCACCGCGGCCGTGCCCGCAGCGAGGACGGCTATCGCTACCGCCGCCGCGGCAGCGATCTTGGCCGGCCCCATTCGCGGGGGCGGGGTGGTCGCGGCGGCCCGCTCCCTCAGGGTTCCAACCCATTCGGCGTTCTGCGCCGGTATCGGACGGGAGCTGTGGTCGGCGAGCTTGGACTGCGGCAACAGCAGAGCTGTGTAGGCCATCGGTTGGACGAGCGGTGTCGGCAGCGTGGTCCAGGTCGCGGCGGTGTATCCGCGCAGGCGCTCCAGCAGGGCTTCTTCGTGCGGGCCGATGACGACGACAGTTGTCGGCCTGACGCCGGCGGACACCAGGCTGATCATCTCGATCGTGGTGTCCAGGGCGGCGTCGTTCCACTCGCCCGCGCCCAGTGTTGGTTCCGATTCGCAGGCTGCGATTTCGATCTGATCGCGGGATCGGTCGACGGCGGTGACTGTGATGTCGAGCGGTTCGATCTCGACGACGATGATGCGTTCCGACGTGGCAAGGGACTGCCGCAGTTTGGCCACGCGGACGGCGAGTGATTCGAGAACGACCGAGCCCGAATACCTGCCGAACGATCGACTGAGTACCTCTTGCTGGGCACCCGTCCACGCACTGGGGTGGGCCACACCGACTGCCGCGCCAGGGATTGTCGGGGCCAAGCCGACGAGCACCTTGTCCACGATCGCGTCCGAGGCGGCCGCTGCCGGGATCGGTGCCGGTTCGAAACCGATCCATGCCGAATCCAGGGTCAGGGCGTACACCGACGGTTGTGTCGGTCCGACCGGGGCACCGACCACGATCCCGTCGGGGACGGGCATGACCGTGGGGACGACATCCGCGTGCCGGGCCGCGGTGCGCGCCAGGATGCGCGCCCCGCTGACCACGACGTCGATGTCGGTCACAAAGCCGGTGACCATGCCAACTGCACCAGGTCGACGGCGTTTCGGGTGACCAGGGTGCCGCGGCCCGGGGGCATCGCGCTGGGTCGGACATTGCCGAAGAGCTGGCCTTCGTCGCGGTTTCCACTCATCACCAGACCGATACAGCCGACGTCACGCATCCGGGACAGCACCGGCTCGTACAGCGCGCGAGAGGCGCCACCGGAGCGGCGGGCGATGATCAGATGGAACCCGATGTCCTTGGCGTGCGGGATGAACTCGACCAGCGGCGACAGCGGGTTGCCCGTCCCGGTGACGACAAGGTCGTAGTCGTCGATGATCAGGTACAGCTCCGGGCCCGTCCACCAGGAACGGGCTCGCAGCTCCTGCTGCGTGATGTTCGCACCGGGCATCCGCGACTTCAAGATGCCGGCGACCTGCTGGACGAACGGAGTCAGGATCTCCGACGCGGGCGCGTAGCCCGCCAGGTGGTCGCCTTCGACTGTGCCGAGCAGCGTACGGCGGTAGTCGCCCAGGATGATCTTCGCCTGTTTCGGTGTGTTCGACTCGACGATGCCCTGACAGATTCCGCGCAGCAGCGCCGTCTTACCGCACTCACTCTCACCGAACGCCAAGAAGTGCGGCGTATCGGCAAGGTTGAGGAGGACGGGTGCCAGCTCGGACTCGTTGACACCGACAGGCACCTGCAAGTTGGGCCGCGACCGATCGATCTCGGCGGGCCAGTTGCGCATCGCGCGCAGCAACTCGTCGCGCTCCAGCAGGTCCGGCAGTGTTCGGGTGCCTGGAGCCGGGCGGCCGGGGGTGCGCTGAGCGAGCAGCTCGACCGCATGCGCGACACCGGCACTGAGATCCAGCGGATCGGAGCTGCCGTCGACTCTGGGCAGTGCCATCAGCATGTGCAGCGCGTCCGGGGTGATACCGCGACCGGGGCGACCCTGCGGGACCAGAGTCGCGAACTTGCGGCCGATATCGGAGTCCATGGGGTCACCGAGACGCAGTTCGATTCGGGTGCCGATCTGGTCCTTGAGCGCGGGGCGCGCCTCCATCCAGCGGGACAGCGCGATGACGACGTGCACGCCGTACGAAAGACCCTGCAGGGCAAGGTTGGTGATCGGTTGTTCCAGGGCGTCGTAATCCTGGCGGATGGTTCCGAATCCATCGATGACCAGGAACGCGTCGCCGTAGGGATCGGCGTGGGCACCGGCCGCGGCGGGGCTGCTGTTCGGGTCCATGGCGCGCAGGCGGCGGAATTCGACCATGGATTCGATGCCGAGCTGGTGGAAGCGCTTCTCGCGCTGGCGGACCAGGTTGGTCATCTCGGCGACGGTGCGGCGGACCTTGTCGGGGTCGAGGCGGCTGGCGACGGAACCGACGTGCGGGAGGCCCGCGAGGCTGGACAGGGTGCCGCCACCGAAGTCGAGGCAGTAGAACTGCACCTGCTCGGCCGTGTGCGACATCGACATGGCCATCACCAGCGAGCGCAGCGCGGTCGACTTGCCGGACTGGGGGCCACCGACGATCGCGACGTGGCCGCGGGAGCCGGACAGGTCGACCATCATCGGGTCGCGGCGCTGGTCGTACGGGCGGTCGACGATGCCGATGGGCGCGCGCAAGGTGGCCTGCGCGGAGTACTCGCCGGTGAGGATCGAGCGCGGGATGAGCTGGTCGAGGGTGGGCGCCTCGTCCAGCGGGGGCAGCCAGATCTCGTGGGCGGCGCGGCCGTGGCCGTTGATCCGGGCCACGAGCATGTTCAGGTTGGAGACCTGCTCGCCGTCCTCGCTGGGGGTTTCCGGTTCGAACGTCGACTCCACCGGGACCGGGACGCGGTCCGAGGTGCGGAAGGCGACGTGGTTGGCGCTGAACGGGCGGGCGTTGACGTCGATCTCGCCGCCGACGATGCCCGCGCTGGTGACCTCGCGCTGGGAGCCGCCGCCGACGTAGGCGCCGGAGACGTAGGAGGCCTGGAAGCGCTGGATCTCGCCGGAGTCGGCCTTGAGGTAGCCGCCACCAGGTGAGTTGGGCAGGTTGTAGGCGTCGGGGACGCCGAGGACCTGGCGGGACTCGTTGGCGGAGAAAGTCTTCAGGCCGATGCGGTAGGACAGGTGGGATTCCAGGCCCTTGAGCTTGCCCTCTTCCAGGCGCTGGGAGGCGAGCAGCAGGTGGACGTGCAGCGAGCGGCCGAGGCGGCCGATCATCACGAACAGTTCCGCGAAATCGGGGTGCTGGGTGAGGAGTTCGGAGAACTCGTCGAGCACGACGAACAGGGCGGGCAGCGGGTCGAGGTCGGCGCCGGCGGCGCGGGCCTTCTCGTATTCGGAGACGTTGGCGAAGTTGCCCGCCTGACGCAGGACTTCCTGGCGGCGGTTCATCTCGCCGGCCAGGGCGTCCTTCATACGGTCGACGAGGTCGGCTTCCTCTTCCAGGTTGGTGATGACCGCGGCGACGTGCGGGACGCCGTCGAGGCCGAGGAAGGTGGCGCCACCCTTGAAGTCGACCAGGACCAGGTTGAGCTGGTCGGGCGAGTGGGTGGCGAGCAGGCTGAGCACCAGGGTGCGCAGGAATTCCGACTTACCGGAACCGGTGGCGCCGATGCACAGGCCGTGCGGGCCCATGCCGTTCTCGGCGGCTTCCTTGATGTCGAGTTCCACCGGGTTGCCGTCGGCGCCGACGCCGAACGGGACGCGCAGGCGCTCGCGGCCGTAGCGGGGGCGCCAGGCGCTGGCGGGGTTGAAGTTGCCGATGTCGCCGAGGCCCATCAGCTGCGCCCAGGTGGAGATGGTCTCGGTGTCGTCGGTCTCGACGTCGCTGCTGCGCTGGGTGGCGGCGCGGTAGGGGGCGAGGCGGCGGGCGGCCTGCTGGGCCTGTTCGGCGCTGACCCGGTCGATGGTGGCGAAGCGTTCCTGGTTGCCGGTGGCGCCGCGGCCGAGGCACTCGCCGTCTTCCACGACCATCTTGATGCCGCGCGAAACCGCGAGGCGCGGTGCGTAATTGCACAGGTCGATGATGGTGACGCCCTCGTAGCCGGACTCGCGCAGCTGGTCGTCCTCGGCCTCGAGCAGACCGCCGTCGACGACGATCACCACGTGCACCAGGTTCGGGTTGTTCGGCTGGTTGCGCGAGTAGCGCACACGGTTGCCGAGCAGCGGGTGCAGGCTGCTCAGTGCCTCGCGGATGGAGCCGTAGAACATGCGCTGGGTGCCGATGCCGTCGGACACCTCGGGGTGCTGGGTGTGCGGGAGCCACTTGGTCCACTCCCACTCGCGCGCGGTGTCCGGGCCGCAGACCACGGCGACGAGCACCTGGTCGGGCGCCTGGAACATGCACAGCTGCAACAACATCGCGCGGGTCATGTCGCGGGCCTGGGCGCGGTCGCCGTCGAGGGCGATGGTGCCGAAGCCCTTGACCGCGATGGCGGTGGGCAGGTCGGGGACGGTGGAGTGGGCGCGGACGAAGCGGCGCAGCGAGACCGCGGCGATCGGCTCGAGCTCCTCGACCGGGCCGGTCTCGGGGGCGACCAGGCGGGTGGCCAGGCGCTGACCGCCGAGCCCGATGCGGGCGTGGCAGAAGTCCTTGTCGCCGGAGCGGCGTTCCCACATGCGGCTGGTGCCGGCGAGCATCCAGATCAGGCCGGGCTCGGGGTGGCTCCACTCGACGGCGGCGCGCTGCTGGGTGGCGGTCTCGTCGACGTCCTTGCGGACCTGGTCGAGGTAGCGCAGGTAGTCCTTGCGGTCCTCGTTGGCCTCGGCTGCCTTGGCCCCTTTACCGCTGCCCTGGCCGAACATGGTGGCCATCGACATGATCATCATCAGCGGGAACATCATCGACATCGGGTTGCGGAGCATGCCGCTGCCCTGCGTGAACATCAGCGCCATCATGCCGACCATGCCGACAACCATGACGACGGGCATGAGCTTCATCAGCAGGTTGCCCGGGGTGATGCGCGGGATTTCGGGCGGCGGCTGCAGGGTGACCTCGCCACCAGGCGTGCGCGGCATCTCGCGCCGGGCACGGCGCTGGAACCGGACTGTGCTCATGGTCGAAGACTCCCCCTGCTTGACTACTCGCCGACTGTCCTCGCGACGGGCTCAGTGTAGAGGTCGCGGCCGACATGTCGTATGGTTCGTCAGGCATTCTGCTGTCCGAACAGTGAGTTCCGCAAACTGTCGATCGCCCGAGCGGTCCAGCGGAAACACGAGGTAGAGACGGAGTTGGGGGAGTTTTGACGCACGCGCGACTCGATCATCTGGAGGAGGACTCCGCGCGCGGCATCGTTCGCGCACCGGACCTTGCCCGGGTGACGATCCTGGCCAAGCACACGCAGGTCGACATGGCGATTCCGGTCGATGTGCCGGTCGCTCTCGTCATCCCGAGCGTGGTCGACATGGTCGCTCAGCACAGCCGGTCGAACGATTTCGACAACGACGGCGAACGCTACGAGCCGGCCGAGTGGGTCCTCGCGCGCATCGGCCATCCCCCGTTCTCGAATTCGCTCAGCCTCGGCGAGCACGGCGTGCGCGACGGCGAGCTGCTGATGCTGGAGAGCGCCTCGCACACCGCGCCGACGCCGCTGTTCGACGACATCATGTACAACGTCGCGATCGCCGACGCGGAGCATTACCGCAGTTGGACACCGAAGACGGCGCGCATCACCGGGTCGGTGCTGGCCGCGATCACCATGCTGGTCGGCTGCTTCGGCCTGCTCGCCGCGCCCGCGGCGCTGCCGTTCTGGGTGACCGGGTCGCTGGCGCTGCTGGTCGCGATCCTCTGTGTCGTCGCGGGCACCGTGCTCAGCCGGATGTACGGCGACACCTCCGCCGCGCTGGTCATCGGTGGCTGCGCGCTGCCCGCCGCGTTCACCGGCGGCATGCTGCTGGTCCCCGATCATTACGGCTGGGCCCATCTGCTGTTCGGCTTCGCGCTGCTCGGCGCCACCGCGGTACTCGCCTGGCGGGTCACCGGCGTGGGTCTGGCGCTGTTCATCGGCACGGCCGCGATCTCGGTGTTCGCCGTGCCGGCCGCCCTCGTGGGGCTGCTCACCGATCAGCCGGTCAAGGCGATCGGCGCGGTCGTCGCCGCCGCCGGTCTGACGGGTCTGTCACTGGCGCCGCGGGTTTCGATGCTGCTGGCCAAGCTGCCGTTGCCGCCGGTGCCCTCGCCGGGTACCCCGATCGATCCGACCGAGGACGATCCGGACGACCACCGCGCGCTGCCCACCCTGGACGCGCTGCGGGGCCGGTCGGAGCGGGCGCGCAACTACCTCGCCGGGCTCGTCGCGGCGACCACCCTGGTCACCGTCGTCGGTGCGCTGCTCTCGGTCGACGCCGGGTCCGACGATCCCTACTGGCCCGGCATCGCGCTGGCGCTGGTGTGCTCGGTGGTGCTGATGTTCCGCAGCCGCACCTACGCGGGCGCCGAGCAGGCGGTCGTGCTGATCGCCGGTGGCGCGTCCATCGTGCTGCTGATGCTGATCGGCATCGCCGTCGAGATGAACCAGCCGCTGGTCGTTTTCGGCACCGCGCTGGTGATCCTGGTCGCGGCGCTGGTGATCGGCCTGATCGTGCCGAACCAGTCGGCCACCCCGCCGATGCGCCGGGCCGCCGAGCTGCTCGAGTACGCGTTCGTCGCCGCGGTGCTGCCGCTGGTGTTCTGGGTCGCCGAGCTCTACGCGCTGGTTCGCGGACTGTGAGGCTCGGGCTTCGGCTGACGGCCGTTGCCGTGGCCATCGGGATCAACGCCGGAATCGGGCTGACGGGAACGGCGCACGCCGATCGCCCGCCCGCGATCAATCCCGGGCTCCTGCCCGCGGGTGACCCGGCCGTGCCCGCGGAGAAGACCGAGCACGCCAGCGGCGTGAACGGCATGTGCTACCGGACCCAGGCCAGCACCTCGACGGTGATTCCGTCGAGTCAGCGGTCGCTGGATCTGGAGCGGGCCTGGCAGTTCGCCAAGGGCGCCGGTCAGCTCGTCGCGGTGATCGACACCGGGGTGTCGCAGCACCCGCGGCTGCCGGATCTGTGGGCGGGCGGTGACTACGTCGCGGCCGGTGGGGACGGGACCGAGGACTGCGACGTACACGGCACCGTCGTCGCCGGGATCATCGGCGCCACCCAGGTTCCCGGGCAGGGGTTCGCCGGTGTCGCGCCGGAGGCCAGGATCCTGAGCATCCGGCAGACCAGCGCGCTGTACCAGCAGGAGGGCGCGGGGCGGAACAAGTCGCCCGAGGACCGGCCCGACGGCTACGGCAAGGTGTCCTCGCTGGCCGCGGCGATCCGCCGGGCCGCCGACTTCGGCGCCCGCGTCATCAATATCTCGCTGGTCGCCTGCAACAGCAGTTCGCCCAAGGACGAGGTGGCCTTCGGCGCGCTCGGCGCCGCCGTGCAGTACGCGGCCGTGGAGAAGGACGTCGTCATCGTCACCTCGGCGGGCAACACCGACGACAACTGCAAGAACGGCAATCCCGGTCCCGACCCGCTGAAACCCGCCGAGGATCTCTGGGACACCATCCGTACCTACGTCAATCCGGCCTGGTACGACGACTACGTGCTGTCGGTGGGCTCGATCAACGACAACGGCGCGCCCTCGAAGTTCTCCGTGCCGGGTCCGTGGGTCGGCATCGCGGCGCCCGGCGAGGGCATCACCTCGCTCGACGCCCGAACCACCGGCATCTCCGACGGGAAGTACGACAACCAGGGCAAGTACATGGCCTACAGCGGCACCAGTTTCGCCTCGCCGTATGTGGCCGGGGTGGCGGCGCTGGTGCGCGAGCGGTTCCCAAATCTCAGTGCCAAGCAGGTCATTCAGCGGCTGCAGGCGACGGCGCACGCGCCGGCCGAGGGCTGGAATCCGTACATCGGCTACGGCGCGGTGGACCCGGTGGCCGCGCTGACCAACGAGGTGCCGAGGGAACTGCCGCCCAAGAAGGCATCGCCGGCGCGCAGCGTGCAGCTCGCGGTGCCCGCCGCCGCGCCCGCGCCGGATCACGACGCCCGCAATGTCGCGCTGATCGGAACCGGGCTGCTCGCGGTGATCCTCGTCCTCGGTGTGCTCGCGTCGTTCCCGCTGCGGCGGAAGTTCGGCGCCAACTCCGACGACTGAATCGATCGACATAGAACGCGGTACGGTCCTCCCGTGCGCAGTTCGCATGACCGATCGACCGATGCAGCCGTCGCCCTGACCCGCAGGCAGCGGTGGGAGAGCACGACCAACGTCCCGATGATGACGCTGGCCGTGCTGTTCCTGGTGCTCTACGCCTGGCGGGTGCTCGACACCGATGTCTCACCGCGGCTCGACCGCACACTGCTGATGGCCGACATCGCCATCTGGGCGGTGTTCGCGGTCGACTTCGGGGTGCGGCTGTGGTTGTCGACCAACCGGCTGCGGTTCGTCCGCAAACACCCGCTCGACCTGCTCGTGGTGCTCGTGCCGCCGTTCCGGCCGCTGCGGCTGGTCCGGGCCGCGTTGCTGCTGCTGGACACGGTGAACCGGGCGACGAAGGCGCGGACCCGCCTGGTCACCTTCGTCGCGAGCAGTTCGCTGCTGATCCTGGTGCTGTCGAGCCTGGCCTTCTTCGACGCCGAGTACGGCGCGCCGGACAGCAAGATCAAGACCTTCGGTGACGCGCTGTGGTGGTCGGCGGTTTCGGTGACCACCGTCGGCTACGGCGACGTCTACCCGGTGACCACCGAGGGCCGCCTGGTGTCGCTGGTCTTGATGACGCTCGGCATCGGGCTGATCTCCTTCGCCATCGGCACCATGACGAGCTGGGTCGTCGAACAGCTCAAGACCGTCGACGACGCCGCCGACCGGGCCGAGCGCACGCTGGCCGAACTCGTCGAGGAAGTCCGCGCGCTGCGCACCGAGGTGGCCGAGTTGCGCGAGCGGTCCGGGACGCCGCCGGGCTAGTTGGCCGAGGGCGCGACCGTCGCGACCGGGGTCTTGGCCGGCGACGGGTCGGGTGCGACGCCGTCGTGCGCGACCATGGCGTCTTCCCGGCCGAGGCTCGGGCCACCGGCCAGCAGGCCGACGATCGGCCACGGCGCGGGTTCGGCCTTGACGCTCTCCAGGCCGAGCGCCTTCACCGCGTCGGAGTTCTTGATGCCGAAGCGAACTCCGGTGTCGGCGATGTAGAAGAGGCTGTCCTTGCGCCTGCTGTCGGGCTCGATGCCGGTGGTCTGCACGTAGGCGCCCGAGGCGGGCGGGATGTAGACCGAGTCGACATTGGACTTGGAACCGTCTGCCTGGGCCAGCGTCACCAGCTTGGCCTTGTCCGGGATCGGCAGCGCGATGCCGGTGAGCACGGACAGTTCGGCGCGCGCGGTGGCGTCGGCGTTGTCGGTGGCGCCCGCGATCGGCTTCCAGGTGAGGCAGCTGACCGGCTGGTCCTTCTCGGTCACCAGGGTGGGCTTGTCCTTGGGGTAGTTCTCCACCTTCAGCGCCCGCGACACGTTCGCGTAGGTGTGTTCGGTGGACTGGATCGTGGTGCCGGACATCGTCGTGTTGACCGCGTTCCGGATGATCTGCGCGGTCAGCGCGGAGACCGGCTGCAGGCCGTCCTGGAGCACCACGAAGTTCTGGTTCGGCTCGTTGAAGACCTGGACGACGTCACCGATCTTGTGGTTGCTGACGTTGTACGGCGGAACTCCACCCGGGTTGTCGATGACGGGGGTCACGATCGGCAGCACCTCGGGAATCGCGTTGAGCAGACCCTCGCCGATCGGCCGCGGAGTGGCGTCACCGATGCCGAGCGCCCTGGTGACGGCGGGATCGTCCATCTTGACCCGCGCGCGCTTGCCCTCGTACACGAGGTAGACCGCGTCCTTGCCCTTCACCAGCAGCGCCTTGTTGCCCGCCATCTCGGTGGCCTTGGTGCCGAGTTCGAGCGAACCGGCGAGCACCGAGGTGGTGAGATCCGCGCTGCCGTCGGCCTTGAGCTGGTCGCAGACCGTCCACTGCCTGCCCTTGCCGTCTTTGTCGTAGAGCAGCGACGAGGGCGCGCCGGGGATGCCGATGAGCTGGCCGCGCGGCTTCTTGCCCAGTTCGGATTCCTTGACGATCGCCGCCTCGGACGCCTCACCGGCCGCGAGCCGGGCCGAAGCCAGGTTCAGCGCGGGATGCACCACGTCGTCGATCACCACGTAGACCCCGCCGGATTCCTTGCCGATCAGGATCTTGCTGTCGCCGATCTTGTCCTGCGGCTTGAGCAGCGCGAGCACGCCGCAACCGGCCAGCACCAGGATGCCGAGTACCAAACCCACTGCGTAGGCACGTGATTGGGCGCGCATCGGGTCGTGCAGCATTCGCACGTCGCGCCGCACCAGGGCGTGCTCCATCCGCCGCACCAGGAAGCGGTAGCCGCTGACCTGCCAGCGTGTGGTGGGTTTTGAAGGCATGGTTCCTCCCCCGAACAGTGCTCTCGTCCGGGCAACACAGTACAGTTCCCGGCAGCACTTGTTCACATTCGGGGGAGGAACCAATGGCCGAGTACACCGGTGCTGGTCCGCGTCCACTGTTCGGTCGCGTCTCGATGCCACACCTGCTCATCGCCCAGGTACTCGGCCTGACCGTCGGCCTGATCGCGCTCGTGTGCGGCCTCGGTCCCTTCCCCGCGCTCGGTATCGCCGTGGTCGTCGGTGTGGTGCCGCTGATCCCGGTCGGCAAGCGCACGCTGCTCGACTGGCTGGGCACCGTCCGCGACTACATGGGCAAGCGCGAATACACCCTGGGCGACACCGTGGACTTCCGTGACACCGACGGCCGTTCGCTCGGCCTGTACTGGGACGGCAGCCGGGTGGTCACCGTCGTGGAGGTGCTGCCGCCCAAGGGCGGGCTGACCAGGATCGCCCGCACCACCGTGCACGCCTCGCACCTGCTCCCCCTGCCGGAGCTGGCCGCCTGCCTCAACCAGCACGACATCCTGCTCAGCGGCATCGACATCATCAGCCACGGCCACCGCAGCCGCTCCGGCACGCCGGCGGGCGCGATCTACGAGTCGCTGCTCGGCCCGCTGCCCGCCACCGCGCACCGCACGGTCTGGCTCGCGATCAGCTATGACGCGGTGCGCTGCCCCGACGCGACGGCCCGCCGCGGCGGCGGCACCGACGGCGCCTCCCGCGCGGTCACCATCGCCACCCAGCGGATCATGCGCACGCTCGAGGACGCCGACTGCAGCGCCCGTATTCTCACCGCGCCCGAGATCCGCAAGGCCGTCCAGCAGATCACCACCGGCCTCGACCCGCGCACGCTGACCCAGCGGTGGAAGTTCGCCGAGATCGGCAACACCGTCAATATCGGCAGCGCGGTGGACCCGAAGCAGCTCGGCTCCGACCTGCTCGCCCAGCTGTGGGTGGCGCCCTCACGCGGCACCACGGTCGCGGTGCGGCTGCGGCCGGGCAGCGACGCCGACTCGGTGAGTGTCGGCGCCGCATGGCGATTGACCGCTCGCGAGCTGCCGGAGAAGACCGCGTCCAAGGGCATGGTGTCGATGAACGGCAGGCATCGCGACGCGCTGCTCGCGCACCTGCCGATCGCGGTGCCGGGTCTCGACGACACCATCCCCACCAGCGAGTACCCGATCGATGTCATCGGCGCGCTGCACCTGCCCTCGGCGGGCTGCGGTCAGCTGCTCGGCTCCGACGACGAGGGCAACGGTGTCGCGGCCAGGATCATCGGCGCCGGTATCTCCTCGGTCTACGTGGCCGGTGAGCTGTATCTGGCCCAGCAGCTGGTGTTCCGCGCGCTCGCGGTGGGCGAGCGGGTGCTGGTACGCACCGACCGGGCGCACGCCTGGGAGCAGCTGGTGAACACCGTCGGCAACCCGGAGCGGCTGACCCTCGCGGTCGAAACCCACCAGTCCGACGCGGGTTTCACCGCCACGGTGGTCGACGGTGTGCTCGCGCCCGCGCCGCACGCCGGCGTCACCACCATCTACCTGACCGGTGATCCGAACGGCTGGCCCGCCTCCCGGCCCGACCTGGAGATCTTCCAGCCGAACGCGATCGGCAACCGGGTGGTGCTGCGCACCGGCACGACCAGGGTGAACCTGACCCTGGTGTCGATCCCGCGCGAGGCGACCTACATCGGTCAGCCGCGCGGTCAGCGGTCGATGGCGCCGGCCTGACCGGTCAGCCGGGGTAGGGGTCGGCCGCCCGCGCGGCCCGCAAAGTCCGTCCCCACCAGGCCAATTGGCCGAGCATGCGCGCGCTCGCGTCGATCGCGGCGCGGTCGTCGGTCGCGCCGGTGGCGTCGAAGCGGCGCTTGGCCTGGGCGAAACTCACCGACTCGCGCACCGAGACCATGTGCAGCTCGGCGACCACCTGGCGTAGCTGTTCCACGGCGCGCAGACCGCCGGAGAGCCCGCCGTAGGAGACGAAACCGATCGGCTTGGCCCGCCATTCGTGCTTGGCACTGTCGAGCGCGGTCTTCAGCGAGGCCGGATAGCCGTGGTTGTACTCGGAGGTGACGACGGCGAACGCGTCGGCGGCGGCCAGCCTGGCCCGGAACGCGTCGACCTCGGGCGTCTCGGTGAGGTCGGCGGGCAGCGCGAGATCGCGCAGATCGAGGACGCCGACCTCGAATTCGGGCCGTTCCGCGAGCACGCCGCGGAACCAGTCGGCCACCACGGGCGCGAACCGTTCCGGACGGGTACTGGCGATGACGACCTCCAACCGCAGCGGTGTGTCCATACCCGCAGCTTATCGATGCCGTGAGCGCCCCGGCACCGGCGGCGCCGGGCGGATCGGGCACGATGGGCGCTGTCGTTCGTTCGGAGTCGGCAGGTGTGACGAGATCGAAGGGGGCAGCACGTGATCATCGGGCGGTGGCAGCTCGTGGAGACACTCGGCGCACCGGATACGTGGTCGATGCTGACGGCGGGTACGACGCCGCGGGAGTGGGCCTCGTATCAGCGTGCGATCCCGCCGGCCCTGCAACCCCTGATCGCCGCGGCGCACGATACGGGCGTTCCCGTCGACCGGGTGCTGCCGAAGTCCCGGAAGCCCTGGTCGGAGCTGCGTTTGCGCGCGGAGCCGGTGGTGTGGCCCGGGGCTGGCACCCACGGGGTGAAGGTGTGGGTGGGCGAGCAGGCACCTGCCGAAGCGCTCGGGGTAGCGCCCTTTCAGATCGACGCGACCGCCCGGGTGATCCGCACCAGGCCCGCCGGGCTCGGTCCGCACTTCGGTTCCGCGCCGGTCGAATACACCGGCGCCGAACCGTTCCAGCGCATCGAGCGCTTCGACCGGGCACTGGAATTCGTTGCCACGCTGAGTCGTTCGGATCCGGGCAGCCGCTGGTCCGGCATCGCCACCGTGCATTCCGCGGCGGGACCGCGGTCGCTGCTGATCGCCGCCCGCAACGGGCTGGGGACGGACCGATGCTCGTGGCGCGGGGTGAGCGTGGACGTCACCGACAGTGTTGTCCCGCAGCTCAAGTCCTTCGAGGCGGCCACGCTGGAACTGCTGCGCGGGTCGCAGCCGGGCCTGTACCTGTGCATCCTCGACACCGCCCAGGTGCGGCAGGTCCGCTGGGTCACCGAGCCGGTGCCGGGGCTGCGCTGGCGCGGCGTCGACGAGCGGCTGATCCCCCATCCCGAGGACCGTCACCGGATCGCCGCCGCGCGGGCGCAGATCCTGGCTGGCGCGGCGCACGTCGGGATGCCGGGGCTGCGGCTGGCCGCCGAGTCGGGCGGCTGGCTGCTCGCCGATGTGGAGGTGTCGCCGCTGCCCGCGGGCGGCGGCACCGCGGGACCCGCGTTCGTGCTGGCTCAGCTGCAGGTCACCGCGCCGCCGGCCTGATCAGGGCAGTTCGAAGGGCAGCGAGACGCCGGCGTGCACCCGGCAGCGATCGCAGGTGTCCTCGCCGTCGACCGCGGCGACGGCGCGGCGCAGCAGTTCCTTGAACGGGCCGAGGTTCTTCTTGAACTCGGCGAAGACGTCCACCGCGTGCACGCCGTCGCCTTCCTCGAGACCGGCGTCCAGGTCGGTGATGAGCGCGACCGCGGCGTAGCACATCTCGAGTTCGCGAGCGAGCACGGCTTCGGGGTGACCGGTCATGTTCACCAGGTCCCAGCCCTGCCCGGCGAACCAGCGGCTCTCGGCCCTGGTCGAGAAGCGCGGGCCCTGCACGACGACCATCGTGCCGGAGTCCTCGACGCGCAGATCGTCACCGGCCGACTTCACCGCGGCGCTGCGCAGGTCGTCGCAGTAGGGGTCGGCGAAGGAGACGTGGATGCCGCCGCCGTCGAAGTAGGTCTGCGGGCGCCCGGAGGTCCGGTCGACGAGCTGGTCCGGCACCGCGACGGTGCCCGGCCCCCAGTCGGCGCGCAGGCTGCCGACGGCACACGGCGCGAACACCCGGCGCACGCCGAGCGAGCGCAGCGCCCACAGGTTGGCCTGGTAGGGCAGGGTGTGCGGCGCGAACTCGTGCTGTTTGCCGTGCCGGGGCAGGAACGCGACGGCGCGACCGTCGACCTCACCGATGGCGACGGGAGCGCTCGGCGCGCCGTACGGTGTGTCGACCTCGACGTGCACCGCGTCGTTGTCGAAGAAGTCATAGAAACCGCTGCCGCCGATGACGGCGAGGGCGGGCCGGGGAAGCGAACTCATACCGGTGATTCTCCCGTCCGAGCTGGTCCGGCGCAGCACCGGGACCTCGCGGCGGGGCCCATCTGACAATTCCGGCCGGAAACTGTACCCTAGGGGGGTATCAGCTCGGCAATCCCGGGCACCCCGTCAGGCGAGGAGACCTCCGGTGACCGCACCCACCCCCGACACCGCGACCGGCACCGAGCACGCGGGCCACGACGGCCACGCGGGCCACGGCTACATCACCGCCAAGGACGACTACCTCAAGCGGCTGCGCCGCATCGAGGGTCAGGCGCGCGGCCTGCAGCGGATGGTCGAGGAAGAGAAGTACTGCATCGACATCCTCACCCAGGTCTCCGCGATGACCAAAGCACTGCAGGCCGTCGCCATGGGCCTGCTCGAGGATCACATCAGCCACTGCGTCGTCGACGCGGCCGTGGCGGGCGGACCGGAGGCGGAGGCCAAGATCAAGGAGGCGACGGACGCGATCGCCCGGCTGGTGCGGTCCTGAGCGGCCGGCTCGGCCCGCGGTGATCGCGGGCCGGTCGCCGGCGGCCGCCCTCAGGCGCCGGCCAGCTCCGCGCGCACCGGCTCGCGTCGTGCCACCCGCCCGCTGGGGACCCGGAACGTGTCAGCGTGGACGACCGGTGCCGGACGCACCGCGCGGGTGATGTCGAGGTCGGCGAACAGCAGGCCCTCTTCGCCCTCGACCAGGGGCGGCGCCAGCTCCAGACCGCCGGGGCCGAAGATCCGGGAGACCCCACCGCCGCCGCGCAGCAGCCTACGGTCGGGCAGGCGCGCGTCGACCACCTCCCAGCCCGCCACCGGCACCACCGCGACGGGCGCGATCACGTAGGCCGAATTGTCCATGGCGTAGCGCACGCTGGCGGCCGTGTTGAGTTCCGGACCCCACTCCTTGCCCTCTCCGTAGTAGACAGTGAAGCCGGACCAGGCGGCGATGTGGATCTGCTCGCGCTCCTCCTGCATACGGGCGCGCAGGGCGGGTCGCAGGTGATCGGCGCCGCCGAGGACGCCGATCCGGCCGTGCTCGGTGTCGCGCACCAGCAGGCGGTCGTCACCGGCGCTGAAGACGGTGCGTTCCAGCCCGGTCGGCTCGCCTTTGCGGGCGACCGTGATCTCGCCGCTCACGTCGATCAGCGCCTGCGACATGAACACCTCGCGCCCGGACCGCTCGGCGAATCCGATGGAGACGTGAATGCCCTTGCGTCGTGCGGCATAGGCGATGGCGCGCAGTTCCGGACCGTCGGCGGCCAGCGAGTTCGACAGGTAACGCGCCAGGAATTCCTCGCCCCAGTCGACCGAGTTCAGCCACATCCACCAGGGAAATCCGGGCAGAAAAGTCTCGGGGAACGCGATCAGATGCGCACCGCCCTCGGCGGCCTCGTCGATCAGCTCGATTGTCTGCTCGACTCCGGCGGACAAGTTCAACCACTTCGGCTCGGCTTGCACCGCAGCCACGCGTACCCGACGACCAACCATCGTGACCCCTTGTCGCTCAATCCCTGAAAGGTGTTCGATTCACTCTCTCGCAGATGGCGACCACATAAACTGTCATAGCGTGCCACTCGACTGACCGTCCGTGCCAAACCGGCGGCACACCCGGATACCGGCCCTGGTTTCCGGTCGAATGACGCGGCAACTCGGCGGTTCCCCGATGAAGCCCCGGAGCTGGGCCGATGGCGTACGACGTCGAGTCTTGTCCGCAGCTAAGCATTACATAGAGCCGAGCGCTATGGGGGCGAGGCCGGATATCGGCCCGAAGTTACCTATTACCCGTATTCGCAGGCGTCGGACAAACATCCGCGAATGCCACTTTACGACTGCGCGGGTCAGAGCCCGGAGCACATCGCGTAACCGGCGCGGTATTCGCCCGGCGCCATCCCGAATTCGGCCTGGAACACCCGATAGAAGTGCCGTTCGGCGGCGAATCCGGCGGCCGCGGCGACTTCTTCGATCGGGCGCGTCCGGCCGTCGCGCAACAGTTCACAGGCGTGCTCGAGCCGCATTCGCAGCAGCCGCCGAGCGGGGCTCTCGCCGCCTTCGAACAGCCGGTAGAGGGTGCGGCGGGAAATGGCGAAGCGGCTGGCCACCGTATCGACGGTGAGGTCGGCGTCGGCGAATCGCCTGCGCATGAACGCCAGCACCCGAGCCCGGGTGAGTTCGGCCGCCGACGACCCACCCGGCACCGACCCGGCGGCCAGTTGCAGCGCCGAGGCCACCATCCCGACGCCGTGCCGAGCGAGCTCGACCGCGACCGCCGGATCGTCCTGCTGCACCCGCGCCAGGCCGCGCAGATAGGCACCGACGGCGGCGGCCGGATGGTCCGGCGCGAGCGCGATCGCCGTCGGCATCTCGGCCAGCCGGACGCCGACCGCCTCGAGCGCGCCGATCGGCACCTGGACGACGACCTTGTCGAACTCCTCGTCGATCTCCCAGCGGTAGGGCTCGGCGCTGTCGTAGAACACCATGCTGCCCGCGCGCACGTGTGCGACCCGGCCGTCCTGGTGCATCACCCCGCGCCCGCCCTGGTAGATGCTGGCCAGGATGTACCGATCTGTCGCGTCGCCGATCAGCCGGGGCGTGCGCCGCACGGTCTGCGCGCCCGCCTGCACCGAGGTGACGAGCAGGTCGTCGAACTCGGTGGCGACGATCCGGCCGCGAAAGCCCTCGGCCGTGTGCGGCGAGACCGCGAGCGGGATGTAGGTCCGGCTCATCACCGCTTCCCACTGTTCGACCACATGCCGGGGCGACAGGTCGGGGGTGGACCGTACGGCCACCGTCGTCCGTCGATTCATGCCCCGGCCACTCCCTTCATCGAACCCCGCGTCGGCGTGCGCACAGTGTGCCATACAAATACGGACATTTCGCCCAGCGATTCTGGGGTCACGCTGTGTAGCGGCCGACCTCGCCCCGCGCGCCGGGATGCGCGGTGACCAGCCGGTATTCACCCGGCGTCATGCCGGTCTCCAGCCGGAACGCCCGGAAGAAATGACGCTCGGAGGCGAAGCCGGAGGCCGTGGCGATCGAGGCGGTGGAACGGCCGGTGTCGCGCACCAGCAGCAGCTGGGCGCACTCCACCCGCATCCGCCGCAGCACCGCGCTCAGGCCGTCGCCCGGCTCGTCGAAGAGGCGGTACAGGCTGCGGCGCGAGACCAGGCACGCGCGGGCGATCTCGTCGACGGTCAGGTTCGGATCGGTACACCGGGCACGCATGAACGACAGCACCTGCTCGCGCGACAACGCCTGCGCCGACTGCCCGGTCGGCAGCGCGCCGCCGGCGAGGGTCACCGCCGACGCCAGCAGCTTCACACCGTTGTCGGCCAGGACCGTCGCCTGCTCGGGCGCGACCTGCTGGATTCGGGCCAGGTCGCGGAAGAACCCGGCCACCACGCCGCCCGGGCTCTCGGCGGACACCGTCACCGCCGTCGGCATCACCGCGCGGTCGGTCGGCACGTATTCACGCAGCAGGTGCAGCGGCACCCGGGCCACCACCTGCGACCAGGAACCGTCGATGTCCCAGTGATAGGGCCGGGTGGTGTCGTAGAAGACCATGTCGCCCGGACGGAGCACCGCGATCCGGCCGTCCTGGTGCAGCCTGCCGAAACCCTCGGTGAGAATGCTGACGAACAGGAACTCGCCGTCGGTCCGCGCGATACCGCTGCGGGTGCGGCGGATGCGCTGGCCGCTGGCGCCGACGGTCGACAATTCGAAGCCGGGCATCGACCCGCGCACGATCCGCCCGTGGAACGCCTCACCGCGTTCCGGGTCCACCGACAACGGCACATAGCTTTCCGACAGCAATGACTCCCACTGCGCGAATGCCTCGCCCCCGCGCAATTCCGGGCTGTCGTTCAGTTTCAGCTCGACGAGCGGCTCCGACGGTGCCACGCCAACCACCCCGCTTTCCTGAGATCGACCAGCAAACCTCGGGCGTGACAACGAATCACCCGTCGCCCGGTGCCTGAGCCTGCCAGATTCGCCGATGCGTCGCCACCAGATGCTTCAGAATGGAAAAGTATGCGTTCATCAAATATTCAACCGACCCCGGCGTTTACAGCGGATTCGGGCAATCGACCAGGTGTGGACCCCGGTCCACTTGTGATGCTTATCACCGGTCGATCCGGCCTGTCGTGTCGCGCTCACGGCACCCCCACCCGATGCCGGGCAACCATCCGGTATTCACCCGGAGTCATGCCGGTCGCGGTGCGGAAAACGCGATAGAACTGCCGCTCGGTGGCGAAGCCGGACGCCGAGGCGACGCCGGCGATGGAACCGATCTCCCCCGCTTCCAGCAACATTCGCGCACGCTCGACGCGCAACCCGCGCAGCAGCGTGCCGAGCCCGCCGTCGGCACCGTCGAGAATCCGGTAGAGCGTGCGGCGCGAGACCCGGCACGCCTGGGCGATCCGGTCGACCGTCAGCCCCGGATCGGTGAAATTCGCCCGCAGATAGTCCAGCACCTGCTGACTGCTCAGCGCCTGCGCCTGCGCCGCGTCGGGACGCTCCCCCGCCGCGATCACCGCGGCCGCGCCGAGCAGGTCGATCCCGCTGCCCGCCAGAACGGCCGCCGCGTGCGGATCGGTGCGGTGCAGCGCGGCGACCCGCTGGAAGAACCGGGCCAGGGTGGCGCCGACCCCGCCCGACCCGATGACCATGCCCGCGGGCAGCGCCTCGGCGCGGATACCGAGGAAGTCGACGACCCGCTGGCGCGGCACCCGGATGGTCAGGTCCTCGATCGCCTCGTCCGAACGCCAGTGAATCGGTTGCGCGGTGTCGTAGAAGATCATCGATCCCGGCGTGAGAACTACACGATGACCTGCGTGTTCCACCTCGGCCCCGCCGCCGAGCACGACGCTGCCGAGCACGTGCAACTCCTCGGCCCTGGCGATGTGCCGCTTGGTGCGGCGCAACTCGTGCCCCTGCACCCGGACCGTCCCGACGGCCACGTCACCGAAGTCGGCCGACCTGATCCGGCCGTGGAACTCGCCCGGCACGGTCGGTGCGATCGAGACCTCGGTGATGGCTCCGCCGACCAGTTCCTCCCAGTAGCCGAACGCGTCCGGGGACGAGTTCTGTTCCGTGGAACAGATCTCGGGAAATCCCTCGAACGCCTGCATTGCCCGATCGTTGCACCGTCGTCGCGGTTTGGCCGGGAAATTTGGCGAACATCACTGTTCGCGCAGCTAACGACCGTTCTCCGAACGGAATTCACCCGATGTCATTCCGGTTGCCACGAGCCCCACAGCACAACCACCGCGGCGAACGGGCAGCGCCCGCCGCGACAGCTGACACCCGCGCGATGTCGTCCACCGTCAGCGCCGGATCACCGCACCGCTGCCGCATGAAGGCCAGAACCCGTTGGCGCGCCAGCGCTTTCGCCCCTATCTCGCCCGGCAGCTGCCCGGCCGCCAAAGCCAGCGCGGAAGCGACGAGCGGGATGCTGTGCCCCGCCAGCTCGGCTGCCTGCCCGGGGTGGGTGTGGTGCAGGGTGGTCACGTTGCGGAGGTATTCGGTGACCAACGACGGTGCCGAACCAGCCCCGAGGGTGATCGCCGCCGGGGTGAGCGGCTCGGTCCAGCCGCCGCGCTCGGCGAGCAGCGGGATCGGCACCTGCACCACGATCTGCGCGTGCTCGCCGTCGGATTCCCACCAGTTGGGCCGCCTGCTGTCGACGAACACCATCTCGCCCGGCCGGAGTTCGGCCAGCCGGTCGTCCTGCTGGATGCGGCCCGAGCCCGCGAGGCAGATGCCCACGTACAGCATCTCGACACTGGAGCGCGCGATCAGCCGCTCGGTGCGCAGTACGCGCTGGCCGCTGGTCCGCAGGGTGGTGAATTCGATTCCGTCGAGCGAGCCCCGGGTGATGCTGCCGTGGAAAGCCGCTGTCCCCGGCAGGGGTTCGACGGCCACCGGCACGTACGCGTTCGACATCACCGCTTCCCACTTGTCGAACGAATCGGCCGACTCCCCGGGCATCACGCACCCCGCCCTCTCCACACCACCTGGCAACCGTCCCGCGCGGCACCATGCAGCACCCTATCCGCCCGGCACGCGGCCCTCCATGCGGCGCAGGGCGAACGTGGGTCACGTCATATTCGCTGGTCAGACGATCGTGGTCGGCCGAGGACGTCGAGGATGAGCAGGGCGACGGCCGCGCCGGCGGCGATCAGGATCCCCACCCGGACTGTCGGGTAGTCCCAGAACACGAACACCGCGGCGGCCGCGATCAGCACCGTGTAGCGCAGCCAGCCGATATTGGCGGCGACGAAGCGCGACACCGGACCGCGCTCGCCCCGGCGCACCCGGTCGAGCAGCCGGTCGGCGCCGGCGCGCACCCGGACAGCGGGTTTCGACGGGCCTGCCAGGAAGGCGGCGAACGCCACGAGCGCGGCGAGCACCGCCAGCACCCGCATGCTCGTGCGCAGCGGTTCGGCCAGCGTGTCGAAGACCACGCGGGCCGCATCGACGGACGTCTCCCGGACCGGAAGATGGTCCAGATATACCGCGCGCGCCACCACCAGCGCCACCGCGAGAACGACCATCGATACCAGCACACTCACCGCGACGGAGAGAATCGCGCGCCGTCGTCGCGTTCGTTCGGCCACCAACACGGCCCCGATCGCACAGCCCAGCGCGGCGACCCCGAGCACGATCGCCAGCCGATCCAGCAAGCGCACCACGCGCTGCGCCTTGGCCAGGTCGTCGGACTCGATCAGGACGAATTCCGAACGCAGCCCGGTCAACCGGTCGGCCATGGCGAAACCGCGATTCTCCAGCCGGGTCGCGACCTCGGTCAGCATCGGCTCCAGGGAGAGCGTGACGACACCGTCGGTGCCGATCCGCACCGCGCCCTCGTCCTTCCCGGTCATCGCCGCGACCAGGGCGCGATGCGCCTGGCGATTGGCCGCGGTCCACAGCCGCGGGAACGCCTCGCTGTGCACGAGCGCGTTCGACGCGTCCCGGACCAGATCTTCGGTCTCGTCCGCCACCAGGGCGGGCAGACTGCGCAGAATGGCCTGCACGGCGGGGCGACGGTTCTCGCGCTCGACCGACTCGAGCAGTTCGGTGGCGGCGGATTCGACATCGAGACGGCCCATGACCGCCCTGGTCAGCGCGTCGGCGACGGCGCTCTGCACGGCCGGATCCTCGGCCAGCGGTGCCATCGTGTCGACGTAGTGATCGGTGTCGAGCAGCTCGGCGCGCACATACCCGGCGACGACGGCCAGCAGGGTGAGCAGGCCGGTGGCGCACACCAGCAAGGCGACGGCTATCCGTCGTCCGAGACCGACCCGACCACCAGAATCGTCTGTCACCTGCCCGGCTCTCTCGCTGACATCGAGCCTGGCCATCGTATCCCCGCGATGTCACGATCCGGGCAACCCGGCAGCGGCTATTCGCCGCAGCAACCACCCGTCGCGGGCAGTGTCCTGGTCTCCCGGGTCTGGGCGTTGCGGGCGGCGAGGTCGGCGTCGGCCGGGTAGTCGACGGCGACCAGGCTCAGGCCGTGGGCGGGCGCGACCGTCACCGAGCTCGACCGCTCCGATTCGGTCAGCAGGCTCGCCACCCACTCCGGGGTCCGGCGGCCCTCACCGACGGCGAGGATCGCCCCGACCAGGCTGCGCACCATCGACCAGCAGAAGGCGTCGGCGCTCACGTAGGCGTCGAGCCGGTCACCGGCTCGCTCCCAGTCGAACCGCTGCAGCTCGCGCACGGTGGTGGCGCCTTCGCGCCTGCGGCAGAACGCGGCGAAGTCGTGCAGGCCGAGCAGGGTGTGCGACGCGGCGCGCATGGCGTCGAGGTCCAGACCGGGCTTGGCGGCGACGCGGCTGCGAGCCTCGAGCGGCTCGGCGCCGAAGCGCGCGGTGGTCAGCCGGTAGACGTAGTGCCTGCGGATCGCGGAGAAGCGAGCGTCGAAATCGGCGGGCGCGGGCGCGATCTCGGTGATGCGCACGTCCTTGGGCAGGAAACGGGCCATCCGGTACAGCAGCTTGTCGGCGTCGAGTTCACCGCCGGTGTCGAAGTGCGCGACCTGTCCCTCGGCGTGCACGCCGGCGTCGGTGCGCCCGGCGACGGTGAGCTGGATCGGCTCCCGGAACACCTTCGACAGCGACTCCTCCAGCGTGCCCTGCACCGTGCGCAGCCCCGGCTGCCGGGCCCAGCCGGTGAAATCGGTGCCGTCGTAACTGATTCCGAGCCGCACCCGGATCGGCGCGCGCTGCTCGCCGGTGTCGTCCATCGCATCCTCCGTAGTCACTGACAAAAGCACCGAGCCCGCCACCCACGCGGGGTGACGGGCTCGGCCGGAAGCCTGGGAATCAGGCGTCCTTCTTGTCCTCGGTGGCCTCGTCGGCGGCCGGGGCGTCGGCCACGGTCTCCTCGACGACGGTCTCCTCGGCCTCGGCGGCCGGGGCGGCCTCGGCCTTCTGCGACGCGGCGACGCGACGGGCCCGGTCGGCCTCGTTGGTCACGGTCTTCTCGCGGACGAGCTCGATGACGGCCATCGGCGCGTTGTCACCCTTGCGCGGCAGCGCCTTGGTGATGCGGGTGTAGCCACCCTCGCGACCCTCGAACGAGGGGCCGATCTCCGCGAACAGCGCGTGCACGATGTCCTTGTTGCGGATGACCTTCATGACCTCGCGACGGTCGGCCAGGGTGCCGCCCTTCGCCTTGGTGATGAGCTTCTCGGCGTAGGGGCGAACCGCCTTGGCCTTCGACTCGGTGGTCGTGATACGACCGTGCTCGAAAAGCGCCGTGGCCAGGTTGGCGAAGATCGCCTTCTGGTGCGACGCCGACCCGCCGAAGCGAGCACCCTTCTTGGGCTTAGGCATTGGATTCTCCTTGGGAAAGGTCTACCGGGGTGCCCCCCGATGACCTAGAGCTGTTCGGTCTCGGCGTAGTCCTGCTCGCCGCCGTCGGTGTCACTGAAAGTGCCGGAATCGCTCCAGGTGCCGGTGCTCGCGTCGTAACCCACCACGGAGGACGGGTCGAACGAAGCGGGCGAGTCCTTCAGCGAGAGGCCGAGCGCGTGCAGCTTGACCTTGACCTCGTCGATGGACTTCTGGCCGAAGTTGCGGATGTCCAGCAGGTCCGACTCGGTGCGGGCCACGAGCTCGCCCACCGTGTGCACACCCTCGCGCTTGAGGCAGTTGTAGGACCGGACGGTGAGGTCCAGATCCTCGATCGGCAGACCGAAGGAGGCGATGTGGTCCGCCTCGGCCGGGCTGGGGCCGATCTCGATGCCCTCGGCTTCGACGTTGAGCTCACGGGCCAGGCCGAAGAGCTCGACCAGGGTCTTACCGGCCGAAGCCAGCGCGTCCCGCGCCGTGATGGAGTTCTTGGTCTCCACGTCGAGGATGAGACGGTCGAAGTCGGTGCGCTGCTCGACACGGGTGGCCTCGACCTTGTAGGTCACCTTGAGCACCGGGGAGTAGATCGAATCCACCGGGATCCGGCCGATTTCCGCACCGGTCGCCTTGTTCTGCACGGCGGGCACGTAACCGCGGCCCCGCTCGACGACGAGCTCGATCTCGAGCTTGCCCTTGTCGTTCAGGGTGGCGATGTGCATGTCCGGGTTGTGCACGACGACGCCGGCGGGCGGCACGATGTCACCAGCGGTGACGGTGCCGGGGCCCTGCTTACGCACGTACATGGTGACCGGCTCGTCCTCTTCGGAGGACACGACCAGACCCTTGAGGTTCAGGATGATGTCGGTGACGTCTTCCTTCACACCGGGAACGGTGGTGAACTCGTGCAGGACACCGTCGATGCGGATGCTCGTGACCGCGGCCCCCGGGATGGAGGACAGCAGGGTACGACGCAGCGAGTTGCCGAGGGTGTAACCGAAGCCCGGCTCGAGGGGTTCGATGGTGAACTTCGAGCGGTTCTCCGCCACAACCTCTTCGGTCAGTGTCGGACGCTGGGAAATCAGCATGAGGATCTACTTCCTGTTCAGGGCATCCGCTATTTGATGCCTCGTCAGTGAGTGCGGGGGTCGCGATGAGCGCGACCCCCACCAAAAGCGCTTACTTCGAGTAGTACTCGACGATGAGCTGTTCCTGCAGCGGCACATCGATCTGCGCGCGCTCGGGCAGCTGGTGCACCAGGATGCGCAGACGGCCGGGGACGACCTGCAGCCAACCCGGGACCGGACGGTCGCCGACGGTCTCGCGCGCCACCTGGAACGGCAGCGTCGGCAGCGACTTCTCCTTGACATCGATGATGTCGTACTGGGAGACCTGGTAGCTCGGGACGTTCACCTTGACGCCGTTGACCACGAAGTGGCCGTGGCTGACGAGCTGACGAGCCTGACGACGGGTGCGCGCCAGACCGGCGCGGTACACGACGTTGTCCAGACGCGACTCGAGCAGACGCAGCAGGTTGTCGCCGGTCTTACCCTTGAGGCGGTTGGCCTCTTCGTAGTAGCGACGGAACTGCTTCTCCATGACGCCGTAGGAGAAGCGAGCCTTCTGCTTCTCCTGCAGCTGCATCAGGTACTCGGATTCCTTGATCCGCGCGCGGCCGTGCTGGCCGGGCGGGTAAGGACGACGCTCGAACGCCTGGTCGCCTCCGACGAGGTCGACGCGCAGACGACGCGACTTGCGGGTGATGGGGCCTGTATAACGTGCCATTTTTTAGCTGTTTCCTTTCCCGCTAGACGCGACGACGCTTGGGCGGCCGGCAGCCGTTGTGGGGCTGGGGGGTGACGTCGGAGATCGAGCCGACCTCGAGGCCCGCGGCCTGCAGCGATCGGATCGCGGTCTCGCGGCCCGAACCCGGGCCCTTCACGAACACGTCGACCTTCTTGACGCCGTTCTCCTGCGCCTTGCGGGCAGCGTTCTCGGCGGCGAGCTGCGCGGCGAAGGGGGTGCTCTTACGCGAACCCTTGAAGCCGACGTGGCCCGACGACGCCCACGAGATCACGTTGCCCTCGGGGTCGGTGATCGAGACGATGGTGTTGTTGAACGTGCTCTTGATGTGCGCGTGGCCGTGCGGGATGTTCTTCTTATCCCGGCGACGCGACTTCTGAGTCTTCTTCGGGCCAGCGGCCCGGCTCTTCGGAGGCATACGCTATCCCTACTTCTTCTTGCCGGCGACGGTCTTCTTCGGACCCTTGCGCGTACGCGCGTTGGTCTTGGTGCGCTGACCACGAACGGGCAGGCCACGACGGTGGCGGATGCCCTGGTAGCAGCCGATCTCGATCTTGCGGCGAATATCGGCCTGGACCTCGCGGCGCAGGTCACCTTCGACCTTGAACTCCGACGCCTCGATGTAGTCGCGGAGCTTGGTCAGGTCGTCGTCGCTGAGATCCTTCGAGCGCAGGTCCGGGCTGACGCCGGTCTGAGCCAGGATCTCGGTGGCGCGGGTGCGCCCGATTCCGAAAATGTAGGTCAACGCGATCTCCATGCGCTTTTCGCGCGGGAGATCGACGCCCATCAGACGTGCCATGTGGCAGGTTCCTTAATGGTTGCGGAGGTCTGCTCCCTGTCCGTCCCCCCGTCTTTGCAGTGGGGGCACCGGCCTCCGTACCGGTGGTTGGCGCGCACAGCCTGCGTGCGTGCTGGAGCTGGGAGTTCTTCTTTTCGGTCAGTCCGATCAGACGATCGGTGCCCGGCGGTGCTGCTGGATCAGCCCTGACGCTGCTTGTGGCGCAGGTTGTCGCAGATCACCATGACTCGCCCGTGACGGCGGATCACCTTGCACTTCTCGCAGATCTTCTTGACGCTCGGCTGAACCTTCACGTCCGTCCAATCTTTTGTTGGTCCACAACGGTCTGTGAACACAGTTTTTCCCCAGCCGACGACTGGGGAAGTCTTGTAGCGCGCTCCGGCCGGGGCCGGAACACCAGGCGACGCCGCGTGCCCTCAGGCTCGCGGCGTCGAGCGGGTCTCACTTGTAGCGGTAGACAATCCGGCCGCGGGAGAGGTCGTACGGCGACAGCTCGACGACCACGCGGTCCTCCGGAAGGATGCGAATGTAGTGCTGCCGCATCTTTCCGCTGATGTGCGCGAGAACCTTGTGACCGTTCTCGAGCTCGATCCGGAACATCGCATTGGGCAGCGGCTCGACAACTCGACCCTCGACCTCGATGGCCCCGTCTTTCTTCGCCATATCCTCCGCGATCCCGGTTATGCTTCTAACCTGAGTTGGATTGCCTCGTAGCTGCTCGCTGGCACGCGAGCAGTCGGCGCATGGGTGCACCGCCGCTCAAGCTTACCGGTCCGGCACTCCAGAGGCAAAAACGCCCCGGACCGCACACCGGTCCGGCGGTCCCGTCCGCCCGGACCGCCCACCGCCACGCCGGGGTTGTCGCGTAAACTCACCGGCGTCCAGATGTGGGTCGAGGAGATCGGGGGACCCTGGTGAGCGAGGCGCACCGGTGAGCCGCAACAACGACAGCCTCCCCATGTTGCCGCCGTGGCTGTCGGAGAGCGAAGTCACACAGAGCGGTTACGAGGCACCGGTCGAGAACCTGCCCCAGGACGACGTGATCGACGAGGCGCCCAAGCGCCGTCGCTTCATGGGCCTGGGCAGCAACGACGACAAGAAGGACAAGCGCGGGCGCCGCCGCAAGGGCGAGCCCGAGGCTGCCCAGGCGCCCGAGCCCGCACCGCAGCGTCCCGCCGAGCCGCCGCGTCCGCCCGCCGAGCCGCAGGCCCCCGCCTGGCAGGCCGAACACAATCCGCTGGTCCCCGATTCGTCGAGCCCGCCGCCGTGGCCGCACGAACAGGCCACCACGACCTACGGCCCCAACGGCGCGGGCGGCTACATCTCCGCCGACCCGTCGACCTACCAGGACCCCACCCGCACCCCGGCCGCGTCGAATCCGTCGGCCTTCCAGCCCGGACCCGGGCAGGGAGCACCCACCGGTGAGCAGTCCGGATTCGGTCCCGCCAGCGGTGGGCAGTCCGGATTCGGTCCCGCCAGCGGTGCGCCGATCGGCGCGGGCTCCCCCGACGGCCGAACCGGTACAGCGCCCGTCGGCCCGACCGGCACCGGCACCACCGGATCCACGCCCACCGGCCCGACCGGCACCGGGCCCGTCGACCGTCCGCTCGGCCCCGGCCCGACCGGAAATTCGCTCGGTGCGGGCTCCGGCGGGCCACTCGAACCCGGCCCCACGGGCAATCCCCCCGCCGCGGGCCACGTCGGTCCGGCCATTACCGGCCCCGCCGGTGGCCCGCAGGGACCTGGCCCGGTGGGCTACGCCAACGGCGCAGGCCCGGTCGGCACGGGATCCTTCGATGGCCCGCTGGGCCCCGGTTCTGCGGGTAATCCGCTCGGCGCCGGCCCGGTCGGCGATCCGTCGTTCCCGGCGACCGACTACGCCGATCCGAGTGCTCATCGCCCGAACGGTCCGAGCGCGGGCGCCGACGCGCCGTCCTCCGGCCCGGCTCTGCCGACCCGGACGCCGGCTCCCCCGTCGACCGGCTTCACCCCGCTGGGCCCCAACCAGCGTCAGCGCCCCGACCTCCCGCCGCCACCGCCGCTCCCGGACCCGCCCGCACGCACCCGTCCGACGGAGGCGCCGCCACGGCTCACCGCTCCCGGCGACCCGGCTGTCGGCACCGACCCGCTCCGCGGGCCGATCACCCCGTCGACCGGAGCGACATCGCGGGACGCGGCCCACCCTGCCGAGGCCTTGCCGACCCCGCCTGCCGTGGCCTCGCCGACCTCGCCTGCCGAGGCCTTGTCGACTCCGCCCGCCGAGGCCTTGTCGACTCCGCCCGCCGAGGCCTTGTCGACTCCGCCCGCCGAGGCCTTGCCGACCCCGCCCGCCGAGGCCTTGCCGACCCCGCCCGCCGCGGGCTCGCCGACCCCGCCTGCCGAGGCTTTGTCGACCCCGCCTCCGGTCCCCCCTTCGCCTGCCGATGCGCTGTCTCCGGCAATCGACCCGATCGCCTCGGGACCCGAGACTGCCGGCCCGACTGCCCGCGACCGGGCGGGCCGCGGCCGCCACAGCCTCGATCAGCCCGGCAACGCCGCGGACACCCCATCCGTCGCCGAACGCCCGCGGACCACCTCGGGCATCGGCGCGCAGCCCGACGACGGCACCGCGACCAGTGACGCCGCCCGTTCGCCGCACGGCGCGGACCGTAGCTCGGTACCCGCCGGTGACAACGCGGGAGCAACCTTCCCGGCGCAGCCGGATGCGGCCCCGGCACCCCACGGCATTCCGAACCGCCCGGTCGATGACGCCGCGCCGACCGGCACCACAATCCCGCCGACCGGCACCGCGATCCCCCGGCAGAGCACCAGCGCCACGCCTCCGAGCGATCCGACCACCCGGTTCCGATCAGCGTCGGACGGCAGCCCTGTCACCGCTGACAGCCTCCCGAGTGCGCCCTCGCAGCCGTCGGTCGACGGGACTGTCGGCGGCATCGGTCCGCACGCTCAGACGACCGTGTACACACCGCAGACGAGCGCTCCCGCCGATCCGCCGCGCGGCGGAGAACTTCCGGCGAACCCGAACGCGGGCACCACCGGGACCTCGCCCGCGCCCCAGTCCTCGTCCACCGCAGGCGAATTCACCTCGCAGGCCGGTAGCTCCGCGTACACCGCGGGTACGGCTCCGCAGCGGGCGCCCGAGTCGGAGTCGGCGCCGTATGTCGCGCAGACGCCGAGGTTCTCGGAGACGCAGTACAGCTCTATGCCCGGGGACCCTTCGCCGCAGAGCCGGTCCGCGCCGGACGCGCGGACGGAGATGTTCCGTGGCGACGATCCGCGCGTGCAGGCGGCGCGGCATCAGGCGCCCAGCGGCGAGTACGCGCTGCCGTCCTGGCAGGGCGGCGCGGGTCAGGTCGGGCCGCAATCCGGTTCCGGTTCGGGCGAATTCGCGCAGCCGCAGGCCCCGCAGTACCAGCCGGCCGATCCGACGCGGCAGTACCGGCCCGACGGTTCGCCCGCCCAGCCGGACGGGCAGCAGCTCCCGCCCGACAACGCGGCCACCCAGCAGTACCGGCCGGATGGGGCGCCCCAGCACCAGCCGCCGGCGGGGTACCAGGGTCCCGAAAGCGGCGCCGGACAGCAGTTCCCACAGCCCACCGGATACCAGGGCCCCGAGGGACAGCAGTTCCAGCAGCCGGGCTACCAGAACCCCGCCCAGTTCCAGGGCGGCCCCACCGTGCAGCCGTATCAGCAGCAGCCCGGTCAGGGCTGGGGTCAGCAGCCGGGCTGGGGCGCCAATCCGCAGCAGCAGCACTTCCAGCCGCCGTCACTGGACAATGTGCCGGTCAAGCGCGTCAAGAAGGCGCCGGGCAGCGGCTGGCGTAAAGCGGTGCACCATGTTTCGGGTGGTGCGATCAACCCGGGCATGTCCGCCGAGGAACGGCGGCTGCAGGAGCTGGTCGCGCGGATCCGGCAGCCCGTGCGCGGTGACTACCGCATCGCGGTGCTCTCGCTCAAGGGCGGCGTCGGCAAGACGACCACCACCACCGGCCTCGGCTCGATCTTCGCGTCGATCCGCGGTGACCGGGTGATCGCGGTGGACGCCAATCCCGACTTCGGCACCCTGTCGCAACGGGTGGCGCTGCAGACCCGCTCGACCGTGCGCGATCTGCTGCTCGACCCGTCGATCGAGCGGTACTCCGATGTCCGCAGGCACACCTCGCAGAGTTCGTCGAGGCTGGAAGTGCTTGCCAGCGAACGGGATCCGGCCGCGTCGGAGTCGTTCAACGACGAGGAGTACCGGGCCGTGGCCCGGATCCTGCAGCGGTTCTACAACATCATCCTCACCGACTGCGGCACCGGCCTGATGCACTCGGCGATGAGCGGCGTGCTCGATCTGGCGCATTCGCTCGTGCTGATCTCGTCGGCGGCCATCGACGGCGCCCGCAGCGCCGCGGCGACGCTGGACTGGCTGTCACTGCACGGGCACGATCACCTGGTCCGCAACGCGGTCGTGGTGATCAACCTGCCGCGCGAGGGTTCCCCGAATGTCGGTGTGCAGCAGCTGCGGGAGTACTTCCTGTCGCGGTGCCGTGCCGTGCACATCATCCCGTTCGACGAGCACCTGTCCGAGGGCGCCGAGATCGATCTGCACCGCCTGCACAAGACGACCAAGCGGGCCTACGTGGAGCTGGCGGCTACGGTCGCCGACGAGTTCGGCGTCGACCACCACCGCTTCGGCTGAGCCGGGAGCTCACCACTCCGGCAGCCTGCGACGACCGGCGAGCACATCGCGAACCAGGTCGTCGTAGGCGTCGGCCAGTTCGGCCAGGTGGTGCCAGGCGCAGTGCAGCATCTCGTCGTGCGCGGCCATGGTCATCAGGGCGTGGTGCGCGCGCACCGAGGATTCGGCCAGCCGGTCGATGACGGCGCCGATCGTCTCGGTGTGCAGGGTGGCGCCCAGCCGGTGCTGCGGCACACCGCGGTGCACCCAGTCGTCGATCGCCAGCACGAGTTCCGCACGGCGACAGTCGATCTCGCGCATGACCACGGGATCGGTGTCGACGAAACCGCCCCGCCCGACGATGCGCTTCTCGTGCAGGACGGCCAGGTCACGCGCGAACCACAGCAGCGGTCCCCCCACCACCCGATGCCCGCGACACGCCCGGACGAGAAGATCGGAGAGCGGCAGTAGACCGGGGGTCGCCGGCGGCCCGGCGGGATCGACACACCGCAATGTGTCGGGGAAAGCCATTACGACCGTAGAACTCTCCGCACCAGCCACGTTGCCTCGCCGTCGTCGCCGCACAGCACCGGATCAGGACGTTCATTACAATAAACCTCGCAAGCTTCCTGTCAAGCATTACTCGGCCGTAGGTAACCCAGACGAGTACACTTCGTTACCTGCACGACCTACCGAGGAGCATGATGGCGGACGGTCCGACCTACCTCCGGATCGCAGACCTCCTCCGCGAGGAGATCCGCGCGGGCACGTGGAAACCGGGCGACCGGCTGCCCAGCCATTCCGAGCTGGCCGAGCAGATGCAGGTCTCGATCACCACCTCGCGCAACGCGATCCAGGTGCTCGTCGCCGAAAACCTCGTCTACACAGCTACTTCCCGCGGCACCATCGTGCGAAACCAGGAAGTGCTGGAATCCGTGGTCACCGACCATATCCGCCGCGATCGGCCGCGCTCGGCGCACGACATCTTCGAGGAGATCGCGCGCGCGGCCAACCGGGAGCCGTCCAAGGAATTCAGTACGCGGATGGAGCCCGCCGACGACCAGGTCGCGCACTGGCTCGGCGTCCCCCGCGACTCCTGGGTGCTCGCCCGCACCGTGGTCCAGTACCTGGACCACGAACCGTGGTCGTGGGAGGTGAGTTTCTACCCACGCGACCTGGCCGAAGCCGCAGGCATCGATTCACCGCACGACATCCCCGAGGGCACCACCCGCCGCCTGGCCGATCGCGGCTACGGCGAGACCGCCCAGCGCGACACCCTGGCCGCCCGCCCCGCCACCGCCGAGGAGGCGGCGGTGCTCGGCGTCGCCACCGGCACCGTCCTGCTCGATCACCTGCGCATCGGCGCCAACCACGAACGGGTCACCCGGGCGACCCGGCATCGTTCCCTGGCCGGCCGCAACCGGCTGGCCTACCAACTCGGCGACGCGACGGGCTCCGCCGTCATCGCCCGGACCCTCGGCATCGCACCCGGGCCCGCCGTCCCGATGCCATGACGGTGGGGATGCGCCCGGCCGCCCTCGGCGACCTGCCGCTGATCTGCCGACTGCGCGTCCAGCGCACCGCCTGGCTCACCGCCCGCGGGTCCGATCAGTGGACGGTCGCGGGCCGGGGCAGGCCGATCGAGATCTTCGCGGGCGCGGTCGGCCGGGCCTTGGACGCGGGCGAGACCTGGATCGCCGAGGTCGACGGCGAGCCGGCGGGCACCATCACCGTCAACCAGCGGGCCGACCCCGGCCTCTGGACACCGTGGGAGCTGGCCGAGGCGGTGATCGTGCATTTCATGATCGTCGACCTGCGGTTCGCGGGTCGTCAGGTGGGACACCGGATGCTCGCGCACGCCGCCCGGCTGGCCGATCAGAAGCGCCGCGACTGGGTCCGGCTCGACGCCTGGACCGCGAACCGCCAGCTCCACGACTATTACCGCCGCGCCGGATTCACCCTCGCCCGCATCGCCGACACCCGGGCGACGGGCCCGTCCTGCGCCCTGTTCGAGCGCCGCACCGACAGCTGGTGCGGCCCGCCGCTGGCCCGGCGGGCGGCACACCACCGGCCCGGTCCGGCACCGCAGCCGATCGGTTGGCTACCCGGCTGAGGAGCTACACCGGCGGCAGGTCGGCGATGTGCACCAGCTCGATGCCCTGGCTGCGCGAGACCAGCGTGCCGCGACCGGGCGGCATCTTGCTCGGCCGGACATCGCCGACCAGCTTGCCCTCGTCGCGGGAGCCGCTCATGATCAGGGTCTGGACCGAGAGGTTCTTCATCGCACCGAGGATCGGGTCGTACAGCGCGCGCGAGGCGCCACCGATGCGGCGGGTGACCACCAGGTGCAGGCCGATGTCGCGGGCCTGCGGCAGGTACTCGAGCAGCGGGGCGAACGGGTTGGTCGAACCGGTGACGACCATGTCGTAGTCGTCGACGACCACGTAGATCTCCGGACCCGACCACCAGCTGCGGTCGCGCAGCTGCTGCTGGGTGATGTCGGATCCGGGGATCCGCTTGGCCAGGTAGGCGGCGACCTCCTGGATCATCGGCCCACAGGTCTGCGACGAGGTGGAGTAACCGGCCAGCTGATCGCCTTCGAGCACGCCCAGCATGGTGCGCCGGTAGTCGATCAGGATCACCCGCGCCTCCGACGCCGTGGACTGTTCGGCGATGCTCATCACGATGTTGCGCAGCAGGGTGGTCTTGCCGCATTCCACGTCGGCGAAGGCCATGAAGTGCGGCTCGACCCCGAAATCCAGGACCAGTGGCTGCAATTCGGACTCGCCGAGACCCACGACCACCTTGGTGCGGTCGAAGGTGACGCCCTGCTCGCGCGCGGTGGCGAGGACCTGTTCGCGCGGGAAACTCAGCGGCAGCATGCGCACTTCCGGCGCGCGCCTGCCCGGGTAGAGGCCGATCAGTTCCTCGCGCGCCCTGGTGACGCCGTCGGCGACGGTCGACGGGTCGGAGTCGGAATCCAGGCGCGGCAACGCGATCAGCATGTGCAGCTGGTCGGGGGTGAGACCGCGACCGGGCCTGCCGACCGGAACCTGGTGCGCGGTGCGGCGATTCATCTCCGAGTCGCCCGGGTCGCCGAGGCGCAGTTCGAGCCTGGTGCCGATCTGGTCCTTGACCACCGGACGGATCTCGGCCCAGCGCGACGCGCCGATCATCAGGTGCACGCCGAACGACAGACCCTGCGTCGCGATGGCGTTGATCTGCGGTTCCAGCAGATCGAATTCCTCGCGGATGGCGCTCCAGCCGTCGATCACCAGGAACACGTCGCCGAACTGGTCGGCGGCCAGTGGGTCGTTGGGCGCCGCGGTGGTGCCGTTGATCTGCCTGGCTTCCAGCGCCGAGAACTTGCGCCTGCGGAATTCCGACATCGACTCGATGCCCAGCTCGGCGAATCGTTCCTCGCGCTGGCGCATCAGCGTGGTGAGCTCGGCGATGGTGCGGCGCACCCGATCTCCGTCGAGCCGGCCCGCGACCGAGCCGACGTGCGGGACACCGACCAGGCCCGCCATACTGCCGCCACCGAAATCCAGGCAGTAGAACTGCACCTGTTCGGGCGTGTGGGTGGCCGCCGCCGCCATGATGATCGTGCGCAGCGTGGTGGACTTGCCCGACTGCGGGCCGCCGACCACGGCGACATTGCCCTGCGCGCCGGCCAGATTGATGGTGAGCACGTCACGCCGCTGCTCGTAGGGCTTGTCGATGACGCCGATCGGCATCCACAGCTGACCGTGCCGGTTCACCGGCGAACGCCAGTCCGGGTCGGGCAGCAGCATGTCGGCGGTCGGCGACTCCTCCAGCGGCGGCAGCCAGACCTCGTGGGCCGGGCGGCCGTGGCCGGTCAGCCGCTTCACCACCACGTCGAGCAGCGAGTCGGGGATGCCCTCCTCGACGACCGGGGCGCTCGGCGGGGGCGGCGGCAGTTCGAGCCTACCGCGCAGTACCGGGTCCTCGTCGGCCTCGACCGGTTCGGCTTCGGCGGCCTCGACCGGCGCCGCGGTGAACACCACCGGCCGCTGACCGCCGACCGGCGCGCCGTCGTCGTCGACGACGGTGCCGACCGGCGCCACATACGATCCGGAGACATAGCTCGCGTTGAACCGGAGCGGTTCGGACGCATCGCTTTTCAGGTAGCCCGCACCCGGCACGCTCGGCAGGTGATAGGCGTCGGTGATGCCCAGGACCGCGCGCGATTCGTTGGCCGAGAACGTGCGCAGACCGATCCGGTAGGACAGGTGCGATTCCAGGCCGCGCAGCTTGTTCTCCTCGAGTCGCTGCGAGGCCAGCAGCAGATGCACGTGCAGCGAGCGGCCGAGGCGACCGATCATCACGAACAGTTCGGCGAAGTCCGGCTTCTGCGACAGCAATTCGGAGAACTCGTCGACGACCACGAACAGCGCGGGCAGCGGATCGAGCGGAACGCCCGCGGCCCTGGCTTTTTCGTAGTCGTTGACATTGGCGTAGTTGCCCGCCGACCGCAACAGCTCCTGCCTGCGGTTCATCTCGCCCGCCAGCGCGTCCTTCATGCGGTCGACGAGGGAGAGTTCGTCTTCCAGGTTGGTGATGACGGCCGCGACGTGCGGCAGCGAGTCAAGGCCGAGGAAGGTCGCGCCACCCTTGAAGTCGACGAGCACCAGGTTGAGCGCGTCCGGTGAATGGGTGGTGACCAGCGAAAGCACCAGGGTGCGCAGGAATTCGGACTTGCCCGAACCGGTGGCGCCGATGCACAGGCCGTGCGGGCCCATGCCGTTCTCGGCGGATTCCTTGATGTCGATCTCGACCGGCGTGCCGTCGGGGGTGATGCCGATCGGCACCCGCAGCCGTTCGCGGGCGGTGCGCGGGCGCCACACCCGGGCCGGGTCGATCTGCGCGGCGTCGGGAATGCGCAGCAGGGCCATCAGGCCGGGGTCGCTGGTCGTCCCCTCCCCCAGGCTGACGATCTGCGCGGCCGTGGCCAGCCGGTACCTGGCCAGCGCGCGGGCGAAGGCCTCCGCCTCGGCGACACTGACCTCGTCGGCGGTGGCGAAGCGTTCCACCCCGGCGGCGCTGCGGGCCGACACGGCACCGTCGCCGACCACGAGTTGCAGGCCGCGCCGGGCCGCGAGCCCGTTCTCCGGGGCGGTCAGGTCGAGCACGGTCACCGAGTCGAGCCCGGATTCGCTGATGATGCGTTCGTTGCCGCTGATGTAGCCGTCGTCGATCACCACGACCACGTGGAGCCGGCCCTGCGTCGGCTGCGGGTTGCGCATGAACCGGCCGCGTTCCATCAGCTCGGTCTGCAAGGCGGATTCGAGTTCGCCGAGCGAGGTGTACATCATCCGGGCCGAGCCGAGCCCGTCGCGCACCGACGGATGCTGCACGTGCGGCAGCCATTTCGCCCAGGCCCAGTGCGCATCCGGGTCGGCGCAGACGATGGCGACAACCAGGTTGTCCGGGCCGTGGAAGGTGGTCAGCTCCATCAGCATGGCGCGTACCAGTTCGCGGCCCTCGTCGAGGTCGCCGCCGATGTTGATGGCCGGGAAGGCGCGCAGCGAGACCGCGGTGGGCAGCGCGTGCACCACCGAATGGGTGCGCACGAATCGGCGCAGCGCCACGGTCGACACCGGCTCGAGGTCTTCCAGCGGACCGGTCTCCGGCCGGGCCAGCTTGGTGGCCAGGCGATGGCTGCCGACGCCGACGCGCACATGCCCGAAATCGGGGTCGTTGGGCCTGCGCTCCCACATCCGCCTGCTGCCGATCAGCGAGGGCAGGTCGGCCGGTTCCGGATGACTCCAGCCGAGCGTCTCGAGCTGCTTGGTGCCGGTGTTGCGGACGTCCTTGCGGACCTGGTCGAGGTAGCGGAAGTAGTCCTTGCGTTCCTCGTTGAGTTCGACCGCGCGTTTGGGGCCACCGCCGCGCATGCCCGCCATCATGCCGACCATCGACATGAGCATCATCATCGGGAACATCATCATCATCGGATTGGCCAGCAGATTGCGGCCCATCGAGACCATCATCGCGATCATGCCGACGACCGCGACCACCATGATCACCGGCATCAGCTTCATCATCAGCGGCGACGGGATGGCGCGCTGGATCTCCGGCGGCGGGGTGAGCGCGACTTCACCACCCGGCGCGCGCGGCGGCGCGATCCGGGGGCGACGGACGAAACCTTCGGTGGCCATCGATCCTCTACTCGTCGAATTCCTGATTGAGGTCGGCGCCGCGCCTGCGGAACGGGAAGGCGAACGCGGCGCCGATGCCCAGCGCGGCCAGCAGGGTCAGCGACCCGATGATCGCGATCCGGCGCGGTCGCGGATCCGGTTCCGGCGCCGCGTAGGGCGTCGCGATCGCGTGGCCGACATCGGCGCCGGTGCTCGGCGGCGCGGCGGCCAGCGGCGCGGTGAGCGCGGCCAGCGGATCGATCAGGCCCGCGCCGATGGCGTCGTCGCGGCCGCGGCCCGGCGCGTGCGCGGTGCGGGTGATCCGTTCGATCACCTGCTGGGCGCTCAGCTCGGGGAAGCGGGACCGGATCAGCGCGGCCAGGCCGGCCACATACGGTGCGGCGAAACTGGTTCCGTCGACGGGCTGCACACCGTCCATGGTCTGGACACCGTCGACCAGGCCGGCACCGCCCGGCTTGCTGTCGAGCGAGACGATATTGCGCCCGATCGCGGCCGCCCCGATCCACGGGCCGCGCAGCGACAGCGCCGACGGCTTACCGTCGGCGTCGACCGAGCCCACCGACAGCACGTACGGGGCGAACCACGCCGGGGAGGCCACCGTGGTGACCGAACTCCAGCCGGACCCCTCGTTCTGGTTCTCGCACGGTCCGCCCTGCTCCACATTGCCCGCGGCCGCGACGACCACCACATTGCGTTCGTAGGCGTACTTCACGGCCGCGCCGAGCGCGCCGTCGGAGGTGTTGGAACCGGCCGCGGTGCAGGCGACTTCGGAGATGTTGATGACGGTCGCGCCCATGTCGACCGCGCGGACCACCGCGCCGGCCAGGGTGAGCACGCTGCCGTACCCGTCGCTGCGCAGCGCGCCCTGCGATTTGTCCGCGCCGCGGTCCTTGGCCTCGTAGGCGAGGCTGAGCTGGCGGATGGTGAGGATCTCGGCCTCGGGGGCGACACCGACGAAGGCGTCCTCGGGCGAGGGCCGGGCGGCGATGATGCCCGCGACCAGGGTGCCGTGCCCGTCGCAGTCGACGGTGCCGTCGGAATCGCTCACGTAGTCCCCGCCCGCCTGCAACGCGGGCAGTCGCGGATGCCGGTTGACGCCGGTATCGATCACCGCCACCTTCTGCCCGGCGCCCCGGCTGAACTGCCAGGCCGAGGGCAGATCGAGCACCCGCTGCGCCATCGGCGGCTCGCTGGGCGGGCTGCCGCGCAGCACCGGTTCGGCGCACAGTTCGCGCTGCTCGGTCGGTTCCAGTGGGGCGGGCCTGCCGCTGAGCGCCGTCGCCGCGTCGAGCGCGCCGGCATCGATGCGCGGTGGTGCGATGGCGCCCGCGGGCGCGGGGAAACCCGCGACGGCGCCGAGCACGGTCGCCGCGCAGGTCAGCCGCAGGACCGCGCGCCGCAGGGGTGCGCGGGTCATATGTTGCGAGCGGTCGAGTACACGTCCATGACCCACAGCGCGAGCGGGATCATGGTGATGATCAGCAGGTACTCGAAGATCTCGATCATGCGCCTGGTCACCGGGGTCACCTCGACGTGCGGGCCGATCACGCCGAAGCCGACCACACTGCCCGCCGTCACCAACAACAGTGCCACCGCGGCGAATTCGAGTGAGTCGTGGCCGAGGCCGAGACCGGCCAGCAGGGCGATCATGACGAGCGCGCCGGTGGTGATCAAGGTGGCCGCCTGCACCAGGTCGGCGTAGGAGCGGCCACGCAGGCACAGCACGATCGCGGCGACCGCGGCGAGGGCGACGCCGCCGGAGTGGAACGGGCCGAACGGATCCGCCGCGCCGACGGCGCCGATCAGCGCGGCCACGGCGCACGCCACGATGAGACCGGTCTGGATCTGGTTGGCGACGCGGGCGCGCTCACCGAGGCCGGCCGCCGAGGGCAGCGCGATCGCGCCGACCGCACCGATGCCCTCGATGGTCGGGCGCTGTTCGTGATCGGCGGGGTCGATCGCCCCGCCCGCGGTGGGCACCGGCGGAATCGGCAGCCGGGCCGTCACGGCCGCCAGCCGGGCTACCGACGACAGCAGGATCACCGCCGCCACGAGCACACCGGCGAACAGCTTGGCCAGTCCGGGATGCCACAGCAGATAGACCGTGCCCGCCACCGCACCGAACACACTCAGGGTGATCGCGGCGGCGAACAGACCCGCTCCGAGACCGGTGATCCGGTACCCGGCCACCGCGGCGACCAGCAGCACGACGCTGCCCAGCAATACCTGCCCGGCGCCGAGTTGTCCCGGCACGAGCAGCGCGCCGCCGCCGAACAACAGCAGCAGCGCGTCCAGCGAAAGCCAGTTGGCGGTCAGCGGATCGGCGAACTTGCGGGCCGCGATACCGGCCGCCGCCGACGCGGCGATTCCGGTGCCGAGCAGTGCGAACGCGGGGAACAGCGGATCGCTGTCGGCCCGCGAGACCGCGAGCAGACCGAGCGCGGCGAGGATCGCGATCGTCGCGATCACCAGGCCCGCCCAGCGCGCCGCCGCACCGGACCACCCGCGGAACTCGCCTGCGGTGAGCCGGGATACGGCGTCGATGACGTCGTCGAAGAGCGCGGGCGATTCCTTGCGCGTCACCGGGCTCAGCACCAGCAGCTCGCCGTCGTAGACCTCGGCCTCGGTGAGGGTGCGGCTGGGCGCGAGCGGGTCCTGCCCGAGCCGGGCCAGGGTCCAATGCTGAGCTCGCACCGGGGCGGAGTCCTCGTCGCCGTCCGGCAGGCGCGGATCCCGCGAACGGATCAGGGCCACCAGATCGCCGATGAATCCGGCGATCGGTACCGTGGCGGGCAGACCGATGTCGAGCTGCGTATCACCCCCGATCACTGAAACTCGGCATAGTTCGGGCTCATTGCCTAACAACGTCGACACCAGTGATGAACTCTCAGTCGTAGCTGACTACTTCCGTTGCGACCACACGGCAGCGTTACCTAATCTAACGGACAGGGCAAACCGGCGCGATCGAAGTCCCGCCGCCGGATTGAACAGCAGCTGTCCACCAGACGAAGATTTCGGGGTCCGACACCACATGCCAGACATTCGCCAGGCTCAGCGCGCCTTCGACGCGGGGGTCCTCTCGCTCGGTCTGTCCATCGACGGTCAGGAGTCCGCGCGCGACGAAGAGTACGCGAAGCTGGCCTTCCAGCGCGCGACGGAATGGGATTCGTCCATGTGCGACGCGTGGCTCGGCCGCGCCGCCGCGGGCGAGCTGACCAAAGAGGTCCTGTTCAATCTGCATCGCACCAGCCTGGATTCGCTCGGTCGCGAGCAGCGCAGGCTCGGCCTCGCGCCCCGGGCGATGGCCGGCCGCTTCCTGCCCGGGCTCTACATCGACTACCCGCTGGCCGGGCTCACCGAGATCTGGCTCGCCTGGGCAGCGCAGCTGATCGCCGACAAGGACTACGACCAGGCCGAGCAGGTGCTCGACGAGCTGGCGCGACTGCGCGCCACCCGCCCCGACGACCCGGACAAGCAGATCGACGACCGGATCAGCGCCTACATCCGCGGCATCATGCACTACAACACCCAGCGCTGGCCCGACGTGATGACCGTGCTGGCCGGCTCGGCGGACTGGAAGGACCCGTATCTGGCCACCGGCGCGAACGTGATGGTCGGGACGGCCTGCGCGCAGCTCGGCCTGTTCGGCGAGGCGGTGCGGCGGATGGAACAGGCCGAGGCCGGCCCGATTCCGTCGGCCAAGTTCACCGCCATGTACAACCGCGGCCTGTGCCTGCGGGAATCGGGCAACGAGGCCGAGGCCCAGAAACTCTTCGAGCAGGTCTACTCCCAGCTGCCCGATTTCACCGCCAACACCAATGCCATGCGCGACCGCACCTTCCGGATCGTGGTCACCAGCCGCGAGGTGATCGACGCCCGCACCGACAAGTGGGATCCCAACTCGGCGCCCTCGCTGGCGGCGATGAACGAGGCCGCCGCCGAGGACCGCGCGAAAACCGTGCTGGCCGAGGCGCGCGCGCAGTTGGACAAGCAGGTCGGCCTGGCGTCGGTGAAGAACCAGGTCGCCAAGTTGCAGTCCTCGGCGCAGCTGGCCAAGATCCGCGCGGGCAAGGGGCTGTCGAGTCAGTCCCGTGGCCAGCACCTGGCCTTCACCGGCCCGCCCGGTACCGGTAAGACCACCATCGCGCGGGTGGTCGCCAAGATCTACTGCGGTGTCGGGCTGCTCAAGACCGACAAGGTGGTCGAGGCCAAGCGTGTCGACTTCGTGAGCCAGAACCTCGGCGGCACCGCCATCAAGACCGAGAAGCTGATCGATAGCGCCATGGACGGCGTGCTGTTCATCGACGAGGCGTACACGCTGATCCAGACCGGCCTGTCCGGTGGTGACGCGTTCGGCCGCGAGGCGGTGGACACGCTGCTGGCGCGGATGGAGAACGACCGCGACCGGCTCGTGGTGATCATCGCGGGCTACGACGGCGAGATCGACCGGCTGCTCACCGCCAACGACGGTCTGGCCTCGCGCTTCTCCAAGCGGCTGCAGTTTCCCTCCTACACCGCCGAGGAACTGGGCCGGATCGGCGAGATCGTCGCGGGCGGACGCGATTCCCAGCTGTCGCCCGAAGCCCTGACCACGCTGATCGAGACCTGCCAGTACCTCTACGACCTGGAGAGCACCGATCAGAGCGGACAGCCGCGCCGCGGCGTCGACCTGGCGGGCAACGGCCGCTTCATCCGCAATGTCATCGAGGCGGCCGAGGAGGAACGCGAGTTCCGCCTGGCCAATACCGAGGGTCTCGACCTCGCCGAGGCCGACGACGACATCCTGATGCGGATCGAGGAGCCGGACATGCGCACCGCGCTCGCCGGGATCGTCGCCACCCTCAACGTGGGCCAGGTACCGAACCTCGCCTGAGCACGAACAACAGCGGGCCCGGCGTGTGTCACGCCGGGCCCGCTGGTCGTTCGGTCTACCTGGTCGCGGAGGGCAGCGAATCGTAGCTGGTCAGAGCGTCTTTGGTGGACAGGGTCGGACCGGGCACCAGCTGGCCGACGATCGACCACGGCGCCAGCCGCGGCTTGTCACCGAGCCCGAGGACCGCGGCCGTCGCGGCGTCCGGGATGCCGTAGCGAATCCCGTTGTCGGCCACGTAGAACAGGGATTCGCGCCGCAGGCTGCCTGGTTCGGCACCGGTGACCTGCACGAACTCGCCGGTGCTCGGCGGCAGGTAGACCGTGTCCATCCGGTCGCCGGAGCCGTCGGCGGTGGCCAGCGCCACCGGCTTGGCCGACTCGGCCAGCGGCAGCTTCGTGCCGGCGAGCAGCGTCACCGCGGCCCGCTCTGCCGGACCGTCCACCGCGCTGCCCTGCGCGGCCACACCCGGGTTCTTGGTCCAGTTCAGGCAGGCCACCGGGGCGTCCTCGGCCGACAGGATGCGCGGCTTGCGTTCGGGGAAGTCGTCGATCGGCAGTGTGTGCAGCACCGGCATCCGGTCCAGGACGTCCGGGGCCAGCTGGGCGATCTCGCGCATGCCCCGTGAATCGGCGTTGCGCAGCAGGTCGGCGGTGAACTCGGACACGCGCTGCACGCCGTCGGCCAGCACCACGTACATCGTCTCCTGGCCCGCGGCCTGCACCCCGGTCACCGAGATGATGCCGCCGATCGGCACATTCGACAGCTTGCCCGGCCCCGGCTCGCCCGCGCGGTCGATGGCGGGCACGGCCAGCGGCGGCGCCTGCGTCGTCGCGCCGAGCAGCGCGCTGCCGATCGGGCGGACCTGCTTGCCGGTGAAGTCGAGGGTGCGCGCGACCACGGAATTGTTCGGGTCGATCTCGGCCCTGGTGCCCTGGTACACCAGGTAGGTCTTGTCGTCGCGGCGCACCAGCAGCGCGTCGTCGGCGCCGGTGGCGCCGATGCGGTCGCCGGTCTCCAGCTGCCCGACGATGGCGGTGGTGATGCCGCCGGTGGCACCGGACGCGCTGCCGGATGCGGAGAGCTGGGTGGTCTCGCACAGGGTCCAGTTCGAGCTCGCGCCCTGCTTGGAGCCGGGCATGGCGGCGGGCGCGCCGGGAATGCCGAGCAGCGGGCCGCGTGGCATCGAACCGAGTTTGTCGTCCTTCACCGATTTCGGGGTCTGCGCCTCGCCCGCGATCAGCCGGGCCGAAGCCAGATTGAGGACCGGGTGGAGAGTTTTCTCTCCCTCTTTCGCCTCGACGACCACATACATGGCGCCGCTCTGCTTACCGCTCACGATCAGCGCGTCGCCGATCGCGCCCTGCGGTTTGAGAAAGCCGAGGATGGCCGCGCCCGCCACGATGATCAGCCCGAGCACCGCGCCGACCATCATCGACCTGCTCTGCGACCGCATGGGATCGTGCAGCATGCGCACGTCCCGGCGGACCAGCGCGTGGTCGAGCCTGCGCAGCAGGAAACGATAACCGTTGACCTGGGCCTTGGTTGTCAGCTGTGCCGGCACAGGGACTCCATTGCTGCGTTGATCACCATCTCGTCGGACACGGTACCGTAAATCCGGAATTGTCCTTCACCATGATTCGACGGATGCCAAGCAGGGACAACGATTTTGAACGACAGTATGAACGCCGGGCAAACCGGCGGCGACAATGCCTACGACACGCTGCGTGACCCGGAATTCTGGTTGTTCCGAATGTATCCGTTGCGTGCGTGTGTGCCGGTCGCGGTGCTCGCGGCGATCGTGGCCTGGGTGGTCCTGGCGACCACGGATTCGGGATATGGGGCGATCGGCGGCGCTGTCGCGGTCCTGCTGATCGGGCTCGTCCCGATCCGGCGGCGCACCCTCGCGGTGCGGTTCGGCGAATGGCTGGGGCGCCGGGTCCGCGGCCGGACCGAAACCCTCGACCGGGCGCCCGCGTTCGACGTGCCGCTGCCCGAGGGCGGCGGCTGCGGCGTGCGCTGGGACGGCGACCTGCTGCTTACCATGCTCCGCATCGATCCGCCGCCGGACACGCTCACCCTGCTGCGCCGCGGCACCCTGAGCGCGGATCAGCTGTTGCCGCTCACCGAGGTCGCGCGCTGCCTCGATCAGTTCGACGTGGAACTGGTGAGCATCGACGTCATCGCGACCGGCGCGCGCACCGCGGGCACCGGCGCCGCCGCGCACCTCTACGACCGGATCCTGGGCCCGCTGCCCGCCATCGCGCACCGCACCTGCTGGCTGGTGCTGCGCCTGGACCCGGTGGCGAACGCGGCGGCGGTGGACAAACGCGGCGGCGGCGCGACCGGCGCGCTGCGCACCATGATCATCGCCACCCGCCGGGTCGCCAACCGGCTCGCCACCCACGGCATCGACGCCGCGGTGCTCACCGCCACCGAGATGAACAGCGCGGTGCGCGAACTGACCCACGGTTTCGACCCGCTGACCCTGACCGAGTCGGCGCACGGCCTCGAGTCCGAGTTCGGCAGGCACCTGACCCACTACCAGCTCACCGCGCCGATGATCGGTACCAACGGGCTGGCCGAGATCTGGTCGCTGCCGTCGCTGTCGACGACGGTGACCCTGCGCCTGCATCCCGGCTCGCGGCGCATCGGCCGCGCGTCCGACAAGGCGGGCACCGTCGTGCTCAATGCCGTCGTCCGGCTCGATTCGGTGGCGCCCTACGAGCAGGTGCCGGTCGCCGGACTGCGCGAACTGCCGGGCAGTCAGCGCCGGATCCTGCTGGACACCTTGCCGATCGGCGCCGCCGACGACCTCGGCGGCCGCGACGGCTACCGCGGCACCCTCACCGCACTCACCGACATCTCCGTGCCGACGACCGGATGTGGTCAGCTCATCGGCGCCGACGAGCGCGGTCAGGGCATCGCGGTCCCGCTGATCGGCGCGGGCACCCGGCACGTGGACGTGATCGGGAACCTGGACCTGGCTCAGCAGGTGGTCCTGCGCGCCACCGCGCTCGGCGCCCATGCCGTCGTGCACACCACCCGCCCGCAGGCGTGGCAGTCGATGGTGGCCAACCTGGCCACCCCGCAACTGCTCTCGATCGCCCCGCGCGCGGCCGGCGCGACACCGCAGACACCGCCGGGGCCGCCGCCGGTACCCGCCGCGCCGTATCCGACGACGACCGTGCTGGTCTTCGACGGCATCGCCCCGACCAGCCACCTGGGTGGGGCCACCATCGTCGAGGTTCGCACCGCCGAACGCGATTCGGAGGCGCTCGCCCCCGACGTCACCCTCGTCCAGGACCCGTACGCGCCCAACCGGATCACGGTGCGGACGAGTACCGGCAGCGCCACGGTGTCGATGGTGACGACCCCTGACGAGATGCACTACATCGGCGAATCACTCGCGGCGAGATGAGTTCGGACTGATCGACGACCTGAGCCCGAACTCAGCGCCGACCAACCCCGCACGGGCCGACCTCGAGGAGGCCCCGCCCGCGCAGCGGGCGTAGCGGCCCGGCCCGACGAAAACGGGGCGAGACCATGTGCCGCAGGCACGAGTCTCGCCCCGTTTTCGTTGGGCCCCAAGGGGACCGCGCTCGAGCGCGCCGGCGCTCCGACAACTCAGAAGTCGGCGAAACCGTCGCCGACTTTGCCGTCGGCCTCGAGCGCGCGGTTGAGCGCGGACTCGACCTGCGCGGCGAGCTTGTCGAGCTTGTCGAGGGTGTCGGTCAGCTCGGTGGTGACGTTCTTGTGCGCGGTGTCGAAGTTCGAGATCGCGTTGTCACCCTGCAGGTTGTTGCGGAAATCCGAAGCGGCGCCCTCGAGTTCGTCGATCTCGCCCTTCATCTTCCCGCCGTAGGTCTGCAGGTCGCTGAACAGCTCGTTCATCGCCGCGGGATCGTAAAGAATGGTCATGAGCTCAGTTCCTGTTCGTGTCTGATGCGCGGTCAGAGGTTGGTGTAGCTGCCGCCACCGCTGGAGGCGCCACCGCCGGACAGGCCTTGGCCGTCCATGTTCACCAGGGTGGACTTACCGGTGTTGACGGCTTCGGTGAGCCGGTCGAACTTCTTGTTCAGCGCGTCGGCCTCGTCGTGCCAGGCCTGGGCGACCTTCACGAACTCGTCGGAAGCGTCACCCTTCCAGCCACGCAGCACGGCCTGGGCCGCGTCGTCGATCTGGCCGACCGACGTGCGCAGGTTGTTGATCGTGCCTTCGAGCTTGGAGACGACGCCGTCTACGCCGCCGGCTTCTACACCTACTGGTCCCTGAGGGGGCATGTGCCGAACCTTTCCTACTTGATGGTTGAAACGAGAGATGGCTCAATCGGGCCGCCACCCCCCACCGGGAAGCCCCTCGAGGAGCGCACCGACGGCCTGGGTGAGGCGATGATCGGTGCCCGGAGTTATGGTCGACCACACCTGCCCGTCGGGCGCCGTCATCGGCGCGACGACGATCCGGCCGCGCGCGGTGTCGTACACCGCGACCGCGCCAGGGGCTCGGGTGGTCAGCCCGTCATGGTGGACTACGGCGACGATCTCGGTGTAGCCATGGCAGGAGCCGAAGGCCGCGCCGAGGACGGTCGCCTGGTGCGCGTCGATACCGAGCGCATACATCGCGTCCACGTACTGGGAGGTTGTCTCGGCCGCGTCCAGCCGGGCGGCCAGGTCGTCGGCCGCGACGCTCACCCCGGCCACCTCGGCGGGCGCGCAGTGCGGCAGCGCGGCCAGCAGCAGCCGGGTGAGTTCACGGTCGGAGCCGTCGATGGTGCTGGTGCCGATCTCGAAATCGGCGCCTAGGCGCACCGCGCTGGCGTGACCCGCGCCGCGGCGGGCCAGGCAGATGCGTCTGCGGTCGTCCTCGCCGAAGCTGCGGGCGACCAGTTCGGCATCGGGCTGGGCCAGGGTGTACAGCGCGTCCGCCAGCTCGGGTTCGACGTCACCGTAGGCGTCGAAAATGCCTGCGGCGGTGAGTTCGGCGACGGCGGCGTCGCGAGCGGCTCGCCACGCGTCGAAGCTGTCCTGCTGCGGCCCGACCGCCAGGACCAGGGGCAGGGTCTGCACACCCAGGCGTTCGGCGACGGCCAGCAGCGAGTCGTTGGTGAGGGTGGTCATGGCCTGCCCTCCGTGGTGGCGGAGGTGCCGCCGGTCTGCGGCGCGGCGCGTTCGGCGACGCCGAGTACCGCCGGGGCGGCCTGGATCTCACCCTCGGCGACCAGCTGGTCGGACTCCTCGTAGGCCAGGCCCGCGCGCGGGAAGCGGGCGGCGGAGTCCTGGCCACCCGCACCGGGCGCCATCGCACCGGGAACGAGCGGGGCGGCCTGCCCGGTGGGCGTGGCGACCGGCGTCGTCTGCGGCGTGCTGACCGTCGCGGTGGACTGCACGAAAACCGGTGCGCGATAAGCGGTTTGCACGGGCGCGGGCAACGACGGCAAGGCGCCGAGCCCGATCGCCCCGATGCCGGGGGCCACAGCGCCCGGCGTACCGGGCGTCTCGGGCTTCGCCGATCGCTCGCCCGCCAGCGCGGCCTCCGGTGCGATCGGCGGCGGCGGGGCGTGCAGCCACGGGGTGGCCAGCGGCTCGGTGGCCGCCTCATAGCTGCGCATCACCCGGGAGGCGACCGCCTTCGCGACATCGGACTCGGCGTCGGTCTGCGCCGCGATCGCCTTGATCGGCGCACCGAGCGCGGTGCCGACCTGTTCCAGCGCCTGCTGCATCGCGGTGATGGCCGCGATGTCGGCGGTGTTCGGCATCGCCAGGGCCGCGACCTCGTAGGCCAGGACCTGGGCTTGCAGCCGGGCCGCGTTCGCGGTCGCCGCCGCGGCGGTCTCGAGCAGCCACTCGCGCAGGGTCGAGATCCGTTCCCACACCTGTTCGCTGCGCCCGGATGTCCAGGAGCCACGCAGGGTTTGCAGCACCTGCTCGTAGTCGAGCACGGCCGCGCCGAAGGCCGCGGCGAGCCGCGTCCAGGCGGCGGCCGCGTCGGCCATCGGCAACGGTCCGGCACCGGTGGTGAGGTCGGTGGCGAGCTTCTGCGGCTCGCGCGCCTCCCACACCACTCCGGTGAAACCGGGCTGCGGTGGTTCGATCATCGGTGATGGACGCCTTTACGCCGCGGGTCCGGTGAAGCCGGTGGTGTTGTCGGTTTCCATCTGATCGAACTCCGACACCTGCGCACGCAGGGTGGCGGCGAGCTTGCTCATCTCGTGAGCGCCGGCCTCCGCACCGGTGAGGTAATCGTCGGCGACACCGTTGGCGGTGGTCGCGGCGCGCGCGGACACCTCGTCGGCGCCCGCGGGCACCACCCGCAGGGTAGGCGCCACCGCGTTCAGCTCGGTGGTGAGCCGGTCGGCGATCCCGTCCAGTGCCGCGGCGGCCTTGCTCGCCGCAGCCGAATCGAATTCGAAGGTGTTACTCATCTGCCACTCCTGTCGTGGTCGTCCCGCGTCACAGTGAGAGTTCTTTGTCCGGCGGCGCTTCGGTGGTCGCCGGTTCGGCGGCACCGACGACCGGGGTCGCCACTCCCGCGATCTGGCCGACGACCTCGTCACCGTGGTTGCCGGTCACCAGCTGGGAATGCACGGCCTCGTTGCCGCCGCCGTCCACGGCCCGAGCCAGCGGCATACCGGCGCCGCCCGCTCCGCCCATCGGCATGTAGCCCGGGGACGTACCACTCGCCGAGGCGGTGGTCATGGAGGCGCCACCGGTGGTGCTGCCTCCGGTGCCGACCGCGCCGGTGGCACCGACGGTGGACAGCCCGCCACCGCGGCCGCCCTGCCACGGGCTCAGCGGCGACGAGGCGGCTGCCGCGCCACCGATCGCGCCGACGCCACCGATCGCGCCGCCACCGCCGCCCGCGCCGGCCAGCCCCTCGGCGGTCTCGGCGTCGGTATCGGCGATCTCGGTGCCGGTGGTGGCCGAATCCCCGGTGGTCCCGGTCGTGCTGGTCGACAGCGAGCTCACCTGTCCGGCCAGCGTGCCCAGCGACGACACCGCGGTGCTCGCCGTGCTGATCAGCGGCGAGATCAGGCTCATCAGCTGGCTCAGCGATTCACTGCTCGCGTCGACACCGGTGGGCGCGTTGGTGACCTGCACCTTCTCCCCCGCCTGCGCCATCTCCCCGCTGCGCGCGACCATCTCGGCCTTGGTCTCGGCCGTGATCGCCAGGCCCTCGGCCATGGCTTCCATCGTCGCCGCGATCAGCACTGCCTGGCCGCCCGGCGTGGCCGCGTAGAGCGGAGCGAGGGCCAAAGTGGCGGAATAGCGGGCGATCACCGCGGCCAGCTTGGCGCCGCCGACCGCGACATTGCCCGCCGCGTGGGTGAGCACCGCCTTCTCCTGCGTGCTCTGTGCCGCGAGCTTGGCGCCGTCGGATTGGGCGGCGGTCGCCTTGTTCGTCGCCTCCATCGCCGCGGCGCTCTGCCACAGCTGCATCACCGTCTGCAACGCGGTCGACCCGAGCGACATCGCCGTCTCCAGCACCGAGGTGATGTTCGACAGCGCGTCGGTGGGATTCGACGACGTGCCGTTCGCGGTACCGGTACCGCCGAGCGCACCGGTGCCGAAGGCGGAGGCGAGGTCGGTGAGCGGACGCATCAGCGCGGTCAGATCGATCGTCGGCAGCGCGGGCATCTCCGGCAGCTGGATGAACTCCGGCAGCTGTGGCAGCTGCGGCAGTCCCATCGAGCTGAGTACCTGGCTCACCGGCTGGTCCAGCATCGGCGCCAGGGAACTACCGCGCAGCAGCTCGAGCACGGTCGGATCGACCGATGCCGCCGCGCTTCCCCCGGGATACGTCATGGCTACAGATCGACCGCGGCGATGCCCAGCTTGGCCGCACCGTCGGCGCCCTCGTACGTCGCCGCGGCCTGCGTGGCGGTGAGCGCGGTACCCGCGTGCACGGCGGCGAGCTGCGCCACCGACGTCAGGTGATTGGCCTGGGCGTAGGCGAACGACAGCAGGAATTCCTGGCCGATCAGGCCGAACACGGGCACAGCCGCGGCCATCGTCGCGGCCTGGTCGACCGCTCCGGCCTGGGCGACCCCCGCCGCCATGGTGGCCGAGGCCCCCGCGTACGCGCGGACCGCATCGGGAACTACCGCAACGTGATTCATGGCTCTCGTCCAATCTCGAAACAGCCCATGGTGTTTCGTTACCTTATCTACCCGTCGGAAACCCGCGCCACACAAATCGGCGGTTAAGACCAGTTGAATCTCACGTGCCGGTTTGGTTGTACGCGTTCACCAGCTCGGCCCGTTCGGCGAAGGCGCGATGCGCGGCCGCCTGCGCGGTCCGCACCAGCGTGCTCTCGAAGTCCGCCGGCGACAGCGCGCCGACCGCCGCGGTGAACTCCAGTCCGACCAGCGCGCCAGCCCCGTCGACGGTCACCGTCACCGCGCCGTCGGGCGAGGTTTCCTGCGCCCGGATGCGATTGGTGGCCTCGGACAGATCCTGCAGCCGGTAGAGCTGACCCTGCACCTTCGCGATCAGCTCGTCCATGGTTTCGACCATCGCCGTGTCCTCCCCGCTCGCTAGACCGACCGCAGCCAGCTGTCGGGCTCGGTGTCGTAGTCCTGCTCCTCGACGATCTCCGCCGCCGCGACCTCGGCCTCGGTCGGCAAGCCCGTCGCCGCCAGCAGCGCCGGATCGAACCCGGCCGCCGCCAGCTGATTACGCCGGGCCAGCCCGGCCCGCTTGGCCGACTTCTGGCACAGCCGCAGAATCTCGGCTGCCAGATCGGCGGGGTCGCGGCGCAATTGATCCGCGTCGACGGTGATGCCCACCGGCAGACCCTGCTCGGTGGTGCGCACCGCGATCGCCCCGGTCAGCGAGGACGCGCTGAACTCGGTCGGAAACTCTTCCATCGATTCCCCTCCCATCCGCACTACGCCCGATCATCCCTGATGGCTCTGACAACTTCGGCGATCTGGCTGTTGATCAGCGACACCACCCGCCTGCGATCGGCGCCGACCGCCACCGGTGGCGTGCCGGGCACGATCACATAGCGACCGTCATCGGTCAGATCGCGCCAGCCCAGGCGCAGCCGCAGGATGCCGCGCGGGCCGAATCGCGACCAGCCCTGCTCGATGTCGATGAACCCGTCGCGGTCCAACCTGGCCTGTTGAAAAGTCTGAGTCTGCACCGCGGAATCGTCGTCGTAGTGCTGCACCAGCGAACGGCCGTAGCTGTGGTCGAACTGATCGCTGTCCGGTTCGTCGAGGCGGATCTCCTGGCCGCGGCCCGCCTCGGCCTCGGGCAGGTGATCGGCGATCACGTCACCGAGGGTCAGCGCACCGTGCCGCGTGACGACGAATCCTTCGGCGTGATACAGGGTTTCACCCGGCCGTTGCCGCACCAGATATCCCAGCTCGCCCTTGCGCGCGGCGAGCATGCGCACCGAGTAGGCGGGATCGAGCAGCTTGTCCCCGCCACCGTAGCCGCGCACCGCGATCCGGATGTCGGGGTGGGTGAGGACGTCGATGATCTCGTCGAGCTCGTGCCCCCACCGCCGCCGGATCCGCGCCCACGCTTCCTTGCGCGCGACTTCGGCTTCGTCCGCGTCGCCCGCCGCGCCGGTGTGGATGAACGGGTCGGGCATGTACTCCTCGTCGATGCCCGACCACAGCGCGTCGAACTCGTCGCCGGTGAATTCCCAGGTGGGCGTCACTGTTCCACCACCGGCCTCGCCACGATCGGCGCGTCACCGATGGCCTCGTCCAGGTGGTCCACCGAGTCGAGGTAGTCGGCCCGCTTGTGTTCCTTCTGCTGGCCCTGACCACCCGCGCCCGCGCCACCCATCGGCGCCATGGGCATGCCGCCCATCGGCGAGCCCGCAGCCGAGGACGCGATGCCGGTGCGGAAACCCTCGGCGCCGGTCACGGCCGAGGCGCGCGGGAACAGCTTGGACGCACTGTCCAGGCTCGGCGACAGCGCCGCGGCTCCCCCGCCCGCGCCGCCACCGCCCGCGCCCGAGCCGCCGCCACCGCCGCCGCCCTTGCTCGCGGCGCTGAGCGCCTTCTTGGCTTGATCCTGCAGCGAACTGAGCGCGGCCGAGCTCGGGATGCCGGCCAGGGAGCTCTGTTCGGCAGCCGAAGCCGCCTGTTCCAGAGCCGATTGCGCGGCGGAACTGGCCTGTTCGAGACCGGACTGCAGCGCCGAGGTCAGCTGATCGGCACCCGACGATCCACCCGAGCTGCCGCCGTTCTGACCGCCGGAACCGTTCTGACCGCCGGTGTTGTTCTTGCCGCCGGTGTCGCTGCCCGACTTCTGTTCCTGCAGCTCGGCGAGCGCCCGATCGAAGGCCGCCAGGGATTCACCGGATTTCGAGCTGCCCGAGCCGGAGCCCGAGCCCGAACCCGACCCGCTGCCGTTCCCACTGCCGCTGCCGTTGCCGTTGCCATTCCCGTTGCCGTTCCCGGTTCCATCGCCCGTGGTGGGCGCGGTGGGCTCGGGCAGCGTGGGAATGTGGCTCGTCGTGCTGTTGAGGCCGGGGACATAGGTGTTCCACATGACCTGGCGGCCGTTCTTGGCGCAGGTCTCCTTGTCCGCCTGGGCCTGGGTGCCATTGGGGTCCGAATAGCAGCGGGGCAGCATGAGCGCCGTCGCCAGCCCCTTGGAGGTGGCGTTGATCCAGCCCACGCTGTAATCGAGCGCCGCGCCGACCTGCTTGGTCTGCTCGACCAGCAGTCCGTTGGCTTCGTGATAGGCCGACATCGCCGACATGGCACGGGTGGCGCCGCCCGGGCTGGTCCAGCTCTTCTTGCTCGCTTCGACTTTGGCGTTCAGATCGTCGAATCCGGTTTTGAGCAGGTCGGCCAGATCGCCCCAGAACAGCGCGGTGTGCGCCAGGCTGCTGGGCACCGTCGACAGCGACGACAGGATCACCTGCAGTTCGCTGTAGTTGTAGTTGGGCGTCTCGGCCTTCATCCCGGCCGGATCGAAAGTCTTACCGTCGGCGAGGATCTTCGGCAGGTTCACCGCGGTGGCCACCGCCGGATACTGGATGACCGTGGGCGGCAGGACCACCTTCATGCTCGCGCTGCGGCCCTGCTCGATCTTGGTGCGCAGCGATTCCAGATCGACTTTGCTGCCGTCCTCGGCGCCCTTGTAATGCCGGGCGGCGTCGAGAAAGGTGTTGGCGACGTTGTCGAGGACGGTCTCGTGCTTGCCGAGCACGGTCTTGAGCTGACCGGCCTTGCCCTCGAACTGCTTGGCGAGCTGTTTGCCCGACTCCAGCGAGGAGAAATCGGGCAGGTTCCCGACGCCCTCGGCGGCGGACTTGACGGAATTGACCCAGTAGCGGGCGTTGTTGGCGGCTTCGACCAGGTTCGGCAGCGCCGACGGCTCGAGCATCAGCGATCCGTCCGAGGCTGCCGAACGCAGACCCGCCCACTGATCCTGCGCCGATGGTCCCGTCATGAAGTCGACCCTCCCTGTCCGTACCGGTGCCGCCTCGCGCCCCGCCTGGCACCGCTACCACGACACCGCCGATTCGCACGGCTTGCTAACGATTCTACGGTCTGACAGATGAATTCCGCATGTACAGCGACGATCCCGCCGGTGGCGATGGCTGGACCATCCGCCGACGACGCCGCGCTCACCAGCTCGCGTCGGTAGCGGCGCGCGACGGATCCCGCGAGCCGTCCTCGTCGGCCGACAGCCGTTCCCGCTCCGGCGAATTGGGCGGCTCCAGCGAGGCCTCCACCGGTTGCGGAATGGCGAATCCGTCCATGTCGTCGACCAATTCGGTGATCTTCGGCAGGCGTGCGCGCTCCTGCTGGATCGGCGCCATCATCTCCTGCGTCAGGCGCGCGACCTCGGTCGCGGCCTGCTGGGCGGCCTCGGTGACGGCCTTGGCGATCTCGGTGTAGGTGAGATCGTCGATGTCGGGGGTGAACTTCGTTTCGATCACCTTGTAATCCGCGTTGACCGTGACGGTCACCCGCTTGCGCACGGTGGCGCTGGCGACGATCTTCGCCCGGTCCTGCTGCACCCGCGCGATCGCCTGCATCTGCTTCTGCACCGTCTCGAGGATGTCCGCCATCTGCGCCTTGGCGTGTTCGTTGGTCATACCCGATTCCCTCCGCCTGCCGAGCCGTCCCGCCCGGCTCTTCGGTGAGCGAGCACACCACACCCGCACCGACCGCGCAACAGCACCGGCGGTCAGCTCACTCGGCCAGGCCCACGTGGTGGGTGCCGAGCAGACCGGCCAGATTCAGTTCGAACCAGGCGGCGTCGACGTGATAGGTGTCGGCGGGGAAGACCCGCGTGAAGGCCTCCCTGGCCACGGCCGCGCGCTCGGCGGCCTCGACCAGTCCGAGCACGCCCTCTTTCTGCGCCTGCGAGGCCCGCTCGCCGAGCAGCCCGGTGAGCACGTCGACGACAGTCCTGGTGTCCCACATCCCCGGCACCGCGGGAGCGAGCGCGTCGGCGCCGACGGAGGCGCCCCGGTACCAGCGGCCGCCCTCCCACCAGTAGCAGAAGGTGAGCAATCCGCTCTCGGCTCGCCGGTTGAGCACCGGCGCCGCGACCCAGTCGGGGGCGCCGAGATAGAAGTCCGGCATCGGCAGGTCTTTGTTGTAGACAGCGTCGAGTTCCGGTGCGTTCCACACCCCGCCGGAGAGCACGGCGCGGTCACCGGGCAGCAGGCACAGGGTGGAACCACTGAACTTGGACCCCTCGAAGACATGGAACGCCGGCGTCACCCGCGGCCCCCACTTGGAGCCGACCGCCACGAAAGCGGCCGCGATCAAAGCCCATCGGCGCGCCATCGGCACGAGCGCGGGGAACTCCACATCCGGCGCCGAGCCGACGGCGTGCCGGCCCGCGGCGATGTCCGCGCGCGCCTGCTCGGCGGCGGCCACCGGTCCCCGCAGCTGCCGGTTCCCGTGATAGATATAGGCGGCCAGCCAGATCGGCAGGTGATCGCGCGGATAGATCTCGATGTCGGTGCGATACACCGTCGGCGGGAAGAGCTGATCGTCGGGGAACGGCTCGTCGCCGTAGTCGTAGTCGACTTCCATCCGGCCCGCGTTGGTCAGCGTGAGCAGGTAGCGCCACCACGGGCCGTCGCCCATCGAGGCGGAGATGTGCCGGTGCTCGCGCAGCAGGTCCAGCAGTTCCGGGCTCGGGAAGACCCGGGCGAATCGCTGCTGCTCGTCGTGGAACACGACCATCGACACCTCGGCCGCCGCCGTCAGCGCGAACGACGCCTCGACCTTGGTCCACCCCGGCGGGCCCAGCGCCGCCACGGTTTTCGCGATGCGATGGCTCAGCGCGGCGGCCCGCTCCGAGATCCCGCCGTCGTCGGCCACCACCGTGGTGAGGGTGAATCCGACATCGGGATCACCGGCCAGCTCGTCAGCCACTGTGCACTCCTTCGCCTAGTCCCGGTGCTCGCCGTGCCGCGCGATCACGGCACCCGACTCGTCCCATCGGGTCCGGGTGAGCAGGGCGCCGTCGGGCGCGAAGACGGTCTCTTCCTTGCGGTTTCCGGTGGGGAACCATTCGATCCAGCGGCCCACCTCGTGCCGGTCGGCGTAGTCGCCGGTGTAGCGGGGGGTGCCGTCGAAGTACCAGCCGCGTGTCGGCCCGTCGCGGTAGCCGTCGGCGTAGGTGGCCAGCTCGGTGATGGGGCCGCTCGGCGCGGCGCGGCGGAACTCCTGGCCGGTGAACGGCGCGCCGCGGTAGTACATGCGGTTTTCCGTGTCGTCCCAACGCAATTCGGGATCGTCGGAGGAGACAGCGTCGGTGGCGACGCCCTTGCGCGAGCGTTCGTCGTCGAACTCGATCAGCTCGCCCGCCTGGTCCCAGACCGAGTGGGTGAGCAGGACGCCCTCGATGTCGTAGACATCTTCCAGCCTGCGGGCGCCGTCGGGGTACCACTCCTGCCAGGTGCCGACCGGGCGGTTGCGGTAGAACTCACCGTTGTAGCGCATGGTGCCGTCGGGGTACCAGCCCGACCAGTCGCCCTCGCGGTCGCCGTCGTCGTAGCTCCAGTACTCGCGCCAGGAGCCGTCGTCGCGGGTCCAGGTCACCGCGCCGGTGTACGGCTCACCGCGATAGGACAACCGGCCGGTCGCCGCGTCGATCGCCACGTCCGGATCGGTCCATTCGATCGGATCGTCACTCACCTGGGGATACCTCTCCGATCGGTCAGGCTCGGTCGCTGAACATTGTCATCCGGCTGGCCGGATCGGCAACCACGTTACGGATCAGCAGCCCGAGGTCCAGTTCGGGTGGGAGCGCGCGGTACACCAGCTCACCCATCGGCCTGCCGTCCACCGCGACCGCGAACCGCGTCATCCGCTGCGGTGACCGTTCCCAGACCACGTGCGCGGCGCCGCTGAGCTCGATCGCCTGCGTGCCCACCTGCACCATCAGCCGATCACCGAGCCGGTAGAAGATCACCGTCACCCCGCCGAGATCGCCGTACAGACCGTCCCCGCCGTACTGCCCCGGCGGCGCGGGCCGCAACGACCCGGAACGCGGATCGAACTCGGCCGCCACCCCACTCGCGTACGGCCGCACCACCAGCACGACCCGCTCGGTCGGCGTCTGATACACGGGCCGATACGGACTGCGCTGAGCACCCTGCCCACCCTGCTGCGGCGGCATCGGCGGCGGATACATCGGCGCCCCACCCGCCGAATACCCCGGCTGGCCCGCGGACCCGGCGCTGTTCCCCGGGTTGTGGGACTGTCCGGTCCCCGGCGAATACGGCTGACCGTTACCCGGTCCCGAAGGCTGACCGTTCCCCGGTGAGTACGGCTGACCGTCCACCGACGGGTAGTAGGGGCTGCCGCTCCCCGGCGCGAACGACTGACCGCTCCCTGACGGGTTGTCAGTGTCCCCGCTCGCCGGCGAGGACGACTGTCCACTCCCCGACGGGTTGTCAATGTCCCCGCTCCCCGGCGAGGACGACTGACCATTCCCCGACGTGAACGGCTGACCGCTCGCCGGTAGCGAGTAGGGGCCCTCGCTTCCCGGCGAGAACGACTGACCGTTCCCGGGCTGGTACGGCTGGCCGGTGCCGGTCGGGAAAGGCTGACTGCTCCCCGAGGGGTCGTTGGGGTTGTCGCTCCCGGGTGTGAACGGCTGCCCCTCCCCTGACGGGTAGTAGGAGCTGGCACTTCCCGGCGGGTACGGCTGCCCGGTCCCCGAGGGGTAGTTGGGCGTGCCGACCCCCTGCGAGGACGGCTGACCGCCCGCCGACGGGTTGTAGGGAGTGCCGACCCCAGGCGAGGACGACTGACCGTTCCCCAGCGGGTGCAACTGAGTACTCCCCGGCCGATAGGGGTTGTCGTTGCCAGGCGGGTACGGCTGAGCGTTCCCCGTCGGGTTGTAGGGGTTGTCGTTCCCAGACGGGTACGGCTGACCGGTCCCCGGCGGGAACGGCTGACCATCGCCCGGCGGGAACAGCTGACCATCGCCCGGCGGGAACAGCTGACCGGTCCCCGGCGGGTAGTAAGGGTTGTCGTTCCCCGGCAGGTTCGGCTGACTGGTGCCCGGCGGCATCGGCTGGCCACTGCCCGGCACGAACGGCTGATCACTGCCCGGCACGAACGGCTGATCACTGCCCGGCACGAACGGCTGGCCGCTACCCGGCACGAACGGCTGATCACTGCCCGGCACGAACGGCTGGCCACTGCCCGGCACGAACGGCTGATCGCTACCCGGCGCGAACGGCTGGCCGCTACCTGGCGGGAACGGTTGACCATCGCCCGGAGAGAAGGGCTGACCGGTGCCCGGTGGGAACGGTTGGCCGATCGGTGGGTACGGCGTGCCCGGGGTCGGCGGAGGGGTGCCCCACGGTGGGAGCGGCGGCAGGCTGGGGCCGCCGCTCGGCGGGGGTTGAACGGGCCACGACGGCGCCGTCGGCCCGTTGGACGGCGGCACGGTCGGCGTCGGGGACACCGGCGGCTGCGGTGGGACCGGTGGTGCCGGCGGGTGGTGTGGCTCGGGCGGGCACGGCGGCACCACGGGCGGCCGCGGCGGCTCGGGCGCACGCGGCGGCTCCGGCGAACGCGGGGGCTCCGGCGCACGCGGCGGCTCCGGCGCACGCGGCGGCTCCGGCGCACGCGGCGGCTCCGGCGCACGCGGCGGCTCCGGCGAACGCGGCGGCTCCGGCGCACGCGGCGGCTCCGGCGCACGCGGGGGCTCCGGTGGGCGCGGCGGATCCGTCGGCTCCGGTGTCAATTGCAGTGGCGGAACCGGCCAGGGGACGGGGTCGAATCGCGGCACCTCGAGCTCGACCTCGTACTCGTGCGGCGGATGCGGAATGTGTGAGCGGTAGGCCGATCCCGGCAGATGCCGACCCATACCCGGCCGGTCCCCATCCGGAGTTCTCGGCGGCACCTGCCCATCCGGATCGAAACCCTTGTCCGGATCCCGATCGGCGCCCGCATCACCGGAGTCACCCCGATCACCACGGCCATCACCCACGTCACCGGTGTCACCACGACCGCGACCGCCATCACCGAGGTCACCAGCGTCACCTCGATCGCGGCCGCCATCACCCACGTCACCAGCATCACCACGATCGCGACCGCCATCACCTCGTTCAGCGGAATCACCCCGATCGCCGCTGTCGTCACCTGCATCACGACCCACCGGTGGCCGAGGACGTGAACCGTCACCGGCCTCCGATGGACCGGTACCTCGACCAGCGTCCGACCCAAATTCCGCCGGATCACCAGCCGTCGGAGGACGAACACCGTCACCACCCTGAGGGTCGACCGGGACGCCAGGATCACCGGGATCGACGACCGGCCCCAACAGCGGCGGACGAGACGAGTCGTTCTCGCCCACACCATCACCCGAACCGGCCGGCGGGCGACGACGCGAACCATCGCCGGGCTCTGACGGCTCGGCACCCCGCTGGGGATCCACGCCTGCTACATCCCGATCACCAGCTGCCGGACGGCGAACACCATCGCCCGCCTGACGATCGACCGGAAGGCCGGGATCACCCGGATCGGTCACCGGCCCCACAGCCGGCGGGTGCGACAGATCATGCTCGGCTGCAACATCATCCGGATCAGCGGTCGGGCGCGACTCAGACAGGTCGGAGCCGCGCGGGAGGCCGCGATCGGCATTCTCCGCCGGAGTCCGGGTCTCGGGACCCGCGGGCAGGCCGGGGCGCACCGGCGCGCCGGTGACGGACGGGTCGGGGGTGTGCGGGTCGGGCGTCGGTCCGGGGACTCGGGCGGCCGGAGCGGCAGGCGCACCGAGTTCGGGGTCGGTGACGAACGGCTCGGCCAGCAGTTCCCGCAACCGGGCGATATCCGCTGCCGCCCGGCGGATCTCGTCGCGGATCTGTTCGTGGATCTCGGCGAGCTTGTCCAGGGTGAGGCGCTCGTGCTTGTCGATGCGCCCGTCGCGGAACCAGTCGTAGACCTTCGCGACCTTCTCGTCGTCGGCGTCGGTGAGGTCGGCGCCGAGCAGCCGGGCGTGGTCGCGGCTCGGGCCGGGGGCGGCGTCGGTGGGCGCGGGTGGCAGCGGCGACCGGTCGGCGAGGTCGTCGGCGCCCACTTCGCGCAGGAAGTCCAGGGCGTCGCGGTCGTGCACCGGCGGATCGTCGCCGACGGCGCGCGGATCGGTCGCCGGGTCGTAGACCAGGTCGTCGGCGTAGGGATCGATCTTCGCCAGCGCCCGGACATAGTCGGCGAGCGGTCCGGTCAGATCGTCGAGGTCGCCGCGCGCGGCCCGGTTGGACAGCGCCTCGGCCAGCGCCGCGCCGTCCAGCGGAAGACCTCCGCGCGGCAGCCCGAGGTGTGGAGCGAGCGCGTCACGCGCGGCATCGACGGCGGTCGGGTCGAACGCGCGCAACAGCTTCGCGTAGTCGGTGAGGTTGGCCGACCGCTGCCGGTGCAGTTCCACCCGGGTGGCGGGATCGGCGAGGCGACCCGCGACCAGCTCCGGCCCGAGATCGCCCGGTTCGACGCCGAACCGCAGTGCCAGTGCGCTCCGCGCGTTGTGCAGGGCGTTGAAGTTGTCGACCGCGTCGACGCTGAGCGCGTAGTCGACGGCCGCTTCGAGCTGCCTGGCCCGCACGTGATTGGCCCGTTCCAGCTCGGCGACCAGCTCGGTCAGGCGCTCACCCGAGAGGTTCGACGGATCATCGATGCCCAGCCTGCCCGCCACCTCGGCGAGTTCGGCTCGGACCTCGGCCAGCGAACGCGGTTCCCGGACCGGCTGATTCGCGTCATCGGCGACGACCGGCAGGTTCGTGTCCGGGGCCGGGTGCCGGGGCGGTGTCTCGATCATCCGCCACGGGCCCGAATCGTCACGCACCATGGTCGCGTCGACCGTGCGTCCGTCCAGCTCACCCCGCAGGTGCCGCACCTCGGGAGCGTCGACTTCCAGGACCCGCACGCGCCCCTGATCATCGACGCCGACGATCCTGATCTGGATCTCGACCTCGCCCCGGTTGAGCCGGTCGATGAAGCCCGCGTCGGCCTCGGCCAGTGCCCGAGCCAGCGCGGCCTCGTGCCCGGCGCCGGTGTCGACGATGGCGATCGTGCCGTTCTCGGCGTCGACCACCAGCCGGTCACCGGTGTCGGCGGCGTCGAAATCGGCCACCCGCTGGGTGAATTCGCCCAGCACGCCCACATTGTCGTCGAGCTGCCCACGCAGCCTGGCGATCTCGCCGTCGAGATCGCGGACCAGCGCGTCCAGGTCGGCGGCCGCCAGATGCGCCCATGTCGAGCGCTCGTCGCGCAGCCCAGCGCGGCGCAGCGCGTCGTCGAAGATCTTGCGCGCGTCCTCGGCGTGGACGGTGCCCGAACCGCCGTCGTCGCTCAGGTCGGGCCAGATGTCGACCCATTCGCCGCCGTTGTTCACGCCGCGCCAGTTCAGCATGTCGAAGCTGAACCCGTCGCCCCTGGCCGCGACGACTTCCTTCAGGTAGGCCCCCAGCGGGTCCTTGCTGAAGAAGTTGGCCGGCCGGAACGGGATGTCGGCGTGTTCCTGGTTGAAGAACCGCGCGGCGGCCTCGAGCGCCTGGATCACACCGTCGCGACGCAGCAGGCGGTATTCGGCTTCGGCGAGTGCCTTGCGCAGGCCCTCCTCGCTGAAATCGCTGATCCGCACGCCGAGTTCGCGGGCGAGCGCGTCGAGCACGGTGGCGTCGGCGATGCGCTGGTTGACCGCGTCGACGACATCCCGCAACCACGGTGCCACCGGCTCGGCGACCGCGGGCGACGATTCGTCCGCCGGCTGCCGTGGCTCCGGCGCTTCGGTGAGTTCGTCCGCTTCGCGCGCGTCCAGTTCCGCCGGGGTCAGGCTCTCCGGTTCGAGCAGGTGCTCGAGTCCGGCGTCGCGCAGTTCCTGTTCGATCTGGCGGCGCAGCTCCGGATCGGCATCGGAGATCCAGGGCTTGTACTCGGTGCCGTCGAGATTGCGCAGTGGCAGGAATTCCCCCGCCTGGTCGGCGATGCGCGAGGACAGGTGCCGCAGGATCGGCACCAGCTCGCGCTTGCGCCACATCTCGATGCTTTCTTTGAGAATGCGCACCGGGCTGAACTTGATCTGCAGCTGCTCGTACTCACCGCCGGGGGCGTCCGGGGTGGCGTCCTTGGTCGCGGTCAGCGGCAGGCCCGCACCATGCCCCAGCATCGACTGGCCCGCGCTGTCCTGGCTCGACCCGGAGGGGTACTTCGGGTTCTCGCCATGGAAGCCACGATTGGCGATCCGGTCCCAGAGCCTGCGCAGCCAGTTCTTCTTCGGCGTCTCGGCGGCGGTCGCCGCGGGCGGCGCCTGCGGGGCCGGCTCGGGCCGCGCGACGGGTTCCAGGTGCCACGCGTCGGGACCGTCCTCGACCCGCCGGACCAGCGTCTGATCACCGTCGACGTCGACCGACAGCATGCGGTCGTCGAGTTCGGTGCGCGCCAGCCGATCCAGGTGCGAGAGGTCGGCGGCGTCGCGGGTGACGCCGGCGCGCAACCGGGTGAGGTCGTCGGCGGCCCGGGTCAGACCCGGATCGGCCGGCAGCCCGAGCCGCGCCGCCCAGCGACGCGCGACGGCTTCGCGCACCGCCCGCTGCTGCGGATCGGTCGCGGCCTCGGCGTGGCGCACCGCCGAGGCGAACGCCTCGATCGCGCCCGCGCGCAGCAACTGCCGGTACCGGGCGCCGTCGAGCGAACCGGGATCGGTGAGGTCGACCCCGAACCGCGCGGCCAGCCGGTCCAATGCCTGCTGAGCCGGCTCCATCCGCGGTCCGCCCGGCTGCTGGGCGCCATCGGCGGGCGGCAGGATGGCGGTGGGGTGCAGTGGCCGGGCCTGCTGGTCCGGTTCCGGCTCGGTGCCGAGCGACGGTCGGGAGCCGTCCGCGAGCCCGGCCCGGCGCAGGTCCTCGGCGGTCTGAGCACGGACCTCGGGATCGCCCTCGACGCGCCACTGGTCGAGACCGTCCTGGAGCTGGTCCAGGTTCAGCGGCGCGTAGTCGTCCGGGTAGCGCATCGGCGCGCCGAGTTCGGCGTCGGGATCCAGTGCGCTGTCGAGGAATCCACGCGCCCTGGCCATGTCGGCGATCTCGGCCAGCGCGCCCAGCGGATCACGCTGCCCGGCGAGCAGGTCGCCGAGACCCAGTGCCTCGGCGAGCCTGCGCACCTGCTCGGTCTGCTCCCGGGTCAGCGGCGGCGCGTCCGCGTGGGTCGACGGCGGCAGATCAGCGAGATCACGCAGGAACTGTCGGACATCGTCGATCCGGACGTCGCGCTGCTCGGCCCGGCTCGGCGGATCGGCGGGGGCGTCCGCACCCGGCCGATCCAGGCCCGCGGCATCGGGCACCGCGAGTTCGGCGGGCGCCTGCGGAATTCCCCGGTCGAACGGCGACGAAGTCTTCGACGGCTCTTCGGGTTCCGGGCTGAGCGCGGTCGGCGGATGCGCGGGCGGTTTCGACGGCGGGCCGCCGGGCGCGGGCTTCGGCGCGGGCGGCTCGCCCGGATCGTCGTCGCCCCGCGATTCCGGAGCATCGTCGGACCCGTTCGCGTCGCGGTCGGTGGACGTGCCCGAGTCGCCGGGGAGTTCCGGCTCGGTGTTTCGCGCGGGCGGCGGGTTCTCGGAACCCGTCGCCGTGTCGCCCTCGGCAACCGGCCTGGCGGGCAATCCGGCCCGCTCCGGCGAGCCGGGGACGGACGGCGTCGGGCCGGGCATCGGTGCCCCCGGGACACCGTCGGGGCTCTCGAGCAATGGCCGGTTCGTGTCACCCAGCTCGGGATCGGTCACGAACGGCTCGTTGAGCAGCGCGCGCAGCCGGGCGATGTCGGCGGCTCGTTGCCGGATCTCGTCGCGGATCTCCGCGTGCACCTGGGCGAGCTGTTCGAGGGTCAGGCGTTCGTGCTTGTCGATGCGGCCGTCGCGGAACCACTCGTAGACCTGGGCGATGCGGCGATCGTCGGCATCGGTGAGGTCGACGCCGAGCAGCCGCGCGTGGTCGCGGGTCGGGCCGGGGACGGTGCCGTCCGGCGCGGGTGGCAGCGGTGTGCGATTCGTGAGGTCGTCGGCGCCGACTTCGCGCAGGAAGTCCAGGGCATCGCGATCGTGCACGGGCGCGTCGTCGCCGACAGCCCGCGGATCGGCAGCCGGGTCGTAGACCAGGTTTTCGGCGTACGGATCGATCGTCGCCAGCGCGCGCACGTAATCGGCGAGCGGTCCGGTGAGGTCGTCGAGATCGCCGCGCGCGGCCCGGTTGGACAGCGCCTCGGCCAGCGCGCCGGCGTCCAGCGGCAGACCGTCGCGCGGCAACCCGAGATGCGGGGCCAGCGCCGCGCGCGCCGCGTCGACGGCGGCCGGATCGAGCCCGCGCAACAGCTTCGCGTAGTCGGTCAGGTTGGCCGACCGCTGCCGGTGCAGCTCCACCCGGGTCCCGGGATCGGCGAGCCCGCGCGCGATCACCTCCGGCGTCAGCGCCTCCGGCGGCACGCCGAACCGCAGCGCCAGCGCACTGCGCGCGTTGTGCAGCGCGTTGAAGTTGTCGATCGCGTCGGCGCTGCGCGCGTAGTCGACCAGGCCCTCCACCTGCCTGGCCCGCACCTGGTTGGCCCGCTCCAGGTCGGCGAGCAGATCGTGCAGCCGCTCCCCCGACAGGTTCGACGGATCGTCGATGCCGAGCCGCTGCGCCACCTCGGCGATATCCGCCCGCACCTCGGCGAGCGAACGCGATTGGGAGACCGACTGATTCGCCTCATCGGCCACGACGGGCAGTTTCGCGTCCGGCTCGGCGCTCGCGGGCGGCGCGTCGATCATGCGCCACGGACCGGCGCCGTCGCGCACCATCGTCGCGTCGACGGTGTGTCCGTCCACCTCGGTCCGCAGGTGCCGCACCTCGGGCGGGTCGACCTCGAGCAGGTGCACGCGGCCGTTCTCGTCGATGCCGACCAGGCGGATCTCGATGTCCACCGCACCGCGGTTGAGCCGATCGATGAAGTCCGCGTCCGCCTCGGCCAGTGCCCGGGCCAGCGCGCGCTCGTGCCCGGCCCCGGTGTCGACGATCGCGATCGTGCCGTTCTCGGCGTCGAGCACCAGCCGGTCGCCGGCGTCGCTGTCGTTGAAATCCGCGACGCGACGCTGGAATTCGTCGAGCACGCCGACGTTGTCGTCGAGCTGGGTGCGCAGCTTCGCGATCTCGGCGTCCAGGTCGCGGACCAGCGCCTCCAGGTCGGCGCCGGCCAGATGCGCCCAGGTCGAGCGCTCGTCGCGCAGTCCGGCGCGGCGCAGCGCGTCCTCGAAGATCTTGCGGGCGTCCTCGGCGAGCACGGTCGGATCGTCGCCGTCGTCGCTCAGGTCCGCCCAGGGGTGGACCCATTCGCCGCCGTTGTTCACGCCGCGCCAGTTCAGCATGTCGAAGTCGAAGTCGCTGCCCCTGGCCGCGACGACTTCCTTGAGGTAGGCCCCCAGCGGGTCCTTGCTGTTGATGTTGGCGGGCCGGAACGGGATGTTCGCGTGCTCGGCGTTGAAGAACCGGGCCGCCGCGTCCAGCGCCTGGATCACGCCGTCGCGGCGCAACAGCCGGTACTCGGCCTCGGCCAGCGCCTTGCGCAGACCCTCCTCGGAGAAGTCGGTGATCCGCACGCCGAGTTCGTTGGCCAGCGCTTCCAGCACCGTCGCGTCGGAGATGCGGCCGTTGACGGCGTCGACCACGTCCCGCAACCACGGCGGCAGCGGCTCGGCGACGGCGGGGACCTTCTCGCCGTCACGCGAGACCTGCACCGGCTCGGCCGATTCCGGAATCGCCTTCGACTCCCGCGCGGCGAGTTCGGCGGGGGTCAGGCTCTCCGGCTCCAGCAGATGCCCGAGTCCCGCGTCGCGCAGGTCCTGTTCGATCTGACGACGCAGCTCCGGATCGGCATCGGAGATCCACGGCTTGTACTCGGTGCCGTCGATGTTGCGCAGCGGCAGGAACTCGCCCGCCTGGTCGGCGATCCGCGCGGACAGGTGCTTGAGAATCGGCACCAGCTCGCGGTTCTGCCACATGTACACGCCCTCTTTGAGGATGCGCACGGGGTTGAACTTGATCTGCAGCTGGTCGTACTCGCCGCCGGGCGCGTCGGGGGTCGCGTCCTTCACCGAGGTCAGCGGCAGCCCGGCCTGGTGGCCCAGCAGCGACTGACCAGCGCCGTCCTGGCTCGACCCGGACGGGTACTTCGGGTTGTCGCCGTAGTAGCCGCGGTTGGCGATGCGGTCCCACAGCCTGCGCAGCCAGTTCTTCTTCGGCGGCACCTCGACGGCCTTCGCGGTCGTCGGCGTGCGCGGGGCGGGCTCGGGGTGGGCGGTGGGTTCCAGATGCCAGCTGTCCGGTCCGTCGACCACGAGCCGCACCAGCATCTTCTCGCCGTCGATGTCGAGCGAGAGCACCCGGTCGCCGAGGTCGGTTTGCAGCAGGTGATCCAGATGGGCAAGGTCGCCCGCGTCGCGGGTGACCCCGGCGCGCAGCCGGTTGATGTCGTCGGCGGCGCGCGCGAGTCCCGGATCGGCGGGCAGGCCGAGCCGGGTCGCCCAGCGCCGTGCGACGGCTTCGCGCAGTGCCCGCTGCTGGGGGTCCGACGCCGCCTCCGCGTGGCGCACCGCGGCGGCGAATGCCTCGACCGCGCCGGCGCGCAGCAACTGGCGGTAGCGGGCGGCGTCGAGCGAACCGGCGTCGGTGGGATCGACCCCGAACCTGGCCGCCAACCGGTCCAGTGCCTGCTGAGCGGGCTCGAGCCGCGGACCACCCGGTCGTTGCGCGCCGTCCTCCGGCGGCAGGATGGCGGACGGGCGCAGCGGCTGCCCCGGCGCGTCCGGCTCCGGCTCGCTGCCCAGCGACGGGCGCGAGTCGTCCGTCAGCCCGGCCCAGCGCAAGTCGTCGGCGATAGCGGCGCGGTCGGCGGGATCGCCCTCGACCCGCCACTGGTCCAGACCGTCCTGCAGTTCGTCGGCGTCGAGCGGCTCGTAGTCGTCCGGGTAGCGCATGGGCTGCCCGAGTTCGGCGTCGGGATCCAGGGCGCTGTCCAGGAATCCGCGCGCCCTGGCCATGTCGGCGATCTCGGCCAGCGCGCCGAGCGGGTCGCGCTGACCGGTCAGCGCGTCACCGAGGCCGAGCGCTTCGGCGAGCCTGCGCACCTGCTCGGCCTGCTGCGGTGTCAGCGGCGGCGCGTCGGCATGCGCCGACGGCGGGAGATCGCTCAGCTCCTGCAGGAACTGATGCACGTCATCGAGGAAATCGCTGCGCTGCGTGGCGCGTTCCGGGCCACCGGGAGTGGAGGCTTCGGCGTCGGGCAAGGCGGCCGTGGACTCACCCGGCACCGCCAGCTCGGCGGGCTCCCTCGGCACACCGAAATCGAACCGCGACGAACTCCGCGACGGGTCGACGGGTTCCGGACCAGGAGCCACCGGCTTACCCGGCGGGTCCCCGAGCCCCGCGCTCGGCTGGGCCGACGAACGTGACGGGTCTACGGGCTCCGCACCCGACGCCACCGGCTGACGCGACGCCTCCCCGAGCCCCGCACCCGGCTGGGCCGACGGACGCGACGGGTCGGCGGTTTCCGCACCCGACGCCACCGGCGGACGCGACGACTCCCCCGCTGTCGGGCTCGGCGTCACCGGTGGACGCGACGACGCTCCCTGATCCGAACCCGACGAACTCCGCGATGGCTCTTCGGGTTCCGGGCTCAACGCGGTCGGCGGTCGTGATGGGGGCTTGGACGGCGGACCGGCGGGCGCGGGCGACGGAGCGGGCGGCTCGCCGTCACCGTCGTCGCGCGAGCCGTCGTCGTTGCGCGACGCGGTGCCGTCGCCCGAGACAGTGCTGTCACCCGAACCGATCACGCCCGGGGCAGTGCCGTCGCCCGAGCCGGTCACATCGCCCGAGACAGTACCGTCGCCCGAACCGATCGCGCCCGGGGCAGTGCCGTCGCCAGAGCTGAGTCCGTCGCCCGAGCTGAGTCCGTCGGCCGAGTTGAGGCCGTCGGCCGAGTTGGTGACTTCGGCGGAGGCGCCAAGTTGCGAATCCTTGTCGCCGCGTGCGGATCCGGCGGGGTCCTCGGCTACTCCGTCGCCGACCGATTCCGGTGCGTTCTGCCGCTCGACCGCGGCGGCGAACCTGGCCGCCATTTCCGCGCGGGCGGCGTCGAATTCCTGCTGTGCGCGCAGGTACGACTCCAGCGCCCGCTGGTCGGCGAGGGCTTCGGCGTCGAGGTCGTCGGGCCGGACCTGCGCTGCTTCCGCCAGTTCGGCGCGCAAGGCGTCGAACTTCTGCTGGGCCGCGAGGTAGGACTCGAGCGCGGCCAGGTCCGCGACGCGCATCGCGAAGTCGGGGTCGGTGCCGTCCGCACGCTGTGCGGCGGCCTGGGCATCCTGGGCCGCCAGTTCCTCGAAACGGGAGGCGATCTCGGCCTGCGCGGCGTCGAACTCCCGCTGCGCGCGCAGGTACGACTGCAGCGCGGCCAGATCCTCGTCGACGCCGTCGAGATCACGCAGGGTGTCGTCCAGCGCGGCGTCGGCCGCGTCGGTGCGCCGCTGATCGGCCTGGTCGGCGAGCCGGTTCTGGCGCTCGACCGCTTCGTCGATCCGCGCCAGCGGGTCGACGGATTCGCCGGGCCCGACCAGATCGTCCAGCGAGGCGATCGGCTCGGCCAGCTCGTCGGCGACCTCGTCCAGCTTGCGCATGGTCTGGTCGAGCTTCGCGTCGGCCCGATCGTCGAGATCGGCCCCACGCTCCGACGGCAGTCCCGCCTCGCGATCGATACCCGAATCCGGCTGCTTCCCAGCGGGTTTCGAACCGCCAGTGGCCGGTTGCGAACCATCGCCAGCCGGCTGCGAACCGTCGCCAGCCGGCTGCGAACGGTCGCCAGCAGGGCGCGAACCATCGGCAGGCGGTTGACCGGCGGCCAGCTCACGCGGCCCACCCGGCAACGCATCAGGCTCAGGACCTTGGTGCGGCCTGGCCGAGGGGGAATCGGCGGCGGGCAGGTCGGCGACCGGTCGGTAGAACTCTTCGGTCAGCGCCTGCAGCTGCCGGATCTGCTCGGTCCTGAGCCGGATCTCCTCGCGGATCGCGGCGATCTCGGCGGCCAGCTTCTCGGGGCTGAGTCCCTCGTGCTTCTCGATCTTGCCGTCGCGGTAGGCCTCGTAGATCTCGACGAACTTCGCGTCGTCGGCGGTGGACACATCCACCCCGACCAGTCGCGCCCAGTCCCGATTCGGCAATGGCCGTGGATCGTTCGGACCGACCGGCTCATCGGCACCGTAGGAGCGGGCGACATTGTCGGCGATCTGTGCGGCGAGATCGGCCGGGCCGCCCGGCTCGGCCGCGTCGGCCGCCGCGCGCAGGCCGTGGATCGCGTCGAGGTCGTAGATGTGCGGATCACCGGTGGTGCGCGGATCGCGCGCCATGGTGCCCGCAGGGTGGTCGGTGTACGGGTCGATGCGCAGCAGCGCGTCGGCGTACGCGGCGAGCGCGTCCCGCGCGAAGTCGCCCGCGCCCATCCGGTTCAACCGGGTGACGAGCTTGCGGAGCTTGGCCGGATCGATCCCGCTGTCGGCGGGCCCGTAGGTCGGCCTGCCGAAGCGATCGATCGTGGCGACGACCGGCCGCAACCGGTCCGGGTTGTCCGGGCTCAGCGCGCGGATCAGCGCGTCCTGCGCCGCCTGCACCGTGTCCGCGTCGACATTGCGCAGCTGCTGGGAGTAGCCGGCGGTCTTGCTCGGATCGCGCTGCTGCCCGTCGAGCAGGTCCTCGAACTGCTGCTGGCGGGTGCCGCGCCGCTGCTTCGGGTTGGTCAGTGCCTCGGCGATCCGGCGCGGCGTGAGCTCGCCCTCCGGGATCCCGAGTCGCGTGGCCAGCTGTCCCCGCGCGTCACCGATCAGGTGGAACGTCTCGATGTCGGCCATCGTGCGGGCGTAGTCGCCCAGCGCCTCGGTCTGCCCGGCGCGCACCGCGTTGTCCAGGTGCAGCGCGCGGATGGTGGCGTCGATGTTGTCCGGGTGCAGCGCGGCCGGGCCGAGGTTCAGTTCCCGTGCCAGGTCGACGATCTCGCGCACCATCTCGGCGCGGTCGCGCGGAGCGGGCGGCGGTTCGGGCGCGGGCTGCACCGGCCGCCACTGGCCGTCCTCGCCGCGCAGCATCGTCACCTGCAGTTCGGCGCCGTCCACGGTGCGCCGGATGTGCTGCACCTCGGGGGTGGCCACCGGGTCGAGGAACTGCCTGCCCGCGCCGTCGGCGTGCACCGCCCGGAAGTCGGGCTTCAGCAGCCCGTTGTCGATGTCGACACCCAGCTCCGGGTTGTCCCGCAGGGCGCGGGCCAGCGCCTCCTCGCGGTCGAGCGGACCGTCGACCACGAGCAACCGGTCGGGTCCGCCGTCGGCGTCGGGCACCCGGGCGACCTGATCCCCATAGGACCTGCCCACCGGTTCCGCGTCGTCCCCTCGCAGGATCGGCTGCGCGGCGTCGATGAAATCGGCGAGGTGCTGCGCCCGCTGCCGCGCGGAGTCGCGCAGCTCGTTCAGCGTCGAGTCCATCCGGTCGCCGGACAGATCGCTCAGGTCCCGGCCGAACATGGCCGCCCAGCTGGACAATTCGTCGCGCAGCTGGTCGCGGCGCAACGCGTGCTCGAAGAACTCGCGGGCCCGCGCCTCGTCGCGACCCGGCTCCCGGTCGTCGGAGAAGCTGGCCCACTCGGGCAGCCGGTCCGCGCCGTTGCCGACCCGGTCGTAGTCGCGCAGCGCGGTGACGCCCTCGAAGGCGACGATCAGATCGCGCAGGAACCGGCCCAGCGGGTCCTTGTCGAGGAAGCTGACCTCGCGCGAGAACGGCACCGGACGCGGAGCGCTGGTGTCGCCCCAGTGGTTCCGCGGCGGTTCGGCGCCGTCGAGTTCGTCGTCGTAGTAGTCGTCATCGTCGCGCGGTTCGTCCGACTCGACCTCGCGCAGCCGGTCCGGCCGGGACAGCGTCCGGTCGTCGGGCGCGGGAGCCGGCTCGGCGGGATGATCGGCGCGCCGGTACGGGCGAGTCTGCTCCTCGTCGGCGCGTCGAGCCGCGTCGGCCAGCCCCTCGATCGCGCCGATCTCGCGCAGCAACCGGTGGCTCTGGCGGTCGATCGCGCGGCGCACATCCTGCGGGCTCTCGCCGTCGAGCTCGATGCCGAGGCGCTCGGCCATCTCCGTGAGCGTCTCGCCCTCGGGCGGCGGCCCCGGCTGTTCCGGCGTCGGATCGGCGGGCGGGATGGGCGTGTCCTCCAGCGCCCGCGCCTCGTCGGCGTCGATGAGGTTGTTGAATTCCAGATCGTCGATCAGGTCCTGGCGCAGTCGCGGATCCCGCGCGGCATCGAAGAGTTCCTTCAGGACATCGCGGACCTCGTCGGGCTCCATCCGGTTCGCCCGCAGCTCGCTGACCACGGTCTCGCGCACCGCGTTGGGATCGGCGTCGGTGATCCACGGCCGGTACTCGGTGCCGTCGGGGAAGTACACGGGCCGGTAGTCGCCGGCCACGTCCGCCTGCCTGCCCAGCACCGGTCCGAAGATCGGGATGTGCTCGCGGTTGTGGTACCAGGTGAGTCCTTCGCGGCCGATCCGCGCCACGTTCAGCGCCGGATCGCCGGGACCCGGCGGAGGCGCGCCGATCACCGGACCGTCGACCGGCGGCGGCGCGGGCTGCGCGGGCGGATCGGTCACCATGTGCACGCCACCGGTCACACCGTCCCGAATGGCAGTCTGGCCGCGTCCGTCGAGCCCCGACCCCGACGGGTACTTGAGGTTCAGCCCCTCGTACCCGGCATTGAGCTGGTCGACCAACCGCCGCAGGGTATGCCGGGTATCCACCTCGGGAATATCGTCACGCCGGGCCGGGGGGCGCTGCGTACCGTCGTCGCCGTCGGTGCGCGCGACCACCCACTGCCCGTCGTCCAGCCGCACATGCAGCGCGACGACTTCCCCGTTGTCCCCGAGCTCGACCCGTACCTCGCGCTGCGGCGGTTCGGGATCGGCGAAATCGGGCTGTCTGTTGCGTCTTTCGCCGTCCTCGTCGCCCATGTAGTCGATCGAGTCGTCGTCGGCGAGGCGATCCAGGGTGGCCTGGTCGACGGGCAGCGGCACATCGGCCAGCACGTCGGTACCGTCGCGGACGAGCCGCAGGTCGGTGACGCTCACCTCGCCCTTCGCCGAGGCGTGCACCAGCTTGTACTCGACCCGCAGGGTGCCGTTCTCGCGGGCCGCGAGCAGTTCCGCCACTGCTTGCCGGAATGCCCGGCCCTCGGGGGTGTCAGGGTCGATCCCCCGCGCGCGCATCTGCTCCGGCGTCTCGTTGAGAATGCGCTGCAGATTCTGATCCATCTCGAGCGTGCGGCGCAGATACTCCGGCGAACCCTGTTCCGCCCGGGCGATTTTCGAGCCTCCGAGCGTGGCGCCGACGCCCTTGGCCTCCACCACGAGCAGGGTCGGCGGGTCGCCGGGACGGGTCGGCGGCACGATCGAGGCGATGTCGACGACACCCGCGCCGTCGAAGGCACCGATGAACGGAGTGAGCAGGATCGAGCCGGGACGGCTCAGCGCGTAGTCGAGTCCGGCGGTCTCCCCCAGCAGCTTCGACAGGGCGACCATCTTCACGCCCATCTTGAAGTACTTGTTCGCCGTCGACTCCAGGGCCGTCAGCTTCGCCGCCTTGGCTTCCTTCTCGGCCTGGGTCAGTGTCGCGTCGTTGTCGATCGCGGCGGACAGGTCGGCGATCTTGCCCGCCACCTTGTCCGGAGCCAGCTCGTTGCGAGCCTTCACACCGAACTCCGCCATCAGGCGGTCGAGCTTCACCCGTTGCTTGTCGCGCTGCGTCTGCAGCTCGAGCCGCTTGTCCGAAGCCTCCTTCAGCTCGTCGGCGCGGCCGGGATCCTGCATGGTGTGCGAGTCGGTGTCGCCCTTCTGCACCTTGTACTCGTAGTCGGCGCCCGCGAGCGGGTCGTCGTCACCTCGGTAGAAGCCACCGCTGTCGTTCTGCAGCCGGAACCGCTTGTCCCGGAAGGTATCCGCGGGATCGTCGACGTGATGCCAGGTGCCGTCCGGTTCCCGGTAGCTGTCCGTTCGGTCGCCCGGCCGATGCAGCAGCCCGTCGTCCCCACGGACCATCCCCGCCGGCACGGGATCACCGGCGCCGCTGGGCGGATTCGCGACATCGTCGTCGTCGCCCATGAAGTCCGTCTCCGGGGGGTACTCCGGCGACACCAGCCGCGGCTCGATGACATTGCCCTCGGCGGCGGCCCGTTCGATGTCGACGTGCCGGATCGGGTCGACGCGCGGCGCGCCCTCGTCGATGATGTGGCCCGCGGTGCTCTCGGTACCCTGCACCACCCGCGTGCAGTTGGCGCAGCAGGGCGCCTCGGCGCCGCGGCTGGGCACGTAGGGCGAGTTGAGGATGGAGGCCAGGCCGTCGAAGTCGGTCGGCAGCTGGTCGCTCGGGTCGCGCTGCTGGTTGAGCAGTTCCCGGTCGTGCAGGGCGGCGTTGGTGCCGCGGATCTCGGCGTGTCCCAGGGGATTGTCCGTGTGCGGGAAGTGCCGCGGGTCGCCGCCGTTGTGGTAGACGTCCGTGGGGTCCTGGTACTGGGAGACGTTGTCGTGCAACGTCGGATGCAGCTCGGTCGGATGGATCCGCTGGTCGGAGGTGCCGTTGGCGGCCTCGTACACGCGACCGGTGAGGCGGTCGATGGTGATGGACGAGACATGGCCGCGCCGGGCGGCGGGCAGCCGGTTGGCTTCGGCCTTCTCCAGCCGCTTGGCGGGCGAATTGCCCGCCTCGGCCTCGGCCTTGTCGGCGGCGATGAAGTTGTCGAGGGCGATCTTGGCCGCCTTGGCCTTGTCCTTGGCCGCCGCCAAGTCCTCCTGCGCGCTGCGGACCAGCTGCTCGCCGTCCTCGGCGCCGCGGTCCCGTGCGTTCTGGGCGTCCTTGAGCGCCATGGCCGCGTCGCGGACCCCACGGCCCGCCGCGGCCTTCTCGGCTTCCAGCCCCTTCTGCTGCGCCTTGTGCTGCTCGTATTCGGCGACCAGGGCCGCGTCCTGCATGGACGCGTCGACGAACGCCCGGCCCCGCTCCTCGCTGAGCCGGTGCGAGAACTGGTCGATCGGCTCCCCGCCGACATGGGTGATCCGGGGCGGGTCGCCCGCGGTCTGCACCATCGGGTCGTTCATGTCCAGCACGCCGAGCAGATGCGCGTCCACCCCGGGTGTCTGACTGAACGGCGCGTTGACGGTCCCGGCCTGCGGGTCGAGGAACGACATCGCGGCGGGCCTGGTCTCCGGGTCCTGGTCGCTCATGAAGTCGACGAGTTCGCGGTCCAGCGGTGGACTGTCGCCGTCGAGGCTGTCGTGGTCGCGGGTGCCGTCCGGATCGGAGTCCGGGCGCGGTGAGGTGGTGTCGCCGGGCAGGGTGGCGGTCTCGGGGCTGAAGGTGCGCCACTTGCCGCCGCGATCGATGACCGGGTCCGAGCCGGGTTCGCGGCGCACACCGACCCGATCGGTGGGCGCGGTGACGTCGACGCCGAGCTGATCGGCGATGTACTGGGCCCAGCCGTTGGCATTGCCCGCGTGGCAGGACAGCAGCCGGATAGGAGTGCCCGGCACGTAGTTCGGGTTGCTGCGGATCGCGTCGACGATGTCCTGCGGGTGGACCGCGTCGCCGTTGCTCGGCGTCACCGACCCGTCGCGGCGCCCGTGCACGACCACGTCGTGGGCGCCGTCGTTGCGCACGTTCTCGCTCACGCGATGGGTGCGCGCGTCCTCGCCGATCGCGGTGCCCGTGGGGTGATGGACGACGCCCTGCCCGTTGGGCAACCGGGTGTCGTAGACGGGCCCGCTGTCGTCGTCGGGCTGCGGCTGCCTGCGATCGTCGCCGCCGTCGGCGCGATCGCGCGGGGTGCCGGTCTCGTCGGTGCCCGCGCGTCCGGGGCGGCTCGCGTCCGGGCCGGACCGGGCGGGGCTCGCCGCCGGATCGGCGCCGACGATCGGCACCACCGGCGGGATATCGGTGAGCGGATCCGCCCGCACCTCGGCTTCCCCGGTGCGGGCCGGGTCGGCGGTGACCTCGGCCTCCGAGCGGACCGGCGGCGCCTCACCGGGTGCGGCCTGCAGACCCTGCAACGGCGTGTCCGCGAGACCGGCCCCACTGCGCGGTTCGGCTGCGCCGGCGCGGCTTTCGCCGTCGACCCTGGTCTCGCCGTCGGCGTCCGCACGCGACTCGCCGGTTCCGGCGTCACCGAGGACTTCCGGTGTGGCGGAACGGTTTTCCGGCACCGACTGGGTTCCGTCGGGCAGTCCGGTCCGAACCTCCGGCGCACCGGGGCGGGTGGACGGCTGCCCGCCCTGCCCCTGCGTCGCCTGCTGAGCAGGCGTGGACTGCTGACCCGGCGTGGATTGCGCTGGGGTGGAAGCCGATTGCGTCGGGGCCGTCGCGGGCTGACCGGTGGTCGGCGTCGCGGCCTGACCGGTGACGGGCGCCTGGCCGGTCGCGGTGGTCGGTCCCCCGGTCGCCGCGGGGCCCGCACCCGCCATCCCCGCCGCGGGCGCCGCCCCGACCTGCGAGGTGGTGTCCCGATTGGCCGTCTGGCCGTCGTTGACCTGGGTGACCGGCTGACCACCGGACTGCGCGTCGGTGCGAGTCCCGTCGTTGACGCCCACGCCGTCGGCGTCCGCGTCGGCCTCACCGGCCCGCGTGTTGTCGTGCCCCGAATCCGACTGCGCCGCAGGGCCTTCCCCTTCGGCGCGAGCCCCACTGTCCTGGCTGCCGCCGTCCTGCCGCCCACCGTCACCGGCCTGCGTGTCCCCGGTCTGCACCTCCGGCTTGGACTCCTGCCGCCCGGTGCCGGCGCCGCCGCCGTCCGACGAGGTCTGACCGTCGTCGCCCGCGTGCTGATTCGCCTGTCCCGCACCGGTATTCGTCGGCCCGTCGCCCTCGGCCTCCGGTGTCGTGCCACCGGCCGGGCGCATGGACTGGCTGTCGTCGCCCGCACCGGCCCGGGTCTCACCCGAGCCTTCGCCGCCCATGGTGTCGTCGCCCGCGCCCGCGCGCGCACCGTCGTCGCCGCCCGCTCCGGTCGCGCCGTCGTCGGCACCGGCCCGGTTCTCGCCGTCGGCGCCGGGACGGTTGGACGAACCGTCCCCACCGGCGGTGTTGCCGTCCTGCCCGAAGGTCCCGAGGTCGTAGCCGGGCCCCATGGCGTCGCGGATCTGGGAGCTGAAACTCGGACGCTCGAACAGGCCGGGGTTCATCTTGGACCACGCGGCGTTCGCGCCCGCCTTGTTCAGACCGGAGATGCCACCGTTGCTCGCGCCCGCGCTCCACATGAGCGGATCGGAGGCGGCGGTCTGCAGGTTGTCCCAGGCCTTGTCCCAGCCCTGGGTGAAGCCGTCGTAGCCGAACTGGCCGAGCATGCCGCCGCCCGCACCGACCAGACCGGCGCCGGTGCCGGTGATCGCGCCTTTCAGCCACGGCGCCATCCCGTCGCCGAGCCGCTTGCCGAGGAAGTTGCCGAACGGGCCCGCCGCCAGGCCGCCCGCGGCGGAGCTGACCGCCGCCGCCTTCACCTGGTTCCAGTCGACTTCCTTGCGGTGCCCCTGATCCACCTGCCACTGCTGGACACCGAGTTCCTGCAGAGTGCCCAGCGCGGTGTCGATCGCCACGTGCTGGCCGATGAACTTCAGCACGCGGGTGATCACGGCCTTCGCGCCATGGCGCAGGATCGCGGCGAGCACGCGGCCGAAGATCGTCCGCGCCACCACCCGGGTCGCCGCGATCGCGGCCGCCTCCACCGCCGGCGCTGTCGGCGGAAAGATCCACGCCGCAGCGATTTCCAGCGCCAGCAGGCCCAGCGAGGACAGGAACATGATCTTCGTGTATTCGATCTCGGTGCCGGTCTGATACACGGAATCACCGAGGATGTCGAACAATTCGGCGAGCTTGGTCACCGACTGATCGCCGCGAGCCATCCCCTCGAAGGCCTTGAGCATGTCGTCGACACCCTCGCCCTGCGGATATGCCTTGAACGCGGCGTCTTTGGCGGCATCGATGTCGTCGACGAGACCGCGCAGACTGTCGGCGGCCGTGCGCCAGTCCTCGGCCATGGCCCACATCTCGTCTTCATTGCCTTCTGGCCATTCCATGCCAGCGAGAATCGAGAGCCAGTGCAGCCCGGACGGCAGATCGATCATGGAGGGCTACGTCACCAGCTCGAGTCCGTGAACGTCGCCATCGCCCCTCATCCCTCCGCAGTGGTGCCGGGTCGAGCACACCACAACTCGTTCGCCTGCGCAACAGAGTCGCAGGCACCGGCGAATCGGCGGTGACGACAGAATGAACGCCAGGCGGCCGGCACGCGCGCACCGTCGCCCCCGCGCCGCGAACTTGACGACCGGCCGGAGCGCGCGAAGGATCGAGGTCGGCGGCTCGCCGCGGCGCGGGCGCGACCGGCGCGCACGGACCGACGCGCGCGACCGCCGGGCACAAACTCCATGACATCGAGAACGGGACGCACGCAATGGAATTGAAGCCCGTGGCCATGTACCGCGAGATGTACGAGGGCACCCACGACGAGCTGCCCTCGGTCCACGACGCGCCCACCGGCGCCGTCGAGACCGACCGCGAGCGGGTTCTGAACTACATGCGCAAGGTCCGCGCCATCTTCGACGTCATGGGCGAGGCCCCCGACCTGTTCACCCCCGGCGCCGACATCGAGGGCGGCCCCTCCCTCTACTCCGACGGTGTCTGGATCTGGCGCGAGGACTCCCTGAAGTACCTCGCCGACCAGCCCCTCGTCCTCCCGCCCGACTTCGTCGACCACGTCCGCGCCCTCGACTACACCCCCCAGAACTTCGACACCCGCGACCCCGATTTCGACGCGGCGTTCCTGTCGTACTTCTGACCGCACCGTCTTGCCTGCCGCGAGCCACGAGGAGAAACCGTTGACCGACTTCCGAACCCGGACCCCCGACGAGGTCGCCGAGCTGGGCAGTCGGCTGCGCGCACTCGACTGGTCCTGGCAGCTCGCCGAGATACCCGAGATCGCGCGGCAGTTCGGCTGGCGGGTCGTCACCACGTCGGAGGACGACGACTGGGCCATGCTCGACACCGGCATGGGCCTGGCCAGCGGGAAGGTCTTCGCCGACGACGGCGACGTCGAGAAGATCCAGGTCAGCGTCAGCACCATCGGCCCCGACACCGGCGAGACCCACACCCTCGTCCAGCAGGCCTACACCACGATGGCCGAGCGACTGGCGGCGGCGTTGGGCGCCCCGAGCGCCCAGCTCACCGGCGACAACCCCCAGGTGCGCTGGGCCGGCTCCGAATCGACCCTGATCCTCGCGGCACCGACCCGGACCATCACCCTCACCCTGGCGTCGAACGAATGGCTGGAACTCTTCGACGACGGCGTCGAGCTCTCCCGGCAGGGGCAGCTGTGACCGGCTGGACCGAGTTCGCCGAACACCTGGCAGCCGAGCTCGCGAAGCTCCCACTCGGCGCACGGGTGATCGTGTTCGAACCCGAGCCCGCTCGCATCCGCCGATTCGTGCAGTTCGCCCGCGACGAAGACGTGCTGTCGGCACAGCTGATCGGTGACCGGTACCTCGACGAGAACCGGCGACCCACCCCCGCCGGATACCAGGCGATCACCGACGGCGGCTGGAACCAGCCCGACGTGGACAACGGCCATCTGTGGTGGGTCGACTTCGACGCACCCGTCACCGCCGAAGACTGCCACCGCGCCGCCGAACTCGCCGTCACCGGCCTGCGCGACGGCTACACCATCACCAGCCCCACCGAACTCGCCTACAACGCCTGGACAGACCACGCCGGTCACCCCGACCTCGACCTGCCGACCCTCGGCCTACCCCGCCAGCCGATGCAGTAGCACCGACCGCGCACAGCACATCGAAAGGCCGGAGATTGCGCACCTTTCGGACTATCCCGATCGACAAGGTAGCCGACCTCGCCGACAAGCTGAGCACCCTGGACTGGTCCTGGACCTTGGCCGACGCTCCCGCCATCGCCGAACAGTTCGGGTGGACCGTCATCACACAACGTGCACGCTGGATCATGCTCGACACGGGGTACGGCCCGGGCAGCGGCACCTTCCGCGCCAAAAACGGCCAGGTAACCGAAATCGAACTGCAACTCACCGACTTCGACACTCCTGACCAGAACGCCCAGTTCTCAGCAACTTTCGACAGCATCACTGCCGCGATCACCGAAAAACTCGGTACGCCGACCATGGACGACGCCGTCCCGCCCCCGCAGTACCGCTGGGCCGGCCCAAAAGCCACGATCGTACTGAAACACTCCGCCGCCTCGGTGTGGCTGTACCTGATCACCAACGCGCGCCTGGCCGACGACGATCGCAATATCGAGCTCGACGAACTGGGACTGCTGTGAGCAGCGGGTCCCGGTTCGCCTACTTCAAACCGTTGCGGTTGCCCTGTTCCATCTTGTCGATGTAGTCGGCGCTCTCCGTCTGGCCGTCGGCGAAGTCGCCCATGGACTTGGCCATGGTCTTGACGTTGTCGCTGGTGTTGGTCCAGGAAGAGTCGTAGCCGTCGTTGCCGCCGGGGCCGTCGTTGAAACTCTGGCCGAGTTTGTCGTTGCCCCAGACGTTTCCGCGCGAGTTCAGCGAGCTGTTCAGCGTGTTGATGATGTTGGTGAGCTGGGTTCCGACATTGCGCGACTTGCCTGCCGCGGTCCGGAAGTTGTCGGCGTCGTATTCGAACGTCATCGCCCTCATCCCTCCACGAGTGGTGGCTCCGAGCACACCACAAGTCCTTCGCGTACGCAACAGCCTCGCACGGTGGAACGAACCCGGTGTGACGCCGTTGTGAACGGCCGGTGCTAGGCGTTGGCCTCCCAGTGGGATTCCACCCGCGACATCATGCGTTCGATCGAGGCGTTGACCGCGTCGACGAGATCCGACCGCGACATCGGTGTGGCGACCGGGTTCTCGTTCGGCAGGCCGATGACGTAGCGGCCGTCGTCGGCCAGGTCGCGCCAGACCAGGATGTCGCGATGCATGCCGCGGGAGCCGAACATCGACTGGTTCTGCAGGATGTTGATGGTGCCGGTGCGTTCGGCCCGCCGATTCAGGAATTCGGTGCTGCGCTGGACGATCGAGGTGTCGGCCTCTTCGAAGAACATCGACGTGGGCCGCTGATGATCGTCGCGCCCGGTGTCGGTGACCAGCGGGATGATGCCGCCGCGACCCGCGCCCGCCGCGGGCATGAGGTCGACGATCGCGTCGGCGAGACCGTAGGGACCGACATCGACGACGACATAACCGCCACTGTGCGTGGGAGTTTCACCGGGCAGCTGATAGATCAGGTACCCGTTCGCGCCGGCGCGGGCCGCCCGCGCCTTGAGCCAGTACTCGGCGTTGTCGCGCTCGTCGTCCTTCCAGCCACGCAGGCGCACATACGCTTCCGGCCGTTCGAGCACGTCGAAGACCGAACGCAGCGCCGGATCGGCGGTGTGCTGCAGGCGCTGCCAGACCTGGTACTTCTCGGCCTCGTAGTCCTCGTGCAGGCGGGTCGTGGTCTGGAAGGTCAGCGGACGCGGCAGATCGGTGCCGACGAAACGCTGCCACAGCACCCGGAATTCGATGTCGGTGAGTTCCCAGCGCTGGCTCACGCGCCGACCTCCGGCCGTGCGCGCGTGATCGAGCCGGGATCACCGGCGTCGAGCGGTTCAATCGGCGCGTGGAACTCCTGGTCGGGCAGGGCGAACGGCTGGTCGGGCACGTCGAGCACCGGGATGGTGGTTTCGGCGCCGACGGCCGCCTCGCCCAGCTGGGCGGGCGCCTCGGTCGCCAGCGACTCCGCGACCAGGCCGGTGATGGGGGCGACGATGTCGTCCAGACCGGACAGCAGGTTGGAGAAGTCGGGCAACGAAGCCCGCGACGCGGTGAGGCCCGCGGCGGATTCCGTCGTCTCGCCGGGGACGCCCGCACCGGTGGCCTGCGCCGACGCGGTGTCGACGCCGAGCAGCTCGGCCAGTGGGCTCAGCGCCGGGTTGCTCGCGAGCAGGCCGGTGAGCTCGGGCGACTGGGCGAGCATTTCCTTCAGATCCGGGAACTGGCCGAGGAGATTGCCGAGCTGGGTGAAATCGGGCAGGCCGGACCCGGTGGCCGATCCGGTCATGTCCGAGGAGACCTGTTGCAGCGCGGTGGCCAGCGAGGGCAGCGCCTGCGTCAGCGAACTGACGGCGGAGGTGACCGCCGACATCACCGAGGACAGGATGCTGGACATATCGCCCGAGCCCGAACCGCTGCTCGAGCCGGTGGAACCGGTCGACCCGGCGACCGAGCCGGTCGAACCGTTCTGACCCGTCGACCCGTTCTGGCCCGCAGTGTTCTGCGAACCCTTGGTCCCGTTCTGCTGCAGCGCGGACTGCGCCTGCTGGGCGGCCTGCAGAGCCGCCTGCTGGGCAGCTTGACTGGCGGCCGTCTGCTGGGAACCGCCGCCGGAATTGTTGCTCCCGCCACCGGAATTGTTGCTGCCGCCGCCATTGTTACCGGCGTTGTTGTTGCCACCGCCGTTGTTGTTGTTGTTATTGTTGCTATTGTTGTTGTTATTGTTGTTATTGTTCGGCGTGGTCACAGGCCCCTTCGGCGCCGACGGTTCAGCCGCCGCCGGGAACAATTTCTCGGTATTCATCACCCCGTTGACATAGTGACGCTCGTACCGATCGCGATTCTCCTGCAGATCGTCGTCACACTTGTCTTCGGTTTCGATCGGCATGCACACCTTGGTCGCGTACAGCCAGTTCGCGGTGTACTCCAGGTTCGACTGCATCATCTTGAAGGAGTCGCTGGCCACCATCGCCGACTGACCGAAAGTGGCGATCGCCGCCCGCGCGGTGTCGCCACCCTGACTCTGCCACCGGTCGGCGGTGATCGCGGCCAGCTTCTGGTCCAGGTCGTAGGCGGCGCCGTGCACCGCGTGGGCCATCGCCTCCCAGATCGGGGCGTCGTTGGCCACTTCCTGCCAGGAGATGCGCTGACCGAGGTCGTACATGTCACGCCAGGACATGTTCTCCGCCGCCCGCACCGGAATCCGCACCCCCACCGCCTCCGCGGTCGCGGTACCCGCGTGCTTGGGCACGTTCGCGGTCTCGATGTCGTAGTTGTGCTTCTCCATCTTGATTTCCATGCCGGTGCCCTGCCGGATCTTGACATCGACTTCCCAGTGCGCGGGCTTGTAGCCACCGGCCTCGGTGACCTCGCCCTTCAGATCCTTGGCGCCGGGCGCGGACTTCACGTCCTTGAGCTGGCCCTTGAGCGCGGCGATGTTGTCGCCGGAGCCCTTGTCGGTCTCGGTGTAGGACTCGCCCGCCGCCTTGAACATGATGACCAGGTCTTCGAGCGAATCGATGTAGCGCCCGATGAGATCCTTGGCCTGCGTGGCCTCGGCGATGAACTTGCTGCGCAGCGGCGGACCCGCGTCGACCTGGCTGCCGCCGAGCTTCGATTCGTCGTAGTTGTTGAGATCGTGGTCGCGGATCAGGTTCTGACAGCCCTTGAACACCTCGATCGCCGTACTACACGCCTTGGCGGCTTCGAGCGCGGCGCCCGTCTCCACCTTGACCTTGGCCTTGCCGGCCAACCCCTCGTAGGGAGAATCGCCCACGCCAACCGCTCCTCGCAGCACCCCACCGACGACCTTCGCGCAGTCGGCTCGATCGCATGCATTCTAGTAAGCAATGCGAAATATGCACAGCCACAGGGAAACACCGGCTCGCTCCGGGATGAACATCCGGCTTCGCCCGACGAGCGGGCACCACCCACCGATCTGTGACAAACTCGAACGACACCCAGCGGCCGGGTAGCGGTCGTGTTCGAACGATGGATGAGGCCAGGATTGACGTCGCGATGGAATTGCTCATGACCGATGTGAGCGGCCTCGAACGGCGCGTAGCGGCCGACCGCGCTGCCACCAGGAGCCAGCGTCCGGAGGACTACCTCAAGCTGGCCGGCTCGCTCACCGAGCTGGCCCAGGGCCTGCTCGCCACCCGCGACGATCCGGCGGGCCGCGACCGGACCGCCGAGTCGCTGGAACCGGCGCAGGAAGCCGTGGCGATCCGGCTGCACTGGCTGGTCGGCGGCTATGTCAGCTACGAGTACGCGGGGGCGCTGCAGGATTCGCTGCGGCTGTTCGAACAGGCCACGCGACTGGTCGGGCACCGGCAGCTGGCCACCAACACCATCCGCAGTGCGTGCCGCGCCTATCGGCAGGTCGCGCAGGACTATCCGGACGTGCAGCCGATGTGCGCCGACGGACTGTCCAAGTGCGGCGTCTGGCTGATGCGGCTCGATCACGACGCCGCGGTGGCGGCCACCGAGGACGCGGTCCGGATCCGCGCCGCCATGTACGCGCGCACCTCCGAGCAGCCGGGCAAGTACCTGGCCAGCCTGAGCACGTTGCTGCGCACCATGATGGTGGGCCGCTCGCGCAAGCAGGCCATCGCGACCTACCGCGCGGTGTACTCCGAGGTCACCTCCACGGCGAGCACCGCGCGGCTGCGCGAAACCCGGGTCGAGGAACTCGATCTCACGCTGAAGACCACCCAGGCCCTGGTGAAGCTGGGCGCGCCGACGCTGGAGCGGGCGGGCAGGCTGACCCAGCAGCAGATCCTCTATCAATCGGGCGGCGACCTCGCCACCATCGACGAGATCAACTGGCGACTCGCGCTGGTCGGCCTCAAGCCGCTCGCCGCGGGCGCGATGCCGGAGCCGCCGTCGCGGCCGGTGGAGATCTCGGCGACCTACGGCGCCCTCGCGGTGCGCTGCTCGGCGCCGGACGCGCTCGAGCAGGTGCGCGCGGCCATCGTGGCGGCCTTCGCGCGCGACGGGGTCGAGCCGGTGGACGCCGGGCGGTTCGCCGGGGTGCACGAAAAGCACTGGGGCGTCAAGGAACCCAAGATCAACCCGGCCACCGAACTCGACGCTGACGTAGTACTGGTCGAGAAATCCTCGGGCAGCTGGATTTCGGTAAAGTCGCTCAACTGGGAGATCGGCGCGCTCGGCAAACATCCACTGGCCGTGCGGCTCTCGGAGAAGTGGCCGGTGCTCACCGTCGCCACCATCGAGAACATCTCCTACGAGCTGTGCCTCTACGACAGCGGCGTCGCGACCCAGTACGCCGCGCTCGGCAGGCCCGCGGGCCAGGCGCCGCTCGATACGCCGCTGGCCCCACTGGATTTCGCGACCCTGGCCGACTACGGCGCCGACTACGCCTCCGAGACACAGGTCCGCGCCGCCTTCGGCAACGCCCCGATGTTCGCCAAGGTGACCGAACTGCCCGGCAGCGGCATCCGCCAGGCCGCCGAGCAGCGACCGCTCACCGAATACGGGCCCGACATCCTGTTCTTCGGCAAACCCTGACACGAACCGGGCACCGCTGCCCTCCCGCCAGGCAGCGGCGTCCGGGCACGTGTCGGGCGCGCGACCAAGCTATCTCGCAGCACGCCGTCCTGCCTAGCCCGCGCGGTAGGACAGAATGTCCCACCGCGTGCGCCGGATTCCCGGCGGTCCGGCATGATCGGATGCTGTGCGAGTACTGCTGCAGCGGGTGACCAGTGCCCAGGTGAGTGTGGACGGCGAGGTCGTCGGCCGGATCGAGCCGGGCGACACCGGCGCACCGCACGGCCTGCTCGCCCTCGTCGGCGCGACCCACACCGACACCGAGGCCACCGCCAGGCAACTCGCCGACAAGACCTGGCGCCTGCGCATTCTCGACGACGAACGCTCGGCCGCCGACCTGAACGCGCCGATCCTGGTCGTCAGCCAGTTCACCCTCTACGCCAACACCGCGAAGGGGCGTCGGCCGTCCTGGAACGCCGCGGCGCCCGGCCCGCTCGCCGAACCGCTCGTCGACACCTTCGCCGACACCCTGCGCGAACTCGGCGCCACCGTGGCGACCGGACATTTCGGCGCGCACATGTCGGTGCAGCTCACCAACGACGGTCCCGTCACGGTCCTGCTCGAAGGCTGACACGACGAAGGCGCCGAGATCGATGATCTCGGCGCCTTCGCGACAGTGCGTTACTCCGGACGGAGCGTGAGGATGCGCGGCCCGTCCTCGGTGACGGCGACGCTGTGCTCCCAGTGGGCCGCACGGCTGCCGTCGGTGGTGACGACGGTCCAGTCGTCGTCCAGGGTCTTGGTCTCGGTGGTGCCCAGGGTGAGCATCGGCTCGATCGCCAGGACCGATCCGACCACCAGGCGCGGACCCTTGCCGGGCGCGCCCTCGTTCGGCAGGAACGGGTCCATGTGCATCTCGCGGCCGATGGCGTGCCCGCCGTAGCCGTCGACGATGCCGTAGGCACGGCCGTGCTCGCGCTCGGCGGCGCGGGTGCCCAGCTCGATGGCGTGCGAGACGTCGGTGAGCCGGTTGTCCGGCAGCATCGCGGCGATGCCGGCCTCCATCGACAGCCTGGTGGCCTCGCTCAGCAACCGGTCGGCCTCGATGATCGGGCCGATACCGAAGGTCCAGGCCGAATCACCGTGCCAGCCGTCGAGAATGGCGCCACAGTCGATCGACACGAGATCGCCCTCGGCCAGGATGTCCTGCGCCGAAGGGATGCCGTGCACGACCCGGTCGTTGACCGAAGAGCAGATCGAACCGGGGAAGCCGTGATAACCCTTGAACGACGGGACCGCGCCCGCGTCGCGGATCGTCTGCTCGGCGACCTCGTCCAGTTCCAGCGTCGAGACACCGGGCTTGGCCGCGGCGCGGACGGCGACCAGCGCCCGTCCGACCACCGCGCCCGCCGCCGCCATGGCATCCAGCTCGCCGGGCGAACGGAACGGTACGACCTTCTTCTTCCGGTTGAAGACCATCAGTGGCCGAGAGCCTTCAGCGCCCGCGTGTTGACCTCGTCGACCTCACCGATGCCGTCGACGGTCACGACCAGGCCGTCGTAGTACTCGAGCAGCGGCTCGGTCTCCTCGCGGTACACCCGTAGGCGGTTGCGGATGACGTCCTCGGTGTCGTCGGCGCGGCCACGGGCGAGCATGCGCTCCACCACGGTGTCCTCGGCGACCACGAAGCACAGCACGGCGTCGAGCGCGGTGCCGTTGTGCTCGAGGATCTTCTTCAGCGCGTCGGCCTGGTCGACCGTGCGCGGGTAGCCGTCGAGCACGAAGCCGTTGGCGGCGTCCGGCTCGGCTACGCGGGCCTCGACCATCCGGTTGGTGACGTCGCTGGGGACGAGGTCGCCCGCGTCCATGTACTTCTGCGCTTCGCGCCCGAGGGCGGTCTGCTGGCTGATGTTCGCGCGGAAGAGGTCTCCGGTGGAGATGTGCGGAACGCCCAGCTTCTCCGACAGCAGGACGGCCTGAGTACCTTTGCCGGCACCCGGCGGACCGAGCAGAACAACTCTCACTTGAGGAACCCTTCGTAATTTCGATTCATCAGCTGGCTCTCGATCTGCTTGACCGTGTCGAGACCCACGCTGACCATGATGAGCACCGCGGTACCGCCGAACGGCAGGTTCGCCACCGCACCCGAGTTACCCATGTCCAGGAACACGTTCGGGAGCACGGCGACCACGCCGAGGTAGATCGAGCCAGGCAGGGTGATGCGGCTCAGGACGTAGTTGAGATAGTCGGCGGTCGGCTTGCCGGGACGGTAGCCCGGGATGAAGCCGCCGAACTTCTTCATCTCGTCCGCGCGTTCCTCCGGGTTGAAGGTGATCGCGACGTAGAAGTAGGTGAAGAAGACGATCAGGCCGAAGTAGATGGCGATGTAGACCGGGTTGGACGGATTCACCAGGTACTTCTGGATGATCTCCTGCCACCAGCTGGGGTCGGTCGCCGTGCTCGAACCGGTGAGCTGCGAGACCAGGTTCGGCAGGTAGAGCAGCGAGGACGCGAAGATCACCGGGATGACGCCGGCCTGGTTGACCTTCAACGGCAGATAGGTCGACGACCCGCCGTACATCTTGCGACCGACGACGCGCTTGGCGTACTGCACCGGGATCCGGCGCTGACCCTGCTCGACGAAGATGACGGCCACGATGATCGCCAGCACGGCGACACAGACGAGACCGAAGACGAGGCCACCGCGGGTGTCCAGGATCGACTTGCCGTCGATCGGGATGCGGGCGGCGATACCGGCGAAGATGAGCAGCGACATGCCGTTGCCGACGCCACGCTCGGTGATCTGCTCGCCGAACCACATGACCAGTGCGGCACCGGCGGTCATCACCAGCACGATGATGATCATGCCGAAGATGCTGGTATCGGCCAGGATCTCCTCCTGGCAGCCCTGCAACAGCTGGCCGCGGGCCGCCAGCGCCACGAGACCGGTGGCCTGCAGGATCGCCAGGGCGATCGACAGATACCGGGTGTACTGCGTCATCTTGGTCTGGCCTGCTTGGCCTTCCTTACGCAGCTCCTCGAAGCGCGGGATGACGACGGTCAGCAGCTGGATGATGATGCTCGCGGTGATGTACGGCATGATGCCGATCGCGAACACCGACAGCTGCAGCAGCGCACCGCCGGAGAAGAGATTGATCAGCTGGTAGATACCCGCGGAATCACCGCCGGAGACCAGCTTCACGCAGTCCTGGACCGCGCGATAGTCGACGCCGGGGGACGGCAGCGCGGCACCCAGCCGGTACAGCGCGATCAACCCCAGCGTGAAGAGAATCTTCCGCCGTAAGTCCGGAGTCCGGAAGGCCGATACGAAGGCGGAAAGCACAGATCCTCCTGGCGAACGACATGGTCATGCCATGCGACTGGACCAACACTGCTTCGTGCGGGAACGTCAGCCGATGACGAGCTTGGCAGACAACACTTGAACTCTAACAGTGACACCGGACGAGCTCACGACTCGTCCGGTGTCTGCTGCTAATTACAGTACCGTCAGGCCAGTTCGGTGACGGTGCCACCGGCGGCGGCGATCTTCTCCTTGGCGGAGCCGGTCACCTTGTCGGCGGTCACCTGGACCGCGACACCGATTTCACCATCGCCGAGGACCTTGACCAGCTCGTTCTTGCGAACGGCGCCGGCGGCGACGAGCTCGGCCTTACCGACCGTGCCACCCTCGGGGAACAGCTCCGCGATGCGGCCCACGTTCACAACCTGGTACTCCACGCGGAAGCGGTTGGTGAAGCCCTTCAGCTTCGGCAGGCGCATGTGCAGCGGCATCTGGCCACCCTCGAACGCCGGGGAGACGTTCTTGCGGGCCTTGGTGCCCTTGGTACCGCGACCGGCGGTCTTGCCCTTGGAGCCCTCACCGCGACCCACACGGGTCTTCTCGGTCTTGGAACCCGGCGCAGGACGCAGGTGGTGCAATTTGATGGTCATGTCAGACCTCCTCAACAGTTACGAGGTGGCGCACGACGTTGATCAGACCGCGGTTCTGAGCGTTGTCCTCACGGACAACACTCTGACGGATCTTGCGAAGGCCCAGCGTACGCAGGGAGTCCTTCTGATTCGCCTTGGCGCCGATGGTGCTCTTGATCTGGGTCACCTTGAGATCAGCCATGGTCAGGCTCCCTGTCCCGCACGCGCACGCAGCATGCCCGCCGGAGCGACATCCTCGATCGGCAGACCGCGGCGGGCGGCAACCTCTTCGGGACGCTGGAGCATCTTGAGCGCGGCAACCGTCGCGTGAACGACGTTGATCGCATTGTCGCTACCGAGCGACTTGGCCAGAATGTCGTGAATGCCCGCGCATTCGAGCACGGCACGCGCCGCGCCACCGGCGATCACACCGGTACCGGGCGAAGCCGGACGCAGCATGACGACACCGGCCGCCGCCTCACCCTGCACCGGGTGGGTGATGGTCGAGCCGATCATCGGGACGCGGAAGAAGCCCTTGCGAGCCTCCTCGACACCCTTCTGGATGGCCGCGGGAACTTCCTTGGCCTTGCCGTAGCCGACGCCGACCAGACCGTTGCCGTCACCGACGATCACGAGGGCGGTGAAGCTGAAGCGACGACCACCCTTCACGACCTTGGAGACGCGGTTGATCGCGACCACGCGCTCGAGCTGGTTCTTCTCGGCAGCGTTGTCCCGACGGTCGCCGCCACCGCGACGATCGCCACCGCGGCGGTCGCCACGGTTGCCCTCGGGGCCATTGCTGTTCTGTCCGGCGGGTCCGTTGCCGCCGTCACGCCGCTGACGTCCCGGCATCAGACGTTCCTTCCGTTCGAAATAACAGTCATCAGAACTTCAACCCGCCTTCACGAGCGGCATCGGCCAGCGCCGCGATGCGGCCGTGGTAGTCGTGACCACCACGGTCGAACACGACCGACTCGATACCGGCAGCCTTGGCACGCTCGGCGATCAGCTGACCGACCTTGGCGCCCTTGGCGGACTTGTCGCCCTCCAGCGCGCGCACGTCGGCCTCGATCGAGGACGCGGCGGCGATGGTCTTGCCCACCGAGTCGTCGACGAGCTGAGCGTGCAGGTGCCGCGAGGAGCGGTTGACCACCAGGCGCGGACGCTCGGTGGTGCCGACGACCTTCTTGCGCAGACGGAAGTGACGGCGGGTCTTGGACAGCCGACGCTTGGTCGAGACGTCCTTGCCCAGCGGAATCCGCTTGGCCTTCTGGTTAGCAGTTTGCGCCATGATCACTTACCCGTCTTTCCGACCTTGCGGCGAACGACCTCGCCGGCGTAGCGGATGCCCTTGCCCTTGTACGGGTCGGGCTTACGCAGTCCGTGGATGACAGCGGAGATCTGGCCGACCTTCTGCTTGTCGATGCCGGACACAGAGAACTTGGTGGGCGATTCCACCGCGAAGGTGATGCCCTCCGGGGCCTCGATCGGCACCGGGTGGCTGTAGCCCAGGGCGAACTCGAGGTTCGAGCCCTTGGCGGCCACACGGTAACCGACACCGAAGATTTCCATCTTCTTCTCGTAGCCCTTGGTGACACCCTCGATCATGTTGGCGATCAGGGTGCGGGACAGGCCGTGCAGCGAACGGTTGGCGCGCTCGTCGTTGGGACGGGCCACCTCCAGCTCGTTACCCTCACCCTTGGTGACGGTGATCGGCTCGGCCACGGTGTGCGACAGGGTGCCCTTGGGCCCCTTCACCGTGACGACCTGGCCGTCGATGGTGACGTCGACGCCGGCCGGAATCTCGATGGGCTTCTTACCAATACGCGACATTTGTCCTGACCTCCCTTACCAGACGTAGGCGAGGACTTCGCCGCCCACGCCCTGCTTGGCCGCCTGACGGTCGGTGAGCAGACCGGTCGACGTGGAAATGATCGCCACGCCGAGGCCGCCGAGGACCTTGGGCAGGTTGGTGGACTTCGCGTACACACGCAGACCCGGCTTCGAGACGCGACGCAGGCCCTGCAGGCTGCGCTCACGGCTGGGGCCGTACTTCAGATCGACGACGAGGGACTTGCCCACGGTCGCGTCTTCGGTGCGGTAATCGGCGATGTAGCCCTCACGCTTCAAGATCTCGGCGATGTTCGCCTTGAGCTTGGAGTGGGGCGCCTTCACCTGATCGTGGTACGCCGAGTTGGCGTTGCGCAGACGCGTCAAGAAGTCTGCGATCGGATCAGTCATGGTCATGGTTAGACCTCGACACCTTTCTCGCTGCGGTTCCCATGCAGCATCTCCGCACTCACGCGCGGAGACCGTGGGCCTACAACAATTCGGCTGGTCCGGACGGCACTTACCGACCGGATGAGTTCTCGTAACGAGCTCTCGGTGCCCGGCAACTCGTCCGCCTACGCGAGGCGCCAGCGGACACAGATCTGCCCAGGCAACCGCTCTAGTGTAGGCAACGCCGTGGTCAGGACCAAATCCGGGTCAGGCGAGGGCGGCGCGCTTGGCCTTGGCGGTGAGCAGGACGGCGGCGGCGGAGACCGCGGCGGCCATGATGATCATCAGCTCACCACCGACCAGCAAGCTGACCACGCCACCGAGCAGCGCGCCGCCACCGAAGGCCGCGTACTGCAGGCCGTAGCCCAGCCAATCCCGCGCGCTGCCGCCGCTGACGTGGCTTTCGATGCCCTGACTCAGCTTCACGACGGTGCCGGTGGCGTAGCTCAGCGGGACGCTGGTCTCCCCGTTCTTCACGAACGCGGTGTTGAGCGCGCCGACGGCGAAGGCGACGAACGCGATGGGGATGAAGCCCACCTCCTGACCGCCGGTGCGGTCCAGGGCGTAGTCGACGACCGCGGCCACCGCCAGCGCCACGGTGGTGACGACGGCGGCGCCGTGCCTGCTGTCGCGCCACAGCCTGCGCCGTAGCAGCGAGGCCACGATCACCCCGAGCCCGAACGAGATCAGCAGCGTGATGGCGCCGGTCGCGAGCAGCACATCATTGTCGAACCAGCCGAGGACGGCCCGCTCGGTATTTCCGGTCATGAATGTCACGAAATATCCGGCGGAATGGGTATACGCGGCCGCGCCGATAAATCCGGCCAATGCCGAAAGAAACGCGACCATCGGCATGGCGCCGGCCGGGATGCCGCGAAAGGTCGGCCGGTGGGCCAGGTCACGCCCAGCTTCTTCGGTGATCGTCGTCACAATCCCACACCCTCTGCATTTCGTCGGACAAGGGATCGACATTGACACCCATCAGTACCTGTATCGCGGTGCGACCATGCCGACAGTAGTGCCGGATAATTCATCCGGACAGGACGCAGAACACATTCTTGGGAAGAACACAGAATTATTCATCGCGCGTAATACCACGTTAACCGGAACAATTCGAACTAAATAGCGGGGAGAGTGGGCTCCGACACCACCCTTGCCGGGTGGCCCGGCGAATCCCGTTCGCCGCCAACTAATTTCCCGCACTAAGCATGTGGTAGCTTCGCGTGGTTCGTCGGATCTGCGCAGGAGGATCGGCCCGTTGTTTTCGCGCCAGGGGCGCCAGTCGACTCGCCCGGGCTGGGCCTGCCTGCTGGCCGCCGTGCTCGCCACCGCCGCCCTCGCCGTCCCCGCCCCGGCCGCCGCCGCGCCCGCCGACCCGTACCTCGACCCGCTGGCCGAAGCCGCCGCCACCCCGGCCCTGGACTGGACCGACTGCGAGGACGGCTTCCGCTGCGCCCTCGCGCGGGTACCGCTGGACTACCGCGAACCACACGCCGCGCAGATCGACCTGGCCGTGATCCAGCTGCCCGCCACCGATCCGGCCCGGCGGATCGGCACCCTGTTCGTCAACTTCGGTGGACCCGGCCCCTCGGGCGTGGACCGGCTCCGCGAGCGGGCGCACTGGCCGTGGCTGTTCTCCGACGAACTGCGCGCACGGTTCGACCTGGTCTCCTGGGATCCGCGCTCGGTCTCCCGTAGCGCCCCGACCAACTGTTTCGCCTCCACCGACGAGCAGCAGGCCTACCTGGCGACCTTCCCCGGCACCCCGGAGAGCCCCGCCGAGGAGCCGGAGTTCTTCGCCCGCTCCGCCGATATCGCGGCGCGCTGCGGGGAGTCGGCGGGCCCGATCCTCGCCCACGCCTCGACCACGAACACCGCACGCGACCTGGAATTGCTGCGCCGCGCGGTCGGCGACACGTCGCTGACCTATCACGGCATCTCCTACGGCACCCAGGTCGGCGCGGTCTACGCCAACATGTTCCCGGGCCGCGTGCGGGCGATGGCGCTGGACGGGTCGCTCGACTTCGAGGGCAACGCCGACGGGCACGGCGCCGACGGGACAACCCTGCCGCTGGACACCAGGCAGGGTGTGGCCGACGCCGTCGCCGAGACCTTCGACGCGTTCCTGCGGGACTGCTCGGCCGCGGGCCCGCGGTGCGCGTTCTCGGCGGGCGAGCCGAAACTCAAGTGGATCGCGCTCGCCGAACGCGCGCGCCTGGCCCCCATCGTCGTCGACGGCACCGCGTGGACCTACGGCCAGATCGTGGCCGCCGCGGGCAGCCTCGCCCGGCCGGAAACCTATCCCGACCTGGCCCTGCTGCTCCAGCAGCTCTTCGACGCCGGCACCGCGCTGCTGCCTGCCGTGACCCACGACTCGGTGTTCGCGAAGGAGCAGCCGGGCAACCGGGTCGAGGCGTTCTATTCGATCCAGTGCGCCGACAGCGCCGTGCCCACCGATCCCGCCGCCTACAGCCGGGCCGGCGCCGCCGAAGAGCTGCGCGTCCCCTATTTCGGCCGTACCGCCGTCTTCAACGCCACCCCCTGCGCCTTCTGGCCCGCCCACGACGCCGAGCGCTACACCGGACCGTGGAACCGCGGCACCGCCGCCCCGATCCTGGTCCTGAACAGCAGATTCGACCCGGCCACTCCCCTGCGCGGCGCCCTGGCCGGCGCGGCCCAACTGGCCGACGCCCACGTCGTCGTCGTGGAGGGCGCAGGCCACAGCACGATGTACGTGCCGAGTACCTGCGCCGAACACGTCAAACGCGACTACCTCTTCACCGGACAACTACCCCCGGCCGGCCTCCGCTGCGGCATCGACCACTCCCCCTTCCGCTGACCAGCTAGCGGTTGACACACACCGCGACGAGCAGCGGCCCATACGGGTTCTCCGCACTCCCCGCCGCCACGAGCAACCCACCGACCGGACTGCACAGCACATCCAGACTGGACGATCCGGCCCCCGCCGCCACCGGCGCCTGAGCCTGCGCGGTAGTAGCGGCGACAGCCGGAGCGAAAACGGACAGAGCAAGAGCGGACAACACAACGATCTTCTTCATCGCTCCACCGTGCCGCCCGAATACCCGATCCGCACGCCCCGACTTGCCGGGGCACAGATTTCGCCGTCAGGCGATCAGGCAGAGGAGGTCGTAGAGGGGCGGTTTTTCGACGCTGCCGGTGGCGAAGGCGAGTTGGGCGAGGGGGGAGCAGATCAGGTCCGTCTCCGAGGAACCCGAGCCGCCGCCGGAGCCGGAACCGGCGCCCGCGGAGCCGGATTCGGCGACGGGGGCGGGGGTGGACGGGGCGGCGGAGGCGACGGCGGGTGCCGCGAGCAGCGCACAGGACAGAACAGCGGCCGTAGCGATCTTCTTCATGCGCCAAGGGAACACGAAACAGCCTGCCAAAAGGAGTGAAATTCGAATATTTCACCCATCTTCCGGAAACCGCGCGCGGCCACGGCCGAATTGTCGGTGCGGACTGCCATCCTGAGGATTCATCGACACCAGGGGGCCATCAATGACCTACGACGACTGCGGCTGGCACTCGGACACGACCTCGGAGCTGGGCTTGGACAGCGCGGCCGGGGCGACCCACATCGGGATGTTCTACGCGTGGGCCGTCGCCAACGACCTGCATTCGCCGACCGTGCCCGTCTGGGGCGAACCGGAACCCCGGCCGCGGCCGGAACTGGCGGCATTGCGCGAGCGCTCGAAGACCCCGGGCCGCTATCTGCTCGACCACTGCTGCGGAGAACTGAACGTGGGCGACCTCAACGCCCGCGGCCAGGCCTTCGCAGCGGCCGCCTACCGGCCGTACTTGCGCGCCTACGACTGCGTCCCCGAGGTCGCGCGGCATGAGACCACCTATCACGTCCCCGACACCTGGGAGACCTACGACGCCGTCGCGGCATTGCTGGACGAGGCGTGGGCGGAATGGCAGCTCCAGGGCGGTTGATCTGCGCCGGAAACGCGCGAAGGCACGGACTGCCTCGCGGAAGTCCGTGCCTTCGTTCGATATTCGCCTAGGTGGCTGCGCTCACGAGGAGCGCGGGGTCACCAGGAGCTCTTGTGCACGCCCGGGAGCTCGCCACGGTGGGCCATCTCGCGCAGGCACACGCGGCACAGGCCGAACTTGCGGTACACCGCGTGGGGGCGGCCGCAACGCTGGCAGCGGGTGTAGGCGCGGACCGCGAACTTCGGCTTGGCGTTGGCCTTGTTGACCAGTGCTTTCTTGGCCATGTGCTCAGTTCTCCTTGAACGGGAAGCCGAGGTGCTTGAGCAGCGCACGGCCTTCTTCGTTGTTGGTCGCAGTGGTCACCACGGTGATGTCCATACCGCGCGGGCGGTCGATGGAGTCCACGTCGATCTCGTGGAACATCGACTGCTCGCTCAGGCCGAACGTGTAGTTGCCGTTGCCGTCGAACTGCTTCGGCGACAGGCCGCGGAAGTCGCGGATACGCGGCAGCGCGATGGAGACCAGGCGGTCCAGGAACTCCCACATGCGGTCGCCACGGAGGGTGACCTTGGCGCCGATCGGCATGCCCTCACGGAGCTTGAACTGCGCGATCGACTTGGTGGCCTTGCGGACCTCCGGCTTCTGGCCGGTGATCAGCTCGAGGTCCTTGATGGCACCGTTGATCAGCTTCGCGTCGCGGGCGGCGTCACCGACACCCATGTTCACGACGACCTTGACGACGCCCGGGATCTGCATCACGTTGGCGTACTCGAACTCGCTGTTCAGCGCGTCCTTGATCTCGGCGCGGTAGCGCGCCTTCAGCCGGGGCTGAGTCTGCTCGGAGGTGGTCATGTCAGATGTCCTTCCCGTTCTTACGGGAGATCCGAACCCGCTTGCCGGTCTCTTCGTCGGTGCGGTAGCCGACGCGAGTCGGGTTACCGTCGGAGTCGACGACCATCACGTTGGAAACCTGGATGGGGGCTTCCTGGGTCACGATGCCACCCGAGGAGGCGCCGCGCTGGTTCGCGGAGTCCGCGACGTGCTTCTTGATCCGGTTCACGCCCTCGACGAGAACCTTGCCGGTCGCCGGGTAGGCCTGGATGACCTTGCCCTTGGCGCCCTTGTCCTTGCCCGAGATGACGAGGACGGTGTCACCCTTGTGCACCTTCATGGTCAGAGCACCTCCGGGGCCAGCGAAACGATCTTCATGAAGCGCTTGTCGCGCAGCTCACGGCCGACCGGGCCGAAGATGCGGGTGCCGCGAGGATCGTTGTCGGCCTTGATCAGCACGGCAGCGTTCTCGTCGAACTTGATGTAGGAACCGTCCGGACGGCGGCGCTCCTTGACGGTGCGCACGACGACAGCCTTGACGACGTCGCCCTTCTTGACGTTCGCGCCGGGGATGGCGTCCTTGACGGTGGCGACGATGATGTCACCGATACCGGCATAGCGACGCGACGAGCCACCGAGCACGCGGATGCAAAGGATTTCCTTCGCCCCGGTGTTGTCGGCGACGCGCAGTCGCGACTCCTGCTGAATCACTTCAGCACCTCCTGGACCTGGATGTATACGTACGCCGGATTGCCGACCCGACGCACATGGTCAGTCACCCTCCGGACGCGCGCCTGCCAGCGGAAATACCTACCACTGGGGGTTCACTGCCGGATTGCGGGCGCAGAGCTCCCGCAGGCAACCGGTCTAGTGTAGGTGAATCCCCAGGTCGACCCAAATCGGGGGTGCCGCCCGGCAATTTTGAAGCAGATATGTTTCAAACTCCTGTGAGCGCGCTCACGCCGTTGCTACGGTCGCCCTGCTCGTCGAGGTACGAGCTGATGAGGAGTCGCACATGAACATCACCCTGCCGACCGCCCGCCGCATCGCGACCACCGCGAGCGCCTTCGCCGCCGTGCTCACCCTGGCCGCGCCGCACGCCACCGCGGGCCCGATCATCGACATGCTCACCGACACCCTCACCGTCGGCTGCACGTCCAAGATCGATGTCGTCGGCCTCGACGACTATGTCGGCGCCCAGGTGGACTTCGTCGCCAACGGCAAGTTCTTCGCCAGCGACACCGTGGACCTGGAGGTGACCGTCGGCGGCGTCACCGTGGCCAAGGCCACCGCCTTCTACCACGTCGAGACCGAGGTGGAGGTGCAGCTCTCGTTGCTGCTGCACGCCACCGGCGCGCCACTGGTCACCAAGCGGGTGCCTACCGTCGCCAAGATCCTGAACGCGGGCAGCGGGCTGGCGTGCGACCTGGCCACCGGCAGCTCGGGCATCTCCTCGGACTAACCGCCCCTGGCCCGACCCGGCCCGGAAACGGGCCGGGCTCGCGGCTACCCCACCCATCGGCCCGCCCGCCGGTAGCCTGGGCGGGCTGGATCGCAACGAGCAGGGGTGCGGCTGCCGCATCGGGGAAGGAACCTAGTGACATCGTCCGGTCGTCCGTCGGTCGTGGATCGGCGCGCATTCCTGATCGCCATGGGCCTGGTGCCGGTGGCGGCGGCGCTGGCCTCGTGCACCTCCGACTCCCCCGAAGTGCAGCTCACCGGCGTCGACATGAGCGGTGGCGACCCGGCGATCCGCCCGCAGGACGATCTGTACCGCCACGTCAACGGCGCCTGGCTGCGCGACTACCAGCTGCCGCCGGACAAGGCCTCGGTCGGCGCGATCACCGACGCCAACGACCGCACCCTCGCGCAGCTGCGCGCCATCATCGAGGGCATCGAGAACCCGAAGCCGGGCACCGAAGCCCAGCAGATCAAAGACCTCTACGACGCGCGCCTCGACCTCGACGAGATCGAGCGCCTCGGCATCACGCCGCTCGACGGCCTGTTCGCCGCGCTGGACAAGGCGGCGGACAAGCCCGCGCTGGCCAGGATCATGGCCGAGGCGCCCATCTCCGGCCTGATCGGCATGGGCATCGGGATCGACCGCAAGAACTCCAAGGCCTATATCCCCAGCGTCAGCCAGGCCGGGCTCACCCTGGGCGAGCAGTACTACCGCAAGCCCGAGTTCGCCGCGCAGCTGGCCGGCTACCAGACCTACCTCGAACAGCTGGCCAAGGGCCTCGGCATGGCAGACCCGGCCGGAGTCGCGCAGCGCACCGTCGACTTGGAGAAGCGCATCGCCGCGAACCACTGGGACAGCGTGCGCCTGCGCAACACCGACGCCACCTACAACCTGATGAGCTGGCAGGAACTCACCGCGCTCGGCCCGCAGTTCGACTGGGACCCGTGGCTGGCGGGCATGACCGACCGGCCCAAATCGCTGTTCGACAAGATGGTCGTGGGTCAGCCCTCGTTCGTCACCGCGGCCGCGCAGCTGTGGAGCGAGGTCGACATCGCCCAGTGGCGCGACTACCTCAAGCTGCACATCGCCAACACCTACGCCCGCTTCCTGCCCAAGGCCATCGCCGACGCGCGCTTCGACTTCGTCGGCCGGGTGCTCAGCGGCCTGGAGGAGAAGCCGGAGATGTGGCGCTCGGCGGTGGGCGTGGTCGACGACAATCTCGGCGAACCGCTGGGCAAGCTGTACGTGGACAAGCACTTCCCGCCCGCGGCCAAGGAACGCGCGATGGAGATGGTCGACGACCTGCGCGCCGCCTACCACGACAACTTCACCAACTCGACCTGGATGTCGCAGCCCACCCGCGAGGCCTCGATCGCCAAGCTGGACAAGATCGTCGCCCAGATCGGCTACCCGGACAAGTGGGTCGACTACTCCTCGGTACAGGTCACCCGTGGCAAGTTGATCGAATCCCTCATCGCCATCAACGCTTTCGAGTCCAAGCGCGCCTTCGCCCGGCTCGGCACCGAGGTGGACAAGTCGGAGTGGAGCATGTCGCCGCAGACGGTGAACGCCTACTACAGCCCGACCACCAACCAGATCGTCTTCCCCGCCGCCTACCTGCAGCCGCCGTTCTTCGACAAGGACGCCGTGGACGCGGTGAACTACGGCGCGGTCGGCTCCACGATCGGTCACGAGATCGGTCACGGCTTCGACGACCAGGGCTCCAAGTACGACGGTGACGGCAACCGCCGCGACTGGTGGACCCCCGAGGATCGCGCCGCCTTCGACGCCAAGACCCAGCAGCTCATCGCGCAGTACGACGTGCTGGTGCCCGAGGGCGCGCCGGAGGGTCAGCACGTCAACGGCGCACTGACGGTCGGCGAGAACCTGGCCGACCTGCGCGGGCTGCAGATCGCGCTGGCGGCCTATCGGAAGCTCGCCGAGCGCACCGGCGCGCAGGCCGACTTCCAGTCGATGTTCTTCTCCTGGGCGCGGCAGTGGCGCGACAAACAGACCGAGGAAGCGACCCTGCAAGGTCTGCAGGACACGCACTCCCCCAACGAGTTCCGCTGCAATCAGGTGGTCCGCAATATCGCCGAGTTCTACTCGACCTTCGGCGTGGTCGAGGGCGACAAGCTGTTCATGGCGCAGGATCAGCGGGTCACCCTGTAGGGACTGTTCCCCTCCGCACCGAGCGTAGGTTAGCCTAGGCTGACCTACGTTGAACCGGCTCGACGAGCCGATCGAGGACCTTTCCTCGGTGAAGGAGGATGCGACGATGACGTCTGTTCGGACTACGCGCGGTTGGCGGCGCGCGGCGGTGGCCGTGTTCGCCGGTGCGCTCGCCTTCGGCGTCACCGCCTGCGGTTCCAGCGACGACGCGACGGGCTCGGGCGAGCCGGTGACCATCACTCACGCGCGCGGCGAGACCACCGTCACCGGCACGCCGGAGAAGGTCGTCGCCCTGGGCAACCAGTGGCTGGACTCCTCGCTGGCGCTGGGTGTCGTGCCCGTCGGCTACATCGACAATGTCGCCGCGGTCTCCAAGACCACCCCGCCGTGGGAGCCGGAGAGCCTGAAGTCGGGCAAGGCGCTCAACACCACCGGCAATATCGCCGAGCAGGTCGCCGCCCTCGAACCCGACCTCATCCTGGTCGACCCGTTCATCGCCGACCAGAAGACCTACGACGACCTGTCCAAGGTCGCGCCGACGCTGCCCGCGCTGACCAAGGACGCGGTCACCCCGTGGCAGGAGCAGGTCACCGCGCTGGGCAAGGTGCTGCGCAAGGAATCCGACGCGGCCGCGGTGATCAAGAAGGTCGACGACAAGGTCGCCGCCATCGCCACCGCCAACCCGGGCCTGAAGGGCAAGACCTTCGCCAGTACCTGGCTGGCCAGCCCCGCGCAGCTGATGGTGCTGACCGACCCCAACGACGGCTCGGCCAAGGTGTTCACCCAGCTCGGCATGGGCATTCCCGCCAACCTGACCGCGCAGCCCGCCAACCAGGGCCGCCTGGCGCTGTCGCCGGAACGGGTCGACGAGCTGTCCGCCGACCTGCTGCTGGCCGGCTACTCCCCCGGCCTGGACGAGAAGTACCGCCAGCTGCCCGGCTACAACGAGCTGCCGTCGGTCAAGAAGGGTTCGGTCGTCTTCCTGACCACGCAGGAGATCAGCGCGATCAACCAGCCCAGCGCGCTGTCGGTGCCCTACATCCTCGACAAGCTGGGGCCGGCTTTCGCCGCCGCGGCGAAATAGCCTCCCGATCACCGACGTTCGACCCAGCAAGGACTCGCAGTGCTCGCCTCCGCTTACCCCGCCCAGACCCGATTCGCGCTGCGCGCCGGGGTCACCTGCCTCACCACGCCCGCGGGCGCGGTGCTGCTGAACCCGCCGCGCAACGTGAAACTCACCGGACTGGCGGCCGGCGCGCTGCAAGCACTCAAGACGCTCAACCAGGGCCCGGCGACGGCGGCCGAGATGACGACCGCCGCCGCCGGAGCCGACATCTCCGGACTGATGCGTGAACTCACCGACGGCGGCTGGCTGGCGGTGACGGTGCGCGACGGCGGCCGCGACCTCTACAGCATCCGCCCCTTCTCCGAGCCCGCGCCGCGGCCGGAGACACCGCTGCCCTCGTGGTCGGCGGCGCTGTCGAAGTTCGCCGTCCTGCATCGTGATTCGCAGGGTTTCGTGCTGGAGCACCCGCGCGCCTGGTGCGATCTGCGCATCCACGATCCGCGGCTGCTGGCCCTGCTCGACGGCCCGATGGCGGCGGACTCGCCGGTCCCGGCCACGGTGAAGTCGCAGTTCATGGCCGATCTGCAGTGGTGTGGCTTCCTCGTCGACGGTGACGCCGAGGACACCGAGTTCACCACCCGCTCCTGGAACGCCCCCGACCTGTGGTTCCACCGCCGCAGCACGCTCGGCGCCCGCACCGTCACCTGGGACGACTTCGGCCCGACCCGCTGGGCCGACGGCCGCTTCCCCGAACCGCCCGCGCGCCGTGTGCCCTTCGCCGGCGCGCCGATCGCGCTGCCGCGCCCCGACCTGGCCGCCCTGCGCGCGTCCGACCCCGCCCTGACCGCCGCGCTCGAGGACCGCGTCTCCACCCGCGCCTTCGACGACGCCGCCCCCATCACCGCGGCCCAGCTCGGCGAGCTGCTGTTCCGCAGCGCCCGCACCCGCGAGGACGGCTCGCGCCCCTACCCCTCCGGCGGCGGCGCGTACGAGCTCGAGGTCTATCCGGTGATCCGCGATGTCGCAGGCCTGGACAACGGTATGTACCACTACGACTCGGTCGAGCACGCGCTGCGCCCTGTCGCCCCCGCCGACTCCCCCGCCGTACAGAAGCTGCTCAAGGCCACCTCCGCCACCCTCGCCGGCGGCGCGGAACCTCAAGTGCTGCTGCTGGTCTCGGCTCGCGCGGGCCGGGTCATGTGGAGCTACGAGCAGGTCGCCTACGCCAATATCCTCAAGCACGTCGGCGTCTTCATGCAGACCGTCTACCTGGCCGCCACCGCCATGCGCCTCGGCGTCGTCGCCCAGGGCTTCAGCGACACCGCCGCCTTCGCCACCGCCACCGGCCTCGACGAACTCGAGGAATGCAACGTGGGCAGCATCATCGTGGGTTCCCCCGCCCGCTGATCCGCCGACGGGTCGCTACCGTTGGTGCGGATGCCATATGAGCGGGCGAAGCTGCGGGAGTTCTTGCGGCGAGTCGCCGCGCGCACGCACAGTTCGCGACCATCGCCGTCGCAGCGTCCGAATCTCGCCGACCTTCCTCGGGATCCCGCACCGACTTCCGAGGAAGAGGTAGTCGCCTACCTTCAGCGGGTGTTGGGCACGCAGCGGGAGTTCGATGTCCGGGAGTCGGCGGCGGTCTGGGTTTGCCAGGAGCGCGCGGATCCCGAGCAGGAGCGCCGCCTGACTCGCGAGACGGCCGAGCGGGCCTCTCGCGGGCTTCCGCCGGAACCCGCTGGTGGACACCGGATCTACGGAGTCGAGAAGCGGAACCTGCACGTGTTCCACCTCGGACAGAATCCCCCCGACCATCCGGCGCTACTGCTCGATCGGACATCCTGGGTCACAACCTATTTCGGGACCGGACAGATCCACCCGAAACCCTGGCAGGTGCGAATCGACCTGGTGTCGGCGGACAGCCGGGTGCTGACGTACCGGATCCGAGCCGTGTCGCGGGCGGATCCCCCGCTACAGCCGATCGACCATCACATCACCATCGACACGGTTACCAACAAGGTCGACTATCGCGAGGCACCCTTGTCCCGCTTCCTCATCGATGCGGTGGAGCACCTCACGCATCCCCGCTACCAAGGAAAACCCTGGCCGACGACGACGAGCTTCGACCTTTGACCCATTCGGGCCGCGGGGAGCCATCAGGATTGACACACGAACTTATTCACCGCAGATTTTGCGGTGAATAAGGCATAGAATCGGCGTATGCCCCTCGAACGACGTAGGTATATCTGGGAGGACCCGGAGTGGCCGACGCTCCGGTATGACGTTGGGGCATTGACCGGGATGATTGCCGAGGTCGCCCATGCGCAGGGGCGATTGGTCGGGCGGCTCGCCGACAGCCAGGACGAGGTCAAGGACCACGCGGGCCTGCTGGCCTTGACAGACGACGTGGTGAAAAGCAGCGAGATCGAGGGGGAACTGCTCGATGCCGCTTCGGTTCGCTCGTCGATCGCCCGCAGGCTCGGGGTGGATATCGGCGCCGCGGTTCAGTCGGATCGACGTGTCGACGGCATCGTGGAGATGACCCTCGATGCCACTACCCGCTGTGACCGGCCGGTCACAGCGGAGCGGCTGTTCGGGTGGCATGCCGGATTGTTCCCGACCGGGTACTCCGGGATCTCCCGGGTTCGGGTCGGCGGCTGGCGTACCGACGAGGCCGGGCCGATGGAGGTGGTGTCCGGGCCCTACGGTCGCCAACGCGTGCATTTCGAGGCGCCGCCCGCCGAGCGGCTCGATGACGAAATGGGGCGGCTACTCGACTGGTTCGGGTCGGATACCGCGGCGCCCGCCATCGTCCGGGCCGGGATCGCACACCTGTGGTTCGTCACCATCCACCCGTTCGACGACGGAAACGGCCGTATCGCACGAGCTCTCGGCGATCTGGCTCTTGCGCGGGCAGACGGTAGTTCGCGCCGGTTCTACAGTGTGTCGGCGCAGATACAGCGGGATCGCAATTCCTACTACGACATCCTCGAACGCACACAGCGCGGCACTCTCGACGTCACCGAATGGCTGCGATGGTTTCTGACGACGGTGCAGCGCGCGGTGGCGATCGCCGACGAGAACGTGGATGCCGTGCTCCAGAAGGCGAAGTTCTGGCGACGGTGGGATCAGACCGCCCTGAACGCGCGGCAGATCATGGTGCTCAACCGACTGCTCGACGGATTCGAGGGCAAACTCACCACCCGAAAGTGGGCGATTCTCACCAAATCGTCCCAGGACACGGCGCTACGGGATATCAGCGAACTCATCGAGATCGGAGCCCTCCGCCGATCGCAGTCGGGTGGGCGCAGTACGTCCTATGAGCTCGTTATGTAAGCGGTGTCTCGTCAGCTGACGGGACCGGATCCCTGCTCGCTGTGCTGTTCCCAGAAGTCCACGATCAGGTCGGTGAGACGGTCGGGGGCCAGGAGTAGGGGGGCGATGTGGCCGCCGCCGGGGAGGGCGGCGGAGCGGGCGTTCGGCATGGTGGCGGTGGCGGATTCGGCGTCGGTGGGGTGCCAGCCCATGGGGTCGTCGGCGGCGGCGAGCATGAGGGTGGGGGTGGTGATGGTGGGGAGGAGGGGGTCGAGGGAGGGGCGGTTCAGCATGACCGAGCGCATGGCGCGGCGCATGGCTGGGCGGTCGGCGGTGCGGAAGGCGTTCATGACCAGTGCGGATTGTTCGGGGGCCGCGGTGGTGGCGGCGGTGCCCAGCAGGGAGTCGGTGAGGGCGCCGACCACGAATGAGCTCGGGCCGACGAGTCGGTAGAGGGCCACCAGGGGGACGATCTTGGTGCGGCGTTCCCGGCGGGAGATGGCCTGGATCGGGGTGCCGATCGTCGTCACCGATCGCAGGCGATCGGGGCTGGTCGCGGCGAGCACCAGGCCGACGTGGCCGCCCCAGGCGTTGCCGACCCAGTCGACGGGTTCGTCGATGCCGAGCAGGTCGAGGACTTCGGTGGCGGCCGCGGCGCAGTCGTCGAGGGTGAAGTCGTGGTCGGGCATGCCGCTGCGGCCGTGACACGGGCCGTCGACGACGACGAGCCGTCGATGGGCGGCCAGCGCCGGGAGCACCGGGTCCCAGGAGCGGGAATCGACGAAGAGGCTGTGCCACAGCAGGGCCGGCGGTCCGCTGCCGATCTGCTCGACATGGAGCCGGCCGAGCGCGGTGCCGACGAAGTTCGGGGTGTGCGTGCTCATGATCGCCTCGCTCAATTGCTTCGGGATCCGAAACTTCGGTAACCGTAGTATCCTCCGGTCGTATGACGTCGTCAAGGGATCTGCCCGCCGATCGGCTGGCCGTCGGGCAGCTCCTGGTGCGGCTGCTGCGGGAGTTCCGCCGCGAGATGCTGGCACCCGCCGCCGAGAGCGAGTTCGGGGATATCCGGGAGGCGCACCTGCAGATCTTCGGCGCCATCCGGATGGGCGGGGTGCGGTTGACCGAGCTCGCCGCACGCGCCCAGCTGAGCCTGGCGGCCGCTTCGGAGCTGGTCAACGACCTCGAAACGCTCGGCTACCTCTACCGCAGGCCCGACCCGGCCGACGGCCGCGCCAAACTGATCGATCTCACCGAGCGGGGCCGGGCCTTGCAGTCGGCCGCGGGCGATCTGGTGGCGGGTATCGAGCAGCGGTGGGCGGCCGCGGTCGGCGAGCGAGGCTTCGCCGCGATGTGCGCGACCATGCAGCGGCTGCTCGACGAACTCGACCCGGCCGAATCCCGCCGGTGAGGCAGCGGCAGTTACCAGGCTTCGATGAACGGGGGTTCGTGCTCGTGCCGCCGCCACTGGGCCGTGACGCGGGTGAGGTGATCCGGGGTGGCGATGCTGCGGATGGCCGCGATCTTGTCGCCGCGCAGGTCCAGGACCGCGATGCCGATCACCCGGTCGTCGAGGGTGACGATCATCGCGGGCGAACCGTTGATCAGGCCGGCGTTGACCGCCGGTGAGCCACCGGCGTGACGGCGCTTGGCCGGGGTGGGGCGGAAGCCGGTGCGGATGGCGGCGGCGAGGCGCTGCGGCGTGGCGTAGCGGATGAGCTTGCCCGCCAGGCCCGCACCGTCGGAGATGCCGGTGGCATCGTCGGTGAGCAGCGCGATCAGGCGATCGGTGCGGCCCGAGGAGGCGGCCGCGACGAAGGCCTCGACGATCTGCCGGGCGGCGGCGCGGTCGATGTCGCGGGTGGCGCGCTCGGCGGTGAGGTGGCGGCGCGCGCGATGGGCGTGCTGCTGGCTGGCGGATTCGGTGATGTCGAGGATGTCGGCGATCTCGGCATGGGTGTACGAAAACGCTTCGCGCAGAACGTAGACCGCGCGTTCGACGGGCGAGAGCCGCTCCATGAGCAGCAGGACGGCCAGGGTCACCGATTCCCGCTGCTCGACGGTGTCGGCCGGGCCGAGCATGGGATCACCGTCGAACAGCGGCTCGGGCAGCCAGGTGCCGACCGCGCGTTCGCGCCGGGTCTTGGCCGAACGCAATCGGTCGACGGCCAGATTGGTGACGATCTTGGTGAGCCACGCCTCCGGCACTTCCACGTAGTCGTGATCGGCGGCCTGCCACCGCAGGAAGGCGTCCTGCACCGTGTCCTCGGCGTCGGCGGCCGAGCCGAGCAGCCGATAGGCGATCGAGGCCAGCCGGTCGCGGCTGGCCTCGAAGCGGGCCACAGTGGCAGTGTCCATGCGCCCGACTCTAGGCGGAGACCACGTCGGGTACGGCGAGCCGGTAGCGGTGGTCGGGCTTGCCGAAGGTCGGGCGGCTGATGGCCCATCCGCTGCCCGCCACGATCGCGGTTTTCACCCAGGCCGCCGGACGACCGGTCAGCGCACCGGATCTCGCCTGCGCGGCGCCGTCGACCAGCTGGAAGATGGCGTCCCTGCGCCCGAGGCTGATGTGGTTGCCCACGTAGCTCAGGGAGGTCGCCTTGACCTTGCGCCCGGTCAGGTCGCCGATGATCGCGGCCGTCGCCTGCATGCCGGTGAATCCGGCCGACGCGCACGACATCGGCAGTGGCAGACCGTTCTCGCCGAGCACGAAGACGCTGTCGCCCGCGACATAGACGTCCGGATGCGACACCGACCGCAACTGCCGGTCGACCCGGATCCGGCCGTCGGGCACCACGTCGAGGCCGCTCGCCGCGGCGATCGTCGGCACCGCGAATCCGGCCGCCCACACGGTGGCGTCGGCGGCGAAGACGGTGCCGTCGGCGGCGATCGCGGAGTGCGGTTCGACGCGCGCGATGGTGGTGTGCTCGTGCACGGTGATCCCGAACCGGTCGAATCCGCGCAGCAGGTGACGGCGAGCCTTCGGGCCGAGCCAGCCGCCCAGCGCACCGCTGGTGGCCAGCGCGACCCGCAGCCCGGGATGGGCTTCGGCGAGTTCGGTGGCGGTCTCGATCGCGGTCAGGTTGCCGCCGACCACCAGGACCGCGCCGCCCTCCCCCAGCTCCGCCAGGTGCGCGCGCAGGCGCAGCGCGGCGGGTCGGGCGGCCACGTGGAAGGCGTGCTCGCCGACACCGGGAACGCCGTGGTCGGCGGCGGTGCTGCCGAGGGCGTACAGCAGGGAGTCGTAGCCGAGCCGGTCGCCGTCGGCGAGGGTGACGGTCTTGTCGTCGACATCGATCCCGCTCACCCGCGCCACCCGCAGCCGGACGCCGGTACCGGCGAACACCTCCGCGAGCGGCCGGTGCCGCAGGTCCCGGCCCGCCGCCACCTGATGCAGACGCAGCCGCTCCACGAAATCGGGTTCGGCGTTGACGACCGTGATCTCGAAGTCGTCGGAGTGGAGCTGTCGGGCCAGGTAGCCGGCGGAGAACGCCCCGGCGTATCCGGCTCCGAGGACGACGATGCGGTGCTTCATGATTCGCTCCTGTCTGATTCGCGTGACCTCTGAACGAGACAGCCCGCGAATCCATGACAGGGCGGATCGGTGATCTGGGTCACGCCACGGCGGTGCCCTCGAGTTCGATCAGCTGGCCGGGGACCGCCAGGCGGGTGACGCCCAGCATGGTGGTCGCCGGGGCGACGCCCGCGGCGCCGAGCCGGGCCGCCAGCACCCCGTAGTGCTGGAAGAGCAGGTCGACGTCGGTGGTGTAGACGTTGAGCCGGACCAGGTCGGCCAGCGACATGTCCGCCGCGGCGAGGACGGCCTCGAGATTGTCCAGGCTCAGCGCGACCTGGGCCGCCATGTCACCCTCGTGCGCGGGTTTGCCGTCCTCGGTCATGGCGGTCTGCCCGGAGCAGTACAGGGTCCTGGTGTGGCCGGAGACCAGCTCGCCCTGGTTGAATCCCATCTCGACCGACCAGGTGACCGGGTTGACCGCGGTTCGTTGCACTGCCACTTCAGCTCCATTCACTCTGCGCCGGACGGGTATCCGTGCGCGGGAGGAAGCCTCGCAAGCAATCACGACATCCTCTGTCGGGTATTCGGTAGGGTTTTCCACATGCGCGCCGACCGGTTGGTTTCGCTGGTGCTGCTGCTGCGTCAGCGCGGCAGGCTGACCGCGACCGAGCTGGCCGAGGAACTCGAAGTGTCCACCCGCACCGTGCTCCGCGATATCGAGGCGCTGTCCACGGCGGGCGTCCCGGTCTACGCCGAGCGCGGCAGGCACGGCGGTTTCGCGCTGCTGCCCGGGTTCCGGACCGAGCTCACCGGACTCACCCACGACGAGGCGCTGGCCCTGCTGATCGCCGGATCCCGGCGCGGCGCACAGGCATTCGGGCTCGGCACGGCCCTCGCCGGGGCGATGCTCAAGGTGGTCGACGCGCTGCCGCCGACCTATCGGGATACCGCCGCCGACGTGGCCGAACGACTGCTCATCGAACCGGAGACCGATCTGCTGTCGCGGCGCCGGGTCACCGAGGAGGTGCCGGGCGCGATTCTGGCGGAGATCCGGCGAGCGGTCTTCGCCGGCACCAAGCTGCGCATCCGGTACGCGGCGCTCGACGAGGAGCCGCGGTGGCGCACGGTCGACCCGATCGGCGTGGTGATCGTCCGTGACCAGGGCTATCTGCTCGCCACCCGGTCCGGCGCGGACCGCACCTACCGGCTGTCGCGGGTGTCGGCCGCCGAGGAACTGCCCGAGCCGGCGCGGCGACCGGACCGGGTCGACCTGGACCGGGCCTGGCGCGACCGCGCCACCCGCTTCCGCGCCGGCGGCGACCAGCTCGCCGTGCTGGTCCGGGTCGATCCGGCCCGCCGCGACGACCTGGTCGCCACCGCGGTGGCCGTCCACGCGGAACACACCGACCCCGACGGCCTGCTCCGCATGGACGTGACCTTCCAGGACGCTCGCCACGCCGAATGGGCCCTCTGGCAACTCGGCCCCGACGCCGAAGCCCTCACCCCGGCCGCACTGCGCACCGCCCTGCACACCCGAGCCACCACCCTGGCCACCAGGTACCGCGGGCCCTGACGCTACTTTCCGCGGAGGCCGAAGGGGTTGCCGTCGGGGTCGGTGAGGACGCAGATGCGCAGGCCGGGGGCCACCTCGCGGGGGGCGGCGTGTTCGGCGGCGCCCGCGGACAGCAGGGCCGTGCGGGTGGCGTCGAGGTCGGCGACGTCGGTGTAGGCGACGGGGCCCGCGGCGGAGTCGCCCTGCGGGTTGAGGCTGATCTCGAAGCCGTCGACGTTGTAGCCGACGTAGTAGGGCTGGTCGGTGTGGGGTGTGCCGTAGAGGGCGGTGTAGATCTTCTTGGCCGAATCCAGGTCGGAAACGGGGATCACGACGGCACCGATGGTGGGACTCATCTTGACTTCCTTCCGGAGGAGAGCGGACTTCGCCAGCCTAACCACCGGAAACGCCGAACGCGGGCAGCCGAGGGCCGCCCGCGTCCGGTGTCTCGCTAGCGGCCGACCGCGTCGACCAGCGCGCTGAGCGCCTGTTCCCAGCGTCGCGCGAAGCGTGCGGCCTCGGCCTCGGTGAACAGGGCCGTGCTCCAGCGGAAGTTGGTCGTCAGCGCCGGGCCGTCGGGCGTGGTGCCGATACCGGCGATGACGTCGACCGCGTAGCGCAGCGGCAGGTCGGGTTCCGGGTCCAGCGGCAGCGCGTCGTCGTGCGCGCCGACCAGCAGCGACCAGGGCTTACCCTCGGTGCCGGACAGGTCGACGCGGCCCAGGTAGTTGAACTCCACCTGGGGTTCGGCGGCGGCCCGCAGTTCGGCGACGCGGTCCACATAGCGGAGCAGACCGTAGTCCAGACCCTGGTTGGGGATCTCGCGCAGGTGCGTCGCCACGCTGTCGAGCAGGAGCCCCACGGCATCCGGATCCGCTTGCGCCCGAGAGACATCCACCGCCTGCGTTCCCACGCCGAGACGGACCGGGAACACACTGGTGAACCAGCCGAGGGTGTTGGCGGTGTCGGTGCCGAGTTCGGCGTCGGCGCGGCCGTGTCCCTCCAGCGCGATCAGCGCGCCCGCGGCGGGGTCGTTGCCGTTGTCCGCGTGGATCGAGGCCATGGTGACGGTGAGGGCGGTGAGCAGCAGTTCGCGCACGCCCTCGTCCTTGCCCGCCCGGGCCAGCAGCCGCTCGGTCAGCGCGACCGGGGTCGCGACCGAGCTGACCCGCAAGGTCGACCAGGTGTCGGTGGCCGGTGCGGGCAACCGCGCGCCGAGCGGAGCGTCCGGCGCGCTGACCTGCGCGGCCCAATAGTCGCGCTGGGCCAGCACTTCCGGTTCGGTGGCGCGCTGCCACATGGCCTCGGACCACTGCCGGTAGGAGGTGAACTCGGGCAGCATCTTGGGCGCCACCCCGGACTGGATCTGTTCCCAGGCGGCGGCGAGTCCGTCGATCATGATGTGCCAGGACACGACGTCGACGGCCAGGTGGTGGATCGACAGCAGCAGCGCGTCTTCCGCACCGGCGAACCACACCGCGCGCACCATCTCCCCCGCGCGCGGATCGATGGCGTCGTTGGCGAGGCGCGCGTATTCGGTGATGGCCGAATGGAGTTCGGCACCGGTGAGGTCGCGCGGCGCCTCCAGGACGACATCGGCCGCCCGCACGGCACCGGGCGCCCGGGTCACCAGGCGCGGCCCGTCCGGCGTGTCGGTGAGGGTCGCGCGCAGGGTGTCGTGCGCGTCCAGCAGGGCCTGGAGCGTGGCCTCGAGACCGGCTCGGTCGATGCCGGCTGGCAGGCGCAGCAGGGCGCTCTGGGTGAAGCGGCGATAGTTGCCGTACTCGTACATCCACGACACCACCGGCAGCGGCGGCACCACTCCGTAGGCCTCGGCACCGGCCGCGGCGGCGACCGCGGGACCGTCGTCGACGGCGGCGGCCAGCTCGCGAATCGTGGGGCAGGCCAGCACCATTCGCGGGTTCAGCGCGATGCCGCGGCGCCTGGCCTTGTTGACCAGCGAGATCGCGACGATGCTGTCCACGCCGAGCTCGTAGAAGTCGGCGTCCACACCGGGGGCGCGGCCGTCGAACAGCTCGGCGAACACCTCGCTCAGCGCGATCTCGGTGGGGGTCTCGGCGGCGGCGTTGCTCTCGGCGGCCGAGAGGGCCTGGGTGGCCAGTTCGGCCAGCGCGTGGCCGTCGAGCTTGCCGTTGACGTTCACCGGCAGCCGCTCGAGCACGATGATTCGCGCGGGAATCATGTACGCGGGCAGGCGCTGGGCCAGATCGGCGCGCACCCGGCTCACCACCACGGCACGGTCGGCCTTGCCGACGACGAACCCGACCAGCGACGCGCCACCGGCGCGGCGCACCACGGTGACCGCGGCGGTGTCGATGTCGGCGGAGCGGCGCAGCGCGGTCTCGATCTCGCCCACCTCGATGCGGTAGCCACGCACCTTGACCTGCGCGTCGGCGCGGCCGAGGTAGCCGAAGCGGCCGCCGGGCAGCCTGCGCACCAGGTCACCGGTGCGGTACATGCGCTGACCGGGCCGTTGCGGGTCGGCGCAGAACCGGTCGGCGGTGACGGCGGGTTTACCCAGGTAGCCACGGGCCAGCTGCGCACCGGACAGGTAGAGCTCGCCGACGATGCCGGGCGGCACCGGCCGCAGCCGCGAATCCAGGACATAGCCGACCATGCCACCGTTGGCGGTGCCGATGGTCGGGATCTGTGAGGTTGCGACGGGCGCGACCACGGCTTCGACGGTGGTCTCGGTGGGGCCGTAGCAGTTGTACACAGCCGTCCCCGGCAGGGCGCGCAGCCGCGCCCACAGGGCGGTGTCGATGGCCTCGCCACCCAGCGCCAGCACCGGCAGTTCCCGGTCGAGCAGGCCCGCCGCGGCCAGCTGGGCCAGCATGGACGGGGTGGTGTCGATCATGTCGATGCCGAATTCGGCCATGCCCGCGACGATCCGGTGCGCGTCGCGCATCTCCTCGGCGTCGAACAGGTGCAGCGCCTGGCCTGCGAAGAAGCCGACCATCGGCTGCCAGGACGCGTCGAACCCGAGCGACCAGGCGTGCGCGATCCGCAGCGGCCGGCCGAGTTTCGCCATGGCGGGGCGGTAGAAGCGCTCGTCGTGATCGGCGAAATAGGCGGCCAGGGCGGCATTCGTGCCGACGACACCCTTGGGCTCGCCGGTGGAGCCGGAGGTGAAGATGATGTAGGCGCTGTGGTCCGGTTCGCGGCGGACCTCGGGAGCCTGCGCGGCGCGCGCGGCGACGCGTGCGACGACGGCGGGGTCGTCGACGAACAGGGCCGCTTGCTGGATGCCTTCGCCGTCGAGCAGCGCGCGGTCCTGGGTTCGGAGAACCGCGAGCACCGGGTTCGACTGGCGCAGAATGGATTCGATGCGGCTCGCGGGCAGGGTGATGTCCACCGGCACGTACGCGGCGCCCGCGGCGAAGGTGGCCAGGATGGCGACGATCGACGCGGTGCCGCGCGGGAGCATCAGCGCGACAACGGTTTCCGGACCGACACCGTCGGCCGCGAACTCCCCCGCCAGTCGGCAGGCCTGATCGTGCAGTTCGCGGTAGGTGAAGACCTCGCCCGCGGTGGTGGTGAGCGCCACCGCGTCCGGGGTCGCCGCGGTCTGTCGCGCGAACAGCTCCCACGGGGTCGCTGTCGGGGCGGGAGCGAGATCGGTTGCCGCCGAAAGCAGTTCGGCGTGCTCGTCGGCGGTGAGCAGGTCGATGGCGTCGGGAGTCGCCTCGGCGTCCAGCTGCGGGAGCGCGCGCAGGACCGTGACCAGGCGTGCGCCCAGATCGGCGGGATCGAGGTGGCCGAGCAGGGCCGGGATCGCCTCGACGAGGACCAGGAGGTCGCCGTCGCTCAGGTGCGAGACCACCGTGAGCGGGTAGTGGGCGAGGCTCTCCATCTCGATCGGCCGGAACCGGGCGCCGTCGGGGGCGGTGACGGTCTGGATGGCGTCGTCGATGGGGGCGTTCTCGAAGACGAACAGGGTGTCGAACAGGGCGCCGTGCCCGGCCGCGCGCTGCAGGGTCGACAGGCTGAGGTAGCCGATGTCGCGCATGGCGGCCGAATCCCGTTGCAGGCGTGCGCACTGCGCGACCACCGGTTCGGCGGGGTCGAGGCGGTGCACCACCGGGACGGTGTTGATGAACAGGCCGACCATGCCCTCCACGCCGGTCAGCTTCTCCGGGCGGCCGGAGATGGTGGTGCCGTAGACGACATCGCGGCGGTCGGTGATCCGGCCGAGCAGCAGGGTCCAGGCGAACTGCACGGCGGTGTTGAGCGTCATGCCGTTGGCGCGCGCCCACTGCTGGAGCCGGTCGGTCTCGGTGGCCGACAGGCGCAGGCGGGTGGTCTCGGGCACCGTGGCACCGGTGGCGGCCGCGCCGTCGGCCAGTACCAGCGGCGCGCTGACCTGTCCCAGGTACTCGGCCCACCGGCGGGCGGCGGCGTCGTGGTCCTGGGCGCCGAGCCAGCCGATGTAGTCGCGGTAGGGGCGCGGGGCGGGCAGGCCGTCGAGGCGGCCACCCGTCCGGTAGACGGCGAGCAGTTCGGTGAAGAACACCGCGACCGCCCAGCCGTCCATCAGGATGTGGTGCGCGGTGAGGATCATCCGCCTGCGCGGCTCCGGCGCGTCGGTGACGTTCAGCAGCAGCACCCGCAGCGCCGGGCCACGGCTGAGCGCGAACGGCACCCGGCGCTCGGATTCGGCGATCGCGTCGAATTCCGTAGTGCGCGCGTCCCGCTCGGTCCACGGCAGCTCGGCCCGGGACGGAATGATCTGCACCGGCTTGGGCACATCGGTGTCCCAGAACGCGGCGCGCAGGTTCGGATGCCGGTCCAGCATCGCCTGGGCGCTGCGCCGCAGCAGGCCGGCGTCGAGCGGTCCGTCGATGTCGACCACGAATTGCATGGTGTAGAGGTCGATCTCGGTCCCCGCCAGCCGCGACAGGGAGAACAAGCCTTCCTGCAACGGGCTCAGCGCGAGCACGTCCTCGATCTGCGGCGCGCTCATGCCTGTGCGTTCCAGGCCGCGGTCAGGGCCGACAGGGCGTCGGATTCCAGACCGGAGGCGCTCATCGGCGCGTGCGAGACCTGCTCGGGCTCCTCGGCCGGAGCGGGTCCGGCCGCGGCGGCCGCGTCGACGGCGGCGGCCAGTTCGGTGATCGTCGCGCACTCGAACACCAGCTGCGGGGTCATCGGCAGGCCGAGCGCGTCGGCGCGGGCCGACCACTGGATGGAGATGACACTGTCGCCGCCGAGGGCGAAGAAGTTGTCCTCGCCGGTGACCTCGTCGATCTCGAGCAGTTCCTCGATCAGCGTGATCAGCGTGCGCTCGGTGTCCGAACCGGCCACGCCCGCACCCGCTCCGGCGGCCACGGCGACCGGCTCCGGCGCGGCGAGCAGCCGCTCCAGGTCGGCATGCGGGAGCACCGTCAGTTCGGCGACCGGCAGGTCCGGCGTCTCGGCGAAGGCGCGCAGGGTGGCGGCGAGCGCGTCGGCGATCAGCGCGGCGGTGGCCGGATCGTAGAGATCGGCGTTGACCACCACACGCACGTCCATGCCGCCGTCGGCGGTCACGTTCAGGCTCAGGTTCAGGTCCAGGAACGAGACGTCGAAGTCGGCGGGCACCACGGTGACCGTCGAGGCCCCGGAGGACGCGAACGGCAGGGTGGCCGGTGCCCAGTCGGCGCCGCGGAAGTGGATCATGCTCTGGAACAGCGGGTTCCGTGAACGCGAGCGACGCGGGTTGAGCGCCTCGACCAGCCGCTCGATCGGCAGCTCCTGGTGCGCGTTGGCGTCGAGGACCACATCGCGGGCCCGGTTCACCGTGTCGCGCAGGGTCGGCGCGCCCGACAGGTCGTTGCGGAGCACGACCATGTTGGCGAACAGGCCGATCAGGTTGGTGGTCGCCGCGTCGGCGCGGGCGGCCACCGGCGTGCCGAGGGTGATGTCGGTGCCGCCGCCGAGGGTGTGCAGCAGAGTCGCGACCGCGGCCTGGCAGACCATGAATTCGGTGGCGCCGCTGCGCATCGCCAGCGCTTCCAGGCCGGAGCGCACGCTCGCGGGCAGCGCGAAGGTGACCACCTCGCCGCGCTTGCCGAGCACCGGCGGACGCGGCCGGTCGTGGGCGACCGAGATCTCCTCGGGCACCCCGGCCAGGGTGGTGCGCCAGTAGTCGAGCTGCGCCTGCGCGAATTCGTTCGCCGCCGCGTTGTCGAACAGCTCGCGCTGCCACAGGGCGTAGTCGGCGAACTGGATCGGCAGCGGGGTCCACGACGGCGCGCCGCCCTGCTCGCTGCGGGCCCGGTACGCGGTGGTCAGGTCGTCGAGCAGCACGCCGAAGGAGGCGTGGTCGGCGACGATGTGGTGCACCAGCAGCGACAGCACGTGCGTGTCGGCGTCCAGGACCAGCAGCTCGGCGCGGATCAGCGGCTCGCCGTCGAGGGTGAAGGCGTAGCCGGCGAGGGCGGCGAGCTCGGCGGACAGGTCGGCGGCCGCGATCTCCCGGATCGGCAGCGGCACCGCGGTGGCGGGGTGCACCACCTGGTAGGGCACGCCGTCGTGCTCGGGGAAGGTGGTGCGCAGCGACTCGTGCCTGGCCACCACGTCGTCGAGAGCCGAACGCAGCGCGGCGATGTCGAGCGCGCCGTCGAACCGCAGGGTCAGCGGCAGGTTGCCGACGGTGCCCGCGCCCTCCATGCGGTACTGGAACCACATGGCCAGCTGCGAGTACGACAGCGGGATCCGCTCGCCGCGGTCCCGGCCGCCGATGGCGGGACGGCCCGGATTCGCCGGGGCGACAGCGGGTTCGGCGACCTCGGTCGAGGCCGTGTCGTCGAAGTCGGCGTCGACCGCGTCGAGGTCGATGTCGAACTCGGCCAGGAAGCGGGCCACCAGGTTCGCGGCCAGCGCGGCGGGCGTGGGGCTGTCGAAGACGACGCGCACGTCCAGCTCCACACCGAACTCGGCGCGCACCTGGGCGACCAGGCGGGCGGCGAGCAGCGAGTGGCCGCCGAGCTCGAAGAACGAGTCCTCGGCGCCCACCTCGTCGAGGTTGAACAGGGTGCCGAACAGGGCGCACATCTTGCGCTCGGTGGCCGTGGCCGGGGCGCGGTGGGTGCGCACGACCGCGGGCGTGGCCGCAGGCAGGGCGCGCTTGTCGAGCTTGCCGTTGACGGTCAGCGGGATCTCGGGGATCACCGCGAAGGCGCTGGGCACCATGTATTCCGGCAGCGCGGCGGCGGCGAAGGCGTGCACCGCTTCCAGGTCGACCGCGTCCGCGGCGGGCACCACGTAGGCGGCGAGCAGGGCGCCGATGGCCGGGTCCTCGGTCACCACCACGACGCAGTGCGCGACGGCGGGGTGCGCGGCGATCGCGGACTCGACCTCGCCGAGCTCGATCCGGAAGCCACGCACCTTCACCTGCTCGTCGGCCCGGCCGACGAACTCCAGCTCACCGAAGGTGTTGCGGCGCACCAGGTCACCGGAGCGGTAGAGCCGCGCGCCGGGGGTGAACGGGTCGGCGACGAACCGCTGCGCGCTGAGCGCGGGCCGGTCCAGGTAGCCGCGGGCCAGCTGGTCACCACCCAGGTACAGCTCGCCGACGACGCCGTCGGGCACCAGGTGCAGCGCCTCGTCCAGGACGTAGGTGTAGACGTTGCGGTTCGGGATGCCGATGGGCACCACGCCGGTGCCCTGCGGACCCGCGACCGGCATGTGGGTGGAGCACACGACGGCCTCGGTGGGGCCGTAGTGGTTGCGCAGCTCCGCGTCGAGAGTGTTGGCGAAGCGATCGGCCACCTCGCCCGGCAGCGCCTCGCCGCCGACGGGCACCTGGCGCAGCGACCGCCATTCGCTCACCTCGGGCAGCAGCAGGAAGGTGCTCAGCATGGACGGCACCATGTGCAGCACGGTCACCTGGCGCCGGGTGATCAGGTCGGCCACGTAGCGGATGTCGCGGAAGGCGTTGGGCTTGGGCACGATCAGCTGCGCGCCGACCGTCAGCGTGATGGCGATGTCGACCAGCGAGGCGTCGAAGCTCACCGACGACGACTGCATCAGCCGGTCCCGCGCGGTCATGCTCCAGTCGGCGGTGAAGCACACGATGTGCTCGGCGATCGCCGCGTGCGGCACCGGGACGCCCTTGGGCTTGCCGGTGGAGCCGGAGGTGTAGATGACGTAGGCGAGGTTGGCGGGCAGCAGCGGACGCAGCCGGTCGGCGTCGGTCGGCGCCACCTCCGGCAGCTCGGCCGCCGCCGACTCCGCGGCCGCGAATTCGACGGCGCCGAGCAGCAATCGGGGCCTGGCGTCGGCGACCAGGTAGTCGATCCGGTCGTCCGGGTAGGCCGGGTCGATCGGCAGGTAGGCGCCACCGGCCTTCAGCACGGCGAGCACGGCGACGATGAACTCCACCGAGGTGCCAAGGCGCAGGCCGACGATGTCCTCGGTGCCGATGCCCTGCGCGATCAGCCAGTGCGCCAGCCGGTTCGCGCGCGCGTGCAGCGCGGCGTAGCTGAGTTCGATGTCGTCGGAGGCCAGCGCGGGCGCGTCCGGGCTCGCGCCCGCGGCGGCCTCGAACAGCGCGGTCAGGGTGGTCGCGGGCTGGTCGGCGAGGACGCCGTGCGAGCGCTCGAGCAGCGCGGCGCGGTCGTCGGCGCCGAGCATGTCCAGGTCGGCGAGCCTGCGGCGCGGGTCGGCCAGGGCGGCGTCGAGCAGCCTGCCGTAGTGCGCGAGCAGCTGGTCGACGAGGGCCTCGGTGAGCACGTCGGTCTGGTATTCGGCCTCGACCACGGCGGTGCCGTCGTCCTCGAGCACGATCGCCAGCGCCAGCGGCACCTGCGCGCTCACCGCGCCCAGTTCGAGCTGCCGGGAGGTGACGCCGTCGATGGCGAACCCGTCGGCGCTCTTGCGGACGCTGAAGCCGAGGCGGACCAGCTGGTCCATGCCGTCACGACCGGCGACGCGGTCCGGGTTGGCCTCGCGCACGACCCGGTCGATCCCCACGCCGCGGCGGGCGAAGCCGTTCGCGCAGGTGTCGCACACGGCGGCGACGAGACCGGCGAAATCGTCGCCGGTGCCGAAGGTGGCGCGCAGCAGCAGGGTGTTGCCGAAGTAGCCGATGAGCTCCTCGGTGCCCGCCGGACGATCGGTCACGGGGATGGAGACCAGGAAGTCGTCGGCGGCGGTGTAGCGGTGCATGAGCGCGTCGAAACCGGCCAGCAGCACCATGAACGGGGTCGCGGCCTGCTCGCGCGCGAACTGCTCGGTGCGGGTGACCAGCTCGGCGGGCAGCCGGTGGGTGCGGCGCTGGGCCTGGCGGCCGGGGGCCGCGGCGGCGGAGCCGGGCAGCTCCAGCGGCTCGGGCAGCGGGCGCAGGGTGTCGCGCCAGTAGGCCACGTCGGCCTCGGCGGGCTCGGCGGTGGGCGCGAGCGCGGCGAACTGCACGGTGCCCGCGGCGCCGGAGCCCGCGCGGTAGGCGGCGTTGAGCTCGGCGAAGAACACCGCCCACGAGTCGTCGTCCCAGCAGATGTGGTGGACGGCGAACAGGATGACGTGCTCGTCGGCGCCGGTGCGGATCAGCGTGACGCGCACCGGCAGCTCGGTGGCCAGGTCGAACGGGCGGCCGAACTCACGCCGGGCCAGCACCTCCACCCGCAGGTCGCGGCCGGATTCGGCGAGGTCGGTCAGGTCGTGGGTCTGCCACGGCGCCCGCGCGTCGTCGGTGAACACCTGGAACGGCTCGCCTTCGGCGTCGGCGCCGTAGGTGGTGCGCAGGATGTCGTGCCGGGCCACCACGGTGTCGAAGGCGGCGCGCAGGCGCTCGCCGTCGAGCGGGCCGGTGAGCCGGTAGGCGACACAGATGGTGAGGGCGGTGTCGTCGGCGTCGCGGGTCTGCAGGAACCACATGCGGCGCTGACCGGGCGTCAGCGGACGCCGCTCCCCCGCCGCGATGCGCGGCACGGCGACGGGTTCCGGGGTGGCGGCGGCCATGCCGCTGTCCCGCAGCTTCTGCTGGAGCAGCAGCTTGCGGCGTTCCGCGACGGACAGGGTGGCTTCGGTGTCAGACATGTTCTTTCGGCCCCTCAGCCCTGGTTGGTGTTCTGTGCCATGAGCAGCACGACGTCGTCGAGCGACGCGCCGCCGAGAATCGCCGCGACCGGCAGGTCCTGGTCCAGCTCCGCTTTGACCCGCTTGCGGAAGTCCAAGGCCTGCAACGAGTCCAGGCCGAGCGCGACCAACGGCATGGTGGCGTCGATGGATTCGGCGCTGTCGCCGCCGATCACCTTGAGCAGCTCGGTGCGCATGCGCAGGTCCAGCGGGACCCCCGCGGCAGGCGCGGCGCTCGGCGCCGCCGGGACGGCGTCGGGCGCGGGTTGCGGGCTCGCGATCTCGGCGGGTGAGCTCACCTGCCGCGCCGGGACATTCGATTCGAGGCCGGTGAGCAGGCTGGCCTGGCCGAACGCGCCGAGCACGTCGCGCAGGAAGTCCCAGTCGGAAGCGATGATCACGCCGTCGCGGACCGGCTCCACGAGTCCGGCCGCGATGGCGTCGGCGGGCACCATCGGGTACACGCCCGCCTCCTCGACCCGGGCGAACCCGGCGTCGTCGAGCGGACCGGCCACGCTCCACAGGCCCCATTGCAGACTGCTCGCGGCGATGCCGCGTGCGCGCAGCCGGCGCGCGGCGCCGTCGAGCATGCGGTTGGTCACCGCGTAGAGGATCTGGCCGCGCCCGCCCAGGGTCGCCGCCATGGACGAGCAGAGCAGCACGCGCGCGTCGCCGGTCAGCGGGACGGAGTCGACGAGGTTGTCCAGGCCGTGCAGCTTGGCGCTCGCGGCGGTGCGCACGGCGTCCTCGGTGATCTGACCGAGTTCGGCGTCGACGTAGTTGACGGCGGCATGGATCACCAGGTCGACCGGGCGGTCGGCGATCTCGGCGCCGAAGGCGGCCGCCGCGGCGGCATCGCTCACGTCACAGGCGCGCACCACGATCTCGGTGTCGCCGAGACCACGCAGACGGCTGAGCTCGCCTGCCAGCGCGGGAGTTTCGCCGCTGCGGCTGAGCAGGGTGACCCGGCCCGCGCCGACCCGTGCCAGATGATCGGTGAACCGCAGCCCCAGCTGACCGGTGCCGCCGATGATCACCACGTGGTCGAGCCCGGCGCCGAGCGAGCCGCTGTCGGTGACGGTGTCGGCGACCAGGCGCTTGACGAACACCTTGCCCGAGCGCAGCGCCAGCTCGGCCTCACCGCTGGAGTGCAGGGCGCCGACGATCTTGGCGGCCTGCCCGGAGACCGGTTCGGTCGCGGCGAGGTCGAGGTGCCGGAACAGGATGCCGGGATGCTCGATGCCGACGCTGCGGAAGCCGGCGGTGACGCCCGACTGGAACAGCGCGGGCAGCGGATCGCCGTCGCGGACGGTCTCGCCGCCCACGGTGAGCAGCCAGCATTCGCCGCCGGGACGCAGCGCGGACAGCGCGGTGGCCCAGGGGCGGTCGGCGTAGAAGGCGGTGAGCGCGTCGATCGCGGCGGCGGTGTCGTCGTCGGTGGTCGGCGGCACCAGCACCACGACCGTGTCGGCGGGCGAACCGTCCCCGAGGGTGAACGCGGCGTCGGCGGCCAGGTCGGCCGGGCCGAAGACGCGCGCGCCCGCGCCGTGCCGGTCGGCGGCCGCGAGCAGCGCGGTGGCCAGGTCGACGCAGGCGCCGGTGTGGTCGACGATGAGCAGGTTGCGCGGGGCGGTGAGGGTGCGGCGCTGCACCGGCGTCCACTGTTCCACCAGCCGTTGTGGTTTCGGCGTCTCGACGACCAGCTCGGCCGGTGTGACGTTGGCGCCCAGCGGCGCCCACAGGCGCTTGGACGCGGTGACCGTGTGCGGGAAGTCGCGCAGCGGCAGCGACACCGCGTCGTCCACACGCAGCGCGTCCCAGCGGTAGGTGCTGTCGAGCACCGCGACCTGGGCGAGGTTGCGGGTGAACTCCGACAGGCCGTCGGCGGTGCGCAGGGAGGTGCCCAGCACGCGGAAGTCGCGCGGGGGCAGGCCGGGACGGTTCGGGACCAGGCTCAGGTTCTCCTGCAGCGCCAGCTGCAGCACCGGATGCTCGGCAACCTCGATCAGCAGGTCCACGCCGTCGCTGCCCGCGCTGACCACGGCGCGGTCGAAGCGCACCCGGTTGCGCAGGTTCCAGTACCAGTACTGCTCCTGCAGCAGGTCGGGAGTGATCGGCTCGCCGAGCGTGGCGCCGTAGCAGGGGATCTCGGTGGCGGCGAAGTTCGGCGAGCTCATCTCGTCACCGAGGAAGCCCTCGAATTCGGACCGGACCTCGGCGACGATCGAAGTGTGCGCCGGGAAGGCCACCCGGATCTCCCTGGCGAACTGGCCACGCGCGGTGGCCGCCTCCACCATCTCCACGACCGCGCCGCGTTCACCGGAGATGGCGATGATGTGCGGCGAGTTCACGACCGCCAGCTCGGCCCAGCTGGAGTTGCGGGCCATCAGCGCTTCCACGCTCTCGCGGTCCATGCCGAAGACGGCCATCGAGTAGCCGCGCGGGGACAGCCGGTCGGCGAGCAGCGCGCGGTGGGTCACCGCGAGCACCGAGTCGCGCAGCGTCATCACGCCGGAAACCGCGCCCGCGGCGAGTTCGCCCTGGCTGTGGCCGACGGTCGCGTCGGGGTCGACGCCCGCGGCCCGCCACAGCGCGGCCAGGCCGGTCATGTGGAACATCAGGGCGGGCTGCACTTCCCACACCGTGTCCTCGTACTGCCCCTCGTGACCGAGCAGGTAGTGCAGCGGCTGGGCGTGGCCGAAGCGTTCGGCGTGGATGGCGGCGCACTCGTCGACGACGGCGCGGTAGGCGTCGGACAGCTCGTAGAACACCGCGCCCATGCCGGGACGCTGGCTGCCCTGACCGGGGAACACGAAGCCCACCTTGCGGGCGCTCGCCGCGGTGTCGGCCCGCACGACCAGCTCGTGCGGCTGGTCGGCGGCGATCGCGTCGAGGGCGGCGAGCAGCTCGGCCGGGTCGGCGGCCGACGGCGTCGCCAGGATCAGGGCCCGGCGGCGGCGCGCGACGCGGGTGCGGAACAGCATGTCCGCCAGGCGTTCCGCGGTGACGCCGGGATGGGCGCGCAGGTAGTCGCCCACGGCGACGGCCTCGGCGCGCAGGCCGTCGACGCTGTCGGAGGACAGCAGGACGGGAACGCGGCCGTCGGGCAGACGGTACTCAGCCATGGTTGGTCTCCTCCAGCACCGGCAGGCCGACGATGGCGTGCGCGTTGGTTCCCGCGACGCCGAACGAGGACACCGCGCCGTAGCGCATGCCGTCCGCGTCGGGCGCCCAGTCGGTGAGCGCGGCGGCGAGCCGCAGACTGGTGGCGTCCCAGTCGATGTCGGTGGTCGGGGCGTCGGCCCACAGGCTCGGCGCGATGGCGCCGTGCGCACCGCACAGCAGCACCTTGATGAGCCCGAGCATGCCCGAGGCTGCCTGGGCGTGGCCCGCGTTGGACTTCACCGAGCCCAGCAGGGGGCCTTCCGCGCGCTCCGGGTCGCCGTAGGTGGCGGCCAGCGCGGTCAGTTCGAGCGGGTCGCCGACGGCGGTGCCGGTCCCGTGGCCCTCGATCAAGCCGATGTCGTGCGCGCTGATGCCCGCCGCGGCCACGGTGGCCTCGATGAGCCGCTGCTGCGCGGCCGCGCTGGGCACCGCGATCGGCGCGCCCGCGCCGTTGTGGTTGACCCGCGAACCGAGCAGCTGCCCGTAGATCCGGTGGCCGAGCGCCTCGGCACGCGATTGCCGTTCCAGCACGATCACGCCCGCGCCCTCGCCCCACAGGGTCCCGGTCGGGTCGGCGGCGTAGGAGCGGCAGTGCCCGTCGGTGGCGATGGCGTTGTTCTTGGAGAACTCGTAGAACGCGCCGGGCGAACCCATCACGCACACCCCGCCTGCCAGCGCCCAGTCGCATTCGCCCGCCCGGATGGCCGAGGCGGCCTGGTGCACGGCGGTCAGCGAGGACGCGCACGCGGTGTCGACGCTGATCGATGGACCGACCAGGCCGAGCCCGTGCGAGATGCGTCCGGCGACGGCGCCGAGCGCGGTGCCGGTGGCCCGGTAGCCGCTGTACTCGTTGACCTCGCCGACGCGCGGCCCGTACTCGGCGGCGGACACGCCCATCCAGACACCCGCCGAAACACCCTCGAGCGCACCGGGATTGATGCCCGCGTGCTCGAGCGCGCGCCAGGCCACCCGCATCGCGACCCGCTGCTGCGGGTCCATCGCGACCGCCTCACGCGGGGTGATGCCGAAGAACTGGGCGTCGAATTCGGTGGCGCCGTCGAGGAACCCGCCCGCGTCGCGGACCGGGGCCCAGCCGTCGAGCCTGCCGAGGGCGAACAGCTCGTCGAGCGGCCACTCGCGATCCCGGGGGAACGGGCCGATCAGTTCGCGGCCCTCGGCCAGCGCCGCCCAGTACGCGGGCAGGGTGTCGACGCCGCCGGGCGCCTCGACGCCCATGCCGACGATGACGATCGGGTCGGACTCGGGGCTCATCGGCTGATCGCCTGACCGGCCAGCGCCTCGGCGACGGCGTCCAGGTTCTCGTCGAGATAGAAGTGCCCGCCCTCGAACAGGTTCACCTCGATTCCACCGCTGGTGTTGGTCTCCCAGGCGTAGAGGTCGCGCGGGCCGACGAACGGGTCGTCGTCGCCGCCGAGCACCAGCAGAGGCGCGGCGACCTGCACGTCGGTGCCGCAGGAGTAGGCGTCGAAGGCCCGGTAGTCGGCCTTGAGGACGGGCAGGGCCATCCGCATCACGTCACGGCTGCCCATCACGTCGGCGCCGGTGCCGTTGAGCGTGGCCATGTGGTCGAGCAATTCCTCGTCCTCGGTGGGATGGCCGGGCAGGTCGGCGATCCGATGCGGCGCGGCCGCGGCGGAGGTCACCAGCAAACGCACGGACAACCCGGCGGCCTCGGCCAGCCGGACGAATTCGAAGGCGACCAGCGAACCCATGCTGTGCCCGAAGACGGTGACCGGCGCGCCGGTGTCGTGGGCGGAGGCGCGAAAGGCCTCGAAGGCACCGGCGGCGAGCTCGGGCAGGGTCTCGGCGGCGGCCTCGCGCGCGCGATCCTGGCGACCCGGGTACTGCACGATGACTGTGTCGAAATCCTGGCTCATACGCTTGGCGAACACCCGGTAGGCCGAGGCGCCCGCGCCCGCGTGCGGGAAGACGATCAGCGGCGGTAGGGAATCGGTCCGGGGAGCCTGGAATTGCCGGATCCAGCCGAGTTCTCTTGCCATGTCGTTCTCCCTCACCGGCGCCGCGTCGCCACGTCGCCGTTTTCACACTGTCCAACCGTGCTCCAGGCACGGGTCCGCCCGGCACGGTCGTCCGGGACCGGGGCGAATCCTGTTGCCTCCGATGCCGACCCGGTTCGGGCACTCTCCGGCAACCACCGGGCGATCGGTTGGGCAACAGTAACACCCGGGCATTAGTATAGGCTAGCCTTACCAACTGAGTTGACCAAGGTGATGATCGAACGGAGCACCCAGCTGATGACCCGCGCCGGGACCCCCTACGTGCTGCCCCGCGAGCAGACCGACCTGCCCGCCGACGTGGCCGCAGCGCCGGCGCCCGCGCTGCCGGTGTTCGAGGCACCGTTCTCGATGCGCGTAGCCGACCCGGACGGCACCGACCCCGAGCTGCTGGCCGAGTGGATGGCCCGCCCGCACCTGCTCGAGTCCTGGGAACAGGACTACGACGCCGACCGCCGCCGCGCCGACATCCGGGCCCAGCTGGCCGGAACCTATTCGCGCCCACACATTCTCAGCCTCGACTTCGCCGTCCTCGGCGAGCCCGAGCTGGGCGTGCGCGACATCGCCTACATCGAGCTGTACCGCGCCGCCAAGGACGAGATCGGCCGCCTCTACGACGCCCGCCCCGGCGACATCGGCTTCCACATCGCCACCGCCGACACCCGGGTGATCGGCAAGGGCATCATGTCCGCCTGGATCGCAGGCATGGCCACCGCGATCTTCGCCGCGAATCCCGAATGCCGCCGCGTGGTCGGCGACCCGGACCACCGCAACCAGGCCATCTGCCGCAGCTTCGACAAGATCGGCTGGCACCGCGTCGGCGAATTCGACGTCCGCCCCACCCGCCGCATCGCCCTCTACGCGACCCCGCGCACCCCGGCCGACCTCCCGGTCGCCCGCGACTGACTCCCACCGGGCCCCGCACGCCCCGACCCCGAGGAGGGGCAGGCCGCGCAGCGGCCGTCGCGGCCGTCCCGCCGGTCAGGCGCCGTTGCGTACGCGACGAAGGAGCAAGCAACGGTGCCTGACCGGCGGGACCCAAGGGGCCGCGACCTCGAGCGCGCCAGCGCTCCGAAAACTCAGCGAGCGGCGAGCGCCGCGCCGGCGCGAGCCCTGGCCGGCTCGGTGCGCAGCACGCGGTCCGAGAGTTCGCCCAGGCAGGACAGATTCGGGAAGCCGGGGCCCTGCGCCATGGCCGCCATGTTCGGCAGGTACAGCTTGCCCGCCAGGCCGGTGACGGCCAGGTCGTAGCCGATCGAGGACTCGATCCGCTGCTGGGTGAGCGGGCCGCCCACCGCGAGTTCGAGCAGGTCGGCGGTCTGCTGGTCGAACAGGTCGACGAACCACAGCGGCTGTCCGCCGGTGGCGTCGACGACCAGATCGAAGTTGTGCACCTGGTCGGCACGCAGCTCGTTGCTGAGGGTCAGCGCCAGCGCCTCGCCCTGCGCCGCAATCTTGGTGACCCGGCCCTGCAGGTGGTGGACCCGGTTGTCGCCGAGCAGGCTCTCCTGCACGCGCACCGAGAACACCCCGCGGTCGGTGCGGCGGATCACGTCGCGGCGCTCCTGGATGCTGAGCGCGTTCCACTTCACCGGATCACTGAACAGCGAGTTCTCGAAGAAGCTCTCGCCGCGGGTGTAGAGGGTGGCCATCGGCGAGATCACCGAGATGGTCAGCATCTCGTGCCGGACCAGCTCGTCCAGCGCCGAACCCGCGGTCTCGCCGCCGCCGATCACCGCGGCGCGGGAGGCGGCGGGCAGGCTGCGCTTGCCTGCCAGATCCCAGAACTCGGCGATGCTGAGCACGCGCGGGTCCTCGGCCAGCGCGCGGCTGCTGCGGCCGGGGCCGGTGATCATCAGTCCGTCGGCGGTGAGCTCGGAGCGGTTGCCGTCGGCGTCGACGACCTCGACCTGCCACTGCTCACCGGTGCCACCGTGGCCGATGCTCGTGACCCGGCCGAGAACCAGGTCGAGATCGATCGACTTGGCCACCCACTGCAGGTATTTGGCCCACACGTGGTGCTGCGGGCTCGGCCTGCCGCGGTCGATCCATTCGGAGTAGGTGCCGTGTTCGATGAGGAACGCGGTCCAGCTGAAGGCCGACATCGCCTGGTCGATCTCGCGGTTGTGGCCGCGCGCCCAGGTGGAGCGGTACGGGAAGCCGATGTCCTTCTCGGGGCTGGTGCCGAGGCGGTGCTGTCCGTCGGTCCAGCCGCCGCTGGGCAGCCAGTTGCCGCCGACCGCGTGCGACTCCACGACGACCACGCGCGGCGCGGGCAGGCCGAGAGTGCGCAGGACGTGCGATTTCGCTGCCACCGCAAGGGCTTTCGGCCCCGCGCCGACTACCAGGAGGGTTTCCACCGGTTCGTTCTCCGCTCTCTCACGCATATCGCGCCGGGATCGTCCACAGGGCGAATCCCCGGACACGAACCCCATATTTGCATAGGCTTACCTTATCTGACCAACGCGCCCCCCGAACGCCTATGCAGACAAACAAGTGACCTTAGGCTAACCTAACGGCATGGGTAAGGGATTGAACGGCCTCATCACCAAGGCCTGGGGTGGCGCCGACTACAAGCTGACGGTGACGTCCTCCGAGCAGATCACCGACAAGTTCATCCGGATCGGCGTCGACCTGGGCGGCCTGCTCGCCGACCACCCCGTGCACCCCACCCAGTGGATCCGCCTGTGGATCCCCGACGCCGAGAGCGACAAGCTGCACCACCGCGGCTACACCCTCGTCGACCCCGACCCCGAGACCGGCACCGCCTACATCGACTTCGCGCTGCACAACGGCCCGGCCGCCAACTGGGCCGCCCGCGCCAAGGCAGGCGACCCGCTCGAGGCGACGGTCCTCGGCTCGGACTTCCAGCTCCCCGAGCAGACCCCCGGCGAGTACGTCGTCTTCGGTGACACCGCCTCGCTGCCCGCCATCAACTCGCTGCTCGACGCCATCGGTGACACCCCGGCGCGGGTCTGGCTGGAGTGGCAGTACGAGTCCGACCAGACCATCCCGGTGCGCAACAAGCCGCACCACCAGCTCACCTGGCTGCAGCGGGTCGACGACGGCAGGCTGATGCGCGAGGCCGCGCAGGAGATGAGCTGCGCGGGCGACGCCTTCGCGTGGGTCGCGTGCTGCGGCCAGACCACCCGCTCGATCGTGAAGACGCTCAAGGGTCAGCACGCGCTGCCCAAGACCGCGATCAAGTCGCAGGCCTACTGGAAGTGAGACCCGCGGTCATCCTCCGGGGTGACCACGGATCGGCCTCGGTGCCGATGCGCGCGTAGCCGCCACCGCGGCAAGCTGATCGAGCCGGTCGGTGATCCGCGCACCGACCCCGAGCGAAACGAGCGCGCGTGTCCGTCCTCGACGCCGTCCTGCTGGTGGCCACCGTGGCGCTGGCGATCACCTTGGTCGCCGCGCCCCGGATCGGCAGGCGGGCCGCACCCTTCGCCCTGCCGGTCCTCGTCATCTACGCCCTGCTGCTGGCGATCGTCGAGGACTACTACTGGCACTGGCTGCCCGCCTACCTGCTGATCGCGGTGATGTTCGCGTTCGTGATGACCGCGGGTGCGGGCAAGCGCGTGCTGTTCCGCTCCGGGATCGGGGTTCTCGCCGCGCTGTCGCTGCTGCCGTGGGCGCTGCCGCCGGTGCCCGAGCTGCCCGAACCCACCGGGCCCTACGCGGTCGGCTCGGAGATCTTCCGCTGGGTCGACGAGTCGCGGCCCGAGCCGGTGACCGCGGCCGATGACCGGCGCAATGTCGTCGCGCAGGCCTGGTATCCGGCCGAGCAGGTCTCCGGCAGGCAGTACGTCTACCTCGACGGCGACGGCAGGCTGCCCGATCGGGTGTCGATGATTCCCGGCTTCGTCCTGTCGAACTACAGCCACATCGACACCAACGCGGCGGCCGACGTCGATGTCGCGCCGGAGCGGGAACGCTGGCCGGTGGTGCTGTTCTCCCCCGGCTACGGCGCGCCGCGCGCCTTCTACACCGGACTCGCCACCGACCTGGCCAGTCGCGGTTTCGTCGTCCTCGCCGTCGACCATCCCTACGAATCGGGCGTCACCGAACTGGCCGACGGCACCGTCGCCACCACGGTCGAGAACATCGCCGCCGACGATCCCGACCAGCTCCGGTACATGACCGAACGCCTCGACACCCGCACGGCCGACCTGCGTTTCGTGCTGGACCAGCTGGGCCGACCGGACACGCTCGGCCCGCTGGCGGGCCGCGTCGACCTCGCCCAGGTCACCGCGATCGGCCACTCCCTCGGCGGCGCCGCCGCGCTGTCGGCGCTGTCCACCGATCCGCGCCTGACCGCCGCCGCCAATATCGACGGCACGCTCTACGGCGACCTGACCGAACGCTCGCTGGACCGCCCGGTACTGCTGCTGGAGAGCGACCACGACGTGACCGGCCACTCCGCGCGCTACACCGACGGCAACAACGCCGTCCTGCACCGGTTGCGGGCCCCCGGCTTCCGCTACGAGATCACCGACGCCGACCACTACGGCTTCGCCGACGTGCACCAATTCCTCGCCGCACCGGTCCGTGTCGTGGCCCGCAATCTGTTCGCCGGATCGCGCGACGCGGTGGACACCCAGCGCACCGCCAACGACATCCTGGTGCCGTTCCTACGCGGCGAGCACGCCGCGATCGCGGCAGCGGCGGCCGCGCACCCCGGCGTCGAGGGCGGACCGGTGGCGGGCCGGTAGCGGTCGCGGCCGAGTTCGGCCAAGGTGGAGACCAGGACGCCGTCCGGCACCCGACCCCGCGAGGAGCACACCGTGACCGTTCCCGACGAGAGCACTCCCTTCGGCGCCCAGGTGGCCCGCCGCCTGGCCGACGAGCACGTCATCTGGCTCACCACCCTCGGCGCCGACGGCACCCCGCAACCCAACCCGGTGTGGTTCCTGTGGCAGGACTCGACGTTCCTGATCTACACCATGCCCGCGGCGAAGCGGCTGGCCCACCTCGCCCGCAATCCCCGGGTGGCGCTGAACTTCAACAGCACCGACACCGGCGGCGAGGTCGCCGTGTTCACCGGGACCGCGCGGGTCGGCGAGCCGGTGAGCGCGGAGACGGTGGCCGACTACGTGCGCAAATACACGCAGGGCTTCGTCGACATCAAGATGACCGAGGACGAGTTCTTCCAGACGTACTCGACCCCGATCCACATCACACCGGATCGCCTGCGCGGCTTCTGAACACACGAAAAGGGGCCGTCGCACGCGCGACGGCCCCTTTTCGGTCCGGATCAGGCGGAGACGGACTCCAGTCGCCAGCCGGTGGCGCGTTCGCGCTCGTTCCAGAAGGCGGCGTAGCGCCCGTCCAGCGCCAGCAGTTCCGCGTGGGTGCCGCGTTCGGCGATCCGCCCGTTGTCCAGGAACAGGATCTGGTCGGCGTGCGCGATGGTCGAGAGCCGGTGCGCGACGACGAGAACCGTCTTGTCCCTGGTCAATTCGTGGATGCCGCGCACCACCACGGCCTCGCTGTGCGGGTCGAGCGCGCTGGTCGCCTCGTCGAGCAGCACGATCGGCGCGTCCTTGAGCAGGGCGCGGGCGATCGAAACCCGCTGGCGCTCACCGCCGGACAACGAGGTGCCGCCCTCGCCGACCATGGTGTCGATGCCGTCGGGCAGGCGCTCGACGATCTCGTCGACCCTGGCCGCGACCGCCGCGCGGTCGAGCTCGGCGTCGGTGGCGCCGGGCTTGCCGATGCGGATGTTGTCGGCCACCGAACGGTTGAACAGGTAGACGTTCTGGAAGACCAGCGACAGCTGATCGAGCAGGGTCTCCGACGGCTGTTCGCGCACATCGTGTTCGCCGACCGACACCGCGCCGGACTCCACGTCGTAGAAGCGGGCGGCCAGGCGCAGCAGCGTGGTCTTGCCCGCACCGCTGGGTCCGACGATCGCGGTGGTCGTGCCCGCGGGCACGGTGAACGACAGGTTCGACAACACCGGCTCGCCGGGGCGGTAGCCGAAGCTCACGTCGTCGAAGACGACCGCGGGCGCGCCGGGGGTCACCGGCTCGGTGGGCGCCGGCAGGGTGGGCTCGGCCAGCAGATCGGTGATCCGGTCGGCGGCGGCCGCGGCCGAGCGCAGCGCGGCGCCCAGCTGCGCGGCCTGGTTGACCGGTTCGATGAAGCGCGAGCTCACCGCGATCAGCGCGATCGCCGCGGCGGCCGAGATCGAGCCGTCGGTCACCTGCACCACCGCGATGTAGGCCAGCACCAGGAACACCGCCTGCACGAAGAGCGCGAAGACGATCAGTCCCGGCACCGTCGCGACCATCATCTTGCGCACCGCCGAGCGCTGCCCGACCAGCGCCGCGTCCAGCGCCTTGTTGCCCGCGCCGACCGCGCCGAAGGCCCGCAGCACCGGCTGCGCCTGCGCGAATTCCACGACCCGCGAATCGGCCTCGGCCGCCGCGGCGTGCAGGCGCGCGTCGGCGCCCGTGTAGGCCCGGTTGGCCAGGTTGTTCACCAGGTAGAGCACCGGCGCGGCCAGCAGCATGGCCACGCCGATCCGCCAGTCGACGACCAGCATGCCGAGCGCGACGACCAGCGGCACGATGATGCCGGTGAGCACCTTGGTGAGCAGGTAGGCGATCAGGCCCTGCATCTCGCGGACCTGCTCGACCATCACCCGCGACAGCGGACCGGCGTCGCGGCCCTCGAACCAGCCCAGCGGCAGCGCGTTGAGCTGATCGCCCAGGCGGGTCTGCAGCCCGCGCTGCATCCCGAGCCCGATCCGCAGCCCGATCACGGCCTGCAGATAGCCGAAGACGATCACGCCCGCCACGGCGGCGGCCATGCCGAGGGCCCACAGCCAGGCCTGGTCCAGATCGTCGCCGAACAGCGCCTCCAGCACCGGCACCAGCAGCAGATACGCGACGGCCTGGCACAGCGCCTGGATCACGATGGCCGCGAGCAGGCGCGGGATGAGCGGGGCGAACTCGTCGGGGACGAGCCGGAAAACCTTGCGGATCATCGTGTTTCCTCCACCAGCGCGAGCGTGCCGAGCGCGGCCTCGTTGATCTCCCAGAGCCGCTGATACAACCCGCCCGCGGCGTGCAGTTCGGCGTGTGTGCCCTGTTCGACGAGGGTGCCGTTCTCCAGCACCAGGATCCGGTCGACGCCGGTGATGGTGTGCAGGCGATGCGCGATCACCAGCACCGTGCGGTTGGCGACCAGCGCGGCCAGCGCGTCCTGGACCGCGGCCTCGGATTCGGGGTCGGCGAAGGCGGTGGCCTCGTCGAGCACCAGCACCGGGGTGTCGGCCAGCAGGGCGCGGGCGATCGAGAGCCGTTGCGCCTCACCGCCGGACAGGGTGGCGTCGACGCCGATCTCGGAGTCGTAGCCGCGCGGCAGCGCCGTGATCCGGTCGTGGATCTGGGCGGCCCGGCTGGCCCGCTCGATGGCGGCGTCGTCGGCGTCGGGGCGCGCGATCAGCAGGTTCTCCCGGATCGAGCCGCGGATCAGGCGCACGTCCTGGAACACGAATCCGACGGTGCGGTACAGCTCTTCGCTGCTGAATTCGCGGATGTCGCGGCCGTCGATGGTGATCCGGCCCGCGCCCACGTCGTAGAACCGGGGCAGCAGCTTGGCCAGCGTCGATTTGCCCGAGCCGCTCGGGCCGACCAGCGCGGTGATGGTGCCCGGCGTCAGCTCGAGGTCGATGCCGCGCAGCACGTCGTGACCACTGCGGTAGGCGAATTCGACACCCTCGAAGCGGACGACACCGTCCGGACCGCCCGCCGCCGTGGTCGACGCGACGATCTCCAGCTCCGGCGTCCGCTGCAGCTCGTGCAGGCGCTGCGCCGCGGCCGCACCGGCGCGCAGGGCCTGCGAACCGTAGCCGAGGCCGAGCAGCGAACTGCCGATACCCAGCCCGACCAGCAGGAACGGCAGCAGGTCGAGGGGGTCCACCCAGCCGAGGCCGACGAAGCCGAGCCCGCCGACGATCACGATCAGCATGACGAAGACCGGCATCACCACGATGTCGGAGGCCGACTGCACGCGGATGATCGGCATCTTCATCCGGTGCGCCGCCTGCACCTGGCCGTCGACCGCCGCCTGGAACTCGGTGTGCGCCTTGCCCGCCTGACCGAACGCGCGCACCACCTGGATGCCGTCGACGAATTCGATGGTGGCCTCGGCGGTGCGCCGCTCCCAGCGGGTGTAGACCGCGAGCCGGTCGCGGCCGTCGCGGTCCATGATCTTGCCGAACAGGAAGAAGTAGGCGATCAGCGGGATCAGCAGCACCAGGGTGAGCCGCCAGTCCACGGTGAACAGGTAACCGAGGGTGACCAGCGGCACCACCAGCGCGCCGACGAACTCCAGCCGGGCGTGCGCGACCAGGTAGTGCAGCGCTTCGACGTCGTCGCGCAGATACGTCTTGACCTCGCCGGAGCTGCGTTCACCGAACCAGCCGAGCGGGACCCGGGTGAGCTTGTCGGCCAGTGCCCGGCGCAGGGTCAGCTGGTAGCCGGCGTCGACGGCGTGCGACCAGGTGAGCGCGACAGCCTGCAGCAGCGCGCGCACCACCAGCACGACGACGGCCGCGCCGAACAACCACCACACCCGGTCGGTGTCGACCGGGGACTCCAGCAGTTCCCGGCAGGCCTGCACGATCAGCAGGAACGGGACCACGGTGCAGATCGAGGCGAGGGCGACGAGCAGGCTCGCCACCGTGAGCATCCCCGACACCGGCGCGAGAATCTCCTTGCGCGCCTGCGCCTCCTGTTGTTTCTGCGCTTTCGCGGCCGCCCTGGGCAGCCGGTTCCCCGACTCCGCCCCCGGCGGCGGCGCTACCTGCACCGTCATACCTTCTCGCCCTCTCGACCTGTCCACGGCAGTGTGCCAAGGGTAGGTTAGCCTAAGTTGAGCGGTTGTGGCCGACCGGGGAAGCTTGTGTGAACTGCCAGTCAACCCCCTCGGCAATTCGACATACCGGGCGTAATTTCCTCCCTACCTCCGAATCCCTTTTCGCGGCGGGAGAGCGAATATGTTTGTCACGTCAATAATTTCGGCGACCACGGACTGCTACACCGACCCCGGAAACCTGACACCCGAACAGGCGCATCGGGCCATGCAGATTCACCTCGAATGCAGCGTCGATCTGTGCCGGGTACGGCGACGGGCCCGGCACACCCTGGTCGAAGCGAAATTGATGGTCCTCGACCAGCGCGCCGGTTAGCGATTGAGCACGAGAATTCCGGGAATGCCTTTATGGTGTTCACCCCTTTGCCACCCTCGGCCGCCTGGCGGCATCAGCAGGCGCGCACCGGGTTCGAAGTGACCTATTTCCGCGACGACGAACGCGGAATCCTGGTCGAGGGCTGCGCGACGGCGGTCGAGGACGGACTGGCCTGGGCGATCGACTACCGGCTACGCCTGGACGGCAGCTGGCACACGCGATCGGCGCAGGTCACCGGCCGATACGCGGACACGCGGCGCTCGGTCACCGTGCAGTCCGACGGCCTGGGCCGCTGGCAGGTCGACGGTGTGCCCGCGCCGGAGTTCGACGGCTGTCTCGACATCGACCTGGAAGCCTCGGCGTTCACCAACGCGCTGCCGGTCCACCGGCTCGGCCTCACGATCGGCGACGCCGCCGACGCCCCCGCGGTCTACGTCGGTGCCACCGACCTCGCGCTGCGCCGGCTACCGCAGCACTATCGCCGGCTCGCCGACGGCGCCGGGCACCGCTACGACTACCGAGCGCCCGCCTTCGACTACCACGCCACGCTCGACTACGACCCGTCCGGATTGATCGTCGACTACCCCGGCCTCGCCACCCGCACGGCCTGACATCGGGGGCCGCCGGCGCGAGCGCGCCGACCCGCCGTGGACACTGGGTCCATGCGACGCAGGCAGCAGCCGCCGCTGCCCAAGCGGCACGGCCTCGATCCGGCCCGGCTCCGATTCCCGGAGGACGGGCACTGGACGACCGTGCGCGAGCACCTGGTCGAGCGGCTGCCGCGGGTGGACCCAGCCCGGATCGACGAGATGCTGCGGTCGGGCGAGATCGTGGATCTGGACGGGCCGGTCGCCCCGGACGCGCCCTTCGTCCCCGGCGGCGCGGTGTGGTTCCACCGGGACCTGCCGAACGAGATCGAGGTGCCGTTCGAGATCGGCGTCGTGCACCGTGACGACGACATCCTGGTGGTCGACAAGCCGCACTTCCTGGCGACCATCCCCCGTGGGCAGCACATCCTGCAGACCGCGCTGGTGCGGCTGCGCCGCGAACTCGACCTGCCGGATCTGATCCCGGCCCACCGGCTCGACCGGGTGACGGCGGGACTGGTGCTGTTCGTGGTGAACCCGGCCGCGCGCGGCGCCTATCAGACGATGTTCCATCGCCGCACCGTGCGCAAGGAATACGAGGCGATCGCCCCCTACGATCCGGCGCTCGAGCTGCCGCGCACCGTGCGCAGCCGGATCATCAAGGAGAAGCAGGTCCTCGCCGCCCAGGAGGTGCCGGGCGAGCCCAATGCCGAGACCGAGGTGGAACTCGTCGAGCACCGCGACGGGCTCGGGCGCTACCGGCTGCGGCCGCACACCGGCCGCACCCATCAGCTGCGGCTGCATATGAACAGCCTCGGCGTGCCGATTCTGGGCGACGATTTCTATCCGGTGGTCACCGACAAATCGGTCGACGACTACACCCGGCCGTTGCAGTTGCTGGCCGCGTCGCTGGAATTCACCGATCCGCTCAGCGGGCAATTGCGCCGGTTCGAGACCGCGCGCAGTCTCCAGGCCTGGACCGACCTGCCCGGCTGGGCCGGTGTCGAGTAGCTCACAGCACCGCCCCCATTTTCGATCTTGATCGGCGCCCTGGATCCCGGTCGGCCCCACATTCGCCTGGCGACCGGCATTCATCCGGCCGTTTCCATTTCGTGATATTTCCGTACACTCGGTCGGGTGCCAGTTCCCGCCACCGTCGCCGCACCCCGGCCCACGCTGCACGCGTACATCGATATCGCCGTGGTCGTCGTGGTCCTCGCCGGGACGAATCTCATCGCGCATTTCACCACCGCGTGGGCGAATATCGTCACCGTGCCGGTGGCGGCCTTCGCGCTGCTGGCGCTGATGCGCAAGCGCGGACTGGGCTGGGCAGAACTCGGCCTGTCACCCCGGCACTGGCGGCGCGGCACGGTCTACGCGCTCGGCGCGGTCGGCATCGTGCTCACCGCGGTCGCCATCGGCGCGTTGCTGCCGATCACCCGGCCGTTCTTCCTCGCCGACCGGTACGCCACGATCTCCGGCGCGCTCATCGCGTCGATGATCGTCATCCCGCTGCAGACCGTGATCCCCGAGGAACTCGCATTCCGTGGCGTGCTGCACGGCACCCTCGACCGGGTGCTCGGCGTGCGCGGACTGTTCGCGGCGGGCTCGCTGTTGTTCGGCTTCTGGCACATCGCGTCCTCGCTCGGCCTGACCAGCGGTAACAAGGGCCTGTCCGGGATCGTCGGCGGCGGCATCGTCGGCCAGGTCATCGGCATCACCCTCGCCGTCGCCGCGACCGCCGCCGCGGGCGTCGTCTTCACCTGGCTGCGCCGCCGCAGCGGCAGCCTGCTCGCCCCCATCGCGCTGCACTGGTCGCTCAACGGCGCGGGCGCCCTCGCCGCCGCCATCGTCTGGCACACCGCGCTGCGCTGAGTCAGCGGTCGGTCGCCAGGGCGGGGTCGGTGGCGTCGCGGACGGCGGCGAAGATGTTCGCGCAGATCTCGACCAGGTCGTCGGGGTGGGTGGTGCGCTCGTCCATCAGCCAGTCGACCAGGAGATGGTTCACCCCGCCGACCACAGCGACGCAGGTGAGACGACTGCGCTCGGGCAGCGGCCGGGCCCGCGCCGACGCCCACAACCCCGCCACCAGCTCGGCGTAGTCGCGCAGCACGCCGTGCCTGCGCTCCTCCATCGTGGCCGACACGCCGACCACCTCGATGAGCACCACCCGGGCGCGGCGCGGGTCCTCGGTGAGGTAGGCGATGAAGGCGGCTAGGCCCGCGGTGATCATGTCGTCGAGGTCGGGGCCGGCGATCTGCAGCGCGGCCAGGGTGCGGTCCCGCAGGCCGGCGGTCAGTTCGCCGTACAGCGCGGCCAGGCAGTCCTCGCGATCGCGGAAGGACTCGTAGAAATAGCGTTCCGTCAGGCCCGCGATGCCGCACAGCTGCTTCACCGAGCCGGCCGCGTAGCCCTGGGTGCCGAACAGTTCGAGCGCGGCGTCGAGCAGCGCGGCGCGGCGCTGCGTCACCCGCTCGGCGGGGGTGCGTCCCGAGTACCGCCGACCCGCCGGGCGCTCGGCGGACTGTTCTGTCATCGGAGCCCTGTCCTTCTGGTGCGACTGCGTGGAATACTAGGCCACGATTTTCTGACATGACATCATGTCAGAAAGGTATACGCGCTGGATCGAAAGGCTTTTGTCGATGAAACGCACCCACGCCGGCCGGGTCGTCGCGGTGACCGGCGGCGCCGCAGGCATCGGACGCGAGATCGCCCGGCAGTTCGCCGAGGCCGGCGCCCGCGTCTGCATCGGCGACCTGTCCGGGACCACCGCCCGCGCGACCGCGAGCGAACTCCCCGGCACGGTGCACGGCTGCGAACTCGACGTCACCGACGAGCGCTCCTTCCACGACTTCCTCGCCACCACCGAGGCGCTGCTCGGACCGATCGACGTACTAGTCAACAACGCGGGCGTGATGTGGGTCGGCGCGTTCGACACCGAACCCGACACGGCGACCACCCGGATGATCGCGGTGAATCTGCACGGGGTGATCCGGGGCGTGCGCCTGGCCGCGCCCGCGATGCGCACGCGTGGACGTGGGCACATCGTCACCATCGCCTCGGTGGCGGCCAAGGTCTCCCCCGCCGGTGAATCCACCTATGCCGCAACCAAACACGGTGTCCTCGGCTATCTCACCGGGGTGCGCGAGGAGTTACGCGGCAGCGGGGTGCGGCTGTCGGCGATCATGCCGGGCGTGGTCGACACCGAGCTCGCGGCCGGAACCGCCACCGGCGCAGCGCAACTCCTCCAGCCCGCCGACGTGGCACGCGCCGTGCTCGACGTGGTGGAGCGGCCGCGGTTCGAGGTGATCCTGCCCGCGCATGTCGGACCGCTGCTGCGGCTGGTCGGCCTGCTCCCGCAGCGCGTGCGCGATATCGCGTTGCGCCGCACCGTGCCGAATCAGGTCGCGGCCGTCGGTTCCTCGGCGGCGCGCGCCGACTACGAGCGACGAGCACTGCGCCCCGAACGCGACTGACCTGTCCCCGGCGTGTCGGACCGCCGGTTTCCCTTCCGGGCGCCGTTGTCGTTGACCGGCGACCGGACGGCGTTTACGCTCTCTGGCAATCACACATATGTTCGATAGTCCATATGTTCGAGTGACCGGAAGGCGCCAGATGTCCGACGATCGGTCGATGGAGGATGCCGTCAGCTCGCCGAACACCGAGATCACGGCACTCGCACAGCAGGTCGCCACCGCGCGCGGCAAGCTCCCGCTGCAGCACGACACGGCCCTCTACGACGCACTGTCCGACTCCGAGATCCGCGCCGAACGAGAACTGGCCGAGTGGATCCGCGCCCAGCGCCGCAAACAGCGGCGCCGCGCCGTCGCCGACGAACTCGCCGCCGAGCAGCGCGACCGGCGCACCGGCGCCCTCATCCGCCGCTCCGACGAGGCCGACGCCCGCTGGCACCGCAAGGCGCTGGCCGCCCGCCGCCGCGTCGCCAGCCCTGACGCGCGACTCGCCCAGCTCTACCGCAGGGCGGAATGGTCGTCGCGGGCGCTGATCGGCGTCGTCGTCCTCGGAATGGTGTGGGCGGGCGTGAACGTCCAGCACAACCTGGTGCCCAGCGGCGACATGAGCGATCCGCTGTACTGGCTCAGTTTCGGCATCGAGGCGATGATCTCCATCCCGATCATCACCATCATGGTCGCCGCCACCACCGCCGCCCGCTGGGGACGCGAACTCGAACGCGGCAAGGTCCTCGTCTTCGAACTCGCCCTCCTCGGCACCACCGTCGCCCTCAACGCGGGCCCCCACCTGGCCAGCGGCTCCTACGGCCGGGCCGCCGAATTCTCCATCGCCCCGGTGATGGTGGGCGTGGTGATCTGGTTGCACGCCTGGGTTTCGGCGCGATACGCGGTACTGATCGAAGGGGCGTCGGTGGAGTTGCCGGGGTCCACCGCGAATTACGCCGCTACCGAGCGGGTTTCGTCCGACGAGCCGGTGGTTTCCGGTATCGGGCCTGCGCCGGTTCGCAGCGCGGCTGTTCAGCCTGCGCTCGATATCGAGTCGGCACCGGCCACACCAGGCTTCGCGGCGGCGCAGGCCCACACCGACAGTCCCGCAGCCGCCTCCGCTGCCACCGCGGCGGACACCGTCGACGCTCCGCTCACCCCGACCGCGGCACCCGCGAATGCGCCGACGCCCGCAGCCGAGGCCGTCCTCGGTACGGCACCCACGAAGAACGCTCCCGTCGCCGACGGGCCCACCTCCGAGCGCGTGGCCGAGCCGAACGCCTCGACCACGTCGGCAGCCGGCGAGTCCGACGCGCTCAACCCGTCCGCGCAGGAGACCGGCACTGTCGAGAACGAACCCACCGTCGATGAGTTTGCCTCCGAGCTTCTGACCGACACCGCCTCGCGCTCGGTCATGACGGAACCATCTGCGCCGGTATATGACTCGGCTGACAAGCTCGCCGCGCGCTCTACGGTGACGGAACCGTCCGCGCCGGTAGACAACTCGGTCGACATGCCCGCCATACGCTCTACGGCGACGAAACCGTCCGCGCCGTTGGACAACCCGGTCGACGAACCCGCCGCACGCTCTACGGTGACGGAACCGTCCGCGCCGGTGGACAACCCGGTCGACAAGCCCGCCGCACGCTCCGCAGGGACGGAATCGCCTGTGCTGACAGGCAACTCGGCCGACGAACCGCCGCTCGCCACTCCTCGCACGCCCGAGCGCCCGCAGTCACCGGTGATCACCCGCCGGCTCACCGCCGACAAGTCGAGCGCGCCCGGCACCCTCGAACTCATCCACAAAGCCGCCGCCGAGCACCGCCGCAACGGCGACCACACCCGCGTCAACGGCTCCCCCGCCGTGCGGCGAATACCGGTGACCGCCGCCGCGCACTCCCCCGCCGGCGACGCGACCGGTACCGACCCGGTTCCCGAGGCGACGGCGCACGCCGGCTCCGTCGCCCGTGACCGCAACGGCGACACCTCGGCACCTACCGATTCGGTAGTACTGCACAAGGATCCACAGCCGGCCGACGAGCCGGAACAGCTCACCCTGCTGGCCCAGCCCACGCTCGAAGGCGCCACCGCCGACCTGCCCCGCGTGCTCGAAACACCGGCGCGCGAATCCAGCTCGGCGGACAGCCCACCGACGTCCGAAGCCGCCTCCGGAACCGAGACCGACGCCAGTGCCGCCATCGGAACCGAGACCGACGCCGAATTCGCTTCGGACTCCGAGACCGACGTTGCCGAGTCCGATCTGGTGGAACCGCACTCGATTCACACGGCAACCCCCGATGCTGTCGACGTCGCCGAGGACGACGCCGATTCGGACGAGCCCGAAGAAGACCTCACCGAAGACTACGACTTCGACGACGACAACGAGGTCCGCGCCCTGGCCCGCCAGATCGCCCACCGCAACCCCCTGCGCCTGACCCTGGCCCAGATCGAGGAAATCCTCGAACTCACCGACCAGTCCTGGTCCGCCCGCAGCATCGGCGCGGAGGTGGGCGTCTCCGGCAGCACCGTCACCAACATCGTCGAATTCGCCCGAAAGATCCGCCAGCCCTACGCCTTCACCGGCTGACCCCCCCGATCCGCGCCCCGGCCCCACCCCCGTGGGGCCGGGGACGCTTCCTGTCACCCGGCGCCGTCGAGCATCCGCCCCTGCGCACGGACAGTTTCAGACGCGGCATCGGAGAGCGGGTTCGTCACGGCACGGACACCGACAAGGACCGCGAGCCCGACGCCGACGGCGACGCCGAACACACCGGCGAGGCCGAATCCGGATCTGGCGCCGCCGAGTTCGATGGCCGTCCCGCCCAGGACGCTGCCGAGCGCGCTGCCCAGCGTCATCGAAGCGCCGTACCAGCCGATCGCCTCACCGCGGCCGCCCTCGGGCACGATGCGGCTCAGGTGGTCGATGGTGGCGGTCAGGGTCGGAGCGCAGAGGAGGCCGGCCAGGAACCCGGTGATGCCGAGGGTAACGGGGCCGGTGGCGACGGCCATGGGCAGCGTGCTGAGACCGAGGGCGATCAGCAGGAGGTGGGAAGGGAGCGGGCGGCTGAGCGCGCCGTAGAGGAGACCGCCGAGCAGCGAGCCGAGGCCCCAGATCGCCATGACCAGCCCGAGCCACCGGTCGGCGTCGAATCCGCGGACCGCCGAGACGAAGGTGAGCTCGGAGGCGGCCAGCACGCACACCGCCGCGCCCGTGGTGCCGCACAGGGCGACGAATTCGAGGCGGAACCAGGAGTTCCGTCGCACGGGTTCGGCCGCCCCGGTCTCGTTGCGCAGCGCCGGGTTCCACACCCACAGCACCACCCCGGCCAGTACCACCAGCATCTGATTACCGAACAGCGCCGCCGTGGTCGACCAGTGCACGGCAGCGGCGACACCGAGCACCGGACCCACCATGAACGCCGCCTCCACCGACACCGCCTCCAGCGCCAGCGCGGGCTGACGCTGCCGCTCCGTCGTCGCGGCGATGACCGCCATCCGCACCACGCTGAACACCGGCACGTCGTACAACCCGGCCACCGCGGCCAGGATCAGCAACGGCAGATAGCCCACGAACGGCGCGATCGACCAGCACACCGCACCGAGCACGATCGCCGGCGCGATGGTGGCCCGCAACCCGAACCGGTCCACCAACCGTCCCCGCCACGGCCCGCTGATCGCGACACACACCGTCACCACCATCGCCAGCGCCCCGGCCTGCAGAAACGACCCGTGCAGCGTCTCCACGACATGCACCGCGAGCAGCACGGCCCCCGCGAAGTGCGGCACCCGCACCACCGCCCCGAGCAGCAGAATATTCCGCACCGCCCCGACCGCCAGCACCTCCCGATAGGCCCGCATCGCCAGAGCGTGACACCCCACCCACCCCACCGCCACCGAATTTCCAGCGGGTGATTCAGTCGCAGTCGTCGGGAAACAACCGGAACGCCGGATAGCCGTTGAGCGGCCGGAGGACGCGGAAGTCGCGCCGATCCAACGTGAGGATCGCGTCGGTATCGAACTCCGCAGCCAGAGCTACCCCGACCGCGTCTACCAAGTCGAGATCAAGGCCGTCATACCTCGCCCGCACCGAGATCGCGGTCTCCAATTGCGCCGCGTCGACCTGTGCCAGCACGATGCGAGTAGACGCGATCCGCTCGGCGAGCAACGCGAGAATGCGGTCGGCGACCTTGCGGCCCGCCCGAACACTGGCCACATGGTGGACCTCGGTCAGCGCCAATGGACTGACCACCAGCGCGCTGGCCGAGTCAGCTGCGCGCCGCACCGCGAAGTGCTCCGGGTCCGAGCGATTGAACAGTGCGAGCAGACCCGAAGTGTCGGCTACGACGATCATGCGGACCGGTTCATCGCATCATGAATGTCGTCCTTGCCGATCGGCCCGCCGAGGTCGAACGTCTCGTCGTCACCGAGGAGCGGGGTTTCCCAGATCCGGTTGCGCAGCAGGTAAGCCCGCAGGGCGTCGCGCATGATCTCGTTCTTCGACCGACCCTCGTCCTCGGCTTGCGCTGCGAGCGCCGCCTCTTCCTCGTCGGTCAATCGCATGGTCCATGCCATTCGCCCATGGTATCAAAGGTGACACCACTCCATGTCCGGGTATGACGAAGGCCCGCTTCCCAGGGGAAACGGGCCTTCGTGGTAACGATCTCGATGGATCGAGGAGGGACCTTACTTGGCCTTCTCCAGGACCTCGACCAGACGCCAGCGCTTGGTGGCCGACAGCGGACGGGTCTCCATCAGCTGAACGCGGTCGCCGACGCCGGCGATCTCGTTCTCGTCATGCGCCTTCACCTTGGAGGTGGTGCGAATGATCTTGCCGTAGAGCGGGTGCCGGTGACGGTCTTCCAGCTCGACGACGATCGTCTTGTTCATCTTGTCCGAGACGACGTAGCCGCTGCGTACCTTGCGGCTGTTGCGCTCTTCCTGGTTCTCGCTCATGCCGCGTCTCCCTTGCCAGCGGGTGCCGTGGCCAGGCCGAGCTCGCGCTCACGCATGACCGTGTAGATGCGCGCGATCTCGTGGCGGACGACGCGCAGACGACGGTTGTTGTCGAGCTGACCCGTCGCCATCTGGAAGCGCAGGTTGAAGAGCTCTTCCTTGCTCTCGCGCAGTTTGGCCACGAGCTCTTCTTCGTTGAGCTCGCGGAGCTCTGCGGCCGGTGTTCCGGTAGCCATCAGAACTGCTCCTCCCTGGTCACGATCCTGCACTTCATCGGGAGCTTGTGCATCGCGCGACGCAGGGCCTCGCGAGCGATCTCCTCGTTCGGGTAAGACATCTCGAACATGACCCGACCGGGCTTCACGTTCGCGACCCACCACTCCGGCGAACCCTTACCGGAACCCATGCGGGTCTCGGCAGGCTTCTTGGTGAGCGGGCGGTCGGGGTAGATGTTGATCCAGATCTTGCCGCCACGCTTGATGTGGCGGGTCATCGCGATACGCGCCGACTCGATCTGACGGTTGGTGACGTAGGCGGGCTCGAGAGCCTGGATGCCGTACTCACCGAACGCCACCGCGGTGCCGCCCTTGGACATGCCGGAGCGGGACGGGTGGTGCTGCTTGCGGTGCTTGACGCGACGGGGCATCAGCATGCGTCAGCCCTCCTGGTTCTCTGCCGGTGCGTCCGCCACAGCGGTGGCGGCGCGACCGACCTCGGTCGAGGTCGCGGTGGTGCCGGCGGAACCGGAACGACGCGGGCGGCTCGGACGCTCGCGACGCGGGCGCTCCGGAGCAGCGGCGGCGGCGGTCAGCTCACGACGACCACCGACGATGTCACCCTTGTAGATCCAGACCTTCACGCCGATGCGACCGAAGGTGGTCTTGGCCTCGTAGAGGCCGTAGTCGATGTCCGCGCGCAGCGTGTGCAGCGGGACGCGACCCTCGCGGTAGAACTCCGAGCGCGACATTTCGGCGCCACCGAGGCGGCCCGAGCACTGCACACGGATGCCCTTGACGTTCGGCGAACGCATGGCCGACTGGATGGCCTTGCGCATCGCGCGACGGAACGCCACACGGTTGCTGAGCTGCTCGGCGACACCCTGAGCGACCAGCTGCGCATCCGACTCGGGGTTCTTGACCTCGAGGATGTTCAGCTGGACCTGCTTCTTGGTGAGCTTCTCCAGCTCGGCGCGGATGCGGTCGGCCTCCGCGCCACGGCGACCGATCACGATGCCGGGACGCGCGGTGTGGATGTCCACACGCACGCGGTCACGGGTGCGCTCGATCTCGACCTTCGAGATGCCTGCCCGCTCCATGCCGGTGGCGAGGAGCTTGCGGATCTGAACGTCTTCCTTCACGTATTCCGCGTACTGCTTGTCCGCGTACCAACGCGACTTCCAGTCGGTGGTGATACCGAGGCGGAAGCCATGGGGGTTGATTTTCTGTCCCATTTACTTTGCCCCTCCCTTCCGGCGGCTACGAGTGGCAGCGCCGGCAGTGGGCACGCTCTCGACCTCGATGGTGATGTGGCTGGTGCGCTTGCGGATCCGGAACGCGCGGCCCTGGGCCCGCGGCTGGAAACGCTTCATGGTGGCACCCTCGTCGACGAACGCGGTCGAGATGACCAGGGTGGCCGGGTTCAGGCCGAGGTTGTTCTCGGCGTTCGCCGCGGCACTGGCCACGACCTTGGCGACCGGCTCGCTCGCGGCCTGCGGCGCGAACTTCAGGATCGCCAGGGCGTCCTCGACGCGCTTGCCGCGGACCAGGTCCACGACGCGACGCGCCTTCATCGGGGTGACCCGCACGTGCTTGGCGGTAGCGCGGGCAGTCGGGTTCTGAACCGTTTCGGTGTTGGTTTCAGTCATCGCCGCTTGCTCTTCCGGTCGTCCTTGACGTGGCTCTTGAACGTCCTGGTCGGCGCGAACTCACCGAGCTTGTGGCCGACCATGTTGTCCGACACGAACACCGGGACATGCTTGCGACCGTCGTGGACGGCGAAAGTGTGGCCGATGAAATCGGGGATGATGGTCGAGCGACGCGACCAGGTCTTGATGACCTGCTTCGTGCCCTTCTCGTTCTGCACGTCCACCTTCGCGAGGAGGTGGTCGTCGACGAACGGGCCCTTCTTGAGGCTGCGTGGCATTTCTTACCTCCTCCTTAGCGCTTCTTGCCGGTCTTGCGGCGGCGGACGATGAGCTTGTCGCTCGGACGGTTGGGCTTGCGGGTGCGGCCCTCAGGCTGACCCCACGGGGAGACCGGGTGGCGACCACCGGAGGTCTTACCCTCACCACCACCGTGCGGGTGGTCGACCGGGTTCATGACGACACCACGGACGGTGGGACGGCGGCCCTTCCAGCGCATACGGCCGGCCTTGCCCCAGTTGATGTTCGACTGCTCGGCGTTGCCGACCTCGCCGACGGTGGCGCGGCAGCGCACGTCGACACGGCGGATTTCACCGGAGGGCATACGCAGGGTCGCGTACGGCCCTTCCTTGCCCAGCAGCTGGATGCTCATGCCTGCGGCACGGGCCATCTTGGCGCCGCCGCCCGGACGCAGCTCCACGTTGTGGATCGTGGTACCGGTCGGGATGTTGCGCAGCGGCAGGTTGTTGCCCGGCTTGATGTCGGCCGTGGGGCCGGACTCGATCGGGCTGCCCTGCTGGATGCCCTTCGGCGCGATGATGTAGCGCTTCTCGCCGTCGGCGAAGTGCAGCAGAGCGATGTTGGCGGTGCGGTTGGGGTCGTACTCGATGTGCGCGACCTTGGCCGGGATGCCGTCCTTGTCCAGGCGACGGAAGTCGATGACACGGTAGGCACGCTTGTGACCGCCACCGCGGTGACGCGTGGTGATGCGACCGTGCGCGTTACGACCACCGGACTTGGTGAGCGGGCGCAGCAGCGACTTCTCCGGCGTCGACCGGGTGATCTCGGCGAAGTCCGAGACGCTGGAGCCACGACGGCCCGGCGTTGTCGGCTTGTACTTACGGATTGCCATGAGTTCTTCTCTACTTTCTGGATGACCAGCCGCTTACGCGACCGGGCCTCCGAAGATCTCGATGGGCTTGCTGTCGGCCGAGATGGTCACGAGCGCGCGCTTGGTGTCCTTGCGCTTGCCGTAACCGAAGCGGGTCCGCTTGCGCTTGCCCTGACGGTTGGCGGTGTTGACGCTGGTGACCTTGACGCCGAAAACCTTCTCGACGGCGATCTTGATCTGCGTCTTGTTCGAATCCGGGTGCACCAGGAAGGTGTAGGTGCCTTCCTCGATCAGTCCGTAGGACTTCTCCGAGATGACCGGTGCGAGCAGGATGTCGCGGGGGTCGGCGATGGTGCTCACTTGCTCTCCTCCTGGGCCGCCTCGGCGGGACCGTGAACGAACGCGTTCAGGGCCTCGACGCTGAACACCAGTTCGTCGCTGTTGAGGACGTCGTAGGTGTTGAGCTGATCCGGGGCGATCGGCAGCACGTTCTGCAGGTTCGCCACGCTCTTCCACGCGGCGACGTCCTCGCGACCGACGACGACCAGGAACTTCTTGCGGTCCGACAGCTCGGACAGGAAGCTCTTGGCGGCCTTGGTCGACGGGGTCTGACCCGCGACCAGCTCGGTGATCACGTGGATGCGCTCGTTGCGGGCCCGGTCGGACAGGGCGCCACGCAGGGCGGCGGCCTTCATCTTCTTGGGGGTCCGCTGGCTGTAGTCACGCGGCTGCGGGCCGTGGACGGTGCCACCGCCGGCGAACTGCGGCGCACGGGTCGAGCCCTGGCGGGCGCGGCCGGTGCCCTTCTGGCGGTACGGCTTCTTGCCACCACCGGAGACCTGACCACGAGTCTTCGTGGCGTGGGTGCCCTGGCGAGCGGCGGCCAGCTGCGCGATGACGACCTGGTGCATCAGCGCGACGTTGGCGGTCACGTCGAAGATCTCCGCGGGGAGTTCGACGGTGCCTTCGGTCTTGCCGCCTGCGGCCTTCACGGTCAGCGTCAGGTTGGCCTTCTTGTCGAGGCTGGTCATGCGTGCGCACCACCCTTCACGGCGCTCTTGACGATCACGACGTTGCCCTTGCGGCCCGGGATGGCACCCTTGACCAGGAGCAGGCCGTTCTCGGCGTCGACCTTGTGAACCGAGAGGTTCTGCGTGGTGACGCGGTCGTTACCCATACGGCCCGACATGCGCATGCCCTTGAACACGCGGCCGGGAGTGGCGCAGCCACCGATCGAGCCCGGACGACGGTGCACAGCCTGCGCACCGTGCGAGGCGCCCTGGCCCTTGAAGCCGTGACGCTTCATGGTGCCGGCGAAGCCCTTGCCCTTGCTGATGCCGGTCACGTCGACGTAGGTGCCCTCTTCGAAGACGTCGGCGGAGAGCTCCTGGCCGACCTCGAAGGTGGAGGCATCCGCGACGCGGATCTCGGTGACGTGGCGGCGCGGGGTGACACCGGCCTTGGCGAACTGGCCGGAAGTCGGCTTGTTCACCTTGCGCGGGTCGATGGCGCCGAAAGCGATCTGCACGGCCGAGTAGCCGTCGCGCTCCACGGTGCGGATCTGGGTGACCACGTTCGGGCCCGCCTTGATGACGGTGACCGGGACGACGCGGTTCTTCTCGTCGAAGACCTGGGTCATGCCGAGCTTGGTGCCCAGGATGCCGGCTGCGGGCCGGTTCTTGTTGTCAGTCATATCTCGAGTCCCCGTCACTGAATGTTGACGTCGACGCTGGCCGGCAGGTCGATGCGCATGAGCGCGTCGACCGTCTTCGGCGTCGGGTCGAGGATGTCGATGAGGCGCTTGTGCGTACGCATCTCGAAGTGTTCGCGCGAGTCCTTGTACTTGTGCGGCGAACGGATGACGCAGTACACGTTCTTCTCGGTGGGCAACGGCACAGGCCCGACCACACGGGCGCCAGTGCGGGTCACCGTCTCCACGATCTTGCGCGCAGACGCGTCGATCGCCTCGTGGTCATAGGCCTTGAGCCTGATGCGGATCTTTTGTCCCGCCACGCTAAGTGTCCTTTTCTCCGCTTTCCTTCGTGGTCACAGGAGCTGGCTCCTGCACCACCCTCATTTGCACAGCCCGAACACACGAAGACGTCTCAGTTTGGAGACCGCAACCGGGCACCGCCCAGTCCTCGCCGCTGTTCATCTGTCATGGTTCTCCGGCCCACGCGGTCGGGCGTGTCGCCTTTTCGCTCATTCTTCAGCCCCGGTCACTTGCTCACCCTTGGCCTGGAACGTGGTTCCGGACGTATCCACACCGGCAAACCGGCGGGACACAAACTACTGCTCGCCCGACTCGACCCGTCTCCTCCGGAGAAAAGACATGATCCTGTGCAAGGCAACCCGAACAGTATGCACCATGCCGTCGACGGTCTTCAAATCGGGGGTCATGAGGTATCGATCACGCCCCGCGGGGGCGTCTACCTGGACCGCACCGCCGATCGAGCTGTGCCGACCCATGGTAGCTGGCGTGCTGCCGGAGCTCGCCCGCGGCGGGTTCCGCGCTACCTTACTTTTGAGTAAGATACGGACATGGCACAGGAAACCGCGACGTACCGCGGCTGGAAGAAACTGCCCGACAACCGGCTCGGGCACACACTGTTCTCGCTCGGCATGGTCGCCCGGGTCCCCTACTTCGGCACCGTGCTGCCGCAGGTGGTGCGGCTCGAACCCGGCATCTGCGAGGTGACCTCGCCCAAGTGGTTCGGCATCCACAACCATCTGGGCACCTTCCACGCGATCGCGGCCTGCAACCTGGCCGAGGTGGCGATGGGCATGCTCAGCGAGGCCACCGTCCCCACCACCCACCGCTGGATCCCCAAGGCGATGAACGTGCAGTACCTGGCCAAGGCCGAATCCGGGCTGCGCGCGGTGGCCCGGCTGGCCGAGGTCCCCGACTTCGCCGCGATCACCGAGGGCACCGAACTGACCGTGCCCGTCTCGATCTACGACAAGGACGGCGTCGAGGTCGTGCACGCCGACATCACCACCTGGGTCACGCCGCGCTGACCTGAACTTGCGGCCCCGAAAAGCGTTGGATCGGTACGGTTGTGGCGAGACGACAACAGACGGGGAGTTCGATGTTGGAAGTCGCGCAGCTGGTCCGGCGCTTCGGCGCGAACGTCGCGGTCGACGACGTGTCGTTCGCCGTGCCACCGGGGGAACTCACCGGTTTCGTCGGTGGCAACGGGGCAGGCAAGACCACCACCATGCGGATGATCATGGGCGTGCTGGCCGTGCACGGGGGCGAGGTCCGATGGAACGGCAGGCCCGCGACCGCCGCGGACCGGCGTTCCTTCGGGTACATGCCCGAGGAGCGCGGGCTCTATCCCAAGCAGCCGGTGCTCGATCAGCTCGTCTATCTGGCCCGGCTGCGCGGGCTGGGCGCGGGCGAGGCCAAGGCGCGGGCCGCGCAGCTGCTGGAGCGGTTCGGGCTGGGCGAGCGGGCCAAGGACAAGCTCGAGTCGCTGTCGCTGGGTAATCAGCAGCGCGTGCAGATCGCGGCGGCGGTGATCGCGCAGCCCAGCGCGCTGATCCTGGACGAGCCGTTCTCCGGGCTCGATCCCGTCGCGGTGGATTCGATGGCCGAGCTGCTGCGTGAATACGCCGCGCTGGGGGTGCCGGTGCTGTTCTCCTCGCATCAGCTGGATCTGGTGGAGCGGCTGTGCGATCAGCTGGTGATCCTGGCCGGCGGACGGGTCGTCGGGCAGGGCACGGTGGCGTCGCTGCGGGCCGGGAGCACGGTGCGGTACCGGCTGGTGGTCGACGGTGATCCGGCGTGGTTGCGGGACTTCGCCGGGGTGCGGGTGCTGGAGACCAACGGGTCGGCGGCGGTGCTCGAGCTCGACGGCGTCGACGCCGACGCGGTGCTCACCGCGGCGCTGGCACGGGGATCGGTCCGCGAGTTCGCTGAACTGCGGCCGACGGTCGCCGAGATCTACCGGGAGGTGACGGCGTGAACGCCGCGTCACGTGGAGTGTGGCGGATCGTTGCCGCCAGGGAGATCGTGGTGAAGCTGCGCGATCGGAACTTCCTCATCTCGACCGCGATCACCATCGTGGCCATCGTCGCCTCGCTGGCGATCAGCGGGTTCGTCAGCAGCAGGCCCGACCAGGTCGAGATCGCGATCACCGGGCCGGACACCGCCGCGGTGGTGCAGACGGCGGGCGGGCTGGCGCGGGCGGCCGACAGTGATGTCACGTTCGTCGCGCGGCCGGTGGCGGATCGGGCCGCGGTCGAACAGCAGGTGCGCGACGACGCGGTCGAGGTCGGGCTGGTGCCGGTGCCGGGCGGCTGGGCGCTGATCGGCAAGACCGCCGAGAACGACAACGCCTCGACCTATGTCACCGCGGCGGCGGCGCAACTGGCCGTACAGCGCAACGCCGCCGCCGCGGGGGTGTCGCTCGAAGAGCTGGGCCGCGGCGGCGGGGTCACCTACGACCTGCTGGAACGCGGCGGAGTCGACCCGGGGCTGGCCAAGATCGTGGCGTTCGTGTTCGCGTTCCTGTTCTATGTGGCCTCGGTGCTGTTCGGGATGTCGATCGCGCAGAGCGTGGTCGAGGAGAAGCAGAACCGGATCGTGGAGATCCTGGCCAGCGCGATGCCGCTGCGGCAGTTGCTGATCGGCAAGGTGCTCGGCAACGCGGTGCTGGCGTTCGCGCAGCTCGCGCTGTTCGTGGGCTCGGGGCTGCTCGGGCTGGCCGCCATCGGGCAGGGCGATCAGCTGGCCCGGATCGCCGGTGCGGCGGGCTGGTTCATCGTGTTCTTCCTGGTCGGCTTCCTCGCCCTGGCCAGCCTGTGGGCGGTGGCGGGCGCGCTGGCCACCCGCAGCGAGGACCTGCAATCCACCGCCACTCCCCTGTCGATGCTCATCATGATCGTGCTGTTCGCCGGCATCTTCCTCTCCGGCACCGCCCGCGTGATCGCCTCCTACGTCCCGATCATGTCCATCGTCGCCATGCCGGGCCGCCTCGCCGAAGGCACCGCCGCCTGGTGGGAACCCATCGTCTCCCTGGCCCTGATGGCCGTGGCCACCTACGCCATCGTCATCGTCGCCGAGAAGATCTACCGCCGCTCCCTCATGCAAACCCAGGGCCGCCTCACCATCCGCCAAGCCCTGGCCCTGGAGGACTGACCGACGTGAGCCCCGCCGCACCGTGCTTGCGCCCGATTCGGGCAGCGGTTTGAATGCGGGCGTGAGTGTTGTGCGGGAGTTCGATGTGTGCGTGGTGGGGTTGGGGCCGGCCGGGCGGGGGTTGGCGCATCGCGCCGCGGTGGCGGGGTTGCGGGTGGCGGCGGTGGATCCGCGGCCAGAACGGCTGTTTCCGCCGACGTTCTCCTGCTGGGTCGACGAGCTGCCGGGGTGGTTGCCGGAGAGTGTGATCGCGCAGCGGATCGCGGCGCCGACGGTGTGGACCAAGACCGAGCACCGGATCGAGCGGCCCTACTGTGTGCTGTCCAAGGCGGGGTTGCACGCGGCGCTGGCGCTCGACGACGCGACGGTGTTCGCGCAGCGGGCGCGACGGGTCGACCGGCACGAGGTGGAACTCGCGAACGGGCGGGTGATCTCGGCCGCGACGGTGTTCGACACCAGGGGCCTGCCCGTGCTCGGCAAGCGCAGGGCCGCCTCGGCGCACGGCATCTTCGTCGACGCGGAGACCGCGGCGCCGATGGTCGCCGACGGCGAGGGCCTGCTGCTGGACTGGCGCCCGGAGAACGGCGCTGGCCCGGACGAGCCGCCGTCGTTCCTCTACGCGGTCCCGCTCGGTGACGGCACGGTGATCTTCGAGGAGACCAGCCTCGGCCTACGCGGCGGCATGCCCCAGCACGAGCTACGCAAGCGGACACTGAGCAGGCTCGCGGCGCACGGAATCCGGCTCGCCGGGGACGAACCGCACGAGGCCGCCCACTATCCGCTGGATCAGCCGCCGCCGAAGAAGGGCACCGCCGTCGCCGTGCCGTTCGGGTCGCGCGGCGGGATGATGCACCCGTGCACCGGCTATTCGGTGGCCGACTCGCTCGCCCTGATCGACACCGCCGTCGCGGCCGTCCAGGAGGGCCGGGACCCGATCGAGGCACTGTGGCCGTGGCAGGCGCGGGCGGTGTACTGGATGCGGATGCGCGGGCTGTGGGGCCTGGGCAGGCTCACCACCGACCAGTCGATCGCCATGTTCGAGGCGTTCTTCACCGAGTCGCCGCGCGGACAGCGGGCGCTGCTGTCGGCGCACGCCGACTACACCGCGCTCGGCGCCGTCCTGTTCAACACCGTCGCCCACACCTGGCCGTTCCGCTGGCGCTACGACCTGGTCGGCTGGACCAACCGCGATCGGTGGGTCGACTACCCGTTCGCACCGGCCGAGGCGCCGACGCACTGAGACGACGATCGCCCCGGAGTCACACGGACTCCGGGGCGACCGCCGTAACTCACGACGACTGCGCGGCGCGCTTGTAGCCGGCGATCGCCGGGTAGGCGAACACCGCGATCATCCCGATCGTCCAGGCCAGCGTCTTCAGCAGCGGCTCGGCGACCGGTCCGCCGTAGGACAGGCCGATCATCGCGTTGATCGCGCAGCTCATCGGCTGGTTCTCCACGATGGTCTGCAACCAGGTCGGATAGGCGAAGATCGGCACGAAGCCGGTGTTGAAGAACATCAGCAGCGTGTTGACGATGCTGATCAGGCTGATCAGCATGACGCCCTCGGTGACGGTGGCCAGCGCGGTCACCATCACCGCGAAGCCGAGGCCGAACAGCACCGGCACGCAGACCAGCGCGATATTGGTGAGCGGGTCCTCCATGAACAGGAACCCGAGCGGCACCGCCACCAGGAGCACGATCACGGTGGTGATCAGGATGCGCACCGCCTCGGCCAGCAACCGGCCGGTCAGCAGCGAGGCCTTGTTCAGCGGCATCGTGTAGAACCGGCTGAGCAGTCCGGCCGCTTTCTCCCGCTTGAAGCCGAGCGCGCTCACCACCGCGCCGGTCATGGCCGCCACCAGGGTGAGCAGCGCGGCCTGGCCGTAGATCGCGGGCATGCCGCCGTAGGCGGTGATGTAGTCGCCGAGCACGATGCGGAACATCAGCAGCGTGACGGCCGGGTAGACGATGGTCTGGATCGTGGTCGCCGGGTCGCGCAGCCACACCATCAGCAGGCGCTTGCACTGCAGGAGGCTGTGGGACGCCCACATCGACACCGCGCCTTCCGGCTTGGCGTGCACCACCGGCAGCAGCGCCGCGGTCTCCTCGACCGGCATGGAGTGCCGATCGGGCGTTGTCGTGGTCATGATCGCCTCACACTCGCCCACACAGCCAGTGGGAGGAAGAAGATGGTCAGCCCGGCCAGCCACACCAGCGACACCCAGGTCCCGGCCCAGCTCAGATGGCCAGCGGCCATGTCGCTGAGGGTCTGGGCGGCCTGGGAGATCGGCTGATTACGGGCGAAGCCCCGCGCCCAGCTCGGGAAGGCCTGCTCGGGCACGAACCCGGTGGAGAGCATGCCGAAGATCAGAATCGGCAGGGTCAGCGCCTGGCTCAGCGACTCGGGGTTCTTGGTGAGGCTGCCGAGCGCGTCGGCGCCCAGCGTCAGCACCAGCCCGACCGCCAGCGCGAAGCCGCAGAAGGCCAGCGCCTGCAGCCAGCCGCCGGAGAACCGGAAGCCGATCAGGTACCCGTAGCCGATGGTGGCGATCAGCGAGATCACCGAACGCACCAGCCCGGCGCTGATCCGCGAGACCAGCGGCACCAGCGAGCCGATCGGCATGGTCTGCAGCCGCGAACTCAGGCCGGTGAGCGCCTCGAACGCGGCCAGCTGGGCGTTGGACATCATCGTCATCGCCATCGTCTGGAGCACGATGATCGGCATGACGTACTGCGCGTAGTCGATGCCCTGCACCTTCATCACGTAGCGCAGCGGCAGATAGAAGGCCACGGTGATCACCAGCGGGAACAGCACCGCGACGATCAGCTCGCCCTTGGTGACCATGGTCCACACGACGCGGCCGGTCAGCGCGCGCCACTGCGCGAAGCTGCTCGGCCGGGCCTGGGGTAGGTCGTCGAACAGGGTCGTTTGCGCGACCGTGGGAGCACTCACTAGTGGCCGCCCGAATGACCGGTGATCGACAGGAACACGTCGTCGAGCGAGGGCCTGCGCAGCGCGATGTCGGCCAGGTCGATGCCGGCGCTGTCGAGTCTGCGCAGCGCCTCGGCGAGGGTGGCGGCGCCGTCGGGCGCGGGCACCGAGAGCTTGTCCGCGCCGGCGATGTCGGCGGCGACGGCGGCGGGGACCAGGTCGCCGAGCGCCTCGACGGTCGCGGCCAGGCGGCTCGGGTCCAGCGGGACGATCTCGCAGAAGCTGCCGCCGGTCTTGGCCTTGAGCTGGTCGGCGGTGCCCTCGGCGATGACCGTGCCCTTGTCGATGACGATGATGTTGTCGCTGAGGACGTCGGCCTCTTCGAGGTACTGCGTGGTGAGCAGCACCGTGATGCCCTGGTTCTTGAGCGCCGTCACCAGGTCCCACACGCCCTGGCGGCTGCGCGGGTCGAGGCCGGTGGTCGGCTCGTCGAGGAACACCACCTCGGGACGCACCACCAGCCCGCAGGCGATGTCGACGCGCCTGCGCATGCCGCCGGAGTAGTTGCGCACGGCCCGCTTACCGGCGCTGACCAGGTCGAATTCCTCGAGCAGCACTTCGGCGCGCTTGCGGGCGGCCGACTTGGTCAGGCCCATCAGCCGGCCGAACAGTTCCAGGTTCTCGCGGCCGGTCAGGTTCTCGTCGAGCGCGGCGTACTGGCCGGTCATCATGATCGCCCTGCGCACGCCCGCCGCGTCGGTGCGCACGTCGTGCCCGGCCACGATCGCGGTGCCGGAGTCGGGGCGCAGCAGCGTCGACAGGATCTTGACCGTGGTGGTCTTGCCCGCGCCGTTGGGGCCGAGGATGCCGAGCACGCTGGCCTTCTCGGCCTGGAAACTGATGCCTTGCAGGGCGTGCACGTCACCGAAGGACTTGCGCACGTCGGACACCAGCACCGCGGGCTCGCCGCCACGCGCGGCGACATCGCCCGCGGGCGCATCCACTGAGATCGAACTCGGCATCAACTCTCCACCATCGGCCGGTGCGGCGCCCACACGGACGAGCGCACACGGAATTTTCTTCTCGGTAAGTGATCCATACCGTTCGGCGCGATGTTACCGGTCCGGCCCTTTTCCGGCTCCGGTCTGCGCGGACCGGGCGAGCGGTTTCCCGCAACCCTGTGGTTTTGCTCACGAGGGCAGTGGAAGGGCAGTGCGATGACCTTGTCGGCGTCGCGGCGCGCCCATACTCTGGCCCTCGGGGAAACACTCGTCTCACCGGCCCGTACCCGGGCGTGTTCGAATTCGGGAGAGGTGACGATGGCCGAGTCAGCAGCGGCGAGCGCCGTGCCGACCGGGCGATCCGACGTGCTGACGTCGTTCGACCCGCGCACCGGCGAGCAGCTCGCGCAGTATCCGGTGCACGGGCCCGCGGAGGTCACGCGCGCGGTCCGTACCGCCAGGGCCACCCAGAACTGGTGGGGCGAACTGGGATTCGGTGACCGCAAGCGCCTGCTGCTGCAGTGGCGCGGTCATATCGCCAGGCACACCGGCGATCTGGTCGAGGTGCTGCGCAACGAGACCGGCAAACCCGAGGCAGACGCCACGCTGGAGGTGATGCTGGCGGTGGAGAACCTGGACTGGGCCGCCCGCAATGCCGAAGCGACACTGGGCCGTCGACGGCTGCCGACCGGCTGGTTCACCCGCAACCAGCACGCCTCGGTGGGCTATCTGCCGCTGGGCGTGGTGGGGGTGCTCGGCGCCTGGAACAACCCTGTCTTCACGCCGATGGGGTCGATCGCCTACGCCATGGCCGCGGGCAACGCGGTGGTCTTCACCCCGCACGAGCTGACCACCGGTGTCGGCACCTGGCTCGCCGAGAGCTGGGCCGCGATCGCGCCCGACCAGCCGGTGCTGCAAGCCGTCACCGGCGACACCCGCACGGCGACCGCGCTGTGCAAGTCCAAGGTCGACAAGATCGCCTACGCGGGCCCGGAGGCGGGCGGGCGCGAGGTGATCGCGCTGTGCGCGCAGACGCTGACACCCGTGGTGGTCGAGCACACCGGCAAGGGCAGCATGATCGTCCACGTCGACGCCGATCTCGACGCGGCGGCCGAGGCCGCGGTCTTCGGCGCGATGGCGAATTCGGGGCAGAACGCCTCGGGCATCCAGCGCTGTTATGTGGCCGACTCGGTGTTCGACGACTTCCTGGCCAGGGCGGCCGACCGCGCCGCGCGACTACGTCCCGGCGCCGACAATCGCGCCGCCTACGGCCCGATGATCAACGCCGCCCAGGTCGACGGGGCCCGCAGGCAGGTGCGCGACGCGGTCGCCCGCGGCGGGTACGCGGTCCTAGGCGGGCTCGATTCCTTCCGCGACCCGTATGTGGAGCCGATCGTGCTGGCCGAGGTGCCGGAGGAGAGCATCGCCATCACCGGCGAGGGCATCGGCCCGATCCTGGTGGTGAACCGGGTCGCCGATCTGGCCGACGCGGTGACCAGGGTGAACGCGGCGGGCAACGGCATCGCGGTGACCGTGTTCACCCGCGACATCCCCAGCGCCGAGCTGGTCGCCGACCAGCTCCGGGTGGGCGTGGTGACGGTCAATTCGTCGACCGCGTTCACCGGCATCCCGGCCCTGCCGTTCGGCGGGGTCGGCGAGTACGGGCAGGGCCACAGTCACGGCCAGCAGGGTCTGCGCGAGTTCAGCCGCACGATGTCGATCGCGCGACGCCGCTACCGGGCGCCGGTGCGGCTGTCGACCTTCGACCGGCAGCCCGGTCATCTCACCACCGCCAAGGCCCTGTTCCGGCTGCGGCACGGTCGCGGCTGAGGCGGCTCAGTCCCGGTCCGGCTGCCCGCCGAGCAACACGGCCCCGGTCAGGGCCGCGAGACGGGCGAGCTGCTCGGGGCGGGAGTCGAAGCGCAGCAGCCGGCCCACGTCGATGATCTGGCCGATCGCGGCGTGCACGCGGAAGCGGGCCTCGATCGGATCACCGTCGAGCAGGTTGGCCCATTCGAGCACGTTCTGGCGCTGGATCGCGCGCAGCCGGTGCTGTTCGGCCTGCGGGAGGTTGCTGAACTCGGCGTAGTAGACCGGCATGATCTCCGGCGTCGCGAAGGTGAGCCGGGCGTAACGGTCGGCGATGCGGCGGGCGGCGTCGCCACGGCTCTCGGACTCGGCCAGCGCCTCGCCGATCGCGACGGCCAGCCGGTCGCCGGTGCGGTGGAAGGCGGCGGCGAGCAGGTCGGCCTTGCTGTCGAAGTGGCGGTAGACGCTGGAGGCGTTGATGCCGACGGCGGCGCCGATCTCCTCGATGCCGGACTCGTGATAGCCGTTGCGGCCGAAGATCCGGATCGCCTCGGTGAGCAGCTGTTCACGTTTCGAGGTCACCGGCAGGCCGCGGTTCTGTTTGCCCGGCTCGGCGTCGGCGGGCGCGGGCGGCAGCTCGGCGCGCACGATGGACCAGGCCATATCGAGTTGCAGGGCCAGGATCCGCGCGTGCGAGAGAGTGGTGCGGTGCGCGGCGATACTGGCCAGCGAGCTCAGCGCGCCGACCGCGAGCAGGGTGACGTCCTCGGGGCTCGCCTCGGGCCGCAGGTCGGCGATCGGCGCGGCCACCATGGCCTCGAGTTCGCGGTAGAACGCCCGGATGCGGACCCGGTCCTCGCGCTCGAGGTAGCGGCGTTCCCAGCGGTACAGCCCCGCCTCGCGGCGGAAGTCGATGTTCTGTTCGGCGACGGCGGTGAGCAGCGCGTCGAGCCTGGCCTCGGGCGGCAGCGCCGGGTCGTCGGCGGCCGCGGCACCGTCGCGCAGGCCGCGCGCGCCCGCCTCGGCGGCGGCGACGAGCAGGGCGTATTTGTTGGCGAAGTGGCGGTACAGGGCGGGTCCGGAGATGCCGACCTCGGCGGCGATCTCGTCGACCCCCACCGGGTAGTACCCGCGGGCGCTGAAGGCACGGGCGGCCGCGCGCAGGATCTGCATCTTGCGATCCTTGGGCCTGCGGCGCACGACCCGCGCCGGAGTGCTGGTCGGCTCGCAGGCGCGTTCGGCCTCACTGCGATCGGCGACCATGCACTCACTTTCCGTTCCGCGAATCCGGGTTGTCACGACTGGCGGCGCGGCCACTGGGCAGCGCCGCACCAGTCAACCTAAGTTAACCACAATTCGCAAACGGCGAGAGTAAGTCCGGCAAACGAAAACCGCCCCGGTCGGCCGGGGCGGTTTCGGGGTGCGCGGTGCCCGCTACAGGCCCAGGCCGCGGGCCAGGGTCGGCCAGGACAGCTTCAGCTCGTCCTTCCAGTAGCCCCACGAGTGGGTGCCGTTGGGACGGAAGTTGAAGGTGGCCGGGATACCCAGCTCGTTGAGCCGGTTGGCCAGGTTGTGCGTGCAGTAGTTGGTGCCCGCCTCGATGACGCCACCGATCACGATCTGGTTCGCCAGGCCGTAGGCGCCGGGCAGCGCGTACGGACCGTCGAGGGTGTCGTACGGGCCGGGCAGGCCGTTGCCGGTGGAGATGTAGAGATCCAGCCCGCGCAGCCCCTCGGCGTGCACGTACGGATCGTTGGCGACCCACTCCGCGGAACCCTGCGGGCCCCACATGTTCATGGTGTCGCCGCCGCCCCAGGTCTCGACCGTGAGCTTGACGAACTCCGAGCCGACCGGGTCGGAGGTCTGCGCGCAGCCGGAGTAGGCCGCGACCGCCTTGTACAGGCCGGGCTTGGCGATCGGCAGCGCCAGCACGGTGGTGCCCGAGGTGGACAGACCCGCGATCGCGTTCACGCCGTTGGTGCCCAGCGCGCCGTCGACCAGCGGGGGCAGCTCCTCGGTGAAGAAGGTCTTCCACTTGTTGCGGCCGACCACCGGGTCGTCGGCGATCCAGTCGGTGTAGTAGCTCCAGGCGCCACCGATCGGCTGGATGACGTTGACGTTCTTGTCGCCGAGGAACTCCAGCGCGTCGGTCTTGGCGACCCAGGACGCGGAGTCCTCGCCGCCGCCCGCGCCGTTGAGCAGGTACAGGGTGGGGCGCGGCACCGAGGCGTCGGCGGGACGCTGCACGTCGACGATGATGTTCTCGTCCATGGCCGCCGAGTACACGTGCAGCCGCAGGCTGCGCGAGTCCTTCACCTCGGCCTTGACGATCTTGGAGCCGTCCTCGGAAACGGGGTTGGCGAGCAGGCTCTTGGAATCGATGATCGGATCAGCCGAGGCCGGGCTCGCGCCGAGGCCGGACAGCAGTCCGGCGGCTACCGCGGTCGCCGCGATCATCGCCGCGGCGCGGGAGCCACGACGCCGGGAGTGCCGACGAATCAATTTCGCACCTTCGCTTCGTTTCGAATGGGTTGCACCACGGGCAAACCCTACGGGCTACCCGAGCGATACAACAGTAGGAATCGTTACAACAGCGCGGTCACATCATGCCTCACCGGCATCACCGATGTCATCGCGCCCCGGCCTCCCGGTCGCCCGCATCCAGCAACTCCGCCAGGCGCGGGCCGATCTCGGCCAGCGCCTGCGGTGAGGTCATCTGATCATGCACCACCGGGACCGGCCGGTCACGGACCTCGCCCTCGACATACGGCGCCCAATTCCGTGCCGCCGCCTCGTGTCCGAGCGCGCTGAAGTACTCCAGCCTGCCGCGGAACACCGCGGGCCGGTGCTCGGCGATGAGCTCGGCCGAGCGCACCGCGCTGCGGTAGATGCGGCGCACCCGCTCGGGGGTGAGCACGGCCATGTTGGCCGGGATGATCGCGTGCAGCGCGGCCAGCCCCTCGTCGCTGAGTTCGCGCACCCCGGCCGCGGGCAGCGCCTTGCCCAGGTCGACGCCGAGTTCGGCGAGCGCGTCGCGCACCGCGGTGTGGAAATCGGGCACGTCGATGTCGGGGTGCGAGTCCAGCATGGCCAGCAGCGAGACCCGCTCCCCCTGCGCCTGCAGTTCGGTGGCGACCGCGTGCGCGAGCACACCGCCCAGCGACCAGCCCATCAGCCGGTACGGGCCGTGCGGCTGTTCGGCCTTGATCTCGGTGACGTAGCGCCGGGCCATCTCGGTGAGCGTGCCGGGCAGGTAGCCCGCCTCGCTCAGCGCCGGGGACTGCAGGCCGAAGATCGGCCGCCGCGCCGGAATGTACTGGGCCAGCCCGGCATAGCACCAGGACAGGCCGTACATCGGATGGATGCAGAACAGCGGGCCGCCCGCCTCGGTGCCGTGCGGCACCCGGTTGCGGATGGGCAGCAGCACGCCGAGCGCGTCGTCGGATTCGGTGTCGTAGTCGCCCGCGCCTGCCTGGGTGGCGTCGATGCGGGCGGCCAGCGCGGCGACGGTGGCGTCGGTGAAGAACCACTGCACCCGCACGTCGGCGCCGACCCGGGTGCGCAGCCTGCTGATCGCCTTGGTGGCGACCAGCGAGTTGCCGCCGAGCTCGAAGAAGTCGTCGTCGAGACCCACCTTGCCCGCACCGAGCACCTCCGCGTACACCTCGGCGACGGCGCGTTGCAGCGGCGTCGTCGGCGGGCGGTAGGGCCGGGTGGTGACCGCGGGCACCGGCAGCGCCTTGCGGTCGAGTTTGCCGCTGGCGTTGAGCGGCAGCGCGTTCAGCACCACCAGCGCCGACGGAACCATGTACGCGGGCAGCGCGGCGCGGGCGTGCGCCAGCAACGCGGCCTCGTCGAGTCCGGCCTGCGGCGTCCCCGCGGCGAGCGAGTAGCCGGCGGGCGACGGCGCGGCGGGCGCCTGCTCGGGCTCGGCCGGCTCGACGGGCACCACGTAGCCGACCAGCCGGTCGCCGGTCGGGCCGTGCACCAGCGCGACCGCCGCGTGCCGGACCGCGGGATGGTCGAGCAGCACCGCTTCGACCTCGCCCAGCTCGATCCGCTGACCGCGCAGCTTCACCTGGAAGTCGCTGCGGCCCAGGTAATCCAGCTGTTCCCCGGCGGTCCAGCGGACCACGTCGCCGGTGCGGTAGAGCCTGCCGCCGCCGGGCCGGGCGACGAACCGTTCGGCGGTGAGCCCGGCCGCGCCGAGATAGCCCCGGGCCAGCTGCACGCCTTCCAGGTACAGCTCACCGGCGGTGCCGGGCGGTACCGGGCGCAGCTGCCGGTCGAGCACGTGGACGCGGGTGTTGGCGACCGGGGTACCGATCGGAATGCTCACGCCCGCACCGGCTTCGGCCCGCGCGGCGGTGACCACGGTGGCCTCGGCCGGGCCGTACCAGTTGATCAGCTCGACGCCGGGCAGCGCCTGGGCGAACCGGCGCGCGGTCGCCGCCGACAGCGCCTCGCCGGCGGCGAAGACCCGGCGCAGCGAGCCGAATTCACCGGTCGTGTCCGCGAGGAAGGCGTCGAGCATGGACGGCACGAAATGCACGGTGGTGACGGCGCGCTCGCCGATCACCCGGGCCAGGTAGGCCGGATCGCGGTGCCCGTCGGGCGCGGCGATCACCACGGTGGCGCCGGTCTGCAACGGCCACAACAGCTCCCAGGTGGAGATGTCGAAGGTGACCGGGGTCTTGTGCAGGACGACATCACCGGGCCCGTGCGGGTAGGTGCGCTGCGCCCAGCGGAACTGCGCCGCCAGCTGCCGGTGGGTGAGCATGACGCCCTTGGGCAGTCCGGTGGAGCCGGACGTGTGGATGACATAGGAGAGGTTGTCCGGCTGGGCCGCGGCGAACGTCGCCGTGCCGGTCGCGGTGTCGAGCGTGTCGATCTCGACGACGGGAACCGCTGCCGCGGTGCTGAATCCGGTCGCGGTGGTGGTGAGCACGCACAGCGGCGCGGCGGTACCGAGCACCCGATCGGTGCGCTCGGCCGGATGGTCCGGGTCGACCGGCACGTAGGCCGCGCCGGTGCGCAGGACCGCGTAGATCGCGGTCACCAGGTCGACGCCGCGGCGCACGGCGACCGCGATCAGCGTCTCCGGACCGGCGCCGCGGGCCAGCAGCGCTGCCGCCAATGTGCGCGCGCGGGCGTCGAATTCGGCGTAGGTGAGCGAGGTTCCGCCGTCGATCAGGGCGACCGCGTCGGGTGTTCGGGTGACCTGCGCGTCGAACAGCGACATCAGGGTCGCCTCGGTGAGCAGTTCCGGCACGTCGGTGGCGTTGATCGCGGTGAGGCGGGCCCGTTCCTCGGCCAGCAGCACGTCGATCTCGGCGATGCGGTCCTGCGGCGCGGCGGTGAACCGGGCCAGCAGCATCGAGAGCCGCTGTGCCAGTGCGGCCGCAGTGTCCTCGCCGAAGACGTCGCGCAGGTACTTCACCGACACCCGCAGCCTGCCGTCGGCCACGACCTGCACGGTCAGCGGGTAGTGGGTGCCGTTGGCCGCGTCCATGCCGAGCACGCTCGCGGATCCGGAAGCGGCCTGCGCCAGGCCTTCCCGGTCCACCGGGAACGACTCGAACACCACCAGCGAGTCGAACAGGGCGTCGATGCCCGCGATCTCCTGGATCTCGCCGAGGCCCAGGTGGTGATGGTCGAGCAGCTCGGCCTGGTCGGCCTGCAGCCGGCGCAGCAGGTCGGCCACGGTGTCGCCGGGCCGCATCCGCACCCGGACGGGGATGGCGTTGAGGAACAGGCCGACCATGCGTTCCACGCCGGGCAGCGCGGCGGGCCTGCCGGAGACGGTGGCGCCGAACACCACGTCGTCGCGGTCAACCAGGCGGGCGATGAGCAGGCCCCACGCGGCCTGGACCACAGTGTTCACCGTGACGCCCAGCCCGGCGGCGAGTTCGGACAGTGCGGCGGTGTCGGACTCCGACAGCGCGAAGCCGGTTTCGCCGGTGCCGGTGGCGATCTCGCGGCCCTGGTCGACCGGGGCCAGCGGCGTCGGCTCGGCGAGCCCGGTGAGCGCGGACCGCCACGCCTGCCGGGCGGCCTCGGGATCCTGGTCGGCCAGCCAGGTCAGGTAGTCCCGGTAGGGCGCGACCTTGGGCAGGCGCCTGCTGCGACCGCCCAGGGCGTAGGCGGTGAGCAGTTCCTGCAGCAGCAGCGGGGTGGACCAGCCGTCGATCAGGATGTGATGGCTGGTGACCAGCAGGTGCGCGCCCTCGGGCGTGCGCACCAGGGTGAACCGCAGCAGCGGCGCGGTGGCCATGTCGAAGTGCTCGGCCAGGTCGGCGGCCTTGATCCGCTGGTAGGTCTCGGCGTCGGCGTCGATGATCTGCCACGGCACGTCGATGTCGTCGAGCACGATCTGCAGCGGGGTGCCCGCGGCGTCGGTGGCGAAGGCGACGCGCAGGTTGTCGTGCCGGTCGAGCACGATCTGCGCGGCCTGCCGGAGCCGGTCGGGTTCCACCGCCGGGTCGAGGTCCAGGACGAACTGGGTGATGTAGGGGTCGACCGAGTTCTCCGCGAGCAGCGCGTGGAAGAGCATGCCGGACTGCAACGGGGTGACCGGCCAGATGTCGCTCACCAGCGGGTACCGGCGCACCAGCCGGGTGAGTTCGGTCTGGCCGAGCCGCACCAGCGGGAAGTCCGACGGCGTGAATCCGCCCGCGCCGGGCCGCAATCCGTGTTCGGCGAGACCGCCGAGCGCGCGGATCCAGTGTTCGGCGAAGGTCTTGACCGCGTCGGCGGTCAGCACCGCGGTGGCATAGTCGAAGCGCGCGACCATGCCGTCGTCGGTGGCGTCGACGGTGAGGGCGAGGACCAGTCCGTCGGCGGCCACATCGGTGTGCATCTTCGCCGGGCGCAGATCGCGGAAGCGCACGGCGAACCGGCCGCGATCGAGGGTGCGCACGCTGTCGACCGCGTCGACGTCGAGGTAGCGCAGCAGGCCGAAGCCGGCGCCGTGGGCGGGCACCGTGCGGCGCAGTTCCTTGATCTGGGCCAGGGCGGCGCCCGCGGCCGGACCGCCGACGAGCGCGTCGGCGATGTCCACCCCGTCCAGGCGCAGGGTGAGCGGGTAGTCGGTGGTGAAGCCGCCGACCACGGTCTCGGCGTCGGCGCGGCCGAGCACCCGCTGGTCGGCGCGCAGCCGGACCACGGTGCCGATCGCCCTGGCCACGGCCGATTCGGCGGCGGTGTGCAGGGCCAGCGCGGCGGCGGTGAGCAGCACCTCGTCGACGGTGGCGCGGTAGGCCTCGGCGACGGTGGACACCGCGGCGGTGCCCTCGCCGGTGATGCTGAGCGAGACCCGGTTGCGCTGGTGCAGGTCCACCGAGTCGTCCGCGCGGGAACGGATCGCGCGATGCCAGTACTCGCGTTCGGCGCGGGCGCGCGGCGAGGACGGGTAGTCGGCGAGCCTGCGCACCAGGTCGCCGAGCCCGGCGTCGGGCGCGACGGGGGCGGCATGGCGGCCGCGGCTCCACGCGGTGGTCAGCTGGTCGACGACCGACCGCCAGGACGACTCGTCGAGCACCAGCGAGTTGGCGACGACGACCAGCGTGGCGCCGGTGTCTCCGTCGCCGGTGAGCACGAAGTGGATATTGCGGCCCTCGTCCGGGTCCAGGGCCGCGGCGGCCGCGGCGACGACGTCGGCGACCGGCAGCGAGGACTCGCCGTCGGTGGCGTCGAGCCTGCGGAAGGCGTCGCCGGTGCGTTCCTCCTGCGACGGGATGACGAGCACCGGTTCGGCACCGGTGCGGTCGAGGACCGCCCACAGCATCGGATGCTGGTTCATCACCGCGGCGACCACGTCGGCGACCGCGTCGTCGGGGCAGTCGGCGGGCACGTCGAGCAGCACGGCGCGCGGTTCGACCGCGCTCTCACCGGCCTCGAGCAGTTGCGCGGCGGTGGCCGTGAGCGGCAGCGCGGCGGGCTGTTTGCCCACGTCGATGCTCACCTCGGCGCGTTCGGCCAGGGCGGCGACGGTACGCGCGTCGAACAGGTCGCGCGGGCGCAGCACCACGCCGGCGGCCGCGGCCCGGGAGACCACCTGGATGGCGGTGATGCTGTCGCCGCCGAGGGCGAAGAAATCGTCGTCGAGGCCGATCCGCTCGTGCCCGAGCACCTCGCCCACGATCTTGGCGACGGCCCGTTCGGCGGCGGTGCGCGGTGGGCGGTGCTCGCGCCGTTCGGCCGCCGGGTCCGGCAGCGCGGCGCGGTCGAGCTTGCCGACCGGGGTCAGCGGCAGCTCGTCGAGGACGACGACGGCCGCGGGCACCATGTAGTCGGGCAGCACCTGCGCGGCCAGCGCGGTGAGCTCGGCCGGGTCCAGCCGCTCCCCCGGTTCCGCCAGGACATAGGAGACCAGCATGGTGGCCCCGGTGCCGGTGGTGCGGCCGAGGGTGGTCACCCAGGCGACGCCGGGCGCGGCGGTGAGCACCGCGTCGATCTCGCCGAGCTCGATCCGCAGGCCGCGGATCTTCACCTGGAAATCGTTGCGGCCCACGAACTCCAGCACATCGCCGCGCCTGCGCACGAGGTCGCCGGTGCGGTAGAGCCGGGTGCCCGCGGGGCCGTACGGGTCGGCGACGAAGCGGGCGGCGGTGAGCGCGGTGCGGCGGTGATAGCCGCGGGCCAGCTGGATACCGCCCAGGTACAGCTCGCCGGTGACGCCGTCGGGCACCGGGCGCAGCCGCTCGTCGAGGACCAGCGCGGTGGTGCCGCGGATCGGGCCGCCCATGTGCACCGGCTCGCCCGGCGCCAGCGGGTCGCTGATGGCGGCCATGATGGTGGTCTCGGTGGGTCCGTAGCCGTTGTGGAACTCGCGTTCCGGCAGCGTGTTCCAGCGCGCGGCGAGGTCGTCGGGGACGTGTTCGCCGCCGACCACCAGGTGCCGCAGGCCGGGCACGGCGTCGGGGTCGATGGTGGCCAGCACCGTCGGGGTGAGGAAGGTGTGGGTCACGCCTTCGGCGCGGATCAGCTCGGCCAGTTCGGCGCCGCCGACGGACCCGGCCGGAGCCACCACCAGCGTGCCCGCGCCGCCGAGGGCGAGCAGCAGCTCCAGCATCGACGCGTCGAACGAGGGCGAGGCGAAAGCCAGTGCGCGCGAGGCGGGTCCGAGCCGGTAGCGCTGCTTCTGCTCGGCGCAGAAGTTGGCCAGGCCCGCGTGTGTCACGACGACGCCCTTGGGCAGCCCGGTGGAGCCGGAGGTGTAGATCATGTACGCGCCGTTGCCGGTGCGCGGCTGGGCGCGCAACTCGATCTCGCGCAGCCCGACCGACGCCGCCGCGGCCACCTCGGCGGTGAACTCACGGTCGTCGAGGGCGACCCAGCTCGCGTCACCGGACAGCGTGGGCAGCCCGGCGAGCTCGGCGGACAGGGTGACGCCGAAGACCGCGCCCGAGTCGGCGGCCATGTGGCTGATCCGCTCGGCGGGGTACCCGGGGTCGATCGGCACGATCATCGCGCCGGTCCGCGCGATCGCCCAGACGGCGAGCACGGATTCGATGGAGCGCCGGATGGCTACGGCGACAGCCACTTCCGGCCCGGCGCCCCGGGCGATGAGCGCGCGGGCGAGCTGGTTGGCCGCCGCGTCGAGGTCGGCGTAGGTGAAGCCGCGCCCGTCGCCGCGCACCGCGATGCCGGACGGATTGGCCAGCACCGCGGCGTCCATCAGCTGCGAGAGCGTGCGTTCCGGCTCGGCGGGCGGGCCCGCGAAGGTGGTCTGCGTGGTGAATTCGGCCGCGTCGAGCAGGGCGACGTCACCGACCGCGATCTCCGGATCGGCGACCAGTTCCCCGAGCAGCCGGACGAACCGCGCGCCGAAGTCCTGGATTGTCGCGTCGTCGAACAGGTCTGTGGCATAGGTGAATTCGGCGTGCATGCCGCCCTGGGCGGGCTGTTCGCGCACGGTGAGCAGCAGGTCGAACTTGGCCTCGGCGGTGCGCGCGTCCAGCGCGCCCACCGTGATACCGGGCAGCTCGATCGCGACCGGGGCCAGGTTCTCGAACGACAGCGCCACCTGGAACAGCGGATGCCTGCCCGCCGACCTGGCCGGCTGCACCGCGTCGACGACGCGCTCGAACGGCACGTCGGCGTGGGCGAAGGCGCGCAGATCGGTGTCGCGGGTCTGGCGCAGCAGGGCCGTGAACGGCTCGGCCGGGGTGATCCGGCTGCGCAGCACCAGCGTGTTGACGAACATGCCGACCAGATCGTCGAGTTCCCGCGCGCCACGACCCGCGATCGGGGTGCCGATCGCGACGTCGTCGGTACCGCTGGTGCGGGCGAGCAGCACCGCGAGCGCGGCCTGCACCACCATGAACACGGTGACGCCCTGCGCGCGGGCCAGTCCGGCCAGCGCGGCGTGCAGCGGCGCGTCGATCTCGACCGTGCGCTGCGCCCCGGCGAAGGACTGCACCGGCGGGCGCGGGCGATCGGCGGGCAGCGCGATCTCCTCGGGCAGCCCGGCCAGTTCGGTGGTCCAGTAGGCGAGCTGAGTGGCGGCGGTGGAGGCGGGGTCGGCTTCGTCGCCGAGCGAGTCGCGTTGCCACACCGCGTAATCCGCGTACTGCACCGGCAGCGGCGCCCAGGTCGGCGCGGCGCCCTCGGTGCGGGCGGTGTAGGCCAGCACCAGGTCGCGGGTGAGCGGGCCCATGGAGAAGCCGTCGGCGGCGATGTGATGGGCGACGAACACCAGCACGTGATCCTCGGCGTCCAGGCGCAGCAGCCGCAACCGCACCGGCGCCGCGGCGGTGACGTCGAACCCGGTGGCCACGGTGCGGCGCACCTCCTCGACGAGGCCGTCGGCGGTGACCGGCACCGGGTTCAGGTCGACCCGCACCGTGTCGGGCGCGAGCACCTCTTGCACCGGCGTGTCCGGGGCATCGTCCATCACCGGGTAGCGGGTGCGCAGGATCTCGTGCCGGGCGAACAGGTCGCCGACCGCGACGCGCAGCGCGGCGACATCGAGTACACCAGTGAGCCGGATGGCGGCCGGGATGTTGTAGACGGTGGCGTCGGGGTCGAGCCGGTTGAGCAGCCACATCCGCTGCTGGGCCAGCGACAGCGGCAGCCGGTCCGGGCGCGGTCCGGCGACCAGCGGCACCGCGGCCAGCTCGGCGGAGCGGTGCACTCGGAGCGCCAGGTCGGCCACCGTCGGCGCCTCGAACAGCTGGCGGACGCCGACCGCGCGGTCCAGGGCGGCGCCGATCCGGGCCGCCGCCCTGGTGGCCAGCAAGGAGTTGCCGCCGAGGGCGAAGAAGTCGTCGTCGGCGCCGACGGTGTCCACGCCGAGGATGTCGGCGTAGACGCCGGCGACGAGCTGTTCGGTCGGCGTCGCGGGTGCGCGGAAGGCCGCGGCCTCGAAGACGGGCGCGGGCAGCGCGGCCCGGTCCAGCTTGCCGTTGACGGTGCGCGGCAGGGTGTCGAGCACGACGAAGGCTTCCGGCACCAGGTAGGCGGGCAGCTTCGCCCGCAGCGCCGACTTCACCTGCGCCACATCCGGTTCGGCACCGGCCACGTAGGCCACCAGCCGATCGCCGAAGTGCGCGTCGGTGCGGGCGAGCACCGCGGCCTGGGTGATCCCGGGCAGGCCGAGCAGCACGGCCTCGATCTCACCGGGCTCCACCCGGAACCCACGCACCTTCACCTGGAAGTCGCTGCGGCCCAGGTAGTTCAGCGCGCCGCTGCCGTCACGGGCGACGAGGTCACCGGTGCGGTACATGCGGGCGCCCGGCTCGAACGGGTCGGCGACGAACCGTTCGGCGCTGAGGGCCGCTTTGCGCAGGTAGCCACGGGCCAGCTGCACGCCCGCCAGATACAGCTCGCCCCTGACCCCCGGCGGGACGGGCCGCAGGCGCTCGTCGAGCACGTAGACCCGGCTGTTCCATTCGGGGGTGCCGATGGGAACGGTCAGCACGTCGGCGGCGGTCACGCGGTGATCGGTGATCGACACCGCGGCCTCGGTCGGCCCGTACAGGTTGTCGATCCTGGTGTGCGGCAACGCGGTCAGCAGGCGCTGCGCGAGCGCGGCGGGCAGCGCCTCGCCGATGGCGAGGATGCGCGCCAGCGGCGAGTCCGGCGCGGCGGCCCAGTAGCCGGCCAGCGCGTCGAGCAGGGACGGCACCGCGGTGAGGGTGGTGACGCCCGCGTCGGCGATGAGCGCGTCCAGGTAGGCGGGGTCGCGATGCCCGTCGGGCGCGGCGATCACCAGCTTGCCGCCGCTCACCGCGGCCGACCAGAACTCCCACACCGACAGATCGAAGGTGGCGGGGGTCTTGAGCAGGAACGCGTCGGTCGGGCCGGTGCCGAATTCGCCACGCAGCCACTGCAACTGGTTGACCACGGCGGCGTGCGGCACGGCGACGCCCTTGGGCCTGCCGGTGGAACCGGAGGTGAAGATGACGTAGGCCGTGTTCTCCGGGCGCAGCGGCGCCCTGCGGTCGGCGTCGGTGACCGGCGACGGGTCGGCCGCGGCGATCACCGGATGATCGACCCGCACGACCGGTGCGGCATCGGTCCGGAAACCCTTGCTGAGCACACAGATCGGGGCCGCGGTGCCCAGGATGTAGTCGGTGCGGTCGGCCGGCTGGTCCGGATCGATCGGCACATACGCGCCACCGGAACGGGCCACCGCGTACATGGCGACGACGAGATCGATCGAGCGCGGCAGCGCCAGCGCGACCAGCGTCTCGGGACCGACGCCGAGCGAGATCAGATGCCGGGCCAGGCGATTGACGCGGGCTTCGAACTCGGCGTAGGTCAGCTCCAGCCTGCCCTCGGGCAGATCGGCCACCAGTGCGACGGCCTCGGGCCTGGCCTGGGTGGGCAGATCGGCGAGGGTGCCGCCGGGCACAGCGAGATCGGCGGCGCCGGAGGTGATCTCGGCGGCGCGTTCGGTCTCGGTCCGCAGGTCCACGTCGCCGACCCGCACCGCGGGTTCGCGCACCACGGCGTCGAGCAGCAGCGTCAGCCGGTCGGCGAAGGCGTGCACGGTGGCCGCGTCGAACAGGTCGGTGGCGTAGGTGAAGAAGCCCTCGATGCCGGTGGGCGTGCCGTCGGCGGCGTAGCCGTCACCGACGATCAGATGCAGATCGAACTGGGACACGGCGAGTTCCGCCGAGACCGGCGCGATCCGCAGGCCCGGCAGCTCCAGCGCGGCCCGGTCCACGTTCTGGAACGACAGGCCCACCTGGAACAGCGGATGCCGGGCGGTCGACCGCGGCGGGTCGAGCACCTCGACGAGTCGTTCGAACGGCACGTCGGCGGCGGCGAAGGCGGCGAGGTCGCTCGCGCGCTGCGCGATCAGCAGGTCGGTGAAGGCGGCCCCGCCGTCGTAACGGGTGCGCAGCACGACCGTGTTGACGAACATGCCGATCAGGTCGTCGAGTTCGCGTTCGCCACGGCCCGCGACCGGGGTGCCGACGGCGATGTCGGTGCCGCCGGACAGCCGGGCCAGCAGTACCGCGAAGGCGGTGTGCAGCACCATGAACACGGTGGCGCCGTGCTCGCGCGCGATCCGGGCCAGGCCGGCGTGGAGGTCGGCGTCGATCCGCACCGGCACCCGGCTGCCCGCCAGCGAGGCGACCGCGGGGCGCGGCCGGTCGGCGGGCAGTTCCAGCAGGTCGGGCAGGCCGGTGAGTTCGTCGCGCCAGAACGAGATCTGTTTGGCGGCGGCGGAATCGGCGTCGTCCTCGGCGCCGAGCCGGTCCAGCTGCCACAGCGCGTAGTCGGCGTACTGCACCGGCAGCGCGGGCCAGCCGGGCGCGTGGCCCGCGGTGCGGGCCAGGTAGGCGGTGGTCACGTCGCGCACCAGCGGCGCCATCGAGGACGCGTCGGCGGCGATGTGGTGCACCACCACGGCGAGCACGTATTCGGCGGGCGCGTCGGGGGCGTCGGCGGTGATGTCGAGCAGCCGGACCCGCAGCGGGACCTCGGTGGTCACGTCGAAGGCGGTCGCGGCGAGCGCGGTGACCTCCTCGATCACCTCGGCCGCCGCGGTCCGGCGCACCGCGACGTCCAGGTCGACCCGCTCGACCGGCAGCACCTGCTGGATCGGGCCGTCACCGGTGTCGGGATAGATGGTGCGCAGGACCTCGTGCCGGGCCAAGACGTCGCGCAGGGCGGCGCCGAGCGCGGTCACGTCCAGGGTGCCGGTCAGGCGCAGCGCGAACGGCAGGTTGTAGGCGGCGGCGCCGTCACCGGCCACCTCGCCCGCGTCCTGGTCGAACCGGTTGAGGAACCACATGCGCCGCTGAGCGGGCGAGAGTGGGAGCACCGCGGGCCGCTCGACGGCCCCGAGACCGCTGGTCGAGGCGGTGGCGGCGCCCGGGTCGAGCACGGCGGCCAGCCCGGCCACGGTCGGGGTTTCGAACAGGGTGCGCACGGCGACGCGGCCGCCGGTGGCCGCGCCGAGGCGGGCCACCAGCCGGGTGGCGATCAGCGAGTTGCCGCCGAGGGCGAAGAAGTCGTCGTCGGCGCCGATGTCGGTGCGGCCCAGCACCTCGCCGAACAGGTCGGCGACCAGGCGTTCCTGCTCGGTGCCCGGCGCGCGGAAGGCGCGGGCGGTGAAGCGCGGTGCGGGCAGCGCTTTACGGTCGAGCTTGCCGCTGGCGTTGAGCGGCAGCGCGTCGAGCACCGTGACGGCCGCCGGAATCATGTACGCGGGCAACGTCTTCGAGGCGAACGCGCGCAGCCGGTCCGGGTCGGCGGCCTGGCCGGGAGCGGGGACCACGTAGGCAACGAGCTGGTCGCCGAGTTCGGTCGGCACCACCAGCGCCACCGCCTGGCTGACCGTTTCGTGGGCGAGCAGCGCGGTCTCGATCTCGCCGAGCTCGATGCGCTGACCACGGAACTTCACCTGGAAGTCGATGCGCCCCAGGTAGTCCAGCCGGTGCGGCGCCGACGGGGTGGGCAGGCGCCACACCACCAGGTCGCCGGTGCGGTACATGCGGCAGCCCGGGTCGAACGGGTCGGCGACGAACCGGTCGGCGGTCAGGCCGGGCCGGGCGACATACCCGCGCGCCAGCTGCGCGCCCGCCAGATAGAGCTCACCCGCGACGCCCGGCGGCACCGGTCGCAACCGCTCGTCCAGCACGTAGACGCGAGTGTTCCACTGCGGCAGGCCGATCGGCACGGTTCGCTCGCCTGCCCTGGCGGGCCAGTAGGTCACCGAGACGGCGGCCTCGGTGGGGCCGTAGAGGTTGTGCAGGCGGGCCGAGCCGATCGCCGCCATGGCGTCGACGGTCTCCGGCGGCAGCGCCTCGCCGATCACGAACACCTCGCGCAACGACCCGAGCGAGCCGGGCGCCGCCTGCGCGGCGAACACGGTGAGCATCGAGGGCACGAAATCGGTGACGGTGACGCGGTGCCGGGCGATCAGATCGATCAGGTAGGCCGGGTCGCGGTGCCCGTCCGGGGTGGCCAGCACCAGCGTGGCGCCGACCCGCAGCGGCATGAAGTAACCCCACAGCGACACGTCGAAGGTGGTCGCGGTCTTCTGCAGGTACACATCACCCAGGGCCAGCGGGTATTTCGCGAGCATCCACACCAGCTGGTTGTGGATGGCCGCGTGCGTGATCGCCACGCCCTTGGGCTTGCCGGTGGAACCGGAGGTGAAGATGACGTAGGCCGGGTGCTCGGGCCGCAGCGGGGCGCGTAGCTCGTTCGCGCGCACCATGTCGACCGGGACACCCCTGGTATCGAGCTCGTCGAGCCGCAGCAGCGCGGTGCCTTCCGGGACGGGGATCGTCTCGGCGCTGAGGACCGCGGCGGGCCGGGCGGTGTCGAGGATGTAGGCGATGCGCTCGGCGGGGTGGTCCGGGTCCAGCGGCACGTAGGCGGCGCCCGCGGTGAGGACCGCGTACATGGCCACGACCAGCTCGGGTGAGCGCCGGATGGCCAGGCCCACCAGCCGTTCCGGGCCCGCGCCGGCCTGGATCAGCAGCCGGGCCAGCGCGTTGACACGTTCGTCGAACTGCCGGTAGGTGAGTTCGGCGCCCTCGTAGATCAGCGCGGTGGCGTCCGGATGCGCTTGGACCGCACGGCGATACGCGTCCAACATGAGTTCCGGGGCGACCGGGTGCGTGGTCCCGTTCCAGGCGACCAGCGTCAGTTCCCGCTCGGCCGCGGTGGTCAGCTCGACCTCGGCGATCGGGCGATCGGCGTCGGCGGTGACCGTGGCGAGCAGGTGGGTGAAGCGCGCGGCCATCGTCTCGATGGTGGCGGCGTCGAACAGGTCGGTGGCGTAGTTGAACGAAGCGGCCATCGGTTCGGCCGGATCGGTGCCGGGGACGATCGTCAGCTGGAGGTCGAATCTGGCTACGACACCGTCGAATTCGACCGGCGCCGCGTCCAGGCCGGGTAGCCGAAGGTTCGGCAGGTCCAGGTTCTGGAAGAACAGGGCCGCCTGGAACAGCGGGTGGTGGGCCTGGGAGCGGACCGGGTCGAGCAGTTCCACCAGGCGCTCGAACGGCAGGTCGGCATGGGCGAAGGCGGCCAGGTCGGCGCGCTTGGTCTCGCGCAGGAGTTCGGCGAAACTCGCCCGCTGATCGATGCGCGAGCGCAGCACCAGCGTGTTGACGAACATGCCGATCAGGTCGTCGAGTTCGCGCGCGCCGCGACCCGCCACCGGCGTGCCGACGGCGATGTCGTCGGTGTGGGAGAGCTTGCTCAGCAGCACCGCGAACGCGGCGTGGGTGACCATGAACTCCGAGGCGCCCAGGCGCTGGGCCAGCGCGGCGACCGCACCGTGCGTCTCGGCCGGGATCTGGAAGCCGAATTCGGCACCGCGGCCGGTGAACACGGGCGGCCGGGGCCGGTCGGTGGGCAGGTCGAGCCGGTCCGGCAGCCCGGCCAGGGTGTCGCGCCAGAACGTGATCTGGGCGGCGGCGACCGACGCGGGATCGTCCTCGGCGCCGAGCACCTCCCGGTGCCACAGCGTGTAGTCGGCGTACTGCACCGGCAGCGGCTGCCAGCTGGGCCGCGACCGGTTGCGCCGGGCCAGGTAGGCCCCGAGCAGATCGCGCAGCAGCGGGGCGACCGAGGCGCCGTCGGCGGTGATGTGGTGCAGGGCCACGGCGAGCACGTGATCGCGCGGACCCAGCTCGGCCAGCGCGACCCGCAGCGGCACGCCGGTGGCGACGTCGAAGCCGGTGGCGGCGAATTCGCCCAGCCACAGCGGCAATTCGTCCTCGTCGAGGGTGTCGATGAGGACATCGGGCACGGCGTCGGCGATGGGCAGCACCACCTGGTGGCCGACACCGTCGACCGCCGGATAGTAGGTGCGCAGCGATTCGTGCCGCTGTACGAGGTCGGTGAGCGCGGCGTGCAGTGCGCGCGGGTCGAACGGTCCGGCCAGCCGCAGCGCGAACGGGATGGTCTCGGCGGTGGAGCCGGGATCGAACTGGTTGAGGAACCACATCCGCTGCTGGGCGGGCGAGAGCGGGATCAGGTCGGGACGTTCCCGTGGCGTCGGCGCGGTCTGACCGCCGGTGCCGGCCAGCGGCGCGAGCAGCGCGGCCAGGCCCGCGACGGTGGGGCTTTCGAAGACGTGGCCCGCGGGCACGCGCGTGGACAGTTCGGCGCCGAGGCGCGCCGCGGCCTGGGTGGCCAGCAGCGAGTTGCCGCCGAGGGCGAAGAAGTCGTCGTCGGCGCCGATTCGGCGCTCGGGGCTGAGCAGTTCGGTGAAGACGCGCGCGACCAGTTCCTCGATCGCGCCCGACGGCGCGCGGAACTCCTTGGCGCGCAACACCGGTGCGGGCAGGGCGGCGCGGTCGAGCTTGCCGACCGGGGTCAGCGGGATGGTGTCGAGCACGGTGAGCGCGGTGGGCACCATGTGCGCGGGCAGGCCCGCCTTCGCGTGCGCGAACAGCTGCTCGGTGTCGATCGTCGCGCCGGGGGCCGCGTGCACGTAGGCGGCGAGAATGGTGGTGCCGTTGTCGAGTTCGTGCCCGACGGTGACGGCGAAGTCGACCGCCGGGTGCCCGGTGAGCACGGTGTCGATCTCGCCCAGCTCGATCCGGAAGCCGCGCACCTTCACCTGGAAGTCGTTGCGGCCGACGAACTCGATCGCCCCGTCCACGCGCCTGCGCACCAGGTCGCCGGTGCGGTACATGCGCCCACCGGCCGGGTCGAAGGGGTCGGTGACGAACCGGGCCGCGGTCAGCGCGGGCTGCCGGTAGTAGCCGCGGGCCAGACCGGCGCCGGCGATGTACAGCTCGCCGATCATGCCGTCGGGCACCCGGACCAGCCGTTCGTCGAGCACGTACTCGGTGACCCCGCGCAGCGGCGCGCCGAAGTTCATGGTGTCGCCGGGCATCAGCGGCGCGCTGATATTGGTGACGATGGTGGTCTCGGTCGGCCCGTAGCAGTCGTGGAACCGGCGCGGCGCCCCCGACGGGAGCGGGCCGGCCCAGCGCTGGATCAGATCCGGCGGGCAGGCCTCGCCGCCGGTGGTGACCACGGCCAGCTCGTCCAGGCCCGCCGGGTCCAGCGAGGCCAGCGCGGCGGTGGTGATGAAGAGGTGGGTGACCGCCTCGCGACGCAGCACCTCGGCCAGTTCGGTGCCGCCGAGAATGCCCGCGGGCACGATCACCATGGTCGCGGCCGCGCCGACCGCCATCAGCAGTTCCAGCACCGCGCCGTCGAAGGAGGGCGAGGCGAAGTGCGCGGTGCGGGCCGAGGGCTCGACGCCGTAGTGCGCGCGCTGCTCGGCGCAGTACCCGGCCAGCCCGGCGTGCGTGAGGACGACGCCCTTGGGCAGACCGGTGGAACCAGAGGTGTAGACGACATAGGCCGGGTGGGTCAGCCGCAGCGGGCGCACCCGGTCGGCGAAGGTCACCGGGTCGCCGGGCTGCTCGTCGGCGGCGCGGCGGACCGCGTCGTCGTCCAGGCACAGCCAGCCGACGGTGCCGGGCAGGCGATCCACGGCCGCGGTGACGGAGACACCGAGCACCGCGTCGGAGTCGGCCAGCATGTGCGTCACCCGGGCGGGCGGGTAGTTGGGGTCGACCGGCAGGAACGCGGCGCCGGTCTTGGTGACCGCCCACATCGCCAGCACCGACTCCGGCGAACGCGGGATGCCGACCGCGACCACGTCCTCGGGGCCCACCCCGCGCGCGATCAGCAGCCGGGCCAGCCGGTTGGCGCGTTCGTCGAGCTCGGCGTAGGTCCAGCGCACCGGCGCCGACACCCCGTCGTCCCAGGACAGCGCGAGACCGCCCGGGTTCGACTCGACGGCGACGGACAGCAGCTGCGGCAGCGACTTCCCGCGCTGCCTGGCACGGGCACCGGAAACCCTGCTCGCCCGGGTCACGCCCGCTCCCTCCGATCGACGGAGTCGACTAGCCGTTGCCCGGTCATGCGCACCTGCACCTATCCATCCATCCCGACCACCGGTCGCCGCTGCTGCGGCTGTCCGGTGTTGCCGATCATCTCACTCAGCGCCACGATCGTCGCACCGGTTCCGTCCCCCGGCGCCCCCACCGCCACCGCGGACTCGGTGAACACGTGGCTCACCTCGTCCTCCCCGCCGTCGTCCGGCGCCATCACCAGCGTCGCACCGGCAATTCCGGTCGCGACGATCTCCAGCACACCCGCCACCGAATCCGGCCTGCCCGCCGCCCTGGTCCGCGACTCGAAGTTGAGTCCGGTCCGCTGGGCCACCCGCTCGGCGGCACCGGCCAGCTCGTCGTAGCTGAGCGTGCGGCCACCGCCGATGAAGGCCACGTCGTCGCCGCGCAGGGCACGGGTGCGATGCGCGTACCCGATCGGGCGCGGCGATTCCGCGGCCAGCTCCGCGATCAGGGCCGGGTCGGCGAGGTCGTACCAGTCCAGGCCGTCCGGCGGGTCGAGGATGTCGAGGGCCAGGCCCAGTTTCACCTCGAGCCGGCCGGGCAGCGCGGCGTCCATCGTCATCAGCGGGACCACCGCGGCGCCCGCCTTGAGCACCGCCCAGGTGGCGATCGCCGCGTGCTGTCCGCGTTCCAGCCGCACCGCGACGCCGGTGCCGGGGCCCGCGCCGCGCGCGATCAGCGAGCGGGCCAGCTGGGAGGAGCGAGCGTCGAGCTCGCGGTAGGACAGCTCGGCGTGCGTCAGCTCGATGGCGGGCGCCTCCGGGTCCTCCTCCACCGCGGCCGCCAGCTCCTGGGCCAGCGCGGCGCCGTTGGCCGACGGGGCCGGGGCGTAGGCGGCGGCGGTCAGTTCGCGTTCGCGTTCCCTGGCGTCGCGCAGGTCGATGTCACCGATGCGGACCCCGGGGTCGGCGGCGACGGCGGCGACGATCTCGGTGAGACCACGCGCGAACGCCGCCACGGTGGACTCGTCGAACAGATCCGTGGCGTAGGTGAACACCAGCCCGAGCTCGTCGGGCTCGCCGGTGGCGGTGAGCCGCGGCTCCACGTTCACCTGGAGGTCGAACTTGGCCGGCCGGGCGGCCAGGTCCATCGCCTCGACGGTGAGCCCGGGCAGCCGCAACACCGGCGTCTCGGTGTTGTGGAACGACAGCACCACCTGGAACAGCGGATTGTGCGAGACGGTGCCGGTGGGGGCCACCTCCTCCACGATCCGCTCGAACGGCAGGTCGGCGTGCGCGAAGGCGGCCAGGTCGACCTCGCGGGCCAGCGCGACCAGTTCGTCGAAGCCACGCTGCGGCGACACCTCGGTGCGCAGCGTGAGCGTGTTGACGAACATGCCGACCAGGTCGTCGAGTTCCGGCTCCCCGCGACCCGCGATCGGGGTGCCGATGGCGATGTCGGTGCTGCCGGAGACCCGCGCGAGCAGCACCGCCAGCGCCGCGTGCACCACCATGAACAGCGACGCGTTGTGCGCGCGGGCGAGCTCGGCCAGCCGGGCGTGCACATCGGCGGGCCAGGTGGTGATCACGTCGGCGCCGCGCAGCGAGGCGTGCGGCGGGCGCGGATGATCGTGCGGCAGCTCCACGGTGCCGGCCTGGCCGGCCAGCGTGTGCCGCCAGAAGTCCAGTTGCCGTGCGGCGGTGGACGACTCGTCGTGCTCGTCGCCCAGCACCTCGCGCTGCCACAGGGCGTAGTCGGCGTACTGCACCGGCAGCGGGGCCCAGCTGGGCGAACGGCCCTCGACCCGGGCCCGGTAGGCGATCACCAGGTCGCGAGCCAGCGGCGCGAGCGAGGCGCCGTCGGCGATGATGTGCTGCACCACCACCGCGAGGACGTGTTCCTCCTCGGCCAGCGGATCGTCGTCGGGCACGGTGAACAGCCCGGCGCGCAACGGAACTCGCTCGGTGACGTCGAATCCGCCTGCCAGCAGCCACATCACGCGGTCGCGGGGATCCTCGCACTCCTCCACCGGCAGCCCGGTCGGCAGCACCGCGCTGACCGGCAGGATCTCCTGGTACGGCACCGCACCCGGCCCGTCGGCGGGGAACCTGGTGCGCAGCGCCTCGTGCCGTTCCAGCACGTCGGCGACCGCGTAGCGCAGGGCCGAGGTGTCCAGCGCGCCGCGCAGCCGCAGCACCAGCGGGATGTTGTAGGCCGGTGAGTCCGGGTCGATCCGGTTGAGCAGCCACATCCGCTGCTGCGCGGGCGAGAGCGGGACGACGCCGCGCTCCTGCGCCGGGATCAGCGGCGGCCGTGGCGCGGTGACCGCGCCGGGCCGGACCCGCGCGGCCAGCGTGGCCACGGTCGGCGCCTCGAAGAGGTCGCGCACCACGAGGTCGGCGCCCAGCGCCTGGTCGATCCGCGCGATGGCCCTGGTGGCCAGCAGCGAGTTGCCGCCGCGGTCGAAGAAGTCGTCGTCGAGGCCGATCTCGGGCACGCCGAGCAGGGTGGCGAAGACCTCGGCGACACTCAGTTCGATGGGCGTGGTCGGCGCGCGGAAGGTGGTGGTGGCGGTGAACTCGGGCGCGGGCAGCGCGGCCCGGTCGAGCTTGCCGTTGGCGGTCAGCGGCAGGCTCGCCAGCACCACGACGGCGTCGGGAACCATGTAGCCGGTGAGGAATTCGGCGACCGCGTCGCGCACGGCGGCGGGATCGAGCGCGGCGTTGTCGGCGGGCACCACGTAGGCGATCAGCCGATCACCGGCGAGTTCGTCGGCCCGGACGACGACCGCCGCCTGGCCCACCCCTGGCACCCCGAGCAGAGCCGCCTCGATCTCGCCGGGCTCGATCCGGAACCCGCGCAGCTGCACCTGCTGGTCGCCGCGCCCGCCGTACTCGAGCGCGGGCGTGCCACGGAACCCGATCCAGCGACCGAGGTCGCCGGACCGGTAGCGGCGGGCGCCGGGCGGGCCGTACGGGTCGGCGACGAAGCGGGTCGCGGTGAGCCCCGGCTTGCCGAGGTAGCCGCGCGAGACCTGCCCACCGGCGATGTAGAGCTCACCGGCGACGCCGAAGGGCACCGGCCGCAGCCGGTCGTCGAGCACCGCCACCGACAGGCCGGGCAGTGCCCGCCCGATCAGGCTGCTCGGCAGCTCGGCGGCACCGGAGTCCATGGTGAGGTGCGAGACGTGCACCGTGGTCTCGGTGATGCCGTACATGTTCACCAGTTGTGGTGCGCCCGAACCGGTTCCGTACCGGCCGTACCAGCGGGCCAGCTTGCGCGGGTCGAGCGCCTCGCCACCGAAGACGATGTAGCGCAACGGCAGTGGCGCCGCGCCCGCGGCCTGGGCGGCGCGGTCGGCCTCGTCGAGCTGGGCGAACGCGGTGGGGGTCTGGCTCAGCACCGTCACCCGCTCGCGGGCGAGCAGCTCGCGGAACTGGATCGGCGAGCGCGAAGTGATGTGGTCGACCACGACCACCGACGCGCCACCGGCCAGCGCGCACCACAGTTCCCAGATGGAGAAGTCGAAGGCGAAGGAGTGGAACGCCGTCCACACGTCGTCGGGGTCGAACTCGAACAGCAGCTGGGTGTTGGCGAACAGCTCTAGCACATTGCGATGGCTCACCCCGACGCCCTTGGGCAGGCCGGTGGAGCCGGAGGTGTAGATGACGTAGGCCAGATGATCCGGCCGCACCGGCGCCCGCCGCTCGCCCGGCCGCAGCGGGCCCGCCGGGTAGCCGAGTTCCGCGTCGACCAGCACCACCGGCAGCTCCGCGGGCACGTACTGCCGCTCGTCCGAGGTGGTCAGCAGCACAGCGGGTTTCGCGTCGGCGAGAACGTATTCCAGCCGCTGGACCGGGTATCCGGAATCAATCGGCAGGTAGCCTGCGCCCGAGAGCAGCACCGCGAACAGCGCGACCGGCAGCTCCTCGGTGCGCGGAACGGCAACGGCCACCAGAGTTTCCGGGCCGGCGCCCTGCGCGATCAACGCGCGGGCCAGGGCCGAGGCGCGGCCGAGCAGGTCGCCGAAGGTGAGGGTGCGATCCCCCGCCCGTACCGCGATCGCGTCGGGCCGCTGGGTGGCCTGCGCGCAGATCAGATCGGCCAGGGTCACTTCCGGCACCGCGATGCCCGCCGATTCGCCTTCGCGCAGGACCAGTTCGCGTTCGCCGGGGGCGAGCACGTCGATGTCGCCGACCGGCGCCGCGGGCTCGGCCACGACCGCGGCCAGCACCCGCGTCCAGCGGTCGGCGAAATCGGCGACGGTGGCGTGCTCGAACAGGTCGGTGGCGTAGACGAAGGACGCCGTCATGCCCTGCGGCGCGCCGTCGGCGCCGATCCGCTCGGCCAGCTCCACCTGCAGGTCGAACTTGGCCAGCGGCACGTCGAAATCGGCGCCGGACACCGACAGACCGGGCAGCGCCAGGTCGGTGCGGGCCAGGTTCTGGAAGGTCAGCATCACCTGGAACAGCGGGTGCCGCGCGGTGGAACGCACCGGCTCGAGCAGTTCCACCAGGCGCTCGAAGGGCACGTCGGCGTGGCCGAAAGCGGCCAGGTCGCCCGCCCGCACCTCGGCGAGCAGCTCGGTGAAGCTCACCGCCGGGTCGACCTGGGTGCGCAGCACGAGGGTGTTGACGAACATGCCGATCAGCTCGTCGAGCGCCTGTTCGCCGCGCCCGGCGACCGGGGTGCCGATGGCGATGTCGCGGGTGCCCGAGAGCCGGGCCAGCAGCACCGCCAGCGCCGTGTGCACCACCATGAACAGGGTGGCGTTGTGGTTGCGCGCCAGGCCGGCCAGTCCCGCGTGCACCGAGGCGGGCACCTGGATGCTCAGCGTGCCGCCCGCCCGGCTGGCGACGGCGGGCCGCGGCCGGTCGGTGGGCAGATCGAGCTGTTCGGGCAGGCCGGCCAGGGTGCGGCGCCAGAAGCCGACCTGCTCGGCGAGCAGCGAGGTGGGGTCGTCCTCGCTGCCGAGCAGCGCGCGCTGCCACAGCGTGTAGTCGGCGTACTGCACCGGCAGCGGCGGCCAGTGCGGCGCCCCGCCGCCCCGGCGTTCAGCGTAGGCGGCCAGCAGATCCCTGGTCAGCGGGGCGAAGGAGAAGCCGTCGGCGGCGATGTGGTGGACCACGCACACCAAGACGTGCTCGGTCGGCTCGTTCTCGGGGTCGCGTATGGATCCCGGCTCGACCAACGCGAACACCCGTACCCGCACGGGCGGGGCCGCGGTGACGTCGAAGCCGGTCAGCGCGGCGTGCGCGATGGCCGCGCTCAGCTCGTCGTCGGCGACGTCGACGACCGCGAAGTCCGGCGCCGCCGCGGGATCGCCGGGCGCGAGCACCACCTGGTGGCCCTCGCCGTCCAGCGCCGGGTACACCGTGCGCAGCACTTCGTGCCTGGTCACCAGGTCGGCGACGGCCGCGTGCAGCGCGGGCAGGTCGAGCCGGCCGGACAGCCGCACCGCGACGGGGATGTTGTCCACCGCCGAGGCCGGGTCGAACCGGTTGAGGAACCACATCCGCTGCTGGGCGTAGGACAGCGGGATCAGCGCGGGCCGCTGCTGCAGCACCAGCGCGGGCGCGCGGCCCGAAACCCGGTGCTGCTCGGCCTTGTTCGCCAGCGCCGCCACGGTGGGCGCCTCGAAGACGGCCTGCACCGGCACCCGCACGTCCAGCGCGGCGCCGATCCGGGCCACCGCCTGCGCGGCCAGCAGCGAGTCGCCGCCGAGTTCGAAGAAGTCGTCGTCGGCCCCGACGCGCCCGGAACCGTCGCGCAGCAACAACGCGGCGAACACGTCGGCGACCACCTGTTCGGCCGGGGTCGCCGGGGCGCGGAAACCGCGGGCGGTGAACACCGGGGTCGGCAGCGCGGCACGGTCGAGCTTGCCGACCGAGGTCAGCGGCAGCGCGTCGAGCACCATGATGACGGCCGGGATCATGTACGCGGGCAACGAGGTGGACAGGAATTCCGCCAGCGCGCCGGTGTCGACCGTGCGGCCGACCCGCGGCAGCACATACGACACCAGCGCGGTCGCGCCCGAGGGCATGGTCTTGCCGATGGTCACCGCGTAGTCGAGGTCGGGGTGCGCGGTGAGCGCGTTGTCGATCTCGCCCAGCTCGATCCGGAAACCGCGCACCTTCACCTGGAAGTCGGTGCGGCCCAGGTATTCCAGGGTGCCGTCGTGCTCGACGCGGCGCACCAGGTCGCCGGTGCGGTAGAGCCTGCCCGTGCCGAACGGCGAGGCCACGAAGCGTTCCGCGGTGAGCCCCGGCCTGCCCAGATAGCCCTGCGCCAGCGCGGGACCGGACAGATACAGCTCACCGACGACCCCCGCGGGCACCGGCCGCAGCCGGGCGTCGAGGACGTACAGACCCGTGCCGGGCACGGCGGAACCGATGGTGATCGGCGCGCGCGGATGCAGCGGCGCGGTGCTGGTGGCGAGAATGGTGGCCTCGGTGGGTCCGTAGCCGTTGTAGAAGGCGCGGCCGTTGCCCGCCCAGCGGCCCACCAGTTCCGGGCCGAACCGGTCACCGGCGACGATCACCGCGCGCAGATCGGGCAGCCCGGCCGGGTCGACCGACTCGAGCGCGCCCGGGGTGATCAGCATGTGCGTGATGCGTTCGCGCCGAAGCAGATCCGACAGTTCGAAGCCGCCGAAGATCCGCGGCGGCGAGATCACCAGGGTGGCGCCGGAGGTGAAGGCGAGCAACAGCTCGAGCACCGACACGTCGAAGTTCGGCGAGCAAACATGCAGCACACGGGAATCGGGGTCGACGCCGAAGTGCTCGCGTTCGGCGGCGACCAGCGCGCCGAGGCCAGCGTGGGTCACCACCACGCCCTTGGGCTTGCCGGTGGAGCCGGAGGTGTAGATGACGTAGGCCGGGTGGCGCTCGTCGATCTGCCTGACCCGGTCGGCGTAGCTCACCGCGTGCCCGGGCCGCACGGCGATCCGCCCCGCGACCACCGGGTCGTCCAGTTCCACCCAGTACAGGCCGGTGCCGAGGGTGGCCCGGTGCGCGGCGGTGGTCAGGCCGAGGACCGCGCCGGAGTCGGTGACGATGTGCGCGATCCGGTCGCGCGGGTAGGCCGGGTCGACCGGCACGTAGGCCGCGCCCGCCTTGGCGACGGCCCAGACCGCGAGGACCGACTCGATGGACCGCGCGATCGCGATGGCGACCACGTCGCCCGCGCCGATGCCGCGGTCGATGAGTTCACGTGCCAGGCGCGAGGATTCCACGTCGAGTTCGGAGTAGGTGAGCTCGCGTTCGGCACCCGGCATGCCGGTCGGGTTGTAGCGGACAGCTATCGACCCGGCCGCGGATTCGACGGCGGCCGTGAGCAACTGACCCAACAGCGGTGCGCCGGTGGTACGTCGACGACCGGCACGGCCAGTGCGGCGGGGGGTTTCCACAGACCAATACACCTCTCGCGTCCGGCAGCCGAGTCGGACACAGCATAGTCACACCTAACTGCTGCCGCCGACCGTCGCCGAGGTGTGCGCCACGACACACCCACTCTCTGCAACAGAATCGTAATCTGTGGAGAGCCTGTTACGTAGAGCTATCGATGGACCGGCTGGAAACGGCCATGACCTGCGCAATTGCCGGGCCGACTGTGGGGACGGCCACCGGGGCCAACATCTGTTGATGACTCGCGTCCACCGGATGGTCGGTGATGACCCCACTGAAATGGGGGCGCCAGCGCGAGGCGCCGCCGGGCGCGACGCCCTCGGTCCGCATGGCCGTGAAGTAGGTGAGATCACCCACGAATCGCGCGGGCTTCAGCTGGGTAACCAGACCGACAGTGTGCAGCGCGCCCCGGTACATCCCGACGAAGCGCGGCAGCGAGATCGGCGTGGAGCCGGCCAGCGCCGCGTGCAGGGCGGCCAGGGCGTCGTCGCCGAGACCGGCCATCCGATCGGCGGCGGGCAACTGGTGCTCGGGAACGCCGAGTTCGTGCAGGGCCTCGCGCAATTCGGCGCCGAAGTCGGCCAGGTCGGCGCCCGGCAGGCTGTCCAGCATGGTCAGCGCGGCGACCGTCTCCCCCGCGGCCTGCAGTCGGGTGGCCACGGCTTGCGCCAGGACACCGCCGAGCGACCAGCCGAGCAGGTGGTACGGCCCGTGCGGCTGGGTCGCGGTGATCTCGGCGACGTAGTGGTCGACCAGTTCGTCGACGGTGGCGGGCCGGAAGGCCGGGTCGGTCAGGGCAGGCGACTGGAGGCCGATGATCGGCCGGTCGTCGGGCAGATACGGCGCCAGCGCGCCGTAGGCCCAGGCCAGGCCCGACACCGGGTGCAGGCAGAACAGCGGTTCGGCGGTGCCACCGCGACGCAGTGGCAGCGTTGGCGCGAGTGCCGCGTCCAGGTCACCGGCGAGGCCGGCCGGTCCGGCGGAGAGCCGCTCGGCGAGCCCGGCGACGGTCGGGTCGGCGAAGAAGGCGGCCACGGTCAGTTCGGTGCCGGTGCGCTCGCGCAGCCGGTGCACCACCCGGGTGGCCAGCAGTGAGTTGCCGCCCAGGGAGAAGAAGTCGTCGTCGCGGCCGGGGCGCGGTACTCCGAGCACCTCGGTGAACACCTCGGCCACCGCGCGCTCGTTGTCGTCCGCCGGCTCCCGATAGGCGCGGGGTTCGAGTACCGGCGCGGGCAGCGCGGCCCGGTCGAGTTTGCCGTTGGCGTTGAGCGGCAAGCGGTCGAGGACGACGAAGGCCGCGGGCACCATGTACGACGGAAGCACCTGCGCCACCGCGGCTTTGGCGGTCGCGGCGGTGACCTCGGCATTCGCGGCGGGTACGACGTAGGCGACGAGCCGGTCACCCAGCTGCGCGTCGGCGGTGGCCAGCACCGCGGCCTGCGCGATGCGCGGCGAGGCCAGCAGCGCCGACTCGATCTCACCCAGTTCGATGCGGAAACCGCGGATCTTCACCTGGAAGTCGGTGCGCCCCCGGTAGTCCAGTTCGCCGTCGGCGGTCCAGGCGACCAGGTCGCCGGTGCGGTACATGCGTTCGCCCGGCGGGCCGAACGGATCGGCGACGAAGCGGTCGGCGGTCAGATCGGCACGGCCGAAGTAGCCGCGCGCCAGCTGGGCGCCCGCGAGATACAGCTCGCCCGCCACCCCGGCGGGCACCGGCCGCAACCGCGCGTCCAGCACGTAGACCCGGCTGTTCCACTCCGGCGCGCCGATCGGCACCGACAGGCGATCGGCCACGCCCACGCGGTGGTCGGTGATCGATACCGCGGCCTCGGTCGGACCGTAAAGGTTGTGCAGCGCCGCAGAATTCGCGGTGACGAACCGGCGCGCGGTCGCGGCGGGCAGCGCCTCACCGATCGCCAGCACCCGGCGCAACGTCGACGGCAGCACGCCGCCGGACTCGGTGAGCAGCGCGTCGAGCATCGAGGGCACTACGTGCAGCGTGCTGACCCTGCGCTCGGCGAGGACACCGAGCAGGTAGGACGGATCGCGATGCCCGTCCGGCGCGGCGATCACCAGCGTGCCGCCGCACACGGCGGCCGACCAGAATTCCCACACCGACAGGTCGAAGGTCGCGGCGGTCTTCAACAGCACCGAATCGTCGCGGCCGAGCCCGAAAGAGTCCGTCTTCCACAGCAACTGGTTGACGATCGCGCCGTGCGGCACGGCCACGCCCTTGGGGGTGCCGGTCGAGCCGGACGTGAAGATCACGTATGCCGTGTTCTCCGGGCGCAGGACACCGCGTCGCTCGTTCGCGGTGATCGGCGTGCCGGGCAGCGCGGACAGGTCGAGCGCGGTCAGGTCGAGCACCGTCGGTCCGGGCCCGTCACCATCCGTCACGACAGCCGCGCCCGTGGTCAATACACAGACCGGTGCGGCGGTGCGCAGCACGTGCGCGATCCGGTCGGCGGGTTGTGTGGGATCGACCGGCACATAGGCGGCGCCGGTCTGGGTCACCGCGTACATCGCGACCACCAGCTCGACCGAGCGCGGAACAGCCAGTGCCACACGGTCTTCCACACCGACGCCGAGCGCGATCAGCTGCCGCGCGAGACGGTTCACCCGCTCGGCGAACGCGCGATAGGTCAGGGCGGAACCGTCCGGCGCGACCAGCGCGATCCCGTCGGGATGCGCAGCGGCGGTCTCGGTGAACAGCGAGGCCAGCGTGGCGGGCGGGCAGGGATGCCCGGTGGCGTTCCAGCCGTGCAGGATTCGCTCGCGCTCGGCCCCGGACAGCAGGTCGAGTTCGTCGGCGGGGCGCTGCGGCGTCGCGGCCACCGCGGCCAGTACCCGGGCGAAGCGGTCGGCGTAGGTGCGCGCGGTGGCTTCGTCGAAAAGGTCGGTGGCGTAGGTGAAGACGCCGCTGATGCCCTGGGCGACGCCGTCGGCGTCGTAGGTGTCGGCGACCACGGCGTGCAGATCGAACTGCGACACCGCCAGATCCACGTCGACGCCCTCCACCGCCAGCTCACCGAGTTCGAGGCCGGTGCGGGTCAGGTTCTGGAAGGACAGGCCCACCTGGAACAGCGGGTGCCGGGCGGTGGAGCGGGCCGGGTTGATCGCTTCGACGAGCCGCTCGAACGGCAGGTCGGCATTGGCGAACACCTGCAGATCGGTGTCGCGCTGCCGGGCGAGCAGGTCGGTGAACGGCTCGCCGGGGCGCAGGGTGGTGCGGAAGACCAGCGTGTTGACGAACATGCCGATCAGGTCGTCCAGCGCGGCCTCGCCACGACCCGCGACGGGCGTACCGATCGCCAGGTCGTCGGTGCCGGCCAGCCGGGCCAGCGTCACCGCCAGCGCGGTGTGCACCACCATGAACAGGGTGGCGCCGTGGTCGCGGGCCAGGGCCAGCAGGGCGCGGTGGGTGTCGGCGTCGATCTCGACCGGCACCCGGCCACCGGCGAAGGACTGCACCGCGGGCCGGGGCCGGTCGGCGGGCAGATCGAGCTGGTCGGGCAGGCCGGCCAGCGCCGCACGCCAGTAGGCCAGCTGGGCCGAGGCCAGCGACGCGGGATCGTCCTCGCTGCCGAGCAGTGCCCGCTGCCACAGCGCGTAATCGGCGTACTGCACGCTCAGCGGCGCCCACTCCGGCGCCGCGCCCGCCGAGCGCGCGGCGTAGGCGAGCATGAGATCCCTGGTCAGCGGGGCGAGCGAGGAGCCGTCACCGGCGATGTGGTGCACCACGACGGCCAGCACCGACTCGTCCGGGCCGAGCTCGAACAGCGCCACCCGCAGCGGCACCTGGCTGCGCACGTCGAAACCGGACGAGCCGAGCGCGTGCATGGCCGCGGTGAGCTCCGCCGGATCCACCCGGCGCACCTCGAGCCCCGGTGTCGCGGCCGAGGGGTCGAGCACCCGCTGGATCGGGCCCGCGTCGGTCTCCGGGTAGACGGTGCGCAGGGTCTCGTGCCGGTCGACCAGGTCACCCACGGCCGCGCGCAGGGCGGCCACGTCGATCGCACCACTGAGCCGCACGGCCATCGGGATGTTGTAGGCCACCGACTCGGGATCGAACTGATTGAGGAACCACATCCGCTGCTGGGCCAGCGACAGCGGGATCAGCTCCGGCCGCTCCCCCGCCACCAGCGCCGGACGCGCGCCCGCGCCCGCGGATTCGGCGAGCCTGCGCGCCAGCGCCTCCACCGTCGGCGCCTCGAACAGCAGGCGAACCGGGAAATCGGTGTCCAGGGCCGCGCCGAGGCGGGCCGCGATCTGGGTGGCCAGCAGCGAATTACCGCCGAGGGCGAAGAAGTCGTCGTCCAGACCCAGCTGGGTATCGGCGTCGAGGTCGAGCACCTGGGCGAAGGTCCCGGCGACGATCTGCTCGACCGGTGTAGCCGGAGCGCGGAATTCGGCGTGCTCGAGCACCGGCGCCGGCAGGGCGCGCCGGTCGAGCTTGCCGACCGGGGTCAGCGGGATGGTGTCGAGTTCCATCAGTGCCGTCGGCACCATGTGCGCGGGCAGGCTGCGCTCGGCGAAGGAGATCAGCGCGGCGGTGTCGACCGTCGCACCCGGCGCGGCGTGCACGTAGGACACGAGAATCGTGGCGCCGCTGTCGAGTTCGTGCCCGACGGTGGCGGCGAAGTCCAGGCTCTCGTGCGCGGAGAGCACGGCATCGATCTCACCGAGCTCGATCCGGAAGCCGCGGATCTTCACCTGGAAGTCGTTGCGGCCCACATACTCCAGCGCGCCGTCGGCGGTCCAGCGCACCAGGTCGCCGGTGCGGTAGAGCCGGGAACCGGCCGGGTCGAAGGGATTCGAGACGAACCGCGACGCGGTGAGGCCGGGGCGGGCGTGATAACCGCGGGTCAGCTGGGCGCCGGTGATGTAGAGCTCGCCGGTGACGCCGGGCGGCACCGGGCCCAGCCGATCGTCGAGGACGTACTGGGCGACGCCGCGCAGCGGGCCGCCGATGGTCAGCGGATCACCGGGCTTCAGCGGCACACTGATATTGGTGACGATGGTGGTCTCGGTGGGCCCGTACACATTGTGGAACTGGCGCAGGGTGCCGTCGGCGAGCGGAATCGCCCAGCGCCGCAGCAGATCCGGCGGTACGGCCTCGCCACCCACGGCGACCACCCGGAAATCGTCGAGCCCCGCCGGGTCGATGGAGGCCAGCGCGGCCGGGGTGATGAACGCGTGGCTCACCCGCTCCCGGCGCAGCAGGGCGGCCAGGTCGTCGCCACCGTAGACGCTGGGGTCGACGATCACCATGGTGGCGCCCGCGCCGACCGCCAGCAGCAGCTCCAGGATCGACGCGTCGAACGAGGGCGACGCGAAATGCAGCGTGCGCGAGTGGATTTCGACGCCGTAGTGCAGGCGCTGTTCCGCGCAGAAACCGGCCAGCCCGGCCTGGCTCACCGCCACGCCCTTCGGCAGGCCGGTGGAGCCGGAGGTGTAGATGACGTAGGCGAGGTCCTCGGCGCGGACCTGGCGCAGCCGGTCGGCGTTGGTGATCGGATCGCCGGCGAACTCGTCCAGGCGCGCCGCCACGGCCGTGTCGTCGATGGCCAGCCAGTCCACCTGGGTGGGCAGCCGGTCGGCCACCGCGGCCACGGTCAGGCCGAACACCGCGCCGGAGTCGGTGACCATGTGCGCCACCCGGTCCGGCGGATAGTTCGGGTCGACGGGGACGAAGCCCGCACCGGTCTTGGTCACCGCCCAGACCGCGAGCACCGACTCGATCGAGCGCGAAATGCCCAGTGCCACCAGGTCTCCGGCCCCGATACCGCGCGCGATCAGCAGGCGCGCGATCCGGTTGGACCGCTCGTCGAGTTCGGCGTAGCTCAGGCTGCCCAGGGTGCGGGCCGCGTCGGCGAGGACCACGGCGACACCGTCGGGATTGGTCTCCACGGCGGTGGCCAGCAGCTGCGCCAGCGCGGTCACCCGCGCCGGGCGGGTGCGCACCGGTCGAGTCCGTACCGGTCGTGTCATCGCGAATCCACCTCACCCATCCCCGGAACTCTCGAGCCCGGCACCACAGCCACGGTTCAGGCTACCGACGTACGCAGGTCCCCGAGCACCAGCACCACCTCGGCCGGACCGGTGTTGCCCGGTGCGGCGTCGTCGGTGATCAGGGCCTGCAGATCGTCCAGACCGGCGGTGTCGACCGCCTCGAGGCCCGCGCGGTCACCGAACAGGTGGCTCACCCACTCCTCGGCCAGCAGCGTCGACAGGCTGTCCCCGGACTGCGAACCCAGCACCATCGACGCGCCGGCCACACCGGCGGCCACCGGCTCGACGAGCGCGGCGAAGCTCTCCGCCGCCGCGGTGCCGAACGTGCGCGACTCGAAGGTCAGCTCGGTACCGGTGCGCACCTGCGCGCCCGCCGTGGCGAGTTCGTCGTAGCTGCGCACGCCGTCGGCGCCGACGAAGGCCGGGTCGCCGCCGCGCAGCGCCCTGGTGCGGTCGGCGTAGGTGACCGGCCGGGCCGACTGGGTCGACAGCTCGGTCTTGATCGCCGGATCGTCCAGGACGACCCACTCGAAATCACCGTCGGCGGCGACACCGGCGGTGATGCCGATCTTCGCGGCCGGTTCGGTCGGCAGTGCGCCCACACTCGCGGCGGGCAGCACCGCGGCGCCCGCCTTGAGCACGGCCCATACCGCGATCGCCCAGTCCACGCCGCGCGGAAGATCAACGGCCACACCGGATCCGGGGCCGAAGCCACGGCCGATCAGCAGCCGGGCCAACCGCGAGGAGCGGGTGTCGAGCTGCTCGAAGGTCAGCGCCTGCTCGCCCCAGACCAGGGCGGGACCGTCCGGATCGTCCTCGGCCGCGGCGGTGAACGCCTGCGCCAGCGTGGTGCCGCCCGTCGGCGCGGCCGGAGCGGGCTGCTGCGCGGCGCCCGCCAGCAGCCGGGCGCGTTCGGCCTCGTCGAGGATGTCGATGTCACCCACCCGCAGCTGCGGGTCGGCGGCCACCGCGGTGAGGATGCGCGCGAAGCGCTCCCCGATGGTGCGCACCGTGGCCTCGTCGAACAGGTCGGTGGCGTAGTTGAACAGGGTCACCAGCTCGTCGGGCTCGCCCGCCGCGGTGAACCGGGGCTCGACGTCGACCTGCAGGTCGAACTTCGCCGCCACCGCGGTCTCCAGGGCAGCCACGGTGAGGCCGGGCAGTTCGAGCGCGGCCGCCTCGTTGTTGCTGAAGGTCAGCGCCACCTGGAACAGCGGGTTGTGCGCGCTGCCCTTGCCCGGCGCGACCACCTCGACGACCCGCTCGAACGGCAGGTCGGCATGGGCGAACGCGCCCAGATCGGTCTCCCGGGCCAGGTCGACGGCCTCGTCGAAGGAACCCGCCGGGTCCAGCGCGGTGCGCAGGGTCAGCGTGTTGACGAACATGCCGACGAGTTCGTCGAGCGCCCGCTCGCCGCGCCCGGCGACGGCGGTGCCGATGGCGATGTCGGAGGTGCCCGACAGCCGGGCCAGCAGCACGGCCAGCGCCGCGTGCACGACCATGAACAGCGACGACTTGTGCTCGCGCGCGATGTGGTTCAGCCGCGCGTGCACCTCGGCGGGCAGCCGCAGTTCCGTGGTGGCGCCGCGCAGGGTCGGCACCGCGGGGCGCGGGCGGTCCTGCGGCAGCTCCAGCAGCGGCGGCACCCCGGCGAGCTGGGTCCGCCAGTAGTCCAGCTGGGCGGCGGCGACCGAGCCGGGCTCGTCGTCGGCGCCCACGGCGGCCCGCTGCCACAGCGCGTAGTCGGCGTACTGCACCGGCAGCGGGGCCCAGCCGGGCGCCTGCTGCCCGGCGCGGGACACGTAGGCGGTCACCAGGTCGCGGGCCAGCGGCGCCAGCGAGGCGCCGTCGGCGGAGATGTGGTGCACCACCACGACCAGCAGCCAGTCGGCCGCCGATCCGTCGGTGAGCAGCCGCGCCCGCACCGGGACCTGGGCGGTCACGTCGAAGCCCGCCTCGGCCAGCGCGGCGGCCCTGGCCAGGACCTCGGTGGTGGTCTCCACCTCGAGCCCGGCCGGGAGCACGTCGCCCACGGCGAGGATCTCCTGCACCGGCGACCCGTCGACCGCCGGGAACCGGGTACGCAGCGACTCGTGCCGGTCCAGCACGTCGCGCACCGCGGCGTCGAGCGCGGCCACATCGAGCGCGCCGGTCAGCCGGATGGCGAACGGGATGTTGTAGGAGCCCGAGGCGGGGTCGAGCTGGTTGAGCACCCACATGCGCTGCTGGGCCAGCGACAACGGAATCCGTTGCGGCCGTTCACCGGCCACCAGCGCGGGCCGGGCGGCACCGCTCGCCGCACCGATCCGGGCGGCCAGCGCGGTCACCGTCGGCGCCTCGAACAGGTCGCGGATGGAGACGTCGGCGTCGAGCGCCTCGTTGATCCGGGCCACCGCGCGGGTGGCGAGCAGGGAGTTGCCGCCCAGCGCGAAGTAGTCGTCGTCGGCGCCCACCCTGGCCATCCCGAGCAGCTCGGCGTACACGCCGGCCACGATCTCCTCGGTGGGCGTGCTCGGCGCACGGAACTCGCCCGCGGTGAAGGTCGGCGCGGGCAGTGCCTTGCGGTCGAGCTTGCCGCTGGGGTTGAGCGGGAACGCGTCCAGCGCGACCAGCGCGGCCGGAATCATGTACGCGGGCAGGGACTCCCCGATCGCGGCCAGCAGCGGCGCCTGCTCGATCTCGGCGCCCGGCTTGGGCACCACATAGGCCACCAGCTGTTCGCCGGCGGGCGAGTCGGCCACGATCGCCACCGCCTGGCTGACCGCGGGCTGCGCGAGCAGCGCGGTCTCGATCTCGCCGAGCTCGATGCGCTGGCCACGGAACTTCACCTGGAAGTCGGTGCGGCCCAGGTACTCCAGCACGTGCGTGTCGGCGGTGGGCGTACGCCACACCACCAGGTCGCCGGTGCGGTACATCCGCGCACCGGGCGCGAAGGGGTTGGCCACGAAGCGATCCGAGGTCAGGTCGGGCCGGGCGACATACCCGCGCGCGAGCTGGTCGCCGGCCAGGTACAGCTCGCCGACCACACCGGCGGGCACCGGCCGCAGCCGCGAATCCAGCACGTACACCTGGGTGTTCCACTGCGGCACGCCGATCGGCACCGACCCGCGATCGGTCTCGCCCGCGGGCCAGTAGGTCACCGACACCGCGGCTTCGGTGGGCCCGTAGAGGTTGTGCACCTGGGCGGGCGAGACCGCGCGCAGCGCCTCGACGGTCTCCGGCGGCAGCGCCTCACCGATGGCGAAGACGTCGCGCAGGGTGGGGATGGAGCCCGCCGTGGTGTGCGCGGCGAAGACGGTCAGCATCGACGGCACGAAGTCGGTCATCGTGACGCCCTGCGCCGCGATGGTTTCGGCGATGTAAGCCGGATCGCGGTGTCCGTCGTGCGTCGCCACGACCAGCTTCGCGCCGGTGCGCAGCGGCATGAAGTAGCCCCACAGCGACACGTCGAAGGTGGTCGCGGTCTTCTGCAGGTACACATCGCCGGGCGCGAGCGGGTACTCGGCCAGCATCCACGCGATCTGATTGTCGATCGCCCGGTGCGAGACCGCGACGCCCTTGGGGCGCCCGGTGGAACCCGAGGTGAAGATGACGTAGGCCGGGTGCTGCGGCAGCACCGGGCGGATCAGCTCCGCGGTCTCCAGCGGTGCGCCCGAGAAGTCTTCCAGCGCGACGGTGTCCATGGTGATCACGGGCGTCGCCGCGGGCACCTCGACCGCGTCGGCGGTGGTGGTCAGCACGCATACCGGCTGGGCGGTGTCGAGGATGTGGGCGATGCGCTCGGCCGGATGATCCGGGTCCAGCGGCACATAGGCGCCACCGGCGGTGACGATCGCGTACATGCCGACCACGAGGTCCAGCGAGCGGCGCACGGCCAGGCCGACCAGCGATTCCGCGCCGACCCCGCGCCGCACCAGCAGCCGGGCCAGCCGGTTCACCCGCTCGTCGAACTCGCGGTAGGTCAGTTCCGTGCCCTCGTAGGCGAGCGCGACGGCATCCGGGTGCGCGGCGACCGCGGCCCGGTAGCCGTCGAGCAGCAGGGCCGAGGGCAGTTCGTGCCGGGTGTCGTTCCAGCCCAGCAGGATCCGGTCCCGCTCGGCCGGTTCCAGCAGCTCGATCGCGCCGACCGGGCGGGCCGGATCGGCCACCACCTCGGTGAGCAGGCGCACCAGCCGGTCGGCGAATCCGGCCACGGTGGCCTCGTCGAACAGGTCGGTGGCGTAGGTGAACGCCGCCGACACACCGCCGGCCACGCCGTCGGTCTCCAGCGGGACCATGGTCAGCTCGAGGTCGAACTTCGCGAACGGCACCGCCAGGTCGACACCGGCGACGGTGAGGCCGGGCAGGCGCAGCTCGGTGCCCGCGAGGTTCTGGAAGGTGAGCATCACCTGGAACAGCGGGTGCCTGGCCATCGACCTGGCCGGGTCCAGCAGCTCGACCAGGCGCTCGAAGGGCACGTCGGCGTGGCCGAAGGCGGCCACGTCGGTGCCACGCACGGTGCCCAGCAGTTCGTCGAAGCTGCGGGCCGGGTCCACCTCGGTGCGCAGCACCAGGGTGTTGACGAACATGCCGATCACATCGTCGAGCACCGCTTCGCCACGACCCGCGACCGGGGTGCCGACCGCGATGTCGGTGGTGCCGGACAGGCGTGCCAGCAGCACGGCGAGCGCCGCGTGCACCACCATGAACAGCGTCGAATTGTGTTCGCGCGACAGCCGATCCAGCGCGGCGTGGGTCTCGGCGTCGATACGGAAGTCGTAGCTCGCGCCGCGGTTGGTCATCGCCGCGGGACGCGGACGGTCGGCGGGCAGATCCAATTGTTCGGGCAGCCCGGCCAATTCGTCACGCCAGAAGGAGATCTGCTGGGCCAGCAGCGATTCCGGATCGGACTCGGCGCCGAGGGTATCCCGCTGCCACAGCGTGAAGTCGGCGTACTGCACCGGCAGCTGCCGCCACTGCGGCGCGGCGCCGCGCAGCCGGTCGGAGTAGGCCGCGATCAGGTCGCGGGTCAGCGGCGCCATCGAGAAGCCGTCGGCGGCGATGTGGTGCACCACGCACAGCAGCACGTGCTCCTCGGCGCCGAGACGGAACAACCGCACCCGCACCGGCGGCGCCACCGCCACGTCGAAACCGGCCACGGCCTGCTCGGCGATCAGCGCGGGCAGCTGCTCGGCGGTCGCGTCGACCACCTCGAGCACCGGCACGGCGCGCGCGTCGCTCACCGGCAGCACCAGCTGCACGGCGTCGCCGTCGACTTCGGGGTAGACGGTGCGCAGCACCTCGTGGCGGGCCACCAGGTCGGCCACCGCGGCGCGCATGGCGTCGACGTCGAGGGTGCCCGACAGCCGGACCGGCAGCGGAATGTTGTTGGCGCCGCTGGCCGGGTCGAACCGGTTCAGGAACCACATGCGCTGCTGGGCGTAGGACAGCGGAATCTGCTCGGGCCGGTCCTGCGCGGTCAGCGGGTTGCCGGTGCCCGCGCCCACGTGCGATTCGACGCGGGCGGCCAGCGCCGACACGGTGGAGGCCTCGAACACCAGCTGCACCGGAACCCTGGCGTCGAGCGCGGTGCCGATCCGGGCGACGGCCTGGGCGGCGAGCAGCGAGTTGCCGCCGAGTTCGAAGAAGTCGTCGTCGGCGCCGACGCGGGTGTCGTCGTCGGCCACCAGCAGCGCGGCGAACACCTGCGCGACGATCTCCTCGATCGGCGTGCTCGGCGCGCGGAACTCGCGGGCGGTGAACGTGGGCTCCGGCAGGGCCTTGCGGTCCAGCTTGCCGACCGGCGTCAGCGGGATCTCGTCGAGCAGCATGATCGCGGCGGGCACCATGTACGCGGGCAGCAGACCCGACAGGTGCTGGGCGAGCTCGGCCGGGGTCACCGTGGCGCCCGCGCGCGGCAGCACGTAGGCGACCAGGGAGGTGACGCCGTTGGTGAGCGTGCGGCCGAGCGTGGCGGCGAAGTCGACGTCGGGATGCGTGGTGAGGGCGTTGTCGATCTCGCCGAGCTCGATCCGCAGGCCGCGGATCTTGACCTGGAAGTCGGAGCGGCCGAGGTACTCGAAGTCGCCGGTGGTGTCGCGGCGGACCAGGTCGCCGGTGCGGTACAGGCGGCCGCCGGGCGCGCCCGCGTCGGCGCCGAACGGGTTGGCGACGAACCGCTCCGCGGTCAGCTCGGGCCGGTCCAGGTAGCCCTGGGCCAGCGCGGGACCGGCCAGGTACAGCTCGCCGACCACGCCGGCGGGCACCGGGCGCAGCCGCGCGTCGAGCACGAAGGCCGCGACGCCGGGGATCACCGAACCCAGCGTCACCGGAGCGCCCGCGCGCATCTCACCGGTGGTGACCATGACGGTCGCCTCGGTGGGGCCGTAGGCGTTGAACACCGAGCGGTCCGCGTTCGACCAGCGCTCGACCAGCTCGGGGCCGAGCTTGTCACCGCCGGTGACGACCACGCGCACGCTGGGCACCCGGTCCGGGTCCACCGACTCCAGCGCGCCCGGCGTGATCAGCAGGTGCGAGACCTGTTCGCGGCGAACGAGATCGGCGAGCTCGTCGCCACCGAACACGGTCGGCGGGACGACGACCAGGGTCGCGCCCGCGGTGAAGGTGAACAGCATCTCCATCAGGGAGAAGTCGAAGCTGGGCGAGCTGAGGTGGGTCACCGTGGCGCCCGCGTCGACCCGGTACTGCCTGCCCACCGCGGCCATGGTGGCCAGACCCGCCTGGGTCACCACGACGCCCTTGGGCAGTCCGGTGGAGCCGGAGGTGTAGATGACGTAGGCCGGATGCCGTTCGTCGAGGGTGCGCGCCCGGTCGCTGTAGGAGATGGCGTGCGCGGGCCTGGCCGCGATCTCGGCCGCGACCACCGGGTCGTCGAGTTCGAGCCAGCGCGTGGTGTCGCCGAGGGCGGCGCGGTGCGCGGAGGTGGTCACACCGAGCACGGCGTGCGAGTCGGTGACGATGTGGGCGATGCGCTCGGCGGGGTAGGCCGGGTCGATCGGCACGTAGGCGGCGCCGGACTTGGCCACGGCCCACACGCTGAGCACCGATTCGACCGAGCGGGTGATCGCGACGGCGACGATGTCGCCGGGGCCGACACCGCGGGCGATCAGCTCCCTGGCCAGCCGGGAGGACTCCTCGTCGAGCGCGCGGTAGGTGAGCTCACGCTGATCGGCCGGGTCGCCGGTGGGGTTGAAACGCAGGGCGACGGTATCGGCGGCGGACTCGACGGCTGCTGTGAGCAGCTGCCCGAATGTCGGACTGCTCGACCGGCGACGGCGGTTACCGCGGGCAGAACGGCGGGCAGTTTCCATTCGGGTTCATTCACCTCTCATCGAGCCTGGACACGACGGACGGCCGCGCCATGCAGATCGAGCCATCATATCGAGGACCGGCAGCACCACCGAAACGTCGTGCACCGAGATCCCCCATCCGGTAGACCCCGGTTTTCGGGCCCTGAGGAGTATCGGCACGCTCACGAGCGGTGTTGCCGGAACATACAGCAAAGTGACGGGGCTCATACCGAGCCACCGTCACTCTGCTTACACGGGTCGAGCCCGCACTCGGACGCTCAGTGCGCGGAGGGGCCCCACTCCATCGGCACGCCCTTGGACGCGAGGTAGGGCAGCGGATCCATCTTGCCGCCGGACTGGTCCCAGATCTCGAGGTGCAGGTGCGGGCCGGTGGACTGGCCGCGGTTGCCGACGGTCGCGATGACATCGCCCGCGTTCACCCGCTGACCCTGGGTGACGAGCATGTCGTTGACGTGGCCGTAGACGGCGGTGGTGCCGTCGTCCTGGAGCACCCGCACCCACAGGCCGAAGCCCGAGGCCGGGCCCGCCTCGATGACGGTGCCACTGGACACGGAGTGGATCGGGGCGCCGAGCGCGTCGGCGAAGTCGAGACCGTAGTGCATGGCACCCCAGCGGGCGCCGTAGCCGGAGCTGATCGGGCCGGCGACCGGGCGGGCGGCCTGCGGCGGCGCGACCTGGTGCTGGATGCCCTGGATGATGTCCTCGACCTGGGCCAGCGGGGCCGCGATCTCGGGCGGCAGGTTGCCGATGCCGAAGGGCGCGGCGACGGGGGCGGCGATCGGCGCGGCGACGGCGTCGACCTGCACCGGGGCGTCGGCGGCGGCGGGCGCGGCGACCTGCTTGGCGGCGACCAGGTCGACGTCGGCGGTCCGCGCGGAATCGGGGACGACGGATTCCTCGACGTCGTCGTTGTGCGTCGGCAGCAGCGGGGCCGCGTAGGCGATCGTCGGCGCGACCTGAGCGGCGATGCCGACCAGCGCGCCGGTGGCGACCGCGGCACTCGCGGCGACGCGCATCCGGTCGGTACGCGAGGGCTCGGCGCGGTGCCGGCTGGGGCGCCCGGCGCCTCCGTCACCCAGCAGGGTCTTGACGGAGATGGATTCGGGGCCCATACGGTGCTGCGACAACGGTTCGTCCTAGCGTCCGACAACAAGGAAGACGAAACCAGCTCCCACCGGCCCGGAATCCGCTCGCGCGGTTCCCGTTGCCGATCCGTGTGTAACGTTTCGGCATCCGTCGTGACGGGAACTCTACCCCGTCGTGACCATTCCGCAACCTTCGATCTCGAAGTCGCAGGTAGGACGCCCGTCACACCGTCACGATCCCGCCTCCGAGGCCGTTACCGAGGCCTCGGCGATGCTTGAATCCCCGCCGAGGGGACAGACTCGGAGCATGGTGATCGAGAGTTTGCGCGTCCCTGTCGTCGCCGCCCCCATGGCGGGCGGCCCCTCCACCCCCGAACTGGTCGCGGCCGTCGGCCGGGCGGGCGGTTTCGGCCAGCTGGCCGCCGGGTATCTGGCCCCCGCCGCGGTGGCCGAGCAGATCGCGGCGACCAGGGCCGCCACCTCCGAACCCTTCGGCGTGAACCTGTTCGCGCCCGGCCCGGTCGCCGACCCGGCCTCCTATGCGAGCTACCTGGCCGAACTCGGCGTGCGGTTCCCGCTCGGCACCCCCAAGCACGACACCGACGCGTGGGAGGACAAGGTCGACCTGCTGGTGGCCGACCCGGTGGCGGTGGTGTCGACCACGTTCGGCTGTCCCACCGCTGTCGAGGTGGACCGCCTGCACGCGGTCGGCACCGAGGTCTGGGTGACGGTGACCTCCCCGGCCGAGGCGCTGATCGCGATCGACGCGGGCGCCGACGCGCTCATCGCGCAGGGCGCCGAGGCCGGTGGGCACCGGGCGACCTTCCTCGACGATCCGGCCGAGGACGCGGTCGACCCGCTCGGCCTGCTGGCCCTGCTCCAGCTGCTCACCGCCGTCACCGACCGCCCGATCGTCGCCGCGGGCGGCATCGCCACCGGCGCCGGCCTGGCCGGCGTGCTGGCCGCGGGCGCGGCGGCCGGGCAGCTCGGGACCGCCCTGCTGCGCTGCCGGGAGGCCGGGACCAACGCCGTGCATCGCGACGCGATCGGCTCGGCGGAACCCACGATGCTCACCCGGGCCTTCACCGGACGCCGCGCGCGCGGAATCCGCAACCGTTTTCTCGTGGAGCACACCGCCACCGCGCCCGCGGCCTACCCCGAAATTCATTACGCCACCGCGCCGTTGCGGGCCGAGGGCCGCTCCGCCGGCAACCCCGACGATGTGAATCTGTGGGCGGGGCAAGCCCATTCGCTGACCACCGGGCAATCGGCAGGCGAACTGGTGGCCGACCTGGCCGCCGACGCCAAAACCGCACTCCGGAAAGCACTTTCGGAGTGAATCCAGGGTTATTGACAACGAATATCGTTTAGACTCGAGGAGGCATCGCAGCCCGCCGACCACCACCAAGCAGGAGGAGAGCGCCATGTCCCTCGATGTACCAGCAGCATTGCTCGAGCGCGCCGAACAGGGCGACATCGACGACGCGGAATTCGTCGAATGTGTCCGCACATCACTGCCCTACGCCTGGGAAGTGGTGAGCCGGGTCGCCGGCGAGCTGCGGTCCGGTGACGCGGAATTCGCCGACAACGTGGTGCCGCCGCCGGACGAGGTGGCCCGCGGCCAGCTGCTGCGCGCCCTGGCCTCCGACTCCATCCGCGGTGGCCTGGAACGGCACTTCGGCGTGAAGCTGGCCTTCCAGAACTGCCACCGGGTCGCGGCCTTCCCGCTCTCGTCGGTCGGCAACGAGACCTACACCCGCTACATCAGCCCGCGGGCCCAGCTTCTCAACCAGAGCCCCGAGCTCCGGAACTGTTGAGCACCAGCGTTTCTGTCGACAACTGAATATCGACAACTGCATCGCACAACAGGATCCGACAACAGAACAAACAACTGAAGAGACAACAGAACAGAAACGGCGGGCGTGGAAGCGATTCCACGCCCGCCGTTTCGTGCGGGGATCAGCCCAGGGTCACGACATCCAGCTCGCCCTCGGCGTACTGCGCGCGCAGACGCTTCTTGTCGAACTTGCCGACGCTGGTCTTGGGCACCTCGGCGATGAAGGTCCAGCGCTCGGGCAGCTGCCACTTGGCGAACTTGTCGGCCAGGAAGTCACGCAGCTCGGCGGCCTCGGCGCCGGAACCCTCGGACAGCACGATGGCGACCAGCGGGCGCTCGTCCCACTTCTCGTCCGGCACACCGATGACCGCGGCCTCGGCGACGGCCGGGTGGCCCATCACGGCGTTCTCCAGGTCCACCGAGGAGATCCACTCGCCACCGGACTTGATGACGTCCTTGGAGCGGTCCACCAGGGTGAGGTAGCCGTCGGGGCTGATCTTGCCCACGTCGCCGGTCCGCAGCCAGCCGTCGTCGAACTTGTCCGGGTCGATCTCGGCGCCGGACGGCGAGTAGTACGAGCCGGTGATCCACGCGCCGCGGACCTGGAGCTCGCCGAGGGACTCGCCGTCGTTCGGGACGACCTTGCCGTCGTCACCGACGAGCCGGGCCTCGACATTGGCCGGGAAGCGGCCCTGGGTGTAGCGGTAGGCCCAGGCCTCCTCGCCCTCCACCCCGGCGGGCGCGTGCGCGACACTGCCCAGCGGCGAGGTCTCGGTCATGCCCCAGGCGTGCAGGATGCGCACGCCGTGCTTCTCCTCGAACGCGCGCATCATGGCGGGCGGCACCGCGGAGCCACCGACGACGGCTGTGCGCAGATGCGAGATGTCCTGCGGCTTGGCCGCCAGACCGGCCAGCACGCCGCCCCAGATGGTGGGCACCGCGGCGGCGAAGGTGGGCTTCTCGGCCGCCATCATCTCCAGCAGCGGACCCGGCTGCAGGAAACGGTCCGGCATCAGCACGTTCGCACCCGACATCAGCGCCGCGTACGGCAGGCCCCACGCGTTGGCGTGGAACAGCGGCACGATCGCGAGCACGTAGTCCGAGCCCTGGAAACCCATGCCGTTGGGCGAGTTCACCTGCATGGCGTGCAGCCAGTTGGAGCGGTGCGAGTAGACGACGCCCTTCGGATCGCCGGTGGTTCCGGAGGTGTAGCACATCGCGGCGGCCGAGCGCTCGTCCACGACCGGGAAGTCGAACTCGGCGGACTGGCTGTCGAGCAGCTCGCGGTAGGAGTGCACCTGGATGCCCTCGGGCGCGGTCAGCGCCGACGCGTCACCGTTGACGACGATCACGTGCTTGACCGTGGTCAGGTTCGGCAGGTACTGCGCGAACAGCGGCACCAGGGTGCCGTCGACGAGGACGACCTGGTCCTCGGCGTGGTTGGCGACGAACACCAGCTGCTCCGGGAACAGCCGGATGTTGAGCGCGTGCAGCACCGCGCCCATCGCGGGCACCGCGATGTAGGCGACCATGTGCTCGTTGTTGTTCCACATGAAGGTGCCGACGCGGTCGCCCTCTTCGATGCCGAGTCCGCGCAGCGCGTTGGCCAACCGGGCGGCGTCGGCGCCGAGCTCGCGGTAGGTCATGGTGCGCACCCCGTCGCCGGTCCAGGTGGACACGGTCGAATCGCCCTGGAAGGTGGCGGCATAGTTGAGCAGTTTGGCCAGCGACAGCTGGTCGTCCTGCATGGTGCTCAGCATCGGGAAACTCCTTCGGTCTCGGCGCGGCATGAGCCACGTCACATCGGATGCTACCGAAAAGAGACCAAGCGGCAATTGTTTCCCAGTGCAACTTTTCCTGGTGAACCGCGTGTTCAGCGTCAGCCCTCTTGCGCGCCGTGCGGCGGCTCGGCGCCGGGTCCCCGATGATGCGCCGGCACACCGGGACCCGCGTGCTCGGCGTTGTGCACGGCGTCGACGACCAGCCTGCGCACATGGTCGTTCTCCAGGCGGTAGTAGATCGTGGTGCCCTCGCGCCGGGTGTGCACCAGCCGGGCCATCCGCAGCTTCGCCAGGTGCTGGGACACCGACGGACCCGGCTTGCCGACCTCGGCCGCCAGCTCGTTCACCGACAGCTCCCCCGCCGCCAGCGCCCACAGCACCCGCACCCGGGTGGGGTCGGCGAGCATCCGGAACACCTCGACGACCAGCCCCACTTGATCGTCGGCCAGTGGTGCGGATGCCGGGCGGCCGTCTGCGCTCATGCGCAGATGATAGGCACGCTCAGCGCAGGGCCAGGTCGGCCAGCGCGGTCCAGTCGGCCAGCACCTGCTTGCGGCGGACCCGGTCGCGGCCGACCATCTCGTCGAGGGTCGCGCCGCGCACCAGGTTGATGGTGAGCCAGAAGGTGCTCTCCAGCCGCTCCCGGGTGATCGCGGGGTCGATCAGCCCGGCACAGCGGTCGAGCAGTTCCACGGTGAGCTCGTGCTGGACCCGCAGCATCTCGCGACGCAACGGCGGGTCGTTGGCGATGCCGACATAGAGCTCGACGGCGGCGCGGCCGAGCTTGCCCGCGAACGTCGCGGTGACCAGTTCCACGAGCACCGCGCCCGCGGCGGTGTCGCCGGGCAGGGCCCTGGCCCGGCGCTGCATGGCTTCGCGCTGTCGCTCGGTGAGATGCCCGATGGTCTGGGCGAACAGTTCGCTCCTGGTGTGGAACTGATGCAGCTGCGCGCCCCGGGTGACGCCCGCCCTGGCCGTGATGTCGGCGATGGAGGCGCCCGCGTAGCCGGCCTCGGCCAGGCTCTCGATCGCGGCATCGAGCAGCAGCGCCCGCGTCCGCAGACTCTTCTCCTGATGCTTGTTCGGTGGCAACTCCGGCATCACCACAGTATAGGGCCCGAAAATTCCGTGCTGCCTTGCACGCAATTCAATGCTGGACGTACTGTGTCGAGCATGGCTGTTGACCGGATGCTGCCCACCGACGAAGCGCGCGAGCTGATCGAGCTGACCCGCGACATCGCCGACAAGGTGCTCGAACCGCGCGTCGCCGAGAGCGAGAAGACCGGCGTCTTCCCCGACGGCGTCTTCCCCGCGCTCGGCGCCGCCGGGCTGCTGAGCCTGCCGTACCCGGAGGAGTTCGGCGGCGGCGCGCAGCCCTACGAGGTGTACCTGCAGGTGCTCGAGGAACTGGCGAGCCGCTGGTCCGCGGTCGCCGTCGCGGTGAGCGTGCACGGCCTGTCGTGCCATCCGCTGTTCACCTACGGCACCGACGAGCAGAAGCAGCAGTGGCTGGCAGGCATGTTGTCCGGCGAGACCGTCGGCGCCTACAGCCTGTCCGAGGCACACGCGGGTTCGGACGCGGCCGCCCTGCGCTGCCGCGCCACCCCCGTCGACGGCGGCTACCGGATCACCGGCACCAAAGCCTGGATCACCAACGGCGGCCGGGCCGACTTCTACACCCTGTTCGCCCGCACCGGCGAGGGCTCGCGCGGCATCTCCTGCTTCCTGGTCCCCGCCGACACCCCCGGCCTCAGCTTCGGCAAGCCCGAGGAGAAGATGGGCCTGCGCGGCATCCCCACCACCACCGCCGCCTACGACGACGCCTTCCTGCCCACCGAACGCCGGATCGGCGAAGAGGGCCAGGGCCTTTCGATCGCCTTCAGCGCGCTGGACGCGGGCCGCCTCGGTATCGCCGCCGTCGCCACCGGCCTCGCGCAGCGCGCCCTCGACGAGGCCGTCGCCTACGCCAAGGAGCGAGAGGCCTTCGGCCGCAAGATCATCGACCATCAGGGCCTGGGCTTCGTCCTCGCCGACATGGCCGCCGCCGTCGACACCGCCCGTGCCACCTACCTCGACGCGGCCCGCCGCCGCGACGCCGGCCTGCCGTATTCGCGCCAGGCCAGCGTCGCCAAGCTGGTCGCCACCGACGCCGCCATGAAGGTCACCACCGACGCGGTGCAGGTCTTCGGCGGCTACGGCTACACCCAGGACTTCCCGGTGGAGCGCTACATGCGCGAGGCCAAGGTCATGCAGATCTTCGAGGGCACCAACCAGATCCAGCGACTGGTGATCGCACGTCATCTCGCGGGCTGAGCTACCCCGCAACGCGCTGATCATCGCGGCTGCGAGGCTTCCGGCAACCGATCAGTAAACTGGACAGCATCTCGAGACCTCGGACGAAAGAGGTGCGCGATGCTGTGGTGGTTGATCGTGATCGTCGTCGTGTGCGTGGCGGCGCTGCTGTACCTGCGAGCCGAACAGAACAAGCGGACCGCGCGCGAGCTCGAAGAAGCGCAGGCCGACGCCAGGGTGACGATCGAACGCCTCGGCGGCCAGGTCTACCAGCTGTCGCCGCGCAACGAAGCGGCCCGGCAGGCCCTGGCCGACGCGTCCGAGCGCTACAACGCCGCGGGCGGCCAGATGGACCGGGCGAACTCGCCCGTCCAGGCCCGCCTGGCCAAGCAGACGGCGCTGGAAGGGCTCTATTACATCCGGGCGGCGCGCACCGCGATGAATATGGACCCGGGCCCGCCGGTCCCCGCCCTCGATGGTCAGGACATCGCGGGACAGGTCGACCGGCCACGGGTCGTCGAGCACAACGGCCGCCGCATCGCCGCCTCCCCCACCCCGTCCCAGGGCACGCCGAACTACTACCCCGGCGGTCGGGTGGCCGGTCGCCCGGTCCCCGCGGGGTGGTATTCGGAGCCGTGGTGGAAGCCCGCGCTGATAGCCGGCGCCTGGGGCGCCGGTTCGGCACTGCTGTTCACGACATTGTTCGCCGGGATGTCCGGAGTCGGCTACGACGCCCAGGCGTTCGAGGACGGCACCGGCGAAGCGGCACTCGACCAAGGCGACCAGGGCTTCGGCCAGGATCCGGGGTACGACCCGGGTCAGGATTCAGGTGACTGGGGCGGCTCCTCCGATGGCGGGTTCGACAGTGGATTCGACGGGGGCGGATTCGACGGGTTCTGAACCCGGGCGGGGTGGGGCATTGGCGTTGCCGATGCCGCCGGTACTGCGCCGCGGGCCGGCTCGCGCGCCCACCAGGTGATCGGTGTCGGCCCGGCTCCGACCGCATCGGCAGTGCGGTTGGGAAGTGTTGTGGGCGTACATGTCTCGGTTCGATCGCCCTGAAGCCGATTTTCCGCCGCCCGGATCGCGGTCCGGACCGGCCGATGACGACGTATCGCCTGCGGGGTCCCAGCCCAGCACGGCAGCGGACCACGTCGAGAACCGGTCGCCGGGATCGCAACACGGCGACACTTCTTGCTCGGGCGCGGCCCGACGGCCGGGTGCGGATCTCAGGTCGGGACCTCGGCCCAGCTTGTGGTGTGGCGGCGGCACCGCAGGCCGGTCCGCAGGTTCCGAACCGCGCGTTCCGCGAGGTGCCCGATCCCAGGCAGTCCGGTGGCCGACCGCACGCCGACGGGGACCACCAGCCGGAACGGTGCCGGTCAGCACGGTGCTGGCGACGAGGGCGAAGGCGATCACCATCGCGGCGACGGCGAAGCCGAGGAACGCGTGATGGAGGGAGTCGTAGGCGGAGCTGGGTGCGGTATCGATCGATTCGTCGCCCGTCGGGCCCTCGCCGAGCTCGATCGGGGTCGCGTGCACCGGCGGCATCACGAGAGGCGTTGCCTCTACGTCACTTTCGGCAGACACCGCGACGGTCGCCGTCACCGGGCCGGACGCGGGCCGTGCGCCGGGGTCGTCCGGCGGCGCCTGCGCGTCGACCGGCGGTCCGGCCTGCGGCCCCACCTCCGGCGGCGCCTGCCATGGCCCGATCCACTCGGCGAACGGCCCGAGGTCGACCAGCCCACCGAGCAGATCGACGAGCCGATCCGGCTGCCGCAGCTCGGGTGGCAACCAAGCCGCCAGCCCGCCGAACATCGACTCCGGCTGGGGTGATGCCACCGAAACCCGCGCGTCGACCGCCAGCGCACGACCGTCGTCCGCCGCCGCCACCCCGCCGACCGACATGGCTCCTGACACCATCCCGGCCAGCACGATCCCACGAACGATCCGAGCTCGGAACATCACCCTCCTCTCCCACTCCTCGACAGACAGCAGCAAGTCGTGCGCGCACACAAGTAACCCCCGGGCGTAAGCCGACGGGAACGCTAGACCACAAAACCCGCAGGCCAGACGCTCACAGGCGTTTCAGATCAGCGTGTCGCGCGACCCCGGCCGGTATCCTCGATGCTGCGCGCGACCAAGACCATTCCGAGCGGGAGAACGAGAATGACGCAGATCGCGGTTACCTCTTTCACGCACTCCACCATCCGCCTCGAACACGGCGGCCAAGCCCTGGTGATCGACCCCGGCGCGTTCGCCCCCGCCAACGCGTTCAGCGGCGTCACCGCCTTCCTGGTCACCCACGACCACCAGGACCACGTCGATGTCGAACGGCTGGCCGCGGCCCTCACCTCGAACCCCGAGAGCCACGCCTGGACCTCCGCCGACGTCGCCGACCAGCTCACCGCCGCGGGCGCCCCCACCGCCCGGATCACCGCCGTCACCGGCGACGAGACCTTCACCGCCGCAGGCTTACCCGTGCAGGCGTTCGTCGGCGAACACGCCGAGATCTACCGCACCCTGCCGACGTCCCCGAACATCGCCTACCTGATCGACACCCGCCTCCTGCACCCCGGCGACGCCTTCCCCACCCTCCCCGGCGACCCCACCGTCGACGTCCTGTTCCTCCCCGTGAGCGGCCCCTGGATGCGCTTCGCCGACGCCGTCGACTACGTCGACACCGTCCGCCCCCGCGTCATCGTCCCCATCCACGACGGCGACCTCATCGACGCGGGCCGAGCCCTCACCGACCAGATGAGCGCCCTCTTCCCCGGCAACCCCGAGTACCACCGCCTCCCCACCGGCGAACGCACCCTCCTCTGATCCCCCACCGACTCCGTCACCCCACCCCCGCACGCTATACTCGGCTCGGTTCGAACCGGTCCCCCAAGCCCGGTCCCCACCACCGAACAACCCCGCCTTCGTAGCTCAGGGGATAGAGCACCGCTCTCCTAAAGCGGGTGTCGCAGGTTCGAATCCTGCCGAGGGCACAAGAATCCGCCTGGCGCGAGGAGGAACGACAATGTCGAATCCGTCGACAAAGTTCCCCCCGCTGCCGGATCGCATGACCTGGGCCGAGTTGAGCGCCCTGCCCCCGGACCAGTCAGAGCGCATCGAATTGATCAAAGGGCGCCCGGTGTGGGTTCGTACCGGCCCGCCGGAACACCAGCGCTTCGCCACGCGCCTGCGCAACGCACTGGAGAACGCCGCGCGACGCAGCATGAAAACCCGCCCCGGTGAGTGCTGGCAGGTCGACACAGAGACCAACGTCTTCCTGAGTCGCGCAAAGGATGATTTCCTCACCCCGGATTTCATGGTCTATCACTGCCCTGACGAGCCGTGGACACCGATCTTTGCCGAGGACGTCGTCATCGTCGGCGAAGTGCTCTCCCCGTCCAACCACATCGGCCAAATGCTGATGAAACAGGCGCGCTACGCCGAGGCCGGGATCGAAGAGTACTGGGAAGTACTGCTCGATCGCGAAGGCCGCCGGATCGACACCATCCTGACCTACGTGCTGGCGACTCCCACCGACCTTCCGCCCGGCGTCACCCCGTTGCGCCCGCGACAGTACGCACTGGTCAGCGAGTGGTCCCCGACCGTCCACCCCGAAGTCGAACTGAACCACCCCTTCCCACTCACCCTGAGCTGGGCCGACCTCGAATACTGAGAGCCTGTCAGTCCTGCTGCCTAGACTTCACGGCGAGGCGGCGTCTCGACGACAAGACTTCAGGGAATACATGCAGGCCAATTGCGCGCCATGGGCGCGAAGATCGAATTGCTGCGTCGACTGGGTGCGGTCGAGGAATTCGAGCGTCGATTCGAACAGGACGAGGAGTTCGGCGAGATATACGACGTCTCGCGTTTGTCGCTCCCCGCGGGCGTGGCAGGGGCCGAGCATCTGCCGGGGGGGACTTCGAGCTTTCTGTGCGCTGACCGAATGCGCCGCAGTTCGGTGACCTGGAGTTCCACGGGCACAGAGAGTTTCGTCCGCAACGGCTGATCGATCACAACGGTGAGGTCATCGATGTCGGCAACACGCTGACCGTCGGCCGGGTGGGAGACAACTCGTCGATCGTCGTCGATGTCGATACCGAAGCGATGTTCATCTTCGACTTCCTGTACTTCCGGCATGCCTTGGATACCGGGTTCGTGCTGCGGTGCGGCAGCGTGGCGGAGTTCATCGACACGGTGGCGTTGGGACCTCGGTACCTGGACATCTACGGTCCTCACGAAGGCCGGAACGAGGCGTGGTGGTCGACCGACCCCTGGTATCTATATCTCAGGGAGCTGGACCTCATCTGAATCCGGTCCGGCGGACTCGAACTCTGCTGAGGGCAGATTGCGACCAGCCCTCGGTCGCGAAGTATCCGGGCGGGAAGCATGGCCGGTCTGCGCGATGGAGGAAGGTGTGCGTAATGAATCCGCTGATGTCCGCCGATCCGTCTGTGCTGCATCCGATGCCGGAGCCGAAGAGAACTCGGCATCGACCGCGGCTGCGGGGGCCTCGCCGGCTACGTTGTCAGTCCGGGTCGATCCAGCTGGGAAATCGTCGAGTCGCTCGCCGTTCGGGGCGGTCCAGATTGCCCGACTCCCATCGATGACCTTCCGATGACCATGCACTACGGACAATCCCGACCCAGTGGCCGTCGTCATCGATCAAGCAGTGTTCTTCTGCATTACCGGAGCAGATCGCCTCGACCAACCCGAGCGCAGGAACCGGGCGGTCGCGGTCCACGGACACATAGTCGACAACTATGTTGAAACACCAACCTGTCTCGATCCGCGCAGCTTCGTCATCGAAGCGGGTGACCCGGATGCTTCCACGAGACTGACCATCGGGCTGGATTACGCGCGCGGATAGGACTACTACCTCCTCGTAGAGGAATGTATCGGCGTCATACTTCACCGCGAGGTCGCACAACCCGACAACGAGTGCTTCCCAGCTGCCCTGGTCGCTCACCGTTGCACTCCTTGCTCAGCCACAGGGGTTGGTAACCGTTCCCGAATATTGCCATGCCATGGACCCAGTCTTCGCTGCGATGGAGGGTGACTTGGTGCGACATGGGGTCTCCGATTCCGATACGGCGGACCAGTAGTACGTGGGCCGCCGACGGCTTATGGTCGTGCTCGCGTTCATGACGAGCGCATCGAGAGAGGTAAGAAATGGCGGTGGCCAGCACTGAAAGGTCACCGGTCCCCACCGCCGTTGAACCTCGTCAGATGACTGCCACTCATCGAGCGAGGCGATCAGTTCCTCGAGACGCTGCGGGGACATGCGCTTGACGTTTTCCCGTCCGCAATGTTCAACGCGGTCCCGCGTACCAGCCGACGAAGTGAGCCACGGCCGAAGAGAACTCGGCTTCGACCGCGGCCCGGTCCTCGCCGGCTACGTCGTCAGTTCAGGTCGATCCAGCTGGGAAACCGCCGTGTCGCGCGCTGTTCGGGACTGTCCAGGCTTCCCGATTTCCAACGGTCACCATTGGGAGCCCAAGCCTCGAAAACGACTCCAACCCATCGACCGTCGGCGTCGATCAGGCAGTGTTCTTCGGCGTTGCCCGAACAAATCGCTTCGACCAACCCGAGTGCGGGCACCGGACGGCTGTGGTCTCCGGCGACATAGTCAACGACCAGATCGAAGCACCATCCGGTCTCGATCCGTGCCGCTTCATCATCGAAACGGGTGATCCGCACGGTGGCTGACTCGTGGCCTTGACGGGGAGTCCGTGAAGCCAGCGAGACCACCGATTCATACAGGTAGGCCTCGGCATCAAACTTCACCGCCAGATCGCACAACCCGAGAACGAATTCTTCCCAGCCGCCCTGGTCGCTCACCGTTGCACTCCTTGCTCAGCCACAGGGGTTCGTCACCGTTCCCGAATACTGCCATGCCATCGACCCGGAGGGGCGACCCCCGTATACGCCGCTCCCCTTGGCAGCGGTCCTGAACTCGCCTGGCTGGCACTGCAACTGGCCCTGAGCGGTGTACTTCTCGTTCGCCTTGGGCCCGGTGACTGGATTACTCCCAGACGTACCGACCGCAACCCATTTTCCGTTCTCCTTCTTCTCGAGCTGGACCAACACGTCCAACGAGTCGATGGCGGCCGTGCAGGAGATTCGCCCTTTGCCGACGATCCAACCGGGCGACCCCTTCGAGTGGTGTGGATTGTTCGCCTCCACATGGCATGCGGCATTGCCCGGCGCTGCACCAGCGATGGTGGGCGAGAGCCCCGGCGCGATCAAAGCTGCCGCGACCAAAGCTGCGGCGGGTACAGACATTCATGCGCATCAGGTGGTGAGAGAGTCTGTGTGATGGAGGAAGTTTTCGAGCAGAGGACATTGATGAATCCGCTGGTGTCCGCCGATCCGACTGTGTTGCATCCGATGCCGGAGCAGCCTCGGGTGGTGTTGTTGAAACCGCTGGTCAGCTCGCCGTTGATCGAGGTGGGTGAGTTCAGTTATTACGACGATCCGGATGATCCGTTGGGGTTCGAGACGCGCAACGTGCTCTATCACTATGGGCCGGAGAAGCTGGTGATCGGGAAGTTCTGCGCGGTGGGGACGGGGGTGCGGTTCATCATGAACGGGGCCAATCATCGGATGGACGGGCCGTCGACGTTTCCGTTTCCGACCATGGGTGGTGGGTGGGCGGAACATTTCGATCTGCTCACCGGGTTGCCCGATCGGGGGGACACGGTGGTGGGGAACGATGTGTGGTTCGGGTATGGGGCCACGGTGTTGCCGGGGGTGCGGATCGGGCACGGGGCGATCGTCGGGGCGGGGGCGGTGGTGAGCGCGGATGTGCCGGATTACGGGATCGTCGGCGGGAATCCGGCCCGGCTCATCCGGAAGCGCTACAGCGACGACGAGATCGCGCGGTTGCTGGCGGTGGCCTGGTGGGATTGGCCGTTGTCCGAGATCACCCGCCATCTCCGCGTTCTCATGTCGGGCAGTGTCGACGAACTGGAAGCCGCGGCGGGCTGATTCAGGCCAGGGCGGCCCGCATGGTCGCGGCGGTGGTGGCGGGGTCGTAGTTCTCGGAGACGCCGGCGACCAGGATGATGTCGCCCTCGATGTGACGGGAACGCAGGGGCGCGATCTCCTGGTAGGCGGGTGAGTCCCACCAGGCCCTGGCCTCGTCGATGCCGGGGAAGCCGATGACCACGACGCCGCCGTCCCAGCGGCCCTCCTTCACCTCGTGCGGGGTGACATGGACGAGGAAGCGGCCGCCGTAGGGGGCGAAGGTGGCGGGGATGCGCTCGATGTAGTCGGCGATATCGGGGTGCGGCTGCGCGTCCCGCAGGTGGGCGATGGCGTAGGCGGTCATGGTTTCGCTCCTTGCTTCGTTCGGTGTGCTCACCACGCTAGGCAGCAAGGGGCGGTGCGGAATCTGTCGTCTATAGGTAATTCCGGCGGCGCGTGACCGTAGCCGGATCCTTCGCCGACGTAACATTTCGGGGAGCTTGTCCGACGATCACCGTGACACCGGAGGAGTTTCCATATGAAACAAGTACTTGTCGCTGCGGCCCGGGTCGCGGTCGCTGGGATTTCGGGTTTGGCCGCTGTGGCGATCATCGGGTCCGGGTCGGCGCAGGCGGCGCCGCAGGACTGCGCGGTGCAGCGGGATCTGTTCGGGGCGTCGGCGGTCTGTCAGCCGGACGGGGGGAGCAACTATGTGCTGCACGTCGATTGCGTGGGGCTCTATGCCAGCGGGCCGTTCCCGCTGTACGCGATCGGGCCGTACTACGCGCTGAGCTATCCGTTCACGCCGGACGGGCAGCGCGTCACCACCGGCTGCACGGGGATGGGTCCCGGCGTCGTCGCGGTGGCCACCAACGCCTATGTCGAGGTCTATCGCGGATAGCGGGCAGCGCCGCACGGAAACAGTGCCCAACGGTTGCGGCCGTGGAAGACTACCCGTGCGGCGATCGGCATCCGTGCGCTCAAAGCAGTTGGGACGCGGAGTGTTCGACGGACAACCCGGTCCAGCGCGGTCCGATGCGTCGCACGGTGTGTCGGCGATGGACAGAGGTTTTGATGAACGCACAGTACGCGGTCAGGTGGGCGGCCGAGCACGGGCTGCCCCGGCTGGGTTTGCTCGCGCTGAACCGCAAGGGTGATCCGTTCGCGCGGCTGCTCGGCAGCGAGGAGGGCCGCGACGACCCGTATTCGCTGATCGACGAGCTGCGCGGGGACGGCGGGATCCACGTCACGCCGACCCGCGGCTACGCCACCTTCGACTACCAGCTGTGCCGGGAGATCCTGCGCGACCGGCGGTTCGGCGTGCGCACCCCGATCGACCCCGCGGTGCCGGGCCCGCTGCGCTGGCTCGCCGAACGAGTGGTGTTGCCGCCCAACCCGATCGAAGCGCCGTCGATGTTCATGCAGGACCCGCCCGAGCACAGCCGGTTGCGCAAGCCGGTGGCCTCGGCGTTCACCCCGCGGGCGGTGGCCCGGCTCGGTGACCGGGTGCGGGAGGTCACCGACGAACTGCTCGACGGTATGTCCGGCAACGATTCCGCCGACCTCATCGCCGAATTCGCCGCCCAGGTGCCGGTAGCGATGATCGGCGAGATGCTCGGCTTCCCGGCCGCCGACCGCGACCTGTTCCTGCGCTGGGGCGAGGTGGTGACACCGCTGCTCGACGTGGGCATCTCCTGGGAGACGCACCGGCGCGCGATGGCGGCGACGGCGAAGATGGAGGGCTACCTCACCGAGCACATCCGGAAGGTGCGCGACAACCCCGGCGACGACATCTTCAGCACCCTGGTGACCTCGGGCGACCTGAACGACACCGAGCTGATGGCCAGCGCGAACGTGCTGATGGGCGCCGGCTTCGAGACCACCATGAACCTGCTCGGCAACGCGATCCCGCTGCTGCTGACCCACCGCGACCAGCTCGACCTGCTCCAGGCCGAGCCGCAGCGCTGGCCCAACGCGGTCGAGGAACTGCTGCGCTACGAGCCGCCGGTGCAGCTGACCGCGCGCCGCGCGCTGGAGCCGCTGGAACTCGGCGGGGTGGAACTGCAACCGGGAAAGTCGATCATCGTGTCGCTGGCGGGCGCGAACCGCGATCCCGAGAAGTTCCCCGAGCCGCACAAGTTCGACGTGACCCGGGCCAACGCCAAGGAGCACATCTCCTTCGGCTCCGGCGTGCACGCCTGCATCGGCTCGAGCCTGGCCAGGCTGGAGGGCACCTACGCGCTGCCCGCGCTGTTCGAGCGGTTCCCGAACCTGACCCTGGACGGCGAGCCGCACCGCCGTCAGCTGTCCACGCTGCACGGGTTCTCCAAGATGCCCGCGCTGCTCGGACAGGCCGCCACCGTGCCCGCCGCCGCGTCGGAGGCGTCCGGCGACTGACCCGCGGTCAGAATTTGCCCGTGTGGTGGGTGACGCGGTGGCCGAGCAGGTCGGCGAACTCGGTGACGAATTCGCCGGCCAGCGGTGGCCAGCCCCAGAAGTCGAAGGCGAGGGCCCCGAGGGCGAAGTCGTCGGCCCATCCCCAGGTGGTGACGGGGCTGGCCGTGCCACAGGTGGCGCAGGTGACCGCGCCCGCCCCGGTCTCCTGCCAGTCGTCGATCGCGTCGGAGAAGGGTTGCCAGACGGCGGGATCGGGCTCCCACTGCTGGGGGTAGTCGATGATCACGGTGGTGACGTCGCAGTGCGGGCAGTCGGCGGCGGACGGTGGGATGGCGCCCTGACCTGGGTGATGCGGGTGCCTGCCGACGATCACCGCCACCGGCCCCGGCTGCCAATCGGCACCCCAATCCTGCGCGACCCGCCCCCAATCCGCGCCCGCCACATACCCTTCGTCGACCTGCAGGCTGTACACCCCGGCCCGCGAGGTCTCCCGCACGAGCACACCACGTGCCACCAACCGGGCCACCACGCGCTCGGCCAGCGCGGCGGCCTCGTCCGCCGTCACCTCGACATCGACGATCCGCTCGAAATAGTCACCCACGCCCAGCATGCTGCCACCGCCCACCGACAACCGCCGAGCCGTGACCGAATCGCCTCCACCGCACGGAAACCCGGCGGCTAGACGGCCTTCTTCACCAGCTCGGTGATACGGGCCTCGGTGGCGGGGGTGAGTTCGGTGACGGCGAAGGCGGTGGGCCACATCTGGCCGTCGTCGAGGGTGGCGATGTCGTTGAAGCCGAGGGTGCCGTAGCGGGCCTTGAACTTGGCCGCGGGCTGGAAGAAGCAGACGATCTTGCCGTCCTTGGCCCAGCCGGGCATGCCGTACCAGGTCTTGGGGGTGAGGTCGGGGGCGGCGGACTTGACGATCTCGTGGATTCGGGTGGCGATGCCGCGATCGGGCTCGTCGAGTTCGGCGATCTTGGCGAGCACGTCGGCCTCACCGTCGGCCTTGGTGGTCTTGCCACGACGGGCCGCGGTCTTCAGTTCCTGGGCGTGCTCCTTCATCGCGGCGCGTTCCTCGGCGGTGAACCCGGCGCCACTCTTGGACGTAGCCATCAAGTTTCCTCTCTCGACCGATCAGCGGCGGTACTTGGCGGCGACGAAGAGGCCGATGCCCGCGGTCAGCGCGAGGACCACCGCGACGCTCAGCAGGATCAGCGGGGTGGTCGCGGCGGCGTCGACGCTGGTGGCGCCGCTGCGCCGGATCAGCAGGGCCGCGACGAGCGGGCCGATCATCGCCAGCCCGGCCGCCGTCAGCAGCAGTCCGCCGGTGGCGAGTTCGACCGGACCGAGCATCGAGCTCGTCCGCCGGGCCCGGGAGCCGGATAGCAAACGGAGGTCGACGGTCATGCCCTCCCCTTTCGGTCATCCGCACGAAATGCTTCTGAACTGGAACTAAAGGTACCTCGCCGAGACACCGAACCGTGTGAGGCGAGACATGAACGATCCCGGGACCGACATCAGCAACCAGGTAGCGACCAGAAGTGCCACCTCGTTCGCCCGATTGCGTCAGCCGGCCCGCCGGGACAGGATCCACTCCCGGTACTCCGAGGGCGTCATGCCGGTCTCGGCGCGGAACACCCGGTAGAAGTTGCGGTCGTTGGTGAAGCCGCAGGCGTGCGCGATGGCGGCCACGGTCCGGTCCGGCGCTGTCGCGAGCAGCTCACGAGCGCGGGTGACGCGCAGCCCGCGCAACAGCGCGGTGGGGCCGCCCTCGTCGGCGCCGATCACCCGGAACAGCTTGCGCCGGGACATGCCGCACGCCTCCGCGATCCGCTGCGTGGTGAGTCGCGGGTCGGCGAGGTTGTCCTCGAGATACCGGATCAGATGTTCCCGGTCGAGCCTGCGGCCCGACGGCGGCGCAGGCGCGCGCCCACGGTCCACGGCGAGCGCGGCGCCGAGCAGTTCGACCCCGGCGTTGAGCAGCGGGATCACCCCGAAAGCGGGCGGCGGCAGCATCGCCAGCCGCCGGAAATAGTCGATGACCAGCCCACCGTGCGCGACCGGCTCGACCAGGGTGACCGCGGGGAAATCGCCCTCGCCCAACCCCGAGGAACGGATCAGCGCCTCCTTCGAGACCCGCACCAGCACACCCTGATACGCCGAGGTCCGCGCCTGCTGCGGGTGTTCGCCGTCGATGATGAACATCGTGCCTGCGGGCGCCCGCAGGGACCGCCCGTCCCCGGCGGCGACCTCGGTGATCCCGGACAGTGTCAGCCCGGCCAGCACGTACGGCGCGGGCACGCGGGCGATATGGCGACGGTCGCGCCGGGCGATCTCGGCGGAGTTGGCGGCGACGGCGATCGACAGCGTCTCGGCGATGATCTTGGGCGTCAGCGACCCGAAGAACGGGCCGTCGCCGAGCGGTTCCAGCGAGCACGGCAGCACCGCCTCGCTCATGATCGACGACCAGAGGTCGAACGACTCCCTGGCCGAGACCTCGGCGGTCGACAGGACCGGACCGCCGATGACGACCTCGTCCTCGTCCATGGCAACCATGGTGGCACCGAAGTGCGGCCACGAACGGCTCCGTTCTCAGCGTGTCCGCTCGGCCCGCGCTCTGGCCCGGGCGTGGGCGTCACGCAGGAGCCGCCTGGCCGCCTCGTCGGTCGCGGCGCCCGGGGCCACGATGGCGAGCCAGCCCGCCGCGCCATAGACCGGATGCGCGAGGACCGTGTCGGTGACGCTCGCGTCCGTGTCGTCGGGGCCATGGCCGGGCGCGTGCCCGGTCCAGGCGGTGAACGCGTCGCGGCCGGCGGCGATGTTGAGCCGGAAGACGCCGGGTCGGTCGAGCCGCGAGGTCGTGTCGTCGGGATAGTCCTTGGTGACGATGGTGGCGAACGGCTGGCCGGTGCGCGGCAGGACGCCGTCGGGCGCGTAGTAGAAGAAGGAATCACCCCAGCTGATCTCGGGGAATTCGCCGCCGGGCCCGGGGTTCAGGTGCAGGACGCCGCCGAGGCCGGTCACGTACTCGATGATCTCGTCTATCGTCATGATTCGAGCGTCTCATTCCGGTGCTTGTGTGGACTTTTCCCCCGATGACGAGGAGTTTCCGGTGGAAAACCTCAACTCGCCGGTTGGTCGGACTGTCGACGTGGCCCGGCTGGCCGGGTATTCAGTGCAGCAGATCCGCAATCTGGAACGCGACGGTGTACTGCCACCGGCGCAGCGCTCGCCGGGCGGGCACCGGCTCTATCGGGAGATCCACGTGCGGTCGGCCCTGGCCTATCGCGCGCTCGCGGTGGGGGTGGGTCCGGTCGAGGCCAAACGGATCGTCCGAACCGCGCACACCGAACCGGCACGCGTTCCGGCGCTGCTGGACGCGGCCCACGCCGGCCTGCACACCGAACGCGAGGAGCTGACGCTGGCCCGACAGGCCGCCGCAGCCATCGCGACGGAACCGATCACCGAGGTGCGGGGTTCGGACGCCATGAGCATCGCCGAACTGGCCGACGCGCTGGGCGTGCGCACCTCGACGCTGCGGCACTGGGACGCGGAAGGTCTGGTCGTCCCGGATCGCGCCTCGACCGGGGACGCGCGCCGCTACTCCCCAGCCCAGGTCCGCGACGCCCGCATCGTCCACCAGCTGCGACACGCGGGATACCGGGTGCCGCAGGTACGCGCGATCATGCCGCAGTTCCGCGCGCACGCGGCGACGGTACGGGAAGCACTGGCCGCCAGGGATTCCGCGCTCACCACGCGTTCCCTCGCACTCGTCGACGGCGCGACAGCGCTACGCGCGCTGCTCGGCGATGCTCAGGGCCGCGGGCCCTCGGCGGTGCTGCCCGACAGCGGCATGGCGGGCAGGCCGAGCTTGCGGTGATCCCAGGACCGGACCCGGGTCGGCTCGACCCGCACCACGATCCGCTTGTTCATCATGGCCTCGACGAACGGCCGCAGCTCCGGGCTGTAGGCGCCGACATAGCGCTCGTAGATGTCGATGCCGGCCCGCCAGTACTCCTCGGACTCGGTGTCCTCGATCAGGTGGGCGGTGCCCTCGATCGAGACGCCGCGCAGCTGGTCGTAGGTGTCGCCGGCCTCGGCCATGCAGGTGATGGTGGGGTCGCGGCGCAGGTTCACCGCTTTCTGCGACTTGGCCTTGGTCTCGAAGTAGATGACGCCGTCGATGTGCCCGAACCACATCGCGGTCAGGTGCGGCTTGCCGTCGGCGTTCAGCGTCGCCATGGTGAGGACGCGGCTGCGGTCGAGGAACTGCGCGATCTCCTCCGCGCTCATCTGCACCACGGCTCGCTGCTTGATACCCACCGGGTTCCACCTTTCCTGCCTGTCGATTACGGCCGACCCTACCGAGACATCGACCGCGCCGAACCCGAAGCGGCCACATCCGGACGCGGCCGCACCCGGTGGGCACGGCCGCGTCGACGGTTCGGTCAGGGCGTGACGATCGCGAAATTCGGGTCGGGATCGTCGAGCAGGCCGAGCAGCCGCGACAGGACGCCGGGATCACCGCTGTGATCGATGCCGTCGAGCCCCTTGCCCGCGAGGATGCCCAGCAGCTGCTGCTTGGTGAGGTTCAGGGTGAGGTCGATGTCGGCCTTGGAGCGCGGGTCGACCGTGCGGACCAGCACGCCGTTGGACATCGTCAGCCGCATCACGGTGTCGAGATCGGTGAAATGCCATTCGATCCGGAACGATTCGCCCGCCGCGCGCGGCCCGTTCACCCGGATCGCGAGGGTGTCGAAGAGCTGGTCGATCGACAGCGCCGCGGCCATGCCGCCGCCCAGGTTCAGCACGGTCGGGCGGACGCCGTTGCGCAGTTCCTCGTCGCCGGTGAGATAGAAGCAGCGCCAGGTGGCGTTCTCGGCGCCGAAGCCGAGCCGGCGATAGGTCTGGGCGAGGGCGGCTTTGGCGTCGGCGTTGTCCGGCTCGGCGAAGACCGCGTGCTTGAGCAGTTCGGCGGCGAAGCGCAGGTCGCCCGCGTCGGCGTAGGCGCGGCCCTTCGCGATCACCGTGTCGATACCGCCGATGGTCTCGACATAGCGGATCGCCTTCTCCTGCGCGGGCCACTCCCACAGCGAGCTCGGGTTGCCGTCGAACCAGCCGAGATAGCGCTGGTAGATGGCTTTCACGTTGTGGCTGACCGAGCCGTAGTAGCCGCGCGCGCTCCACGCGTCGGCCAGGCCCGACGGCAGTTCGATGGCCTCGGCGATCTCCGGCCCGGTCAGGCCCGCGTTCATCATCCGCAGGGTCTGGTCGTGCAGGTACATGTAGAGGTCGCGCTGCAAGGACAGGAACGCGACGATATTGTCGACGCCCCAGGTGGGCCAGTGGTGCGAGGCGAAGGCGACATCGGAGTCGATGGCGAACATCTCGATCGCCTCGTCGATGTAGTGCGACCAGATGCGCGGGTCACGCACCTGCGCGCCGCGCAGGGTCAGCAGGTTGTGCAGGTTGTGGGTGGCGTTCTCGGCCAGACACAGGGCGCGGTGGCGCGGGAAGTAGAAGTTCATCTCCGCGGGCGCCTCGGTGCCGGGCGTCATCTGGAACACGATGGGCACGCCGTCGACGGTCTCCTGCTGGCCGGTGTGGGTGATGTCGATCGTCGGCGGGATCAGGCCGAAGGTGCCACCCGAGGTCTGGATACCGAGACCGGTGCTGCACTGGCCTTCCGGGCCGGGCGTCATGCCCATGCCGTACATGTAGGTGCTGCGCCGGGTCATGGCGGTGCCCGCGTAGACGTTCTCCGACACCGCTTCGGCCATGAATCCGGCGGGCGCCAGGATCGGCACGTCACCGCGTCCGTTCGGCAGTACCCCGTCGACGCCGCCGAAATGGTCACCGTGCGAATGGGTGTAGATGACTCCGGTGACGGGCCGGTCGCCGCGATGCTCGCGATAGAGCCGCAGCCCGGCCGCCGCGCACTCGGCCGAGATGAGCGGGTCGATGACGATGACGCCGGTATCACCCTCGACGATCGTCATATTGGAGATGTCGAAGCCGCGGATCTGATAGATGCCCTCGGTCACCTGGTACAGCCCGTTCTTCACGCACAGCTGCGCCTGCCGGAACAGGCTGGGGTTCACGGTGTCCGGGCACGGACCGTCCAGGAAGGAATAGGCACTGGTGTCGAAGACCACCGTGCCGTCGTCCTTGGTGATCCGCATCGGCGTCAGCGTCGCGATGAACCCACGGTCGGCGTTCTCGAAATCGGTGCGATCGTCGAAATCCAGTGCCATCGGATATCAGCTCCTCAGCTCGGTCGAGTCGTCACTGACGATGCTGGGTGTCCGGTGCGGTCGCGTCATCACCCGCCGTGGGTGAATTCCGGTCGGAGCCGCGTCTAGACCGGACCCAGGAACGGGAGTACCGGGCGGCAACTCGCGGGCACGATGTCCTGGTCGGCCAGGGCCGCGATCACCACACCGATCGCCACCGGGTCCGCGGTGAGTTCGTAGTGCTCGGTGTAGTCCTGGGCGCACAGATCCTGGACCACGACATTGCGGACGTTGGCGCCCGTCAGCATTCCGGTCTCGTAGGGGGTCGCGATCTGGTCGTAGCGCGTGACGATGGTGGTGAAGTCGACATCGGGCGCCGCGGCGGGATCCGGGTCGAGCTCGCGCAGATACGGTGAGCCGTAGGTGAACTGGCACGGCCCGCAGTGCGGCGTGATCGCCACGTCCAGGGCAGGCGCGGTGGCGAGGACCTGGGCGAACATCGACTGGATGCCGCTGAGCGTGGTGCCGTGGAACGGGGCGCCCATCGCGATGTAGTCGTCGATCTTGGACGCGCCGCCCAGATGGTTGAGGTAGTGGAACGGGATCGCGCCGCCCATCGAATGGCCGACGAGATCGACCTGACCGGCGCCGGTGGCGGCCAGGACGCGGTCGATGAACGCGCCGATCTGCTCGCCGCTCTCCGCGATCGGCGCCACGGCGCCCACCGGACCGAGCGGTCCCGTGCCGTAGGTGGTGCTGAAGACGCAGTAGCCCGCGGCGGCCAGCACAGGCGCGAGCGTGTTCCAGGTGACGGTCTGGTTGCTGAGACCGTGCAGCAGGACCACCGGTTGCGGATGCGCGCCATCGGGGCGGCAGTCCCAGTCGTTGGCGCCGGGCGGCGCGGTGTCCGGCGCGCGGAACTGTGCCGCCACCCCACCGAGGTAGCTGTAGGACGGTTCCGGTTCCGGTTCGGCGAAGGTGGGCGCGGAAGTCGACAAAGAGACGATCGCCGCCGCCGACAACACGGCGATGCGAGCTGGCCAGCCTGACATGTTTGCTCCTGATCCATGCACTGCCCGGCCCTATGACCGACCGGTCGGTCATAGCCTAGATCGCCGAGCACGCACTGTCGACAGCCAGGACAGAAGGCGGAGCGAGAACTGCCGAATTCGTGCTCGCGCACCAGCTTCGCGTCAGCGGGCCGGAGGATGTTCGGGGAGATCGGCGGCCGCGGCGGCCACGGTCGGGTAGATGCCGATCGGGGTGTCGCCTGCTTCGGCGGAGCCGAGGGCGTCGCCGAACTGGGCGATGGAACGGGCGATGCGGAAGTCGATCCGGCGGTGCGCCAGGGTGTTGCGCAGGTCGAGCAGCATCTCGGCGGCGGTGACATCGAGCGAGGGCGAGGTCTCGGCGTCGAGGACGACCAGCCGGGTGGCGTCGGTGCACAGCTTCTCGATGCTGGACTCGATGTAGTCGGCGTTGCCGAAGAACAGCCCCGATTCGACCCGGACCACCAGCAGATCCGGTCGCGCGGCGAGTTCGGGGTGGCGGGCCGTATCCACCCACAGGGAACCGGTTTTCGCCAGCGCGGCCACATGCGGCTGGGACGTCCGGTAGACCAGCAGCAGCACCGACACGCCGACGCCGATGAGCAGGCCGGGCAGCGTGTCGAACAGCAGGACGCCGAACAGCGCGGCCATGGCGGCGAGGAAGTCGGCGCGCGCGGCCCGGCCGTAGATGCTGCCGAGCAACTGGGTCCACACCCGGTAGAGGCGGCGCAGGGCGGCGATGTCGACGAGTTCGATCACCGCCGCGATCACCACCGCGGCCAGCGTCGCCTCGGGCAGATTCTCGAACAGGCCGGTCAGGAACAGCAGCGTGAGGACGGTCAGCGCGGCCACCACCAGCCCGCTGAGCTGGGTCTTGGCCCCCGCCCCACCGTTGACGGCGGTCTTGGACAGGCTGCCGTTGACCACCATGCCCGAGCCGAGCCCGGATCCGAGATTGGCGGTGCCGAGCCCGAGCAGTTCCCGGTTGGCGTCGATGGGATAGCCCGCCTTGGCCGCATAGGTTTTCGCGGCGCCGAGCCCCTCGGCGAAACCGATCAGCAGCACGCCGAGGGCGGGGCCGAGCAGGTCGAGGTAGTCGTCGAAGCCGACGCCGGCGGGCATTCCGACCGTGGGCAGGCCCGCGTCGATGTGCCCGACGATGTCGACGCCCTTGTCGTCGAGGCCGAACAGCCGCACCGCGACGATGCCGAGGAGCACCGCGAGCAGCGAACCGGGAACGAGCGGCAGCCAGCGCTTCACGCCGAGTACGACGGCCAGGCTGAGCAGGCCGATCAGCAGTGTGCGCCACTGGGTGTCGCCGAGTCCGCGCAGCACACCCCAGGCCTGTTCGAAGAAGTTGCCGCCGTGCTTGTCGATGCCGAACAGCTTGGGCACCTGGCCGATGATGATCGTGAGCGCGAGCCCGACGATGAAGCCCTTGAGCACCGGTTCGGAGATGAACGCGGCGATGAAGCCGAGCCGGATCAGCCCGGCCAGCAATCCGGCGATGCCGGTGGCGATGGCCAGCGCGGTCGACAGCGCGACGTAGCGGCCAGCGTCGGCACCGGCCAGCGGGGTGATGATCGCCGCCGACAGCGCCGCCGTCGCCGACATCGGCCCGACGACCAGGTGCCGCGAACTGCCGGCCAGGGCGTACAGCACCAGCGCGGGCACGGCCGCGTAGAGCCCGACGACCGGCGGCACGCCCGCGATGGACGCGTAGGCCAGTGCTTCGGGCACCAGCACCGCCCAGACCGTGAGCCCGGCGATGATGTCGGGCCGCAGCCAGCCGCGCTGATAACCGTGCAGCGATTCGAAGATCGGCAGTGCCTTCACGACGAGCCCCCCACCGTCAGAGTCCGCCGATGCCCTTGCCGAGCACGACCGCGCCCATCACCAGCAGCACGATCGCCATCACCGCGTGGTTGTTGTCCTGCAACCATTGCCGGGCGCTGTCGAGGGTGGGGCGCAGCCGGTCGGCGGCCACCGCGTAGCCGAGTACCACCGCGAGCACGGTGGCCGAGCCGATCAGGGTGAACACCAGGATCGCCACGATGTCACCGCCCGCGCTGAGCCCGCCGGACCCGATCGCCACACCCGCCGACAGGCACAGCAGCAGATTCTTGGGGTTCACCCCGGACAGCACCGCGCCGAGACCCGCCGCCTTGGCGACGGTGAGAGTGTCGATGGCCTGCATCCAGCCGGGCACCGCGGTATCGGACCGCGCGTGCCACTGCTCGGCGGCGAGCACGATCAGCAGCGCGCCCAGCACGATCTTGACCCAGGACGCCGCGGTCGACGGTTCGGTGTCGCCCGAACCGCCCAGCGGCCCGGCCAGCAGCGTCACGACCACGGTCACCAGCAATATCCCGCCGACCCAGCCCGCCGCGAAGCCGCGCGCCGCACCACCCGCGTTCTTGGACAGGATCATGAGAATGGCCGCGACGATGGGGATCGGCGAGATCGCCACACCCACCGCCAGCGGAAGCAGATCGCCGATGACAGAGCCCATGCGGCTCACGCTAAGCGGGCGGCCCGCACTCCCGCGTCACACATTGTGGGTGAGATCCGGAACCGGCGCACGGGCGCCGAGCAGTTCGTACAGGGCGGTGATGCTCTGCTCGCCGCGGTCCTCGGCCACCGCGCGGCGCAGCAGCTCGTGCATCGGTTCGTGCCACGACAGGTCCACGCCCGTCTCGGCGGCGAGCCGGGCATCGTCGTCGAGTGCGGTGTGGAACAGGCCGACGCTGGAACCGAGGCGGGTGTAGTCCTTGTCGTCGATCTCGGCCGCCAGGACCGGCAGCAGCGACTCGATCATCCGCAGCCACTTCGCCGAATACGGCACCATCGTCCGGGCGGGCAGGCCGCGTGAGGCGAGCATGGCTGCGCCTTCCAGAAACCCGAGCAGCGCGGGCAGCAGGGTCGCGCCGACGGCCGATTCGTAGAGGGCGGCGAGATCCGGTTCGGCGCCGAGGAAGTCGAGTTCGCCGCCGAGGACCCGCAGGGTGTCGGCATGGGTGTCGAAGACCGCGCGGTCGCCGCCGAAGTACAGCAACGTGTCGCGCGCGCCGACCGCGGCGGGCACGTTCTTGATCGCGCCGCCCAGGTAGCGGGCGCCGGCGCAGCGCACCCACCGCGCGAATTCCCGCGCCTGAGCGGGTGTTCCGCTGTTGAGGGTGATCACGTCGCGGCCGGCGAGCACGTCGGTGGCGTCGGCCAGGCTCGCGCGAGTCGCCTCGAACCCGGTGAGCACGGCGATGCTCAGCGCACCCGCCTCCACCGCGCCGGCGATCTCGCGATGCACGACGGCACCGGCGGCAGCCAGGCCGGCGGTCCGCTCCACGCTGCGGTTCCACACGTGCGTCGGGTATCCGGTGGCGAGAAGGGCGTGCGCGAGCGCGCTGCCCATGGACCCGGTGCCGAGTACGGTCACCGACGGTCGTGGCGCTGTGGTCATCTGCGACTCCGATCAGTGCGCGGCGATCGGCCGACCGCCGCGATGAACCGAGTGTCGGCGCGCGCCGAAGAGCCGACAAGTACGCACTTTTCCCGCCAGTTCCGCACCTACGGGTAATCGTCCAGGTCAGGACGATTCGGTCGACCCGTCGTCGGCCAGATCGATCGTGAAGGCCACACGCGCGAGGCCAGGTCCGTCATAGTCGCGAAGGACGTCGGAGGCCGCGAAACCCAGGCGGGCGTGGAACGCTCGGGAGCCCGCGTTCTCCGGGCTGGTGACGCAGTGGACGAAACGTCGGCCGTCGGCGCGGGCCAGCGCGAAGAACGCCTGGTAGAGGGCATGGCCGAGGCCCTCGCCCTGTAGCGCGGGATCGACGCCGACGAAATGTATGTAGGCGGTGTGCGGTTCGGACTGCGACAGGAATCCGACCAGAAACGCGGCCAACTGCCCGTCGGATCGTTCGACCAGAAAACTGGTCGTGGTGAAATGCTGAAAGTACAGGCGGGGCAACAGCAGTGCTCGTTCCATGGCGCCCGCCTCGCCCTTCAATCCTCCCCACCACGCGTCCAGCACGGCGAGGACGCGCGGGTGGTCAGCATCGGTGGGGTGCCGGGCGAGGAGGCCCGCGGGAAGTCCGTCGATCACCGCGACAGTCTGTCACCCACCGGGCGCGGGATCCGCGGGGTCCTGACTGCCCGGTTTGTGAAGATTGCCAATGTGGGCTTCGCTCTGACCAGGGATTCGAGCGCACGACGTACAGTTTTCCCATGCCGGATCCCGAGATGACCGAGTTGGTTCAGCGCAGCGTGGAAGAGGCGTTGCTCGCCGGGCCGCGCCGCTATACGCGGACCCAGGTCGCCGAGCAGTCGGGCGTGGCGCAGGCCGACTCGCGACGCCTGTGGACCGCGCTCGGCTTTCCGGCGAACCCCGACGACGAGGTCGACTACACCGAGCTCGACGTCGCCGCGGTCACCGGCTTCCGCAGGATGAAGGTCGCGGCCGCCTCCGACATCCGCCAGCAGGCCGCCGCCGCCCGCACGATCGGCCAGGGCATGGCCCGGTTGACCGAATGGCAGGCCGACCTGGTGCTGGCCGAGATCAGGGCGCGGGTCGCCGCGGCCGATCCGGACCTGCCGCTCGGCGAACGGGTCAGGGCGGCGACCGAATCCACCATCGCGGGCATCGAGCAGCTCCAGACGTATGTGTGGCGCAGGCATCTGGCCGCGGCGGTGGCCCGGTCCATCGACGACACCACCGAGGGCACCGAGTCGATGCGCACGCTGGCCGTCGGCTTCGCCGACATGGTCGGGTTCACCCGGCTCACCCGCCACCTGCACCGCGACGAACTGTCCACGCTGCTGGAGGCCTTCGAGTCGACCACCACCTCCGCGATCACCGACAACGGCGGCTGGGTGATCAAGAACGTGGGCGACGAGGTCATGTTCGCCGCCGAGACCGCGGCCGACGCCGCGCGCATCTCGCTGGCCATCCAGGAGTCGACCATGCTGGTCGGCGGCACCCCGGAGCTGCGGGTGGCCTTCGCCTACGGCGAGGTGCTGCAACGCTTCGGCGACCTCTACGGCTCGGTCGTCAACATCGCCGCCCGGCTCACCGGCGTGGCCAGGCCGGGCAACATCCTCATCGATGACGCCGCCGCCGAGTCGCTGGCGGGGCACCCGGAATTCGCCATCCGGCACCTGCGCAGCGTGCGCGTGCGCGGCTTCAACCGGCTGCGCCCGCACCGGCTGCGCCAGGCCTCCTGACCGGCGGCGGGCACACCGTTCTCTAGGGTGTCGACGTGGAGATGGACTGGCAGAGCGTGCGCGAGCGGTACACCGTGTTCGCCGACGACGCGGTGCTCGCGCTGAACAAGCCGGCCGGGATCTCGGTGACCGGCGAGCGGCACGACACCGACCTGGTCGAGCTGGCGCAGGCCGCGGGCACCCAGCTGTATCCGGTGCACCGGATCGACAAGGTCACCTCGGGGCTGGTGCTGCTGGCTGTCGACCTGGCCGCGCACGGCCAGTTGACCAGGCAGTTCACCAAGCAGACCGCCCGCAAGGCGTACCTGGCGATCGTGTCGGGGACCGACCTGCCCGAGCGGGGTGAGATCGACCTGCCGCTCAGTGTCGGCCGCAAGAACCGGGTGCGGATCGCCGCCCCACGTGAGGCGATCCGGCGCGCGGGCGAGCGGTGGTTCGTCGACGAGGCGGACCTGCTGCCCGCGAAGAACTATCCCTCGCTCACCCGGTTCGCCACCGTCGCCCGGCACGGCGAGCACACGCTGCTGGCCGTCGCGCCGGTCACCGGGCGCAGGCATCAGATCCGGGTGCAGCTGGCCTGGATCGGCCATCCCATCCTGGGCGACCCGCTGTTCGACCGCACCGCCGCGTTCCCCCGCACCCACCTGCACTCCTGGCGGCTGGGGCTGGACGCCGACTGGCTGACCCCGCCGGTGCTGGATCTGACGGCCACGCCGGACGCGGACTTCTTCGCCCCGCTCGGCGCCGACCCGGACACGGCGGCATTGCTGCGCGCCGCGTCCGAGCGGCTGACCACGATCGCGGGCTGAACTCACGCCTCGACCAGACCGGCCCGGTCCCCCGTCACCGTGACGCGCCTGCGCCGGCTCGGCATCAGCGCCGTCGGGTGCCCGACGCCCCAGGCCGCGCCCGCGCAGATCATCTCCTTGACCCGCGCGGCGAACCGACCGGTGAGCACCGTGGAGGTGGGCTGGTCGGCGTGGGTCACCCGCTGCATGATCGCGTCGCGGCGGCCGAGGCTGATGCACTGCGAGACATAGCCGATCGTCTCGTCCGGCACGGGCCGCCCGGTCAGCCGGGCCGCGATGGCGTCCCCGGCCCGCCAGGCCATCGGGGTGCCCGCGGCGCACGACATGCGCAGCGGCACGCCGTCGGGTCCGGGCGCCAGCGCGGCATCGCCCACGGCGTACACATCGGGGTGCGAGACCGAGCGCATGGTGGCGTCGACGACGATGCGGCCGGTGCCGTCGACGGTGAGGGTGGTCGCGGCCGCGATCGGGTGCACGGCGAAGCCCGCGGTCCAGACGGTCACCGCGGCCGGGATCTCTGTCGCGGCGCCGGTGATCACGCCGTCCGCGGTGACCCGGGTGACGTCGGTGCGCTCGGTGACAGTGATGCCGAGCCGGTCGAAGGCCGCGCGCAGGTGCCGCCGCGCCTTCTCGTGCAGCCAGTCGCCGACGCCGCCACGGGCGAGGATGGTGACCCGCAGGTGGGGGTGCGATTCGGCGATCTCGGTCGCCGCTTCGATGGCGGTGAGCCCGCCGCCGACGATCAGCACCGCGGCGCCGGTGTCCAGGGTGGCCAGGCGGTCACGCAGGCGCAGGGCCTGCTGTTTCCCGGCGACGCTGTGGGCGTGCTCGGCCACACCGGGGACATCGGCGGCGCCGGTGCTGCCCAGCGCGTAGACCAGCGTGTCGTAGGCCAGGGGTTCGGCGTCGGCCAGGTCGACGGTCTTGCGCTCGGCGTCGACCGCGGTGACCAGGGCGGTGACCACCCGGACCCCGGTGCCGGCGAAGGTGTCGCGCAGCGGGCGGCTGCGCAGCTGCTGTCCGGTGGCGAGCTGGTGCATCCGCACCCGCTCGACGAATTCGGGGTCGGCGCTGACCAGGGTGATCTCGACGTCGTCGCGGTGCAGCCGCTTCGCGGCGCGGCCCGCGGCGATGGCTCCGGCGTATCCGGCTCCGAGGACGACGATGCGGTGCTTCATGGCTGGCTCCTATCGGGTTGGACTCCCCTCCTGAACCGGACAGCCACCCGATCCCTGACACCAACCCGATGTGATCTGGATCACCACGCCACGGCGAGCGGCGTGTGCACCCCCTCGGCCACCCACCGGTCGGTGAGCCGGGCGAGCTTCTCGGGGTTGACCTGGATGTGCACCGCCGCGATGCCGTCGTCGGTCGGCTCGACGCTCAGCACCGCGACGACCTGCCCGTCGACCACGGCGAGCACGGCGGGGTCGCCGTTCACGACGTCGGCGTAGAACACCGGATCGCCGCCCACGTACTTGCGCTTGGCCGGGGTCGGCCGGAAGACGTGACTGAGGTAGCGCGCGACTTCGACCGCGCCGAGCACCGGCGTCTTGCGGGCGGGGATCCGGCCCCCGCCGTCGGCGATACCGACCGCGTCGGCGGTGAGCAGCCGGATCAGCGGGTCGGTGTCGCCGCTGAGCACCGCGGCCAGGAACTCCTCGACGATCCGCTGGGCGACCGCCGTGTCGACCGTGGTGCGCGGGCGCCCGGCCGCGTGCTGTTTGGCCCGGCGGTAGATCTGCTGGCAGTTCGATTCGGTGAGTTCGAGCATGTCGGCGATCTCGGCGTGCGGGTAGCCGAACGCCTCGCGCAGCACGTAGACCACGCGCTCGTTGGGCGAGAGCCGTTCCAGCACGACCAGCATGGCCAGCGAGACCGATTCGCGCTGCTCGACGGTGTCGGCCGGGCCGAGCATCCGGTCACCGGCCAGCACCGGCTCCGGAAGCCACTGCCCCACATAGGTTTCCCGCTTCACCCTGGCGGAGGTGAGCTGATTGAGACACAGGTTGGTGAGCACCTTGGTGAGCCAGGCCTCGGGCACCTCGATCAGGTCCCGGTCAGCGGCGTGCCAGCGCAGATAGGTGTCCTGCACGGCATCCTCGGCATCACCGGCCGAGCCCAGCAGCCGGTAGGCGATCGCCTCCAACCTGCCACGGGAGGCTTCGAACACATCGGCCTCGTCGACGCTGAGCTTCATCAACCCATCGTCGGCCATGCAGCCGGACCGCCGCCACCCGGCCGCCACTGCGGCGACCGGCCGAGCAACCGCAGGATCCTGTCCAGGGTGCTCCTCGGCCGAGCGCAGATAGTCGTCGACCGGAACACCTTCCTGCGCGTACTACAAACGCTGGCGCGGCGCAGCGGAACCTCCGATCCGGGGGCATGATCGATGACACAAACCGGGGGTGAGGTTTCGGCCCGTGGTACGCCTCATGAAGACGGGAAAGCCCAGGTCATCTAGCCTTGAGAGGTGCCGACGAGTCATACCGGCACACTCTGACGCAACGGAGCGATCCCAGAGAAGAAAGCGACTGCCGATGATCCTGGCGGCTCAGCTCAGCGATACCCATTTCGACCTCACTCCGCGCAACACCGAACGCGTGGAGCGCGTCATGGCCTACCTGGCGGACCTGCCGCGCAGGCCCGACGTCATCCTCGTCACCGGCGACATCACCGACTCCGGCAAGCCGGAGCAGTACGCCGAAGCCCGCCTGGCCCTGCAAGCCGACATCCCGGTCTACCTGCTGCCGGGCAACCACGACGACCGAGCCGCCTTCCGCACCGACCTCCTGGGCGAACCCGCCTCGAACGCTCCGATCAACAGCGCCCACCGCGTCGGCGCGCTGACCGTGATCCTGCTCGACTCCACCATCCCCGGCGAACCGAGCGGCCTGCTGGCCGAGGAAACCTACGCCTGGCTGGGCGAAACCCTCGCCGCGGCGCCGGCCGACGGGCCCATCCTGATCGCCCTGCACCATCCGCCCAAACGGGTCGCCAGCCCGGTCGTCGACGTGATCGCCCTGGCCGAACCCGATCGCCTGGCCGCCGTCGTCGCCGGTGACCCGCGCGTCCTCGGCGTGCTCACCGGGCACGCGCACTCCCCCATCGCCACCACCTTCGCGGGCAAACCCATGATCACCTGCCCGAGCACCGCCTCCGTGCTGGGCGGCGCCTGGGAGCTGACCTTGCCGAACAAGGTGATGGACTACGCGCCCGACCCCGCCGTCGCGCTGCACGTCATCGACGAGACCAACACCCTGACAACCCATTTCCGCACCGTGGCGATGGGCGGCTGGCTGGCCACATTGTGATCACAGACCGGCCACAGAGTGCCCTGGCAGACTGGGTCGGGTGAGAGACACGCCAGCGGAGCTTCCCCGCGGCCCCCTGCGCCCCATCGAACTGGCCACCGGCGCCGTCATGGCCGGCCTGACCGTCGGCCTCATCACGGTCGGTTCCCTGGTGCCGATGGCCGCGGCACTGCAGCTGGTCGCCGCGGTGCCGCTGGGCCTGCTGGCCCATCGCTACCGGCTGCGCGCGCTGGTCACCGCGACCGTCGCGGCCGCCCTGGTCACCTTCGTCGCGGCGGGCGTCATGCCCGCGCTCGGTGTCCTCGGCGCGGCGACGCTGGCCGGCATCATCGGCATCGTGAAGCGCCGCGGCGGCGGGCTCAGCACGGTCGTCGCGCTCGCGGTCGTCGCCGGTATCGGCTGGGCGCTGTTCTCGGTGGGCTCGCTGCTGGTCTTCGCCCGCACCCGGCAGCTGTTCTTCGACGCCATCCGCAATACCGCCAAGGGCATCGAGGACCTGGCGAGCAGGCAGGCCGCGCTGGAACCGCTCGGCCGCGCCACCGCCGAACTCACCGACGCGCTGCTGCGCTGGTGGTGGCTGTACCTGGGCGGCACGGTCGCCTTCGGTGTGCTGGTCAGCGCCATCGTGTCCTGGTTCGTGCTCGGCTCGGTGCTCGACCGGCTGGCCTGGCTGCCGGGGACCGACCGGCTCGACGCACCCGACGACGATCGCCCGGTGGGCCCACTCCCGGTAACGCTGCACGGCGCGGGCTACCGCTATCCCGGCGCCACCACCGAGGCGCTGTCCGGGATCGACCTGACCATCCGGGCCGGGGAGTTCGTCGCGGTGGTCGGGCACAACGGCTCGGGGAAATCGACCCTCACCCGGCTGCTCGCGGGCAGGCCGCCGACCACGGGCGCGGTCAGCAGGCCCGGCTCGGCCGGCCTCGGCGAGCTGGGCGGCACGGCCCTGGTGCTGCAGCGGCCCGAGAGCCAGACCCTCGGCGTCTCGGTGGCCGACGACGTCGTGTGGGGCCTGTCGGCCGAACAGGCCGCCGAAGTCGACGTCGACGCGCTGCTGGCCGAGGTGGGACTCGACGACATGGGCAGGCGCGAGACCGCCACCCTGTCCGGCGGCCAGCAGCAGCGTCTCGCCGTCGCCGCGGCCCTGGCCCGGCGTCCCGCCCTGCTCATCGCCGACGAGGCCACCTCGATGATCGACCCCGACGGCCGCCGCGACCTCGTCGCGCTGCTGGCCGCACTGCCACGCAGGCACGGCACCGCGGTCGTGCTGGTGACCCACCACGAGGCCGACGCGGCCGCCGCCGACCGGGTGGTCCACCTGGCGAACGGCCGCACGGTCGACCACCTCGCCCGCTGGCCGCAGCCCGCGCGCGACCAGCGCCGCAGCCCGATGGGCGCGCCGATCCTGGAACTGGCCGACGTGCGCCACACCTACAACCGCGGTACCCCGTGGGAGGCGCCCGCCCTGCACGGCGTCGACCTGACGGTGCGCCAGGGCGAGGCACTGCTGATCGTGGGCGGCAACGGTTCGGGCAAGTCGACGCTGGCCTGGATCATCGCCGGACTCGTCGCGCCGAGTTCGGGCCGCTGCGAGTTGCGCGGCGCGCCCGTCGACAAGCAGATCGGCCGGATCGCGCTGGCCTTCCAGCATTCTCGGCTCCAGTTGCAGAAGCAGACCGTCGGCGCGGAGATCGCCGATTGGGGCGGCCGGGCCACCGGCTCCGGCGCGGTCGGCCGGGCGCTCGACGCGGTCGGCCTCGATCGCAGGCTCGCGGCCCGCTCGGTGGAGGAGCTCAGCGGCGGACAGGCCAAGCGGGTGGTGCTGGCCGCGATGGTGGCCAGCCATCCGCAGGTGGTCGTGCTGGACGAGCCACTGGCCGGTCTCGATCCGCAGGGCCGCGCGGAGATCGTGGAACTGCTTGCCCGGCTCCGGGATTCGGGCCAGACGCTGATCGTCATCTCGCACGACGTGGCCGACGTGGCCGCGGTGTGCGACCGCACCGTGCACCTGGACGCCGGCGTGGTCGTGGAGACCGCGGGCGCGCGCAGCACGGTCGGCGCGCAGCCGGCGCCGCTGCGGCCCCCACGCGCGGAAGCCGTATGGCGCCTGGACAATCCGCCGCACAACGAACCGGGAAGCGGGGTCGTCCGATGAGTACCGTGCTGCTGCGCGAAGTCCCCGTCGACAGTGTCGTGCACCGGCTCTGGGCCGGTACCAAGATGATCGCGGCCTTCCTGCTGAGCCTGCTGCTGATGTTCCTGCCCACGTGGCCGGTGCTCGGCGTGATCGTGGTCTTCCTGGTGGTGATCTTCGTGGCGGCCCGGCTACCGCTGGGCGCGCTGCCCCGATTGCCCTGGTGGTTCTGGGGTCTCGTGCTGCTCGGCGGGCTGATCAACGCGCCGATCGGAACCAAGGCCGTGCTCGGGTATCTGCAGGTCTTCGTGTTCGGCATGGTGCTGGTGGCCGCCTCGTTCCTGATCGCGTTCACCACGCCGATGGGCGAGGTGGCGCCCGCGCTCGCGAAACTCGGTGCGCCACTGCGCAAACTGCGCCTGCCGGTGGACGAATGGGCGGTGGTGGTGGCACTGACCCTGCGCGGCCTGCCGCTGCTGCTCGACGAGATCCGGGTGCTGCGGGCCGCGCGCAAGCTGCGCCCCAAGGCGAATCTGCTGCACCGCGCCGCCGACCACAATCCGCTCATCGACATCCTCACCGCGTGCATGGCCGTGTCCAGCAGGCGGGCGGGCGAACTCGGCGAGGCGATCACCGCGCGCGGCGGCACCGGCATGCTCACCGCCCATCCGAGTGGTCCCACCAGGCGCGATGCCGTCGCGCTCGGCATCGTGTCGGCCGTCTGCGCAGGCGCGATCGCGCTCAGCGCGGCACTCTGACAGCCCGGGTTGTCATAGCGAATAACTATGAAGAATTTGAGGTTTAAAACTCGAATTCACTGTTCCGCAACCCTCACGCGGGCTATGGTTCAACTCGATATCGAGCTGGACCGCTTTAGGCGCCGTCACAAGCTTCTGGGGGAGCCATGCATTCGGCGCTTCGTTGGGCACGTCACCTGATGAACCAGATGGGAATGTTCACATGATCATCCGTAAGATCGCCGCCGCGGCCATTCCGGTCCTCGCGGTAGCGCTCGTGGGTACCGGCGTCGCGAACGCCGATCCGGTCACGCCGAACGTCGAGTACCGCACCGAGCTCGTCGGCAACACCGTGATCACCAGCCTCACCCACGGCACCTTCAGCATCACCGGCAACACCGTCGACATCCGCGACGAGGCCGGGGCCACCCTGGTCTCGCTGCCGCTGTCGGTCCGGGACGGCAGCCTCGAGTACTCGCTGCCCGCCACGCTCCGCGAGGACAGCAGCGTCCTCGAGATCACCGCCGTCAAGGACGTGGCCCTGGCCAAACCGAACCTGACGCCGGTCGCCTCGCCCGCGGAAAACTATGCGTCCCAGGCGAACTTCGCCTCCACCTTCGGCCTGGCCACCGCCATCGGCAGTTTCGTCGGCATGGCCATCGGCGCGGTCATCGGCCTCGTCGTCGGTGCGGCCGCGGGCGGCGTCGGCGCGATCCCCGGTCTCATCACCGGCGCCAGCGTCGGCGGCATCATCGGCTCGCTGGTCGTCGGCGGTCCGACCCTGATCGTCGCGGGCATGGACCTGATCAACACCCTGATGGCCCCGCCCGGCACCACCCAGTGGGCGCAGAAATAGTCTGGGCGACAGCCTGATTGCCGGTCGCGCCGACGCCTACACTGGCGTCGGTGCGACAAGGCAACGGACTCGACATTCCGGATACTCTCGACGATCTGTGCGCGCCCGATCGGATGGCGCTGATCGTCTACGACATGCAGGTCGGCGTGCTCGGCCAGCTGCCCGACGGCCAGGAGGTCGTCGACCGCGTCGTCCGCGTGGTCGAGGCGGCCCGCGGCGCCGGCTATCCGATCATCTTCCTGCGGCACTTCTTCCCGCCGCGCCGCCTGTCCGGCGTCTACGCCCTGCGCCTGCTGATGAGCTGGCAGCAGGCCGAATCCGTCGACGAAGTGCAGTTCATCCTGCAGCGCGACACCCCGGCCTTCGACCTGGTACCCGAGCTGGTGCCGCGCGAAGACGAACTCGTCCTGGACAAGATGACGATGTCGGCGTTCGAGGGCACCCCGCTGGCAGCCCTGCTGCGCGACATGAAGATCGGCGCCTACGCCATCGCCGGTGTGGCACTCGAGATCGGCATCGTGCCGACCGTGGCCCATTCCACCGACCTGGGTTTCGTGCCCGTGGTGATCGGTGACGCCTGCGGCGGTCGCGACAAAGAGGCGATGGCGCGCGCCTACGACGAGTTCGCCTTCCAGGGCAACGCGCTGGTCACCGACGTCGCGACGATCACCGGCCTGATGTCGAAGGGATAGGGCAAACTCACAGCGCACACTCCCTCGACACGTTTTCGGCCGCCTCGCATCCGAGGAGCGAGACGTAACGCCGTAGGCGCAGTATCGCTCCTCGGATGCGAGGTCACGAGGCCGAAAACCCGCGGCGCCAGCCGCCGTGTCTCAGTCGCGGATGGCGTTCTTGGCGGCTTCCTGAGCCGAGTCGACCTGGCCGGCGAACTTGCCGCCGGTCTTCTCGTCCACCACGTCACCGGCCTTCTCGATGACGCCGTCGACCTTGTCCGCATGCTGGGCAGCCAGGTCCATCGCCTTGCCCGCCAGGTTCTTGAAATCCACCGTGCACTCCTCGCTGATTCGATCCGGGGCCGAGGCGCGCGGCGGCGCTCGGCAACGCGATCACCCTAGCAACACCGCAGCTTTCGCGGGAGGTCTCAGGTCGGCGTCACACCGTCCCACACGGGATGCCACAGCCGTCCGGTGTCGGTCCAGGCTTGGAAGCGCACCGTGCCGGTGAGATTCGGGGTGACCCATTCGGCGTCGCGGCGCTCCTCGGCGGTCATCTCGTTGACGAACGGGGTGGTCTCCCGGCGCAGGCGGCGCAGTTCGGCGCTGATCCGCCGCGCCTGCTCAGTGTCGAAGCCGGTGCCGACGCGGCCCACGTAGATCAGCCCGTTCTCGTGCGGTATCCCGAGCAGCAGCGATTTGAACTCGCGTTTGTCGCTGCGCCGCCACCCGCCCACCACCACCTCCCTGGATCGCCAATTCCGCTCCTTGATCCAGGTCTGGCTGCGCTTGCCCGGCTGATACACCGATTCCAGCCGCTTGGCGACCACGCCCTCCTGTCCCTGCTCCTGACTGGCCCGCATGGCCTCGGCTCCCGAACCGTCCAGCAGCGCCGACACATTCAGCGAGGGCGCCAGCCTGCCCAGCGCCTCCAGCACCGCGCGCCGGTCGCTGTACTTCTTGCGCAGCAGCGAGGTGCCGTCGAGGAAGAGCACATCGAAGGCGACGAACACCGCGCGCGCCGAATCCGCCTGCAGCGCCGAGATGTCCGAGAGGCCCTTCGCGTCGAACACCACCGCCTCGCCATCGAGCACCACCCGGTGCCCGGCCAGTTCCTCGCCGAGCGCGGCCAGGCGCGGGTAGCGGCCGGTGACGGTGTTGCCCGCCCGGCTGCGGACGATGACGGCACCGTCGGTGACCTCGACGATCACCCGGAAGCCGTCCCACTTGGTCTCGAACGCCCACTCCTGCGCGCTCAGCTTCGTCACCTCGCCCGCGGTGGCGAGCATCGGCGACAGGCCGCGCGGCAGATCGCCGGTGCCGTTGTCCGCCACCGGTTCCCGTCGCACCTGGTCGCGCATGAAGTGCATGAGCCACTGGTCGCCCTTGGTCTGAATGAAGGCGTAGCGGCCGTGCAGGCGCTGCCCGTCGAATTCGACGATCACCTCGTCGTCGCGCCACTTCTCGGTGACGTAGGTGCCGGTGTCCCAGATCGTCATCTCGCCCGCGCCGTATTCGCCCTTCGGGATGGTGCCGTGGAAGTGCAGGTACTCGATCGGGTGGTCCTCGGTGCGCACGGCGAGGCGGTTGTGTTTCGGCTCGGTGGGCGGGCCCTTGGGCACCGCCCAGGACGCCAGGACGCCGTCGCGTTCCAGGCGCACGTCCCAGTGCAGCCTGCGGGCGTGGTGTTCCTGCACCACGAACCGGTCGCCGGGACCCGGCCGCGGCGCGTCGGCGGGTACGGGTTCCGGGGTGCGCTCGGCATCGCGCATGCTGCGGTATTTGGTGAGCGAGTCGGGGCCGCTCGGCAGCGGCGGGTCCAGCTCGGCCAGCAGGTCGCCGTCGGCCCGCCAGCGCGCGAGTACCTCGTCGAACCGGAGGTGGCGCAATGCTTTCGCGTCCTCGAGCTCGCTCCAGTCGCGGGGTGCGGCGGCATTGGGCTCGGCGCGTCCGCGCAGCGAGTACGGGGCGATGGTGGTCTTGGCCGCGTTGTTCTGGCTCCAGTCCAGGAACACCTTGCCGGTGCGGGCCGACTTCGCCATCGTCGCCGTCACCAGATCCGGGTGCAGCTGTTCGAGATTGGCGGCGACCTGCTTGGCCACGGTCGACGCGCCCCGCGAGCTCAGCGGACGCTCCAGCGGCACGTAGACGTGAATTCCCTTGCTGCCGCTGGTCACCGGGAAGGCGCGCATCCCGATGCCGGCGAGCATGTCGCGCACGTCCAGCGCCACCCGCGCGCATTCGGGCAGACCGGCGCCGGGACCGGGGTCGAGATCGAAGACGATGCGGGTGGCGTCACCACGCTGATCACCGTCGAAACGCCACTGCGGCACATGGACTTCCAGTGCCGCCTGTTGCCCGAGCCAGGCCATGCCCGCCTCGGAGTCGATCAGCGGGTAATGCACCCTGCGGTCGGAATGCTCGAGCGCGCGGCGCTGGATCCACGCGGGGGCGTGCTCGGGCAGATTCTTCTCGAAGAAGTCGGACTGGTCGACCCCGTTCGGCCAGCGCTTCCTGGTGACCGGGCGGCCCGCGATATGCGGCAGCATCGCCTCGGCGATCGCCGAGTAGTAGGCGATCACCTCGCCCTTGGTGGTCCCGGTCTCCGGGTACAGCACCTTGTCGAGGTTGCTGAGCTCAACCTCGATGGCCGGCGCACCCGGCGGACCCCGGAACTCCCGGCGGACCATCGACTCACCTTCGGCGGCGGGGACCAGTGACGCCCGGCCCCCGCGCACCGAATCAGGCCTGCGGTCCCGGTTCGGTCGGGGCGGTGCCGCCGGGCGTGGTGCCGGGGTCGGTCGTGGGCGGCTTGGTGCCACCGGCCGCGGGCGGCGTGGTGCCACCGGCCGCCGGGCCCTCGCCCGCCTGCGGCGGGACGACCTTCTTGGCCGCGTCCTTGCCCTTTTCGATCTTGTCGCTGTACTTGCCGCCGGTCTTCTCATCGATGAACGTGCCGGCCTTGTCGACCGCGTCGTTGATCTTGTCGGCGTTCTGTTCGACCGCTTCTTTGCCCTTACCGAGCAGGCCCTTCAAGGTATCCACGAGACTCATCTAGCGATGTTCCTTTCCCGAAAGGTTCACTCCACATCTTCCCACCACGAAACCCGCGGTGGGAGGTCATTCGGAACCACCCGCTCACCCGGCTTGGGCACAGCTGTGGCGGTGCCCGCGTCGGCCGCCGCGGACACGAGCCGGCGCACCGGTTCGGACCATCCGTGGAAGGCGAGATTGAACGTGGCCCAGTGGATCGGCACGAGCAGCCCGTAGCCCGGGTCGCCCAGGCACAGGTCGGCGTGCGCGCGCACCGCCTCCTCCGGGTTCATGTGCACATCGGTCCAGCGCTCGTCGTAGGCGCCGATCGGCAGCAGCGTCAGATCGAACGGGCCGAGCACCGCGCCCGCCTGCGCGAACGCCTTGGTGTAGCCGGTGTCGCCGCCGAAGTAGACCCGCTTGGTGGGCCCGGCCAGCGCCCACGACGCCCACAGTGTGGTGTTGCGGACCAGGCCGCGGCCGGAGAAGTGCCTGGCCTCGGCGCAGGTGATGGTGAGCGTGCGCTCCGGACCCAGCGAGACCGAGCCGCCCCAGTCCAGCTCGATCACCCGGTCCTCGGGCACACCCCACTGCCGCAGGTGGGCGCCGATGCCGATCGGCACCACGAACGGCGCGAGCTGGTCGCGGACCAGGGCGTCGACGGTGGGTTTGTCGAGATGGTCGTAGTGATCGTGGGAGATGACCACCGCGTCGACGACGGGCAGCTCCGCGATCTCCCCCGGCACCGGGTGCAACCGCGCCGGGCCGATCAGCGGGGACGGCGAGACCCGGTCGCTCCACACCGGATCGGTGAGCACCCGGAAACCGTCGAGTTCGATCAGCGCGCTCGCGTGCCCGTACCAGGTGACCGCCAGGTCGGCGGCCTCCTCGGGCACCGCGGGGGTGACCAGCGGCACCGGCCGGGACGGCCGGCCGACCCGGCCCTGGGTGAGTCCCGACCACAGCAGCGACGGCGCCGCGCCCGCGGCGAGCATGCTGCTCGGTTCGGTGTTGTGGAACCGGCCGTCCCGATAGGACGACGTACCGAGCGCGGTCGGCTCGATCGCCGACGGCCCGGCACCCAGCGCGGCGGGCAGACCCCACACCGCACGCGCCACCCAGGCGAGTCCGAGCGAACTCGCCACCGACCCCGCGACGCGTGCGAGCCGCATCAGCGGCCCACGAACTTCGCGGGGCGTTTCTCCTGCCGAGCCAAGCGGCCCTCCTTCGCATCGTCGCTGGTCCAGGCGGCTTCCAGCGCAGCCTGCTGCTGCGCGCTCGCCGCCGCCCGCGTCCCGTCGTCGTTGACCATCAGTTTCATCGCGCGCAGCGACAGCGGCGCCAGCGCGGCGATCGACTTCGCCCAGTCCTGCGCGTCGGCCAGGGTGCCGAGCTTGTTGGCGAAGCCGTAGTTGTAGGCGTCGGCCGCCGTCACCGGGTCGGCCGCGAGCAGGATGGTGCGCGCCGGGCCGCCGCCGATCAGCGAGACCAGCCGCGAGACCGTCCAGCGATCGACCGAGATACCCAGCTTCGCGGCGGGCACCGCGACATAGGCGTCCGGCTCGATGACCCGCAGATCCGAGGCCAGCGCCAGCTGCACGCCCGCGCCGAGCGCGCCGCCGTTGATCGCCGAGATCACCGGCACCGGCAGCGCTTCGATGGTGTGCAGCATGTCGAGCAGACCGTCGAGGAACGACTCCGAGTACACCCCGGACAGATCGGCGCCCGCACTGAAGATCGGACCCCGGCCGGTGAGCACGATGACCCGCGCCCCCTGGTCGACCGCGTCGAGCAGCGCGGCGCGCAACAGGCCGACGAGCTCCTCGTTGAGCGCGTTGCGCCGGTCCTCGCGCTGCATTTCGATGGTGATCACGTCACCGTCGCGGGTAACGCCGAGCATGCATCCTCCCCAGGACTACTACGACATCGTGGATGCCATAACTCTGCCACAGGCGGCCGTCGGCGCCCCGTAAGGCGATACCATCGGCGGCTGTGGCGACCGACTTCGACATCCTGGTGATCGGTGCGGGCCAGGCGGGTCTGTCCGCCGGTTATCACCTGCGCAGGCGCGGGCTGGTCCCCGAACGCGACTTCCTGATCGTCGACCACGCGCCGGGCCCCGGCGGCGCCTGGCAGTTCCGCTGGCCCTCGCTCACGCTGACCACCGTGAACCGGGTACACGATCTGCCCAGGATGTCGTTCGCCGAGACACTGCCGCCCGGATCCGAGACCGCGCCCGCGGCCACCGCCGTCCCGCACTACTACGAGCTCTACGAAAAGCGCTTCGACCTGCGGGTCCGCCGCCAGGTGACGGTGCAGGTGGTCTGCGACCGGACCGCCGACGGGCAGTCCTGCGCCGGTCGCGGCGAGGTGTTGCAGGTCGAGACCGAGGGCGCGGGCACCCTGCGCACGCGCGGGCTGATCAACGGCACCGGCACCTGGGAGCACCCGTTCATCCCCGTCTATCCGGGCGCCGCCGACTTCACCGGACGGCAGCTACACACCCGCGACTACCACTCGGCGGCCGAGTTCGCGGGCAAACACGTGGTGATCGTCGGCGGGGGTATCTCGGCGGTGCAATTGCTCGACGAGATCTCCCTGGTGACGTCCACCACATGGGTCACCAGGAGCGAGCCGGTGTTCCGCTCCGAGCCGTTCCGTGAGGAGGACGGGCGGGCCGCGGTGGCCATCGTCGAGGATCGGGTGCGGCGCGGTCTGCCGCCCGGCTCGGTCGTCTCGGTCACCGGCCTGCCGCTGGACGCGCGGCTGCGCGCCGCCCAGGACCGGGGCGCGCTGGTGCGGCAGCCGATGTTCGAGCGGATCGAGCCCGACGGGGTGCGCTGGGCGGACGGGCGATTCCAGCGGGCCGACGTCATCCTGTGGGCGACCGGGTTCCGCAGCGCCCTCGATCACCTGGCCCCGCTGCGGCTGCGCGGGCCCGGCGGCGGCATCACCATGACCGGCAGGCTGGCCACCCAGGTCGCGGTCGACCCGCGGATCCACCTGATCGGCTACGGGCCCTCGGCCAGCACCATCGGGGCCAATCGGGCGGGCCGGGCCGCGGCCGCCGAACTGACCGCCTACCTGGGGATCAGCTCAGACCAGCGCTGAAGGTGCCCGGGTCGGGGCCGACCCGCTTCCCGACGTCGAGCCGGTTGATCGCCTCCATCGCCTGCGCGTCCAGCTCGAAGGAGAACACGTCGAAGTTCTCGGCGATCCGCGACGGGGTGACCGACTTCGGGATGACAATATTGCCCAGCTGCAGATGCCACCGGATGATGATCTGCGCCGGCGTGCGATCCAGCTCCTTGGCCAGGGTGACCACGGTGGGGTTGTCCAACAGGGTGCCCTGGCCCAGCGGGCTCCACGCCTCGGTGGCGATCGCGTGGTTGGCGTCGTACTGGCGCAGTTCGCGCTGCGCGAGCGTGGGATGCAGTTCGATCTGGTTCACCGCCGGGGTCTCGCCCGCCTCGGCGATCACGGTCTCCAGGTCGATCACACGGAAGTTGGAGACGCCGATCGAGCCGATCCGGCCCTGCGCCTTGAGCGCCTGGAAGGCGCGGAAGGTGTCGACGTAGCGGCCCGCCGATGGCACCGGCCAGTGGATCAGATACAGGTCGAGATAGTCCAGGCCGAGTCGCTGCATGCTGGCGTCGAAGGCGCGCAGCGTGCTGTCGTAGCCCTGATCGGCGTTCCACAGCTTGGTGGTCACGTAGATCTCGTCACGCGGGATGCCCGAGGCACGGATCGCGCGGCCTACGCCTTCCTCGTTGCCGTAGACCGCGGCCGTGTCGATGCTGCGGTAGCCGACTTTCAATGCCTCGGCCACCACCGGGGTGACGTCGTCCTCCGGCACCTGGAAGACACCGAAGCCGAGCTGCGGGATGACGTTCCCGTCGTTGAGCACGATGGTGGGAACTTGGCTGCTTGCGCTACGGAAGGTCACCCTTCCGACGGTAGAAGTGCTCGGCCGTAGCGTCAACGACGCGACCTCGCGTGTTTCCCCGCTTCCAGGACTGGGTAGAAAGCGGGGCGCGGGTCAGCCGGTCACCCCGGGCAGCCCGATCCGGCGGTAGCGCGCCTGCCGCAGGGCGCGCAGTTCCGCGGCCGGTTTCGCGCGCAGCTCGGTGAGTTCCTCGGTGACGGCCAGGACCATGCGGCGGGCGAAGGCGACGGGCTCGTCGGCGGCGTCGGGATACTCGGCGACGATCCGGTCGACGACACCCGCCGCACGCAGGTCGAGCGCGCGAATGCCCTGGGCGGCGGCCAGTTCCGGGGCGTGCTCGGTGTCGCGGAAGACGATGGCGCTGGCGCCCTCCGGTGGCAGCGGGGCCAGCCAGCCGTGGGCCGCGGCGATTACCCGGTCGGCGGGCAACAGCGCCAGGGCGCCGCCGCCGGTGCCCTGACCGAGCAGAATCGAGACGGTGGGGGTGTCGAGGGTGACCAGGTCGGCCAGACAGCGCGCGATCTCGGGCGCCAGCCCGCGCTCCTCGGCCTCCTTCGAGAGCGCGGCGCCGACGGTGTCGATCACCAGCACCAGCGGCAGGCGCAGCTCCTGGGCCAGCGCCATCGCGCGGCGGGCCTCGCGCAGGGCGGCCGGGCCCATGGTGTGCTCGCCGTCCTGGCCGCGGCGGTCGTGGCCGAAGACCACACAGGGCTGTCCGCCGAAGCGGGCCAGGGCCAGCACCACGGTGCGATCGGATTCGCCCTGGCCCGTGCCGCTCAACGGAACTCGCTGGGTGACATGGCGCAGCAGGTCGCGGATGCCGGGGCGGCCCGGCCTGCGAGTGCTCAGCACCGAGTCCCACGCGGTGGCGTCGGTCGCCGCCGCTCCGGCCGGACTGCGTACCGGCGCAGCCCAACCCGGCTCCGCGGTGATCGGCAGGACGACGCCGCTGGCGACGCTCAACGCCCGGTGCGCGATGCGCCGGAACACCTCCACCGGGACCACACCGTCGATCACACCGTTGCGATACAGGTTCTCGGCGGTCTGCACGCCCGGTGGAAAAGGCTTGCCGTACAACGCCTCGTACACCCGCGGGCCGAGGAAGCCGATCAGCGCGCCGGGCTCGGCGAAGGTGATGTGCCCCAGCGATCCCCACGACGCGAACACCCCTCCCATCGTGGGATTGCGTAGATAGACGAGATACGGATGGCCCGCCGCCTTGTGCACGGCGACCGCGCCCGCGATCTTCACCATCTGCACGAAAGCGACTGTGCCCTCCTGCATCCGGGTGCCGCCCGAGGTGGGCGAGGCGATCAGCGGCAGGCCGAGTTCGGTCGCGCGTTCCACCGCGGTGACGATCCGCTCGGCCGCGGCGACACCGATCGACCCCGCCAGAAAGCCGAATTCGCAGGCGATCACGGCCACCCGCCTGCCGCGCAGCAGCCCCTCCCCCGTCACCACCGACTCGTCGGTGCCCGCCCGCTGCGCCGCCGCGATCAGCTCCTGCCGGTACTTCGGCGAAACCGCGGGCTCGACCGGTGACCGGTCCCAGCTCAGGAACGAATCGGTGTCGAGCAACTGCCCGATCAGGTCATCCGCCGACATGCGCACGCGCTGAGCCTAACCGGCCGCGGGGGATCACGAGACCAGGGGAAACCCTCCCGATCTTCAATCGCATCGCGGTGCTGCGCGCCGAGCACCGGATGAGCAGGGCGGCCCTGGCCGACGCCGTCAACGTCAATGTCCAGACCATCGGCGCGCTCGAACGCGGCGATCACTACCCCAGCCTCGACCTGGCCCTGCGCATCTGCGATGTGTTCGAGCTGCCGGTCGAAGCGGTGTTCTCCCGCACCGAATTCGGCCCGCTCTCGGCCGAGCTCTACCCACGGACGAAAGGCACGTCATGAGCAGCGCCATCGGACTGATCGACCGCTACCAGAACTATCGCGTGCGGCGCTGGCTCGTCCAGGAGCAGCGGACCGCGGGCATGCTGACCGGCTGGCGGACACGGCAGCGCAGGCGGCTGCTCGTCGTCGGCGTGGTGATTGCGCTGTCCGGCCTGGCCTTGACCCAGTCCCTGACGATGCCGCCACTGGCCTACCTGATCTTTGCCGGCGCCATCGCCCCGGAAGCCGCGGCCTACCGCACTGCCTACGCGGGCGGCCTCATGATGCTCGCCGCCCTCCTGGCCGGCGGCTGCGCCCCAGCCATGATCCTCGCCTGGACCCGCCCCGACCCCGACCCGGAAGCCTGATCCGCCCGACCCGGCTGTCGCGCAGGCACAATGGCTGCCATGAGCTTCCGACTCCCGGCCACACCGGAGGATCGGCATCTCGTGCAGCGGTGGGTCATCGGCGAGGTGGTCCGTCCCGGTCGCTACATGACGCTGCTGGGGCTGAACCCGTTGCGTGACAGGCCCTGTCGCGAACGGCTCGAAGCGGGACTCGCCGCGGACGCCCGGCAGATCACCGACGCGGAACTGCGCCTACTGCTCGAGCTGGATTGGCGGCCACGGCTCACCGCGGCCTGGCTCATCGCGCTCGACCGCCGCACCGAATTCCGGGGCGAGCTGGCTGAACTGTTACTCGCCGACGAGGTCGTCCACGCGGGCTGGGGCTACTGTTTCGCGCTCGCACGCTTCGGAACCACCGACGACGCCGAGATCCTGGTCGAATATCTGGCCGGGGACCTGCGAGGCCGTCGACGCCCCAGCCGGACTGCTGCGATGCATGCGCTACTCACCATCGACGCGGAGCTTGCGACACCGTTCGTCGAGGGTTTCGGGTATGGGCGATTGCCGAGTGCCGCAGAGCATCTGATCGATCCGCTGTGCGCGTTCGCCGAGCGGATCATGGGCGCGGCTGAACGCGCCTGATCGAATACGGGGCTGCTGCCTTCATCGCGGCAGCCCCGGATTCGGCTCAGTAGCCCTGCATGACCTTGCGCAGGGCGTACTCGGTCAAGGAGACCAGGGCCTGCTTGGCGGGTTCCCGGCGGCGGGCATCGATCGACATGATCGGCACGTCGGCGGGGACCGCGAGAGCCTGGCGGATGTCCTCGAGCGGGTACTTCGGTGCGTCGTCGAACTCGTTGAGCGCCACCAGGAACGGTAGACCGCGAGCCTCGAAGTAGTCGACAGCGGCGAAGCTGTCTTCCAGCCTGCGGGTGTCGACCAGCACCACGGCGCCGATGGCGCCGCGGATGAGGTCGTCCCACATGAACCAGAACCGGTACTGGCCGGGCGTGCCGAACAGGTACAGGACCAGGTCGTCGGCGAGGCTGATCCGGCCGAAGTCCATCGCCACCGTGGTGGTCGACTTCATCGGAATGCCGGTCAGGTTGTCGATTCCGGTGCTGGCGTTGGTGACCAACGCCTCGGTGCGCAGCGGAACGATCTCCGACACCGCACCGACCAACGTGGTCTTACCGACACCGAAGCCACCGGCGACAACGATCTTCGCCGAAGTCGGCTTGCTCGTGCGGGTGTCGACCTGCGCCGTCGAATCAAATACGCCGGAGTCCACTGAGAACCCTTTCGATCAGCTCGCGACGTTCATCGTCGCTGGAATCGTCTTTCAAAGTCGCCGAGACCCGGACATGACCGGCCTCGATGAGGTCGGCCACGAGTACCCGCGCTACACCGATCGGGATACCCAATTGGGCGGCTATCTCGGCGACGGACGGCGATTGCCTGCACAACTCCACGATGGACGTTTCGAGGTTGTTCAGTTCGAACTGCCGCTCCATGGCGACCGGATGCGATGCAACGAGCGCCTCCAACGCCAACTCGACCGCCGGCCTGGTGCGGCCGGCAGTCAGCGAGTACGGGCGGACGAGGCTTGGCTCGGCGCTCCCCATGCGGTGATCGTCTATGTCCATCCCACCATCAGGAACCCATCGTGACGCGTGGCGTGGCCTGGACTGTCTGGCCCACACGCTCCACCAACAGAGCCATTTCGTAGCCCACCTGACCGATGTCACACGAGGTGTTGGTCAGGACCGCGAGATACGAGCCGTCGCCCACTGCCATCAGCAATAGGTAACCGTGCTCCATCTCGACGACGGACTGCAGTACCGTACCGCCTTCGAACAGATTCGACACACCGACGGACAGGCTTGCCAGTCCGGCGGTGACAGCCGACAGCTGCTCGGCGCGGTCGACGGGGAGCTGTGCGCTCGCGGCCATCAGCAGGCCGTCAGCCGAGACCAGGACGGCATGGGCTACGCCAGGAACCTCGTTGGCGAAGTTCGAAACCAGCCAATCCAGCTGACGGTTCGTACCACCTAGATCGGGGTTCATCGGTCTCCTTTATCTCCGGTTAGGTTCATTGCCTTCATTGCGCGGCCATCCCGGACGCCCTGCTGGTGACGACTCAAGCTGGACCTGATCGTTTCGGGATCACGTTGCGGGGTGGTGTCGGCCTTACCGGTCACACCGCCAGGCACGAGCCTGCCGCCCGGGTTGCGCTGAGGCAAGCCCGCAGCGGTACGGACCTCGGGCTGAGCCTCGCTGGCCCGCCGCGCGGCCTGCCATCCTTCGTCACCCGGTGATTCGAAGGCGGCAGCCATCTGGGACCGGTCGGAATTCTCATCCGTGAGCCACGCCGACATCATCTCCGCGAAGATCGGCGTTCCGCCCATGACGGAATCACCCTCGGGTGCCGGCTGCAACCTGGTCTGGAAGAACGACGCAGTCTTGGCCGGATTCGACCGGTAACTGTGCCGACCCGGATCGCGCCCTGCCGACGCAGCGTTCTCCGGCCCCGCAGGTTCCCGATCCCGTTGCGGCAGAGCCACTCCCGGCCCGGCGTTCGCCTGCGGTACCACAGTAGCGCCGGGATCGCGCTGCGGCAGCCCAATCGAGTCACCGGCACGCTGCGGCAGCCCGTTCGGCGCCTCCCGCTGCGGCAGACCGGCCGCGGGCGAGCGCTGCGGCAGGCCGTTGCCCGCCGGATCACGCTGCGGCAGACCATTGCCCGGACGCTGCGGCTGACCGCCGGCCGGATCGCGCTGGGGCAGCCCGCCCGGTGCCGCGCCACGCTGCGGCAGTCCGGTAGCCGGATCACGCTGCGGGAGACCGCCGGTCTGGTCCCGCTGCGGGAGACCACCGGCCGGATCGCGCTGCGGCAGGCCGCCGGTCTGCTCACGCTGGGGCAGGCCGGTGGACGGATCACGCTGCGGCAGGCCACCGGTCTGCTCCCGCTGCGGCAGCCCGTTCGACGGGTCACGCTGCGGCAGGCCACCGGTCTGGTCGCGGTGCGGCAGGCGCGGCACCGGACCGGAGCCGGGGGCGGACAGGCCGTTGGACGGCGCGCGCTGCGGCAGTCCGTTCGACGGATCGCGCTGTACCGGAGCGGAGTCCCGCTGCGGCGCACCGTTGCCCGCGGGATCACGCTGCGGCAGGCCACCGGTGGCCTCGCGCTGGGGTAGGCCCGTGGACGGATCACGCTGGGGTAGGCCACCGGTCTGGTCCCGCTGCGGCACGCCGTTGGCGGGACGCTGCGGCAGCCCGGCCGACGGGTCACGCGGCGGCGCGCCGTTGGCGCCCGGCGACCGCTGCGGCAGGCCACCGGCGGTGGTGTCGCGCTTGGGCGGCACCGCCTCGCGCGGCGGCTGGGCCTGGTCACGCGCGGGCGCGCCGTTGGCACCCGGCTGACGCTGCGGCAGGCCACCGCCCGCCTGCGGCGCACCGGCGGGCTTGGGCTCGCCGGGCTGACCCGGCGCGACCTGCGGACGCTGCGGCGCACCCGGTCCACCCGGACCGCCGGGGCCACCGGCGGCGAGGTTGCGCTTGGGCAGGTTGGCCGCGGCCAGCTTGCCGCGCTGCGGCACATTGCCCTGGCCGGGCGCGGCCGGGCGCAGCGTCGGCGACGACTGCTCGGCGGCGTCCTGCTGCGCGCCCTGGGCCATCGAGTTGCCCGGCTGACGCTGCGGCAGCCCGCCGGGGCCGGCCGGGGCCGGACCGCTGACGCCGGGGTCGACGGTGACCATCATGTTGCCGCCAGGGGTGCGGGTGATGGCCCTGGTCTGCATGGTGCTCGGCTGGTTCTGCGGCGCGGGACGCTGCTGCTGCGGCTGCTGCGGCGACGGCGCGCTCTGCTGCGGCGGCAGCACCGGACCACCGGCGCCGGAGACGATCAGGCCGACCGGCACGTGCACGGTGACGGTGACGCCCGGATCGCGCGCGGTGTCGAAGGTCGGCCGCAGGCGCACGGTCAGGCCGTGCCGCTCGGCGAGCCTGCCGACCACGAACAGACCCATGTGGCGGGCGGTGTCCGGGCCGGGCTCGGCGGTCTGCTCGAGCCTGCGGTTGATCTCCGACATCTCCTGCGGCGGCATACCGATACCGCGGTCGGCGACCTCGATCAGCAGACCCTGGTCGTGGGCCTGGGCGAAGGTGAACTTGACGTCGGTCTCCGGCGGGGAGGCCCGCAGCGCGTTGTCGAGCAGCTCGGCGAACAGGTGCGCCATGTCGGAGGCGGCCGGTTCGACCAGCGAGCCACGCGGGGTGGCGCCGAGCTTGACCCGCTCGTAGTCCTCGACCTCGGAGATCGCGGCACGCAGCACGTCGGCGATCTCGACCGGGGCGGACTTGGTGCGACGCTGCTTGGTACCGGCGAGGATGAGCAGGTTGTCACCGTTACGGCGCATGCGCGCCGCGAGGTGGTCGAGGCGGAAGAGGTTCTCGAGCAGGCGCGGGTCCTTCTCGTCGTACTCCATCGCCTCGATGAGGGTGAGCTGATGGTCGACGAGCGACTTGGAGCGCCGGGCCAGGGTCTCGAACATGTCGTTGACCTGCGAACGCATCTGCGCCTGGTCACTGGCCAGACGCAGCGCCTGACCGTGGATGTCGTCGACGGCGCGGGCCAGCTGGCCGATCTCCTCGTCGCTGCGCACCGGCATCGGCTCGAGCGGCACGTCCTCCGGGGCGGCGCCGTTGCGGAGCTGGGCGACCTCGTGCGGGAGGTCGGACTCGGCCACGCGCAGCGCGGCCAGCCGCAGGCGGTGCAGCGGCACGATCATCGACCGGGCGACGAACACGGCGAGCAGCAGCGCGGCGAGGATGGTCGCGATGACGACGGCGGTGTAGGACCAGGCGCCGGTGGAGGCCGCGGTGGTCAGCTCGTCCATGGCGGACTCGATGGCCTTGGTGGCCTGGTCGACGACGCCCTCGTAGCCGACGAGGCTGCTGACGAGCGAGGTACGCATGTCGCCGATGGGCAGCTTGCCCGCCGCCACCTCGGGACTGCTGACCAGGTTCTGCCGGACGTCGGCCTGAGCCTTGAGGTCCGCGATCACCCGATCACCGTCGGGGAAGCGGTTGGCGAGCACGTCGAGCAGGTGCCGCTCGGTGGCGACACCGGTGATGAAGTCCTGGGAGCCCTGCGGCAGGCCGCGCAGCATCTCGGAGATACCGGCGAGCTGGTCGACGAGCACCGAACGGGTGTTGAGCGAGTCGACCAGACGCAGCTTGGCCTGGTCCATGACCGGGTCGCTGACCTGCGCGATGGTGGTCTCGACGATGTCGACACTGTCTTTACGCATCTGCTCGACCGAGGCCAGCGCCGGCTCGGCCGACGAGGTGAGGGCCTTGCCCTGCGCCCGCACGACCTTGGCCTGCTTGATCATGCGCTCGAGCGCGTCGTGCGCCCGGGGCAGATCGGTGAGCCTGCCGAGCGAGGACTCCGCCGCGGCGATGGCGGCGTCGAGATCGGAGAGGTCCTTGTCGGTGACCAGGGTGACCCCCGGTCCCGCCGGAACCATCTGACTACCGGTGACTCGCGCCGAGGTAGCACTCAGCGAGGTGACCGACGGAATCGAATCGACCTGCTCATTGATGCTCGACAGCCGGTTGGCTTCCGAGAACTCCGAGGTAATTCTCGACACGCCGAGCCCGACCGCGACCGCGAGCGGCACGGCCAGCACGGCCGTAACCTTCCAACGCAGGTCCCAGTTGCCGAGCGCCCAGCGCTTGCTGCCGGACCTAGCGGCGTCACGCATCTCCCACTCACTTTCCAAACTGGCCTCGTACCGTGAGCCATCAGCGAACCTCCACAGGCGCAAAGGTGGCTCGCCAGAGTGACTGGCCGAGAACTGCGGCTGGCCGAGAAATTGCGTCTACGACTGCCCGAATAAGTGACAACAGATTCTAACGGATCAATAACTTCTTGGCTGACTCCCGGTAGAGGTCCGCGCGATGACCTGCCCGTTCCAGGCAAAACCAAAGGTCGCGGCACCCCCTCGGGTGTCGCGTGAAGTCTGCCACAATCATCAGGATCTATCGAGCGGGCATCGAAGCGAGGCTAGGGAGTCACGGGCTTGGACGTGGAACACGAGTACCGGCCGGTCTATCAGACCAGCCTGGTCGACCCAGCCGACTTCTGGTCAGCCGCAGCTCAGGGCATCGAGTGGGACGTGCCACCGCAGCAGATCGTGGACGCCGCCGACAAGCGCTCGGCCCGCTGGTTCCCCGACGGCAGGCTCAATACCTGCGTCAACGCCCTGGACCGGCACGTGCGGGCGGGCACCGTCGCCGAGGGCGGGCGGGCTGATCAGGCCGCCCTCATATATGTCTCCGCTATGACGGACACCACCACCGTCTACACCTACGCCGAACTGCTCGAGGAGGTCGCCCGCTTCGCCGGTGCCATGCGCGATCTCGGTGTGGTCGCCGGTGACCGGGTGGTGATCTACCTGCCGATGATCCCCGAGGCCGTGATCGCGATGCTGGCCTGCGCCCGCATCGGCGCGGTCCACTCGGTGGTGTTCGGCGGCTTCGCCGCGCCCGAGCTGGCCGCGCGCATCGACGACGCCGAGCCCGTGCTGATCGTCACCGCCTCGGGCGGGATCGAGCCGAACCGCCGGATCGAGTACCCGCCGATCGTGCTGCAGGCCCTCGACCTGGCCCAGACCGCCTCGGTGCGCACGGTGATCGTCAAGCAGCGGGCCGGTTTCCCGACCATCGAGTTCCCGGCCGCCCAGCCCGCCACCGATGTGCTGCCATCCTCGGAGCAGACCGTGGCCGCGCGCTGGGTGGACTGGAACGCCACCGTCGCCGACGTGACCCCGGCCGAGCCGGTCCCGGTCGCGGCGACCGATCCGCTCTACATCCTCTACACCTCCGGCACCACCGGGAAGCCCAAGGGCGTGGTTCGCGACAACGGCGGGCACGCGGTGGCGCTGTCCTGGTCGATGCGCAACATCTACGACGTCGGCCCCGGTCAGGTGTTCTGGGCCGCCTCCGACGTGGGCTGGGTGGTCGGCCACTCCTACATCGTCTACGCGCCGCTGCTGGTCGGCGCGACGACCGTGCTCTACGAGGGCAAACCGGTCGGCACCCCCGACGCCGGCGTCTTCTGGAAGATCATCGACGAGCACGACGTGCGGGTGCTGTTCACCGCGCCGACCGCCCTGCGCGCGATCCGCCGTGCCGACCCGGAAGCCGCCGCGGCCCACCGCCACGACCTGTCCCGGTTGCGCGCGCTGTTCTGCGCGGGCGAGCGCCTGGACCCGGCCACCTTCGAATGGGCCACCGGCACCCTGCTGGCCGGTCATCCGGACACCCCCGTGGTGGACCACTGGTGGCAGACCGAGACCGGCTGGCCGATCTGCGCCGACCCGCTGGGCCTGCAGGAACTGCCCGTCAAGCCCGGTTCGTCCTGCGTGCCGGTGCCGGGCTACCGGCTGCGGGTGCTCGACGCCAACGGCAATCCGGTGCCCACCGGGGTCGAGGGCAACATCGTCATCGGGCTGCCGCTGCCGCCCGGCGCCCTCACCGGGCTCTGGCGCGACCGCGACCGGTTCATCCGCTCGTACCTGTCGGCCTTTCCCGGCCACTACCTCACCGGCGACTCCGGCTACTTCGACGAGGACGGCTACCTCTACGTCCTCGGCCGCAGCGACGACGTGATCAACATGGCCGGGCACCGCCTGTCGGCGGGCAGCATCGAGGCCGCCATCGCCGGGCACGACGCGATCGCCGAATGCGCCGTGATCGGTGTGCCCGACGAGCTCAAGGGCGCACTGCCGCTGGCATACGTGGTGCTCAAGCAGGGTGTCGAGGTGGATCCGGAGCAGTTGCGGGCCGAACTCGCCGAGCGGGTGCGCGAGCAGATCGGCGCGATCGCCACGCTGCACAGCGCGATCATCGTCTCCGGGCTGCCCAAGACCCGCTCGGGCAAGATCCTGCGCAAGACCATCCGCCAGCTCACCGCGGGTGAGCAGGTGGAGACCCCGGCCACCATCGAGGACCCCGCCGTCCTGACCGCGCTGGCCGACCGCATCCTGGCCAATCCCCCGCTGGGCAATCCGGCCGACGGCCCGTCGACGCCCGATCGCGACGGCGACCCGGTGGCCCCGACCACCTGACCAGCGGACTCGGCGGCGGCCCGCGCCCATAGGATTGCACCCGTGACCGATCGTGCTGCCGCCACTGTCCTCGTCGTCGACGACGACTCCGACGTCCTCGCCTCGGTCGAACGCGGCCTGCGGCTGTCCGGCTTCCAGGTGCTGGTGGCCCGCGACGGTGCCGCCGCGCTGCGGGCCGTCGCCGAGCACGCGCCCGACGCGATCGTGCTGGACATGAACATGCCGGTACTCGACGGCGCGGGTGTGGTGACCGCGCTGCGCGCGATGGGCAACGACGTGCCGATCTGCGTGCTCAGCGCCCGCTCCTCGGTCGACGACCGGATCGCCGGGCTGGAGTCCGGCGCCGACGACTACCTGGTGAAACCCTTCGAGCTGGCCGAACTGGTGGCCCGGATCCGCGCCCTGCTGCGCCGCCGCACCGACACACCGGAGCAGGTCGCGCCGGGCACCATCACCGTGGGCCCGCTGCAACTGGACGTGGCCGGATACCGGGCGCTGTTGCACGGCAAGGAAATCGAGCTCACCAAACGTGAATTCGAATTGTTGTCGACGCTGGCCAGGAATGCCGGCGTGGTGCTCACGCGCGAGCGGCTGCTGGAATTGGTCTGGGGCTACGATTTCATAGCCGATACGAATGTCGTCGACGTGTTCGTCGGATACCTGCGACGCAAACTCGAAATTGATGACACGCCAAGGATTTTGCACACCATTCGCGGCGTCGGGTTCGTGCTCCGGGAACCGAAATGACCGAGGCACCGCCGAAACGCCGTCGGAGACAATCCTTTTCGCTACGCACCCGGGTAGCGGGGGCGGCCGCGGCCGGTGCCGTCGTGATCGTCACGATCGCCGCTTTCGTGAGTTTCCAGGCGATCGAACGCAACAATGTCACCCAGACCGACCAGCAGCTCGAGATCGCCTCGCGCATCGTGCTGATCGAGCCGGTGCTGGCGACCGGGTTCGTCAATCTGACCGGTTTGCAGAACACCATGGCGCTCACCGTGCGCGACAACGGCCAGGTGACCGCGTCCAGCTCCACCCAGCTGCCCGACCTGCCGCCGGGTTCGCAGACCGTCGAGGTGGACGACCAGCCCTACCGGGTGCTCACCACCACCGAGAACCAGCCCGCCGGGCGCACCGTCTCCCTGGCCATCCCGACCACCGAGGCCACCAAGGCCACCGCCGACCAGCAGCGCTGGGTGCTCGCGGGCGCCGCCATCGCGGTGGCGGCCGCGGCGGCGCTGGGCTGGCTGCTCGCCGGCCGCGCCGTGCGCCCGATCGTGAAACTGACCAGGCAGGTCTCGGCCCGCAGCACCTTCGGCGATCCCGAAGACCCCGCGCAGCCGGTCGACGGTTCCGGCGTCGACGAGGCGGTGAAACTGGCCGACGCGGTGAACACCATGCTGGCCCGGGTCGACGAGGCCCAGGCCGAGACCGCGGCCGCGCTGGAAACCGCCCGCGACTTCGCCGCGGTCTCCGCGCACGAGCTGCGCACCCCGCTCACCGCGATCCGCACCGACCTCGAGGTCCTGCGCACCCTCGACCTCACCGACGAGCAGCGTCGCGAGATCCTCGACGACCTGGCCCGCAACGAGACCAGGGTGGAGACCACCCTCACCGCGCTGGAACGGCTGGCCCGCGGCGACCTCACCGCCGAGGCCGACCACGTCCCCACCGACGTGGCGGATCTGTGCGATCAGGCCGCCCACGACGCGATGCGCCACAATCCCGGCCTCTCGGTGCGGATCGAGACCGACGCCGAACTCGTCACCCGCGGGCTGCCGGCGGGCCTGCGCCTCGCGGTCGACAACGCGCTGACCAACTCGGTCAAGCACGGCGGCGCCACCAGCGCGGTGGTCTCGGCGCACCGCACCGCCGACGAGCACATCGTCATCGCGGTCGACGACAACGGCACCGGGATACCGCCCGCCGAGCGCGCCGCGGTCTTCGCCCGTTTCGCCCGCGGCACCAATGCCAGCAAGGGCGGCTCCGGGCTCGGGCTGGCACTGGTGGCCCAGCAGGCCCAGTTGCACGGCGGCCGCGCCTATTTCGAGGACAGCCCGCTCGGCGGCGCCCGGCTGGTGCTGGATCTGCCGATCCGCCGCGCACCCTGACACGCGAAAAGCCCCGCGTTCGCGACGAACGCGAACGCGGGGCTATCGTCCGGCTATCCGGTTACCCGGCAACCACCCTGGACAAGATCAGGGCAGCACCTGCGGGACCGACTCCGGGATGACCAGGCCGATGACGGCGCCGATCACGGCACCGGTCAGCGCGGTGGAGATCACCGACGGAATGGCGCAGAAGACGTAGCCGATGATGAACGCGGCCAGCGCGGGAACGCACATGATGGCGGCGGCGATCGCGCCGATCGCGGCACCAGCGGCGGCACCGTTCTGGACCGGGTCGTGGTTCGCGGCGGCCGGGTCGGTGGCGATGTCCTTCAGCTCGGTGCTGGTGTCGGCGGACAGCTGCGGCGCCATGGACAGGGTCTTGCCGTCCTCGGAGACCACCGAGGCCACCGCGATGGCGTTGCCGTCGACGGTGTTCAGCTTCAGCGGGACCTGGCCCACCGTGACACCGGCGGCGGAGACCACGGTGACGGCGTCGGGGGTGATCACGAAGCGGCCGTTGTCGACCGTCGCGGAGATGCTGCGCAGGTCGGGCGCGACGACGGTGGTGAAGTCCACGCCGTCAGCGGCACCCGCGCTCGACAGACCGGTGGCGATCTGCGCCTGGCGCTCGGTGTCGACGTCAGCGGCCGCGGTACCGGCGGTGACCAGCGAGGTCGCGACGGCGAGCGGCAGCGCGGCGACGAGCGCGCGACGGCCCGCGCGGGTGATGCTGTGGTGGAACATGTTCGATGTCTCCCTCCCGATGCCCCCGGTGAATCCCCGAACCCCCCGGACGAATCGATGAAATCTCGATGTCGATTTGACTCGAGATTTGTATCGGACCGATCGAAACAATGGAAGGGGCTGTGACGCACTACATATCGTGACCCGGTTTGACAGTCCCGGTGAGCGGGAACCGCGTATTCCAGCACACCGTCGGCAAATTCCGGGCGGCATCCTCACCGAACTCTCAGACATCTCCCACTCCCCGGCGTGAACTGTCCCGATACGGTCGCGCCGTGATCGGAAAACGTGCCCGGATGGTCTGTCTCGTCGCTGCTGTCGCGTTGACGGGTGGTGGAATCGCCGCCTGCGCGGGCGGCGACCGCGCGCCGACGGGGTTCGCGCTCGTCGACGGCGATACCGGGCCCACCGGCGCGCGGGTCGCCAAGGCGGTGCAGGACGCGGGCGGCTACGAGTGGACGCTGGCGAAGCCGGGCGAGGTCGATCCGGCCGACTACGCCGCCGTCATCACCCTGCCCGCCGACCTCACGTCCTCGATGGCGACCCTCGCTACGCCGAATCCGCAGCGCGCCAAGATCACCGTCACCGCGCACGACGGCGCGGACGAGGGCACGGTGAACGGCGCGGTGGCCGCCGTGACGCATCGGATCGGCGCCTCCGGGGTGGACGCCGCGCTCACCGCGGTCTCCCAGGCCCGCAATCAGATGACGTCGGTGCAGTTCACCGCGCAGCTGCTGAGCGCGGGCGTCGACGCGGCGGCGGGCAGCGCCGATCAGTTCAGCGGTGGGGCGCAGGAGATGCTGGGCTTCCTCGACTTCGCGAAACAGGGTGCGGGCGAACTCACCTCGGCCATCGACCTGCTGAACCGGACCGTCGACGGCGCGACCACCCAGGCCGGTCAGCTCGCCGACGCGCTCGGCGCGACCGGGCTCACCATCGCCGGAGTGGAGCGCAGCGCGACCGCCCTGTCCACCGGCCTCGACCAGATCCTGCCGCTGCTGCGCGCCCTGCCCTTCGCCGGTGACCCGCAGCTGGCCGACATCATCACCAAACTCGAAGCGCTGCGCGGCATCTCGGGTCAGGCGGGCACCCAGCTGACCGGCCTGGCCGACCTCACCGGCGCCGCCGTCGACCCGAACACCGACCTGGGCACCCTGCTGCGCACCGTCGTCGCCCGCCTCGACAGCGCCCGCGTCCAGCTGAGCCAGGGCGCCGAACTCGCCAAGGGCCTGCCCGCCCTCGCCGAACAGGGCGGCACCCAGATCACCTCGGCGATCAGCCAGATGACCACGGGCGTCACCGCCCTCCAGACCATCATCGGCAACCTCAACACCCAAACCGGCAAGGCCCTCGAAGCCCTCCCCGCCCGCGGCCAGTCCCAGACCACCGCCCTCGCCCTCGCCCTCACCGACCCCGTCGAGATCATCCGCGAGTAGTCGCCCACCGAAGACAACTGTGGCCGGGTTCCCATGGGGAGCCCGGCCACAGTGGTCGATCAGGGGGTCAGTTCGCCTCGAGGAGGTCGATGACGAAGACCAGGGTCTTGCCGGAGAGGTGGTGGCCCGCACCTTCGGGGCCGTAGGCGAGCTCCGGCGGGATGGTCAGCTGGCGGCGGCCGCCGACCTTCATGCCGGGGATACCTTCCTGCCAGCCCTGGATCAGGCCGCGCAGCGGGAAGGTGATGGACTCGCCACGGTCCCACGAGGAGTCGAACTGCTCGCCGCTGTCGAACTCGACGCCGACGTAGTGCACCTCGACGGTGCCACCCGGCACCGCTTCCTTGCCTTCGCCCTCGACGAGGTCCTTGATCACGAGCTCGGTGGGCGCGGGGCCCTCCTGGAATTCGATCTCCGGCTTGGTCATTCGGCTATCCCCTTCGATAGTTGAGTTGTCGCCAGACAGTGGTCGAGATCAGCGGGTGCCGATGTCGAGGTAGTCACGCTCACCGTAGCCGGTGTAGATCTGGCGCGGACGGCCGATCTTGAGCGGCTCGGAGTGCATCTCACGCCAGTGGGCGATCCAGCCGGGCAGGCGGCCCATGGCGAAGAGCACGGTGAACATGCGGGTCGGGAAGCCCATGGCCCGGTAGATGACGCCGGTGTAGAAGTCGACGTTCGGGTACAGGCGACGCGAGACGAAGTAGTCGTCGGTGAGGGCGGCCTCTTCGAGCTGCTTGGCGATGTCGAGCAGCTGGTCGTCGCCGCCGATCTTCGACAGGATCTTGTCGGCGGCCTGCTTGACCAGGGTGGCGCGCGGGTCGTAGTTGCGGTAGACGCGGTGCCCGAAGCCCATGAGCTTCACGCCGTCTTCCTTGTTCTTGACCTTGCGGATGAATTCCTTGACGTCGCCGCCGTTGGCCTTGATCTCGTCGAGCATCTCGAGCACGGCCTGGTTGGCGCCACCGTGCAGCGGGCCCCACAGCGCGTTGATGCCGCCGGACACCGAGGTGAACAGGTTGGCGTCGGAGGAGCCGACGAGGCGCACGGTCGAGGTGGAGCAGTTCTGCTCGTGGTCGGCGTGCAGGATCAGCAGCATGTCGAGCGCGGCCGCGATCTCCGGGTCGACCTCGTAGGGCTCGGCCGGGAAGCCGAAGGTCATCCGCAGGAAGTTCTCCACCAGCGACAGCGAGTTGTCCGGGTAGAGGAACGGCTGGCCGACCGACTTCTTGTACGAGTAGGCCGCGATGGTGGGCAGCTTGGCCAGCAGGCGGATGGTGGACAGCTCGACCTGCTCGGGGTCGCGCGGGTCCAGCGAGTCCTGGTAGTACGCCGACAGCGCGTTCACCGCGGACGACAGCACCGGCATCGGGTGCGCGTTGCGCGGGAAGCCGTCGAAGAACCGCTTCAGGTCCTCGTGCAGCAGGGTGTGGCGGCGGATGCGATCGGTGAAGTCGTCGAGCTGGGCCTGGGTCGGCAGCTCGCCGTAGATGAGCAGGTAGCTGACCTCGATGAAGGTCGAGCGGCCCGCCAGCTGGTCGATCGGGTAGCCGCGGTAGCGCAGGATGCCCGCTTCACCGTCGATGTAGGTGATGGCCGACTTGGTCGACGCGGTGTTCATGAAACCGGGGTCGTAGGTGACGTAGCCGGTGCTGGCCAGCAGCTTGCCCAAGTCGAGTCCGTCGTTGCCCTCAGCGGCCTTGGTGACCGAAATAGGGAACTCGCCACCCGGGTACTGCAGTACCGACTTGGCGTCTTCGGCGACGTTGGTGATGTTCTCAGCGGGCACGGAAGGATCCCTCTCAGGCTAGAACCGTAGGCACCGATGCGGTCGGCACGCGGTGCGCTTGCGCTAACGCTAGCTGTTGCTCGGTCGAGACGAGCAATCAGGGTTGTCCTGCGCCGTTCTCACACCGGGGCCGATCGGCGGTGAGGTCGGCGCGTAGCCGCCGACCTGCGCCGATCCCCTGTTTGCCGTCGTCGCGAGCGGCTGCCGCGCGTGGCCACGGCGTCCCTTCCGCGCGAATCGGCAAAATTCATGTAATCCCTTCTGCCACAACTCAATTGACCATGGAATCGGTGTGCGCCCTGGCAACCCGGTAGCGCACGAAGGCGGGGAAGGCGAGCGCGGCGACGACCACGCCGATCACCACCAGGACACCGCCACCCGCGGCAGCTACAGCGGTACCCAGGCTGGCCGCGGCGAAACCGTGGGCAACATCACCGATCCGCGGCCCACCTGCGACAACCACGATGAACACGCCCTGCAACCGGCCGCGCATCTCGTCGGTGGAGACGTTGAGCAGCATCGCCGTGCGCAGGGCCGCCGAGATCATGTCGACCGCGCCGCCCAGCGCCAGGAACGCCACCGCGATGCCCAGCCAGACGCCGAGCCCGAACAGGTGCCCGGCCATGCCGACGGCCAGTCCGAAGCCGATCATCGCCACGCCCCAGATCACGATGCACCAGATCACCGCCAGCCCCTGCCTGCGGATACGCGGCACCCAGCCGGAGAACACCCCGCCCAGCACCGCGCCCGCCGAGATCGCGGCGAAGAGCAGGCCCAGCGCCACCCCGCCCTCGGCCGGGTCGTGGAAGGTCTCGTGCGCGATCTGCGGGAACAGCGCGCGGGGCATGCCGAACACCATGGCGATGATGTCGACGACGAACGAGGCGAGCAGGATGCGCTGCCCGGTGAGGTAGCGGAAGCCGTCGAAGACCGCGCGCAGACCCGCCCGGCGCTGGTCGCCGGTGGGCGGGAAGGACGGCAGCTTCCACACCGCCCACAGCGTCGCCAGCAGCGCGATCGCGTCGATCAGGTACAGCGTGGGCAGACCGAGCACCGGGATCAGCAGACCGGCCAGCACGGGCCCAGCGATCATGCCCACGTTCTGCACGGTCATGCTCAGCGAGCTGGCCGCGGCGATCTGCTCCGGCGGCAGCAACCGGGCGATGGCGGCGCTGCGGGTGGGCTGGTTGACCGCGAAGAACGCCTGCTGGGCGGCGAACAACCCCAGCACCAGCCACACATTGGTCATGCCAAGCGCGGCCTGCGCCCAGAAGGCCAGCGCCGTGACGCCCGTGCCCGCGGTGGTGATGACGAGCAGCGTGCGCCGGTCCATCACGTCGGCCAGCGCTCCACCCCACAGCCCGAACACCACCAGCGGGACCAGACCGAACAACCCGGCCAGGCCGACGTACCCGGAACTGCCGGTGATCTGGAAGATCTGCTGCGGAACCGCGACTACCGAGAGCTGCGCGCCGATGACCGTGACGATGTTGGTGGTCCACAACCTGCGGTAGTCGGGATGACGCAGGGGTTCGGTGTCGGCGAGCAACTTCACTCGCCGCAGGGTAGCCACCGCCGCGCGTTCCGAGAATGGATGCGCTCGGTGACATAGCCCACCACTAGTTAGGGCTGCAAACGTTCCACGGTTGTGCCTGCGTCGCCGATCCGCACGACGATCCGGTTGTGCAGCCTGCCGCGCCTGCCCTGCCAGAACTCCACCTCGTCGGGCCGCAGCAGATAGCCACCCCAGTGCGGCGGCACCGGGATCGCGTCGACCTCGGCGAAGCGGGCCGTGGTCTCGGCCAGCGCCCGGTCCAGCTCGGCGCGCGCGGCGGCGGGGCGCGACTGCTGCGAGGCCCACGCACCCAGCTGGGAGTCGCGCGGGCGGGCCCGCCAGTAGGCCTCGGTGACCTCGGCGGGCACCCGCTCGGTCCGCCCGCGCACGTGCACCTGCCTGCCTAGCGCCGGCCACAGGAAGGTGGCCGCGGCGTACGGGTCGGCGGCGAGCTGGTTGCCCTTGGCGGAGTCGTAGTTGGTGTAGAAGGTGATGCCCTCGGGTGCCAGTCCCTTGCACAGCACGGTGCGCGCCACCGGGCGCGGGGCCGGGCCGGTGAGCGAGACGGTGGCCAGCACCATCGCGTTGGGTTCGGCGACGCCCAGACCGCGCGCCTGCTCGATCCAGCTGCGCAGCAGGGGTTCCCAGCCGCCGGCCACCCAGGTCTCGTCGAGATCGGGTTCGGCGGCGATCGCGGAGAGCTGGTCGCCGTAGTCCACGCGCATGGCCGCCAGGTCGGCGCCCGCGGCGCGGGGGTTGCTGAGGATGTCGGACGGTGCGCCGACGGGATCGGGCGCGGTGACCGCCGAAGGGTCCAGGTCAGGCATAGGGTCGACGTTACTACCGAGTATCCCCGGGGCTATGGTTCAGGAAGATCGGCATGCCCCTGCAAGGAGAGTCACCATGACTACCAGCTCGGTACCACAGGATTTCGTCAGCGGATTGGAAGGCGTGGTGGCCTTCACCACCGACATCGCCGAGCCGGACAAGGATGGTGGCGCGCTGCGATATCGCGGCGTCGACATCGAGGACCTGGTGGCCAACCGGGTCACCTTCGGCGACGTGTGGGCCCTGCTGGTCGACGGCCAGTTCGGTCGCGGCCTGCCGCCCGCCGAGCCGTTCCCGCTGCCGGTGCACACCGGTGACGTGCGCGTCGACGTGCAGGCCGGTCTTGCCATGCTCGCCCCGATCTGGGGCTACGAGCCGCTGCTCGACATCGACGACGAGACCGCCCGCGAGAACCTGGCCCGCGCCTCGGTGATGGCGCTGTCCTACGTCGCCCAGTCCGCGCGCGGCATCTACCAGCCCGCCGTTCCGCAGCGCAAGATCGACGAGTGCACCACCGTCACCGAGCGGTTCATGACCCGCTGGAAGGGTGACCCGGACCCGCGCCACACCGAGGCGATCGACGCCTACTGGGTGTCGGCGGCCGAGCACGGCATGAACGCCTCCACCTTCACCGCCCGCGTCATCGCCTCCACCGGCGCCGACGTGGCGGCCTCGCTGTCCGGCGCGATCGGCGCCATGTCCGGCCCGCTGCACGGCGGCGCCCCCGCCCGCGTGCTGCCGATGATCGAGGCCGTCGAGCAGTCCGGCGACGCCCGCGCGCTGGTCAAGGGCATCCTGGACCGCAAAGAGAAGCTCATGGGCTTCGGCCACCGCGTCTACCGCGCCGAGGACCCGCGCGCCCGCGTGCTGCGCGCCACCGCCAAGCGCCTCGACGCCCCGCGCTTCGAGGTCGCCGCCGCCCTGGAGCAGGCCGCCCTGGCCGAACTCCGCGAGCGTCGTCCCGACCGCGCCATCGAGACCAATGTCGAGTTCTGGGCCGCCGTGATCCTGGACTTCGCCGAGGTCCCCGCCCACATGATGCCCGCCATGTTCACCTGTGGCCGCACCGCGGGCTGGTGCGCCCACATCCTGGAGCAGAAGCAGCTGGGCAAGCTCGTCCGCCCCGCCGCCATCTACACCGGGCCAGGCCCCCGCACCCCCGAAGAGGTCGCCGGCTGGTCCACCATCGCCGGCTGACCCACCCCACCCCGCCCGACCGGGTGTCGACGGCCACTCACACCGTCGACACCCGGTCGTTCGCTGTCCGGCCTCAGAACTTCCAATTCATCACTCGACGTGGTGTCACCGTGCTCGAGAACCGGACATGATCGACCGCGTTCACGATCTCCGTACCACGCGGCGTGAATGAGCCCCCCAAACCGACCGCAGGTACGCATATCCATACATAGTCGAATCGTCTAGTTCCCCCAATTTCTTGTACAGCCTGCCGAACAGTGGTCTACCGTCGCCATTCTCATCCAACATATCTAGATCAAACTTCAAGGCAACGAGAATCTGAAGCCGCGTTTCCAAATCATCTACCATGATCGACCGGAACCACAAATTCATTTAGCGGATCAATAGTCAGACTCACCCCAGTCCTTTTTCCCCACATGGCGACAGTTCAGAATGCCGTGCGCGTAAATGGCACCCATTCATCATCGAATGGCAGCCACAGCCCCTCGATCCAGTCGTCGACGGCGGGCTGCCACTCCTCTGGATTGCACAACCAGAACAGCCCGTCGACATATCCGGGGAAGCCGATCTCGCGCCAAATATCCAGCAGCAATCCCGGCACCGCGCCCGAATATTTGTCTATGACACGGCCTTCTGCACCTGCGTAAGAGGATGACCCCCCAGCCGTGCAGCAATATGGCTCACATCAATATCGTGCACGGATTCAATCTTCACTCGGATCTCGCCCCGCCAGGATGATTAAATTCACTCATTTCCGCCCAACCGACGAATCGACTGTATGACCACAATTAGTCTGCCGTCGTCTCCGCCAGGTTCTCTAACGCGAACCACACCCGTTGACCGTGGCGATGCTCGGGATCTCTGCTAAACCCCCGCCGCCCGTGACCACTTGGCGCTCGCCCAGCACCACCTGCAGACCAACTCAATCATCCACATTCGCCCACTCCAGCACCAGGTCGCTGACGGGCAACTTCCCCGTATCTCGAAGTCTCAAATAGAGGTCCTCGGCACCCAGATCAGTCCATTCACCGCACGTTCCTGATTCTCTCGCCAGATCGCCGAGCTGATCACTAGACAAAGTTACCGGAACGTCGTGCAGTACAATAGATTCTCGAATCCCCAGAGCGTCATAGACGCGCCTCAACGCTCCGGCAGCCAGCCATCTGGTCTCGCCATATCGATATGGAATGCCAGTTACACATGGTGACCTATCGTCGAGCAGAGCCTCAATAAAGGGAATAATACGAGCCTCGGGGTAGGGCGACTTCTTGAGTGTCCGCAGAGTAACAACTACCTCATGTTTCGAGCCCTTGAAAGATTTAGCAAAGTAGTCGAACTCTTCGTCTCGTTGCACTTGTTCCGAATTGTTCATTTACTCTTCCTAGCCGAACCCAATCTATTACAGGTGAGAACTTTATCTTAAACTGTCGATCCGCAGAAATTTTATGCGCTGCAGAAGATCGCTTTGAGTCAGCTGGGTTCCGCGGGGCAGGCCGAGCCTGGCTCGAGTCGAAGTCGCTCAACGGCATGATCGAGTTGCGGCCCGTCAAGCTCGGGAATGCTGCCTGCCAACCGTTCTCGTCGATGCCGGATAGTCCACCGCGGTGCAAACCCGCTTCAGAAATCCTGATATCCACGCCCGTTGAGATCTCGACGTTGGGCGCGGCCGCCGGCGCCCTTGATTCCTGGATGTCCGCACTCGGTTGTCTTCGATCTTCTGTCCGTTCTCCAGTCGGCAAGCTTGTGCAGCGACGCTCCGGCGCGAACGTCGGCAGGCGTGCTCCGACCTACCGGCGCACACTGGGAACTGAAGGCCCGATTTGGGGTCCGGGGTGACTACCGGCGTTAGTGTTGGCGGCGGGCGGATCGACAGGGGTGGACTATGCGTGACCAGGGGCTTTCGCGGCGCGGGTTGTTCGGGGCCGCGGCCGCGCTCGCCGTCGGCGCTCTCGCTGGATGTGCTGCGGCGCAGGGTGATTCATCGGCGCAGGTGTACCCGGCACCGTCCGCCGAGCGTCCGGTTCCCACGGCCCGGCCGATATCCACCGTGGTCGAACCACCCCTCGCCACCTCGCTCGGTGTCTCCCCGGCCGACGTCGCCGCGAGGTACGCGGGCGCGCAGCCGCGGGCATGGGGTGTGGCGATGCCCGGGATCACCAGTAGTTTTCCGGCGGTCGGCAAGCAGGTGGCGCTCACCCTCGACGCGTGCGGCGGGCCGGGGAACAGCGAGATCGACCAGGCGCTGCTGGATCTGCTGGTCGCCGAGCGGGTGCCGGCGACCCTGTTCCTCAACAAGCGCTGGATCGACGCCGATCCCGGCCGGGTGCAGCGGCTGGCAGCGAATCCCCTGTTCGAGATCGCCTCCCACGGTGTGGCGCACAAACCGCTCTCGGTGACCGGCCGGGCGGCCTATCGGATCGCGGGCACCGCGTCGGCCGACGAAGCCGTGCACGAGGTGTGGGCCAATCACGAACGCATCCGCGAGCTGACCGGGCGCGCACCTCGCTTCTTCCGCGCGGGCACCGCCCACTACGACGACGTGGCGGTCGCCATCGTCAACGACCTCGGCGAAATCCCGCTCGGCTTCACGATCAACGCCGACTCCGGCGCCACCGCCTCGGCCACCCAGGTCCACCACACCCTGACCACAGCAACCCCCGGCGCCATCGTCCTGGCCCACATGCACCGCCCGAAGTCCGGCACCGCCGCCGGCCTGTCCACCGCCATCCCCACCCTCCGCAACGCGGGCTTCACCTTCGTACACCTGTAGCCGCATGCCTCGGCGGCCGCGACCTCAGCTCAGGGTCGAGAAGTCGATGGCTACCGAGGCGCCGCGGTCGACGGTGAAGAAGGCGGCGTCGAGGCGGGTGCCGAGTTCGATGAGGCCGACGGCGGCCAGGGGGACGGGCTGGATGAGGCGGACTCGCCAGGGGGTGGGTTCGTCCCAGGCGCGGAGTTCGAGGTCCAGGCGCAGGATGGGGTCGTCGCGGCCGGTGTAGTCGGCGGCGATGGGGGCGACGGCGAGGACCGTGGCCTCGGCGCGGCGGCCGTTGGCCAGGATCTTGGCGGCGGCGCTGCGGCCGGACTGCGGGACCTCGGGAACGAACAGCACCACGCGTTCGCGGTCGCCGGGGTCGACCCGGCAGCCGACGGTGTCGCCGGGCTGCATCCATTCCAGGTCCTGGCTACGGACCCGCTGGCGGACGCGGGCGTCGTAGGCCAGCTCACCGGGCAGGTGCACGCGCACCGAGAAGCGGTAGCCGCCCTCGCCGCGACGGGACCGCGCCGACAGCACGGTGGCTGTCGCGGGTAACCCCCTGATCAGCAGTTCCCGCCGGGAACTCTCCGCCAGCAACCCCGGCCGACGGCCGAAAGCCCAGGCAAACCGGTCGAGCAGGGTCCGACCCGAGTCGGCCACGGCGAGGCTCATAGCGAAACTGTAATGCGAACGGTGTACTCACCAAGGCAAATTCCCCGCATGCCCCGCGCCCAGCCGAGCGCCCCGCCCCGAATCCACCTGGTCACCCGACCACTTCGCCCGCGCCTACCAGGTAGTAGCCGTGAACCGAGTGGGGCGCCTCACAGCCGCCTCCCCACCCCTCCCCCGTGCGCGTTCGACCATCGGCGAACCACTAAACTCGCCCGCATGACCAGTGCGTTCCCGACCATTCCCGCCGACCTCAAGCCCGCCGACGGACGGTTCGGCTGCGGCCCGTCCAAGGTCCGTCCGGAGCAGCTGCAGTCCCTGGTGACTGTCGGCGCCTCCGTGTTCGGCACCTCGCATCGCCAGAAGCCGGTCAAGGACGTGGTGGCGCGGGTGCGCAACGGCCTGCGTGAGCTGTTCTCCCTGCCCGAGGGCTACGAAGTGGTGCTCGGCAACGGCGGCACCACCGCGTTCTGGGACGCGGCCGCCTTCGGCCTGATCCGTGAGCGCTCGCTGCACCTGACCAACGGCGAGTTCTCCTCGAAGTTCGCCTCGGTCGCCAAGGGCAACCCGTTCATCGGTGACCCGATCGTCGTCTCGTCGGAGCCGGGCAGCGCGCCCGAGCCGGTCTCGGACCCGACCGTCGACCTCATCGGCTGGGCCCACAACGAGACCTCCACCGGTGTCTCCATCCCGGTGTCGCGTCCGGCCGGTTCGGAGAACGCCCTGATCGCCATCGACGCCACCTCGGGCGCGGGCGGTCTGCCGGTGAACATCGCCGACTCCGACGTGTACTACTTCGCCCCGCAGAAGTGCTTCGCCGCCGACGGTGGCCTGTGGATCGCGATCATGAGCCCGGCCGCGCTGGCCCGCGTCGAGGAGATCAAGGCCTCGGGCCGCTGGACCCCGGAGTTCCTGTCGCTGCCGATCGCCATCGACAACTCCACCAAGGACCAGACCTACAACACCCCGGCGCTGGCCACCCTGCTGCTGTTCGCCGACCAGATCGAGTGGATGAACGCCAACGGCGGCCTGGACTGGACCGTCAAGCGCACGCTGGACTCGTCCTCGCGCCTGTACTCGTGGGCCGAGTCGAGCTCCTTCGCCACCCCGTACGTCACCGACCCGGCGCACCGCTCGCAGGTCGTGGGCACCATCGACTTCGACGACGCCGTCGACGCCGCCCAGGTCGCGAAGATCCTGCGGGCCAACGGCATCGTCGACACCGAGCCGTACCGGAAGCTGGGTCGTAACCAGCTGCGTGTCGGCATGTTCCCGGCGATCGATCCGGAAGACGTTTCGCAGCTGACCCGTTCGATCGACTGGGTCGTCGGTCAGCTCTGAGATAAGACCGCAATCAGGGCCGGTGCCCGGTGAACTTTTTTCGGTTCGCCGGGCACCGGCCCTTTGCGTGCCTTCGCCGCGGATTCGCAATATTTGCATTCCGAGGTGGGTCCACGGTGCGCGAATTGATGTTGATCCATCACCAAACTGCCTGCACACGACCAGGATTCGTGTGCTGAGCCGATCAGATTAGCGGGACCTGAGGTCCCGGTGCGCGATTTCGGTCGTGCGTGTCTGCTGCGGCGGGCAAGTAATGTGCACTACTGTCTAGGAAAGTGGGCGGTGTCGTAGCCGACGCGATAGGGAGGTAACGGTGCGTGAACTTCGAGTGATCGGGGTGACGCCCGACTCCACGCACATCGTGTGCAGTGACACCGAGTCCGGCACCAAGTTCCGGTTGCCCGCCGACGACAAGCTCCGCGCGGCGGCGCGCGGCGACCTCGCACGATTCGGCCAGATCGAGATCGAAACGGAAGCGTCTATGCGTCCTCGCGATATCCAGGCCCGTATTCGAGCCGGAGCGTCCGTCGAGCAGGTCACGGCGGAGTCCGGGATGCCGGCCACCAAAGTCGAACGATTCGCTTATCCGGTGTTGCTGGAACGTGCCCGGGCGGCCGAACTGGCCCAGAAAGCGCACCCGGTGCGGCCCGACGGTCCGGCGCTGGAAACGCTGCACGAGATCGTCACCGCGGCGTTCGCCGAGCGCGGCCACACCATCGAACAGGCCGAGTGGGACGCCTGGAAGGACGAGAAGGGGTTCTGGGTCGCGCAATTGCAGTGGCGGCACGGACACTCCGAGATCGCCGCGCACTGGCGCTACCAGCCCGACGCGCACGGCGGCTCGGTCTCCCCGCTCGACGACCCGGCCAACGACCTGATCGACCCCGACTTCGGTCGCGCGCTGCGCGGGCTGGCCACCATCCTGCCGACCCCGGCCGAGCAGGCCGCGCCGGTCGTCGAGGCACCCAAGCCGGTCGAGCCGCGTCCGCGCGAGCCCGTCGCCGCGCCCACCGCGCGCCCGACCAGTCGTCCGGCCGCGCAGCCGACGCTGGACGAGTACTTCGAGCAGCGCGCGGTCGCCGCCGGTGGTGGCGCCGCGGCCATTCCGGCCGCGCCGGTACCCACCGCGCCGATCCCGGCGGTGCCCGCAGCGCCCGCTCCGCAGCCGGCGGCTCAGGCGGAGAAGGAACCGGTCGCCAAGGAACCGGCGGCGGACAAGCCCGCGGCCAAGCCGGCGCGGACCAAGCGGGGCAAGGCGCCGATGCCGTCCTGGGAAGACGTCCTCCTGGGCGTCCGCAGCTCCGGGCACTGACTCCCCCGCCTCTCCGCGATTCCGGCCGGGCTCAGGATTCGGAGCGAGTGTCGTCGGCGGCCGGCGGGCTGTAGCGGGTCGCGGGAGCCCGTGCCCGGTGAGTTACCCATGTTCTTGCGTTGGCTGGTTATTCGGTTGAGGTGGGAGGTGGTGGTTGGTGCATTCGGCTTCCACTCTCTGGTACGTGGATACGGCCGATCCGCTCAGCGTGCTGCGGGGGCGTCCCGAGCCGGATGCCGCCGCGGCGGCGGCGTTGGCCGGGCAGCTGTATCACGAGCATGATGTGCGGCCGATCATGGTGGGGACGCTGAACGGGTGTGCCGCGCCGGATCGGGACGAGGTCTACATCGGGTGTTATCCGGGGCTGACCGTCGTGTGTACGGCGGAGGCGGCGCTGGTGCGGCCGACGAAGCTGCCCGATCTGCTGGTGCGGCCGCTGGCGTCGGAGCACACCTATCTGGTGTCGTTCGACTCGACGCTGCACTGGGGTGCGTTCGCGCACTGGGAGCGCGGCGAGTTCCGGCGGTCGTTCAGTTCCACCCGGGTCGACATCCTGGAGAACGAGGGACTGCCGATGGTGTGGGAGCGGCCGTTCTGGGCGGGCGAGCGGCCCGTGCCCTGGCGGAGCGAGGACCGGCCCGGCCCGCAGTCGCTGCCGTTCGACCCACCCGACTTCGCCGACGCGGCCAACGGCGCCTGGCTCGGCTTCCGCTACCGCACCCCGGCCGTGCCGGACCGGCTCGCCCCGGGCGACCTGGCGGTCTGCGGTTTCACGCTCTACCCGAAAGGCCAGGCGCCGCAGCCGCAACCACAACCGGTGCAGGCGGGCAGCCCGGGCGCGGCCACCCGGCGCAAGCGCGGCCTGTTCGGCTGGCTGCATCGCACCGACCGGGTGCTCTGAGCTAGCCGGTCAGCACCTCGACGAGCACGGCGAGCCAGCCTGCCACGACACCCAGCGCCGCGCCCGCCAGCACCCAGCGCACCACGGGCGTGAACCGCCAGCGCCACGCGGTCGGCGCCACCCCGCCCGCGGCGACCACGTTCACCACCAGCGCCAGCAGCGGATGCACCGTCGCCAGCGCGGCCCCGAACGCGTAGACCCCCACCGCGCCGAGCGCCGCGACCAGCACGATCACGGTGCAGCCCGCCGCCCACGGCACCGAATCCGGCTGGGCGCGATAGGGTCCGTCCGGTTCCTGCTTCACGATGTCCGCACCCGCTCGTAGAACGCCATGGCCGCCGCCGTGGCCACATTCAGCGAATCGGTGCCCGGCGACATCGGAATCCGCGCGCGCACATCGGTGGCCCGCATCGCCTCCTCGGTCAGGCCGGGGCCCTCCGCGCCCAGCAGCAGCGCCACCCGGTCGCCGGTCATCGCCGTCGCCAGGTTCACCGCCGCCGGATTCGGGGTCAGCGCGATGATCTGGAAACCGCGCGCCCGCAACAGGTCGAGCCCGCCGGGCCACTGCGGCAGCTGCGCGAACGGCACCCGCAGCACATGCCCCATCGACACCCGGACCGCGCGCCGGTACAGCGGGTCGGCGCATCGGTCACCGAACAGCACCGCGTCGGCGCCCAGGCCCGCCGCGTTGCGGAACATCGACCCCAGATTCTCGTGATCGTTCACGCCCTCGAGCACCGCCACCGTCCGCGCGCCGTCGAGCACCTCGTCGACACTCAGCTCGGCGGGCCGCGGCGCCACGGCCAGCACCCCACGATTCAGATGGAAACCGACCACCTCCGCCATCACCTCGGCGCTGGCCCGGTAGTACGGGATGTCGCGGCCGGCCAGGTCGTCGGCCAGCGCGGCGTAACGCTTCTCGACGCCGAGCAGGGCGCTCGGGGTGAACCGTGAGCTCAGCATCCGCTGCACGACCACCACGCCCTCGGCGACGACCAGGCCCTTGCGCCCCGGCAGGTCCGGTCTGCGGTCGGCGGAGGACAGGTCACGGAAGTCGTCCACCCGCGCGTCGGCGGGGTCGTCGATGTCGATCACTTCGGCCACCGGACAATCCTGGCATGATGAATAGATGAAGATCGTCCAGTTGATCTTGAACATCCTGTGGGTGGTGCTGTGTGGCTTCTGGATGGCACTCGGCTACCTGCTCGCGGCGCTGATCTGCTTCATTCTCATCATCACCATTCCGTTCGGCATCGCCGCGTTGCGCAACGCCGGCTACGTGCTGTGGCCGTTCGGCCGCTCCGTGGTCGACAAACCGGGCGCGGGCGCGGGCTCGCTGATCGGCAACATCATCTGGTTCATCTTCGCGGGCTGGTGGCTGGCGATCGGGCACATCGCCACCAGTCTGGCGCTGGCGATCACCATCATCGGCCTGCCGTTCGCGTGGGCGAACCTCAAGCTGGTGCCGCTGGCCCTGTTCCCGCTGGGCCACGAGGTGGTCGACTCCGACGACGCGCGCAGGCCGGCCTGATCACTCCGAGCCGGCGACGATCTGGTTCATGATCTCCACGGCCTGATCCAGGATCTCGATCTGCTCGGGCCGCAGCCCGGCCAGCTGCTCGGTCATCCAGGCCTCGCGGGCATGGGTCTCGTCCGCGATGAGCGCGCGACCCGCGGGCGAGAGCGAGACGATGATCTGCCTGCCGTCGGTCGGGTGCGGACGGCGCTGCACCAGATCCAGGTCCGACAGCGACGCGATGACGCGCGTCATCGACGGCGGCTGCACCCGCTCCCTGCCCGCCAGCGCGCCCGGCGTCATCGCACCATCACGCGCCAACGTCGCCAGCGCCGACAGCTGGGTGAGCGAGATCTGCGCGTCGGCACGGCGGCCGCGCAGGTGTCGCGTGAGCCGTACGACGGCCAGTGAGAGGTCACCGGCCAGGGCACGGACGTCCGATGGCGTTGTCACAGTGCAGAACTCTACGGTACGGCCGCGCCCCCTGATGAGTTTCACCCCGCTACGATTTGGGTATGGATAACGGCCGCGTCAGTTCCGCGATCCCCGAACTGCCCCACAGCCTGGTCGATCCGCGGCCGGTGGTGCTGGCCGGTTTCGTCGCGTGGCTGGTCGCGACGGCCCTGGTCTGGCTGAATCCGGCCTGGTCAGAGGCCCGTCCGGTGTGCCTGATGGGCCTGGCGGTCGGCGTGCTCGGCGTCTCGATCTGGTTGGCGCAGCGCCGGTCGGCCCGGCGCGGCGACAAGGGTGCCCAGGTGGGTCTGTCGACCGACTAGCCGGTCACCTCGAACTCGGCGCTGGTCCCGCTCACCGGACGCAGGGCGCCGTCGGCACCCAGCGCGTCGGCGAAATGGACGAACCGGTGCGTGCCCGGTGTCGCCGCCGCGGGCACGTCCCAGGTGAAGCGCGCGATCGAGATGCCGTCGCCGTCCTTGCGCCAGTGGAACCGCACGTCCCACTCCCCCTCGTTGGCTACCCGGACCCACTCGCCCGCGCTCGTCCGGCGCTGCACGAGCAGGAAGGTGTCACCGCGCCGGGGATTGTGTTTCGGATGCGCCGAGACGAATTCGACGGCGACGCGCGAACCGCGGGCGCACTGCGCGGGCGGCTGCACCAGGACGTCACCGAAGGCACGCCCCCGCGGCGTCGCGTCCGGGCCCGGCGCGACCGCCAGATTCGGCTGCAACGCCGACACGTCACGCGGCGCCGGGCCGCGCCCGATCGCCGCGCCCGCCACGAAAGCCGCAGCGAGCCTGGTGAATTCCTGCTGGTACGCGCACAGCGTGTAGCGCCCGAACAGGGTCGACGCGCCCTCGTACTGCTGCACGTCGTACTCCTCCGGGGTGGTGACGTACTCGTGGTAGGAGTTCGCGTAACCCTGGAGCAGCACCTGTTCCGCGTCGACACCCAGCGCGGCGGCCACCGCGCGGCGCACCCGCAGACCCGCGACGATGGTGAATTCCGCCCCCGCAGCGGCCAGATACAGCCCACCGATCCGGATCAGCTGGATCGGCACCACATTCGGCACCCACGGCACCGGCGGCAGCAGGCCCAGCGGCACCGCGATCGCCTTGGGCGCCTGCGCGTCCGCCAGCCAGGCCGGGTGCGGGTGGTCGATGCCGCCGAGGAAGTCCACCATCGGATTGCGCACGCCCTCGGGAATCGGGCCGCCGGGCAGGCCGGGGCCGTCCTCCACGCTGCCCGCGATCAGCGAGACACCCGCCGCGGCGGGCGAAGTGCGGTGCGGCGCGCCGTCGGGGGTGAAGCGGCCGTCGACGGACACCGCAGCCAGGTCGATGTAGCACAGCAGCGAGTCGACCGCGCCGGTCATCGAGACCGCCTGCGCGGCAGCCGCTCTGGAGGCCGCGTACTGGCGTTCGCCGAGGATGCGGGTGTTCTCGAATTCGTCGGTGGTCGGCCCGTCGCCGGGACGCAGGTTCAGGTTGGGCGACATGTCGCCCGCGTTGGTCTGCGCGAACGCGGCGAGATAGGACGGCTGCCCGTCCAGGTGGCGGACCCCGTGCTCGAGGTGCTCGGCGGCGTAGCTGGCGTAGCCCTTGTTGTCGGAGCTGATCAGGCGGTTCGCGTTGGTCATCGAGGTGTTGTGGGTGGCGAACCAGGTCAGCGCGCCCACCTCGCGGCCAGCCCTGGTGAAGACCAGCGTGGTCACCGCGGGGTCGATGGCGTCGGGGAACAGGGCGCGCTCGGCCTCGGGGTTGCGGTCGAAGGCCACCCGGGAGCGGTTGACGCTGGCGTCGTGCAGGGTCGAGCGGCCGAGGGCGATGGCGCCGGGCCCGAAATCGGCGTCGGCGGCGACGATCGCCTCCACGATGCCGTTCACCTCGGCGTCGTAGACCTGCTGCTGAAATCCCAGGGTCGCCAGGGTGTAGGCGTAATCGTGTGCGGAGCCGCCACAACTGGCGTGGGTATGGGTCGAGGTGAGCACGACATTTCGCTCGGTGTACCGGTCACCGAATCGCCGCGCGAGTGCCAGCAGTACCCCGCCGTGCACCGAACCGAACACCGCGCCGTTCTCCACCGCGACATAGGCGATGCGATTTCCGCCCGCGCCGATCACGAAGGCGCGCGCACGCGGGCGCAGATGAATTCCGGCGGTCGCCTGGTCGAGTTGGGAGTAGCCCATCATCCCGCATTCCGCGGCCGGGCCGGTGAGATCGGCGATGCCGAGCCCGAATTCGAACTCGCCCGGCGCGGTATTCGCGCGCGCGGCGGGTGCGACCGCGTCGGCGAGTGCCGAGAGGGCAGGCACGGCGGCGACACCGAGCGCCGAAGCGGTCAGCACAGTACGGCGGGACAGGGGCATGGGAACTCCTTCGCAACTTCCGTTTCGGAGACAACCACATCAACTGGTCACATGTCCAGGATTTTCTCGCGGACCGGCGAATTGACTGTTTGCCACGCGAGCGCTTAACTCGCTCACGTGTCCTCCCGATTGAGCGTCGAAGAACGACGAGCCCACCTGATCGAGGCAGCGATCGGTCTTGCCGAGAAAAAGGGCGTCGCGGGCGTGACCACGCGCGATGTCGCCCAAGCGGCCGGTGTCTCGCTCGGTGTGGTGCATTACTGTTTCGAAAACAAGGACGCGCTGATGACCGAGCTGGTCAAAGCGTTGTCCGTGGAATTGCGCGATTCCGTCGATGCCGATGATTCGCTCTGGACCGAAGCCGGAACCGGAAAAGAAGCGCTTCTGAAATTGGTCCGTTCCGGTCTCGAACTGATGTGGCGCAACATCGAAGCCACTCCGGAACGACAGTTGCTCACCTACGAGACCACCACCTATTCGCTGCGCGAGGGCGAGGCCACACCGGCCAAGATCGCGATCTCCCGCGAACAGTACGCGTTCAACGACGGCACCGTCCGCGACATCATCGACCACTGCCGCGAGGCCACCGGCACCGCCTGGAACACCCCGGTGACCGACCTGAGCCGCTTCATCCTCAACGTCATCGACGGCATCGTGCTGCGCTGGCTCGTCGACGACGACAGCGAGGCCGTGCAGACCCAGCTCGACCTGCTGGCCGAGATGATCGTGGCGCACGCCGAGTAGTCAGACCCGCGGCACCTGGACGTGCACGGCGTCCTCGGTGCGCCACCAGGGCACCCGCACGGTGCCCGTGAGCGCGCCACGCAGGTGCACCTCCAGGGTCTCGTGCAGGACCAGCGCGCCCGTGGTCTCCACCGGGGACCAGAGCCTGCGCAGCACCACGCCCATCGGGTCGTCGGCCCAGGTGGTCCAGCGGCCGGTGCCCAGTACCTCGGCACTCACCTCCTCGGAGACCAGCGGCAGATCGAGCAGGGCCGCCAGCGCCTCGGCGTTGACGTCGTCGCCCGCCACCAGCCGGTCCGGGGGCACGACCAGGCCGAAACCGGGCTCGTCCAAGACCATCACGCTGCCCGCGTCGACGACGGCGCCCGAGAGCGCCCGCACCTGCGGCGGCAGGTCGAGTTCGCGCGGGTCGAGCGCGCCCGCGGCGACGGCGGCGGCCAGCCGGGCATGGGTGCGCGCGACCACCTCCGGCGCCGGGGTGTTGGCCGGGTCGGCGAGGGCGTCGAGGAGTTCCTCGGCCAGTTCGGCCGACATCACGTCCGGGTGCACCAGGACCGGGCGCAGCGCGTCCAGGTCGGCGCCGGCGAAGCCGTCGGCCGCGAACACGGGCAGCAGACCGGCGAACTCGTCGTCGGCGGGGTGGCGGAACCGGCCGAGTGCGATGCCGTCGAGCTGGGCGTGGCGGTGCAGCCACCAGGCCGTGTAGCCGTCGCGGTCGGCGAGCAGGGCTCGGGTGCGCGGATCGTCCAGCAGGCGGCGCAGGGCGGCGGGCCAGCGGTTCTCGTCGACCAGATCGAGGTCGCGGACCGCGGCCAGCTCGCGCGGGTCCTCGGGAAGGGTGTCCCACCAGGCGGATTCGTCGTCCAGGTCGTGGTCCGGGCCGATCGGGTCGGGATCGGTGACCACGGCGAAGTCCCAGCCGACGCCGATCGCGCGCAGCGCCTGGTCGCCGTATTCGGCGACCACGACGTCGTCGACGGTGCCGAAGGGCGAGTCGTCGACCTGCACGGCGGCGAGCGGGGCGCCGGGCAGCAGCAGTTCGTCGGCCGGGCGCAGTTCGCCGGTGTCGTCGGGGAGTTCGAGCAGGCCGAGCCAGGCCGGGAGCAGTTCCGCCGTGGCGAACGGGGCCAATCGCAGCACCGCCTCGACGGTGTCGGGGTCGGCCGGGTCGTGCTCGAGCAGATCGTGCAGGCCCGGGTCGGACAGCAGGTCCTCGGCGGTGGCGCTGCGGGCGCCGAGGCGGGCCAGCAGGGCATGGGTGGCGTCCGGGTGGACCAGGCGAGCCCAGTGGACCGGAACGGCCACGGTGAGCTGGTCGTCCAGGACGACGGTGCGCGGGCCGGTGACGAGTCGTCCGTCGGCCAGCGGGACCGCCAGCGCGCCGAGTTCCTCGGCGGTGAGGGTGTCGGTGACGAACGGTTCCAGGGTGGCGTAGAACCGCTGCCACCAGTGTGGTTCGCGATCGAGACCGCTCGACAGGTCCGCGAGCGCGGCGGGACCGAGGCGGTGCACGTCCAGCACCGAGAGCTTTTCCTGGGCGGCGCGGTCGGAGAGTTCCGGGATCACCAGGGGGCCGGTGATGTCGGCGAGCATGGTCGCCAATTCGGGGGTGAGATCGGGGAAGACGTGGGCGCGGGTGGGGATCGCGCACGGGGCGGGTCGGGTGATCGAGTCCGCGTCCTGTGATCCGGTTGATCCCGGAACATCAGTGGTGGACCAGTCGAACTCAGCCGGGGCTTCTTCGGCGGCAGTCACGGTCGACTGCGGCGCGGCCAGGGTGAAAGCAGCTGTGGGATCGGTGGTTCGGAGACTGTCGCCGACCGAGTGGAGTGCGGGCAGCTCGGCCGCGTCCTCGACGGTCGTGAAGCAGACGGGGAGCCAGGCGTTGGCGCGGAGGTCCGCCAGGACGGCTTCGCGCAGGAGACCGTCGGCCTCGCTGCGGGCGAAGCCGGGGGTCGGGACGAGCACGAGGCGGTCGGCAGGCGGGAGGGCGCGGGCGAAATCGGCGTAGCCGGTGGCCAATTCGGTCAGGCGGGCGCCGGGGAGGAGGCGGCGGCGGTCGGGCTGCATGGGGATGTCGGCTACCAGGACGGCGGGCAGCGACAGTTCCTCGTCGGAACGGGTGGGGGCGCGCAGCACGTCCGGGGCGGTGGCGACGGGGCGGCCCGCGCGTAGTGGGAGCAGCCAGCGGGCGCGGGTGGTGCGGTACTGCCACCAGCGCTGTGTGATTCCGTCCGGGCCGGTGATCGACAGTTCGGTCAAGCCGTCCCGGCCGGAATCCTTCTCCGTGCTGGTGAATTCGTCGCCGTTGACGCGAATCCGGTGCAGGGCGGGCAGTTCCAGGAGGAGATCGGCTGCTTCGGCGCGCAGGGCGTCGAGCAGGGCGGCGGAGTCGATCTCGTCGCGCAGGTGCACGACGATCTCGGTGTCGTAACCGGTGACCGGGGTCGTCGGGACCGGCCAGGCCAGGCGCAGGACCGGCGGGGCGATGGCCGCGAGATCGTCCGGGATCTCGATGCCGTTGTCGTGCAGCGCGTTCAGTGTCGCGACGCGAGAGAAGCGGATCGAGCCGGTCGTGGAGCGGACCTCGATCTCGTCGCCGACCGACCGCACCGCCGTGAAACCCACACCGAACCGGCCCACCTGATCGGCCGCGGACTTACCGGAGGCGCGCAGCGCGGTGAGCGCGTGCACGCCGGAAACGTCGAGCGGCGCACCGGTATTGGCGACATGCAGGCGCCCGTCGAGCACCCGCACCGCGAGCTCACCGGCCACCCCCGCCTTGGCCGCGGCATCGGCCGCGTTCTGCGCGAGCTCGGTGAGCACCCGATCCCGGTAGCCCGCGGCCACCAGATCCGCCTCGGTGGCACTGTCCTCGCGCAGCCGCGTCGGCGAATCACGCCAGGCGGCAAGCACTCCGGCACGCAGCTCCGCGGTACCGAAGGGATCCGCCGAACCGTTCAGCGCGCCACCGACGATCCGTGCTCGTCCACCGGCTCGCCCTCGGCGCCCGCGGGCCCCGAAGCCGGCGGCACATCGACCTCCGCGGCAGCGGCGATACTCGCCACCCCGTCAGCGGCCGAATCGGTTTCGTCGACCGGCTGGTCGTCACCGGCGGCCGCGGCGGCCAGCGAACCCGCCGCGTCGGCGGCTTCCTGCGCCACCGATTCGCCACCGGGCTGGGCGACGTCGTCTGCCGCAGGCTTCTCCGCCGAGACAGACTCACCAACAGCCTGGATCCCGACGTTCGCCGTCGGCTCGGAAGTCTCGGTCGCCGTGTCCACCGCGATCGGCTCGGCGGAAACCTCGGTCGCCGTGTCGGCCGCGATCGGCTCAGCGGGAACCTCGTCCGCGGCGTCGGCCGTCGTCAGCTCGGCAGGACTTTCGGCCGCCGCGTCAGTCACCGTCGGCTCGGCAGATTGTTCGGCCGCCGTGTCAGTCGCGAACAGCTCAGCAGGCGCCTCTGTCGCCGGGCCCGAAGCCGGGGGGACCTCGACCTCGATGGCGACGCTCGCCGCGACCTCTGCGGCCGAAAGCGATTCGCCGACCTGGTCTTCTCCGGCAGCGGCCGTGGCCGGCGCAGAGGCCGCCGAAGCGGCTGCTTCCGCCACCACGGGCTCGACGCTCGAGCGAGCATCCCCGCCCTCGGCGCCTGCAGGACCGGCGGACGCGGATTCGGCAGCCGGTGCGGCGGTGCCCGCAGCATCGACGCCCGCAGCGGCGGGAGCGGTGGTGGGCGTCGTGTCAGCGCCGGAGGTGGCCGCAGCGCCAGCGGTCGGTGCATCGCCAGCCGCAGCATCGCCAGCCGCAGCGTCAGCGGCAGCGGCGTCAGCCGCAGCGGCAGCGGCAGCGGCGTCAGCCGCAGCGGCAAGGTTGGCTGCGTTGTTCTCGTCGGCAGCAGTTTCTGCCGACGAGCTGGAGGCCGTCGTAGTGGACTGGTCGGCCGCTGCTTCGGTCCGGTCGGTGGCGGACAGCGATTCGGATTCCGGGGCCTGCTCGGCGGCTACGACTTCGTCGGCCGATTCCGGGGTGGCACCTTCGGCCAGGGCGGCGCGGTCGGCGGCGGCCGCGTCGGCGGCCTCGGCCTCGGCGGTTTCCTGGTCGAGGACAGGCTCGGTGGCGGTCGACTCGGCCGAGACGACGGTGGCAGCCTGGGCATTGTCTGCGTCGGCAGCAGCGGCGTCAGCGCCTTCGGCAGCACCATTGACGCGGACGACCTCCACGATGTCCACCGCGTGGTCGTCGAACGCTTCGTAGCGGGGGGAACCGTTGCCGCTGGGGGCGACGACGTCGGAGTGGGCACCGCAGCCGTATTCGATGTGGACGACGTGGCCGTCGGCGCCCATCGCGTTGCCGCAGACGCCGAAGGATTCGCGCAGGGCGCCGGCCAGGGGCAGGTAGAAGCCGCAGAGGCCGCAGGTGGAGGGGGCCGCCTTGGCCATCTCGGTGTCGGGGCCGAACTCGGTATACCAGCGCTGGGCCGCTTCGACGCGGCCCTCCAGGCTGAGCACCTGGGTGCGGCCGAGGCCGACCTCGCGGGCCACCTCGTCGACGACCGGGTCGCCGGTGGCCACGTAGCCGGGGACGAGGCGGGGATCGTCGGCGGGCGGGGCCAGCAGGTCGCCGGGCCCGAGGTCGCCGGGACGCACCCGCTGCTCCCACGGGATGAAGTCGGGGGCGATCAGGGCATCCGGCCCCGGCAGCAGCGCCGACTCGCTGACCGTGGCGTATTCCGCCTCCGGCGGCGCGGCCACGACCACAGCCCACTGCCAGCCGCGATAACCGGCCAGGGTCGTCGCGAACCGGTGGGTGGCCGCCGTCTCGTCCTCGGCGGTCACCCCCAGATGCTCGCCGACGCCCTCCGGCTCCAGCTCGACGAGCGCACGACGTGCGACTTCGGCCGCATCGGCCAGAACAGGACGCACGCCGGACTCCGAAACAGATACTGCGCTCACGGCATACATTTTGCCGTATGAAGCGCAATCGGAGTTCGTTGGCCGTCGCCGCGCTGGTCAGCCTGCTCGGCGTGGCCGCCTGCGGCACCTCGGGGACGGCCGATCCGCCGCGCTGGCGGGTGGAGGTGATCGGCTCGTCACCGCACGATCCGCAGGCGTTCACGCAGGGTCTGGAGGTGGTCGACGGCGTCCGCTACGAAAGCACCGGCATGTGGGGCGTGTCGACCGCGCGCACCGCCGATCAGGCGACCGGCGCCGAGACCGCCCGCGCGGAGCTGCCTGCGGAGATGTTCGGCGAGGGCATGACCAAGGCGGGCGACATCGTCTGGCAGCTCACCTGGCAGGACCACGTGGCCTTCGCCCGCGACCCGCGAACCCTGGCCGAGGTGCGCCGCGCCGAGTACGCGGGCGAGGGGTGGGGGCTGTGCGCGCAACCGCAGCGGCTGGTGATGAGCGACGGCACCCCGACCCTCACCTTCCGCGATCCGGTGACCTTCGCCGAAACCGGTTCAGTGACCGTCACCGGCTATCCGGACGCGAAGCCGAACGAGCTGGACTGCGCGCCCGACGGCACCGTCTACGCCAACAACTACCCGTCCGACGAGATCCTGCGCATCGATCCGGCGACGGGCGAGGTGCTGGCGGTGATCGAGGCGGGCGGACTGCTCACCCCGGCGGAACGGGCCGGCGCGAATGTCCTCAACGGCATCGCCCACCTGCCCGGGACCGACCGTTTCCTGCTCACCGGCAAGTACTGGCCGCGGCTGTTCGAGGTGCGATTCGTGCCGAAATAGCCGGGTGTGGCGGACATGGCCGCGCCGCGGGTGAACGCGCGAAGCCCGCGTGCGCCAGAATTGGACTGTGACTACGCCCCGCGATCCATCCGGTCCCGACCGTGGTCGCCGGGACGGTACCGCGGGCACCCCGCCCGGCAGGCACCCCGGTTTCGGGCAGTACCCGCCGCGCGCAGGCCGGGGCCGGGACGAGCGGGCGCGCCCGCGCAAGGTGTTCCCCCGCCCGGACTCCCCCGACCCGCCGACGGTTCGGTCCAAGGGCCTGTTCCACCGTGGCCGCGCCGAACCGGACGCCGCCCCGACCACCCCGCTGCGCGGTCCGCAGCCCCGCGAACGCGCCCTGCCGCCGCCGGAGGACAAGAGCGGCCCCGCGGGCACCCGCCCGCTCCCCCGCGGCGACGAGCCCGACGACGAGCCGGTGACGCAGCAGCGGATCCCGCGCAAGCTCACCGTGACCAGGGTCGCCGCCATGCGCAGCCGGGAACTCACCGAACGCGGATTCGCGACGTTCCAGCGCGCGGCCAAGGCCGACGGCGCCGACCAGTCCGGCCTGACCGCGCTCACCTACGCCACGATGGCCAACTTCGCCCTCGACGCCGCGATCGCCGTCGCCCTGGCCAACACGCTGTTCTTCGCCAGCGCCACCGCCGAGTCCAAGACCAAGGTGGCGCTGTACCTGCTGATCACCATCGCCCCGTTCGCGCTGATCGCGCCGCTGATCGGTCCGCTGCTGGACCGGTTGCAGCGCGGCCGCAGGCTGGCGCTGGCGACGACCTTCGGTGTCCGCGCGGTGTTCGCGGTGCTGCTGATCGTGAACATCGACACCTGGGGGCTGTATCCGCTGGCCCTGTGCATGATGGTCGGCTCGAAATCCTTCGCCGTTCTCAAGAGCGCGGTGACGCCGCGCGTGCTGCCACCGGACATCGACCTGGTCCGCACCAACTCCCGGCTGACCGTGTTCGGGCTGGTCGGCGGCACCATCGGGGCCGGCGCGCTGGCCGCGCTCGCGGCGCTGATCGCGTCGTCCACCGGCGCGCTGGTGCTGGCCACGGGCATCGCGCTGGCCGGCGCGTACCTGAGCCTGCGGATTCCCTCGTGGGTGGAGGTGACCGAGGGCGAGGTGCCCGCGACGCTGAGCTATCACGGTCCCGACGCGCACACCGAGGTGCTCGAATTCGGCAAGGAGTCCGCGGTGCCGGCGCGCAAACGCCGCCAGCCGCTGGGCCGGGCGGTGGTCACCGGCCTGTGGGGCAACAGCTCGATCCGCGTGCTCACCGGCTTCCTCACCTTCTACATCGCCTTCGTCGCCAAGGGTTCCGGCGGCAGCCCCACCGAGCAGGCGGCCATGCTGGCGCTGGTGGGCGCGGCGGCCGGGATCGGCAATTTCGGCGGCAATGCCACCGGCGCCCGGCTGCAGCTGGGCAGGCCGTCGCTGGTGGTGCTGGGCTGCACGGCGGCGAGCGCGGCGGTGGCGGTGTTCGCGATGTTCACCGGCAACCTGTTCGGTGCCGCGTTCGCCGCGCTGGTGGCCTCGGCGGCCAGCGCGCTGGCCAAGGTGTCGCTGGACGCCGCCATCCAGGACGACCTGCCACCGGAGTCGATCGCGTCCGGGTTCGGCCGGTCGGAGACGGTGTTGCAGCTGAGCTGGGTGGTCGGCGGCGCGGCCGGTGTGCTGCTGCCGATCGAGTTCTGGAAGGGTTTCGCGGTGATCAGCGTGGTCCTGGTGGCCGGGCTGATCCAGACCTTCGTCAGCTACACCGGACATTCCCTGCTCCCCGGTCTGGGCGGCAACCGCCCGCAGCACGCCGAACAGGAAGTGCCGAACACGCATCCCGGCCGGGTCGGTCCCGGTCCGGGTCACCGAGAGACAGGAGACCCCATCCGGTGAGCAAACCAGGAGTCCGCACGATCGTCGCGCTGGTCGCGGCAGGCCTGGTCGCGGTCGCCGCGGTGACGACGGGTGTGGTGGCCTACGCCGCGTCGAACGCGACCGAGCACGACCCGCAGATCACCGCGTACGCGAACCGCGAGACGATCACCGTCGACCCGTTCCTGTACTGCACGGTGACCATGACGGACTGCCGGTACGGCGAGACCGCGGTGCTGGCGACGAAGACCGGTGAGCCGGTGCAGCTGTCGCTGCCCAGCCAGATCGCCGAGTCGCCCTGGCTGGTCCAGCTGATCTATCAGCGTCCCAGCGGCGAACAGGTCGACCGGGTGCTCAGCTTCGCCGACTACACCGCGGGCGCCCGCGCGCTCACCATCGAGACCCTGCCCGAGCCGGAGCTGCGCCTGGCCGGGATCGAGGTGCAGCTGCCGATCCTGGCCCGCGACACCGTGACCGGCCGCGAGACCTACATCCCGCACGCCGCCTGGTCGATCAGCACGCCCGAGGCCTGACACGACGCGGCCCCGGACACGTGCGGTGTCCGGGGCCGGGTCGGTGACTCAGTGGTGTCGTGACTCAGTGGTCGAGTTCGCGGGCCACGGCCCGCACGACCTCGGAGATCCGCTGGGACAGCTTGCGATCCGGGTACTTGCCGCGGCGCAGATCCGGCTGGACCTTGGTCTCCAGCAGCGTGATCATGTCCTCGACCAGGCCGTGCAGCTCGTCGGGCGACTTGCGCGGGCCCGCGTCCTTGCGGCTGGTGGCCTGCTGGGACTGGTTGCCGCGCACCGTCGGCGGCGCCTCGAGCAGCTTCAGGCTCAGCGCCTGCGGGCCGCGACGGCCTGCCGCCATGCCGAATTCGACGCGCTGGCCGGGCTTGAGCCCTTCGACGCCGTCGGGCAGCGCGGAGGAGCGGACGTAGACGTCCTCACCCTCGTCTTGGGAAAGGAAGCCGAAGCCCTTCTCGACGTCGTACCACTTCACCCGGCCGGTCGGCACTGCGCTCACCCGTTCATCATTCGTCAACCCGGACCCTTGTGGCCCGGGTTACAGCTGCTTGTCGCGAAAAGAACGCGCCCCACAACAAGGCAGGACGCGCGATGTGCCCAGAGTCTACCCCGGTGGCTATAACGCGAGCACATCAGTTTTACGGTGCAACGGTGACCAACACACCTGAGCCCGCCACCCCGCCGCCCGCGGAGGGTCCCCGCCGATCCGGCGATCGCCTGCTGCAGCTGGCCGTCGCGCTGTTCGGTATCGGGATCCTGGCCGTGGTCGCCATCTTCGTGTGGGCGATCGTGGCGGACTCCGCGCCGGGGCTGTGGCTGTACCTGTTGGCGATGCTCACCCCGGTCGGCTTCCTGCTCGGCCTGGTTTTCGCGTTGTGGTCGGGGCGACGCGCGCGTTGACGCGTCAACCGGTTACCCCGGCGAATCGATACCCAGACGCGGGTGTGATCCTCGTCACATAACGACAAGGTCACGAACTGAGCGTGCAGGCGTCGCGCACACCTAGCACCCCGACTACCTGCGCCGACACTCGGGGATCACCCTGAGACCACCCCGAGACCGCCGCGTACACGCCGGTTACCAAATAGTGACTTTCCCCGCTGTCCGTCGTACCGTTTCTCTCAGCCGGGGCAACCCCCGGAACCACCGGCCCGCCGCACCGAACCTCACCCCGCGGGTACCGGACCCCGACTGGAATCAGGGGTGGGGGCGGACCGGGAGACCTCTCGATCCGGGCCACATGCAGGTGCGCACGAGAGGAAGAAACCCGATATGAGTGGACGCCACCGCAAGCCGACTTCCACCGGCCGCACTGTCGCCAAGGTCGCCGTCACCGGCGCCATCATCGGCACCGCCAGTGCAGCTTTCGCAGGAAACGCCAGCGCGGCCCCCGACTCCGACTGGGATCGCCTCGCGCAGTGTGAAGCCGGCGGCAACTGGGGCATCAACACCGGCAACGGCTACCAGGGTGGGCTGCAGTTCTCGCCCTCCACCTGGAACGCACACGGTGGTGGCGAGTACGCCGCCACGGCCAACCAGGCCACCCGCGAACAGCAGATCGCGGTCGCCGAAAAGGTTCTCGCTTCTCAGGGTTGGGGCGCCTGGCCCTCCTGCTCGTCCAAGCTGGGCTTGAGCAGCGGCCCGACCGAGCGGATCGCTCCCTCGGCCCCGAGCTGGGCCCCGCAGGTCAACGTCCCGCAGGTGCAGGACCCGAGCCAGGAAGTCTTCCAGGCCGTGGACCGCGCGCTGTCCGTCGTGCAGCAGCAGGGCGTCGCCGTGCCGCAGCAGGCGCTCGATTTCTTCAACTCGGCCAAGGGCACTCAGCTCGACCCGGCCGTGATCGACTTCTTCGAGGCGAACAAGGGCCTGCTGCCCTCCTGATCGCCCGCGCACACAACTAGAGCCCGCATCCATGAGGATGCGGGCTCTTGTCTTTCCCGTCCGAACTACACCCGGTTGATGACAGTCTGGGGGTGGATGTACGGCAGCGACGATGCCGGGACGGGAAACTCGGTGTCCTCACCGAAGGGCGAGAGGTTACCGGCGCGGGTCGCCGACAGTTCGGTCACGGCGTGCTCGCCGTCGGCCACCTGCGGCCAGCCGTTGTCGACGTAGGGTTTCTTCGATTTGTTCACCACGGGCTCATTCTGGCATACCCGCCCAGGGCTGTTTCGCGGCTGGCGCCGCAGTTCTCGGCCTGCTCCCTCGACCTTCCCTCACTACGGGCACTCCTTTGTCGCACCCTCCGCTCAGTCCAGGTCGAGGCGGCCGCGAACTGTAGGCTGGATCGGATGATCGCGACGGACTCCCTCGCCGATTGGCTCGGTGCGCGCACCGATGCCCAGCTGGTGAAACTGCTGCAGTTGCGGCCCGACCTCGCGGTGCCGCTGCCCGCGTCGATGTCGGTGCTCGCGGTGCGGGCCCAGCAGCGCGCGTCGGTGCTGCGCGCCGCCGACGACCTGGACACGCTCGAGTTCGCGATCATCGAGGCGCTCACCGTCAACGAGGACGCCCGCACCATCGGCACCGAGCTGACCCCGCTCACCAAGACCACCCTGCAGGCGCAGTTCACGGGCCGGGTCACCAAGACCGCGCTCACCGCCGCGCTGACCCGGCTGCTCGATCGCGCCCTGGTCTGGCAGACCGGCGACGCCCTGCACCTGGCCCCCAGCGCCGCCGAGGCCCTGCCCTGGCCCCTCGGCGCGACGACGGCGCTGCCGGACGCGCTCACCGAGCCCGAGGTGAACACCGCGCTCGCCCAGGCGAGTCCGCCCGAGCGCGCCCTGCTCGACAAGCTGGCCACCACGGGCCCGCGCGGCCGCACCAGGGATGCCGCGCCGGGGACCCCCGCCGATCGTCCGGTACAGCGGTTGCTGGCGGCCCGGCTGCTGCACTGGATCGACGCGGAGACCGTCGAACTGCCGGTGACCGTCGGCCAGGTGCTGCGCGGCGACCCGGTGACCGACCCGCACGCCCTCGCCCCACCCAAGCCCACGCTGACCAAGAACCCGCCCGCCGAGGTGAACGCCGTCGGCGCGGGTGAGGTGGGCGAGCTGCTGCGCGACTGCGCCGATCTGCTCGACGCGCTGGGCAAGCTGCCCGCACCCGCCCTGCGCGCCGGCGGACTCGGTGTGCGCGAACAACGCAGGCTCGCCAAGTCGACCGGTATCGACGAGCAGCGCGCCGGGCTGCTGCTGGAACTGCTGGCCGCGGCCAAGCTGATCGAGAAGGGCCTGCCCGAGCCGCCGCCGGAACTCGACACCACCGACGACTTCTGGGCCCCCACCCCCGCCGCCGACGCCTGGCAGGACGCGCCGCCCGCGACCCGCTGGGTGCTGCTCGCGCAGGCCTGGCTGGACCTGGACCGGATGCCGTGGATGATCGGCCTGCGCGACGCCGCCGACAAGCCGATCGCCGCCCTCTCGGCGGAACTGCGCATCCCGCACGCCGTGCGCGACCGCCACGCCATCCTCGGGCTGCTGGGTGAGTACCCCAGCGGCACCGCGCTGACCGCGACCGATATCGGCAAGCTGCTGGCCTGGCGGATGCCGCGCAGACGCAGGCACTTCCGGCTCGACGCGGTGACCGCGACGCTGGCCGAAGCCGCCGCGCTGGGCCTGCTCGGCCGCGGCGCGCTGGATTCGGCCGCCAGGGCGCTGTTGCACGGCGCGGCGACCAGTGTGGCCGACGCCGAGGCGGAGATGGCCGCGGCGCTGCCCGAACCGGTCGACCATGTGCTGGTCCAGGCGGACCTGACGGTGATCGCGCCCGGCCCGCTGGTGCCCGAGCTCCAGGGCAAGATCGCGCTGGTCGCCGATGTGGAGTCGGCGGGCGCGGCCACCGTGTACCGGGTGGGCGACGCCTCGGTGCGCCGGGCACTGGACGCCGGACTCACCGCCGCCGAGCTGCACGCCCTGTTCGCGACGCATTCGCGCACACCGGTTCCCCAGTCGCTGACCTACCTCATCGACGACGTGGCTCGCAGGCACGGACAGTTGCGCGCTGGCATGGCGCAGTCGTTCCTGCGCAGCGACGACCCGGCGCTGCTGGCCCAGGTGCTGGCCGCGCCGGTGGCCGAGACGCTGGCATTGCGCGCGATCGCGCCGACGGTGGCCATCGCGCTGGCCCCGCTGAGCGAACTGCTCGAGCAGCTACGCGCGGCCGGATTCGCCCCCGCGGGCGAGGATTCCGCGGGCGCGATCGTCGACCTGCGCCCGCGCGGCTCCCGCATCGCGGTCCGTCCGCTGGCCCGCAAGCCCTACCGCCCGAATCCGCCCAGCGAGGAGCAACTGGCACTGCTGGTCACCGAACTGCGGGCGGGCGAGCGCGCGGCGGGCGCCCGCACCGGCCAGTCGGTGCGCGCCGACGGCACTCGCACCGGCACCGCGGCCACCCTGGCGCTGCTCCAGCTGGCCGCCAGGGTGGGCCGCCCGGTGAACATCGGCTACGTCGACGCCCAGGGCGTGGCGAGCCAGCGCGTGGTCGAACCGCTGCGCGTCGGCAACGGCCAGCTCGACGCCGTCGACCCCGTCACCGGCACCACCCGCCACTTCACCCTGCACCGCATCGCGTCGGTGGCCTTGCTGGACTGAACCCACCAACACAACTGACCACCACGACCCGACCCCGAGGAGGGTCCGCCGCGCAGCGGCGGTTCGCGGCCGTCCCGCCGGTCAGGTGCCGGTGCGTAGGCGACGCAGGAGCAAGCACCGGCGCCTGACCGGCGGGACACCAGGGGCCGCGAACTCGAGCGCGCCAGCGCTCCAAAATTACGGCTTGGCCAGGCAGAACGTCGCCTTGGGATCGGCGACCGTGCGGAACTGGGTGGCGTCGGCGCCGCACTGGAGTTCGTCGGCGACGCCGTCGATGCGCTTGACGACCTTGAAGGTGGCCTCGGGCGCGGTGCAGGCGACGGCTTCGGCGGGGCGCTTGCCCGCGTCGGCGTAGCAGTTGCCCTGGGCGAAGTTGGGTGACAGGCACAGCGCGGTCTTGGTGTCACCGACGGTGCCGTTGAAGGTCGCGTCCTCGACGGCGCAGGTGAGCGGGGCCGCGCCGACCTGCACGATCCGATAGTTCGAGGCGGACGCGGCGCAGTCGCCGACCTTGCCCTGCATCGCGTCGGCCGCGTTGTCGGTGACCTCGACGCAGGAGCCCTTGGCGAGCGAGCCGCCAGCGGCGGAATCGCTGTCCGACGAACAGGCGGCGACCGCCCCGACCAGCGCGACCGTCGCCACGGGGGCGAGCACGAGCCGTGCCAGCAGTCGCTTTCCTGGGAACAACACTGAAAACCTCACTCACCGAACGGTTCAGGCATACATGACCGCCGGTGACGATACCCAAGCCGGTGTGGAGTGTGTTCGGCTACACCACACCCTGGCTACCATCACAAAGATGACCCTCGACGACGTCGCAGGCGAGCTGTACGGCCTCGACCCCGGCGACTTCGTGGCGACCCGCACCGAGCGGGCCGCCGAGGCGCGCGCGGACGGGGACCGTGACCTGGCCAAGGCCATCACCGCGCTGCGCAAACCGACCGTCGCGGCGTGGACGGTCAACCTGCTGGCCCGGCACGCTCCCGGGGAGATCGCCGCGCTGCTCGACCTGGGCGACGCCCTGCGCTCGGCGCAACGCCAGCTCTCCGGCGACAAACTCCGCGCGCTCGGCGCCCAGCGTCAGCAGGTCGTCAACGCCATGACCAAGCGGGCGGGCGAGCTGGCCGCCGAGCACGATCGCCCGGCGAGCGAGCAGGTGCTCCGCGAGGTGGGTCAGACGCTCACCGCCGCGCTCGCCGACTCCGATGTCGCCGAGGTGGTCCGCTCCGGCGTCCTGCCCGCCACCGTCACCTACGACGGTTTCGGACCCGCCGGCCTGGTCGCCATCACCGGCGGCAAGGCCTCGGCTCCGGCCAAGCGGGCGAGCACCCGCAAGTCCACGGCGTCGGCCGAGGACGCGGAGAAGAAGCGAAGGGCCGAGGCACAGCAGGAACTCGACGACGCCGAATCAGCCCTGGAGACAGCGCGTTCGGCACGCGACGAGGCGGAAGAAGCCGCCGCCCAGGCGAAAACCGAACTCGACGAGATCGAGTCCCGCATCGACGAACTGCGCGCCGAGCTCGAGCACGCCGAACAGCAGCGCCACTTCGCCCGCACCACCGAACACCGGGCCCGTGGCGAGTTGACCTCGGCGCGTACACAGTTCGATCGCATGCGGCGGTGGGCCGAGCGGGCGCGGGACCGGCTCGACGAGCTCTGAGTCAGCGCGCCAGCGTGCCAGGGAACAGGAAGGCCTCGCGCGGCGCCGCCGTGGTGTCCAGCCATTCGGCCAGGAAGTCGCGCAGCGGCAGCGAGGTCCGGCTCTGCAGGAACTCGCGGAACTCGGGCATCGAGCCGTGCCCGTCGCGGCGCGCGTCGACGTAATCGTGGACGGCGGTGAAGAACACGTCCTCGCCGAGGAGTTTGCGCAGCGCGTGCAGGAACAGCGGACCGCGGTAGTACACCGAGGTGAACTCCTCGCCCGCACCGGGATTCGCGAGCGGGATCGCCCAGAACTCGGGGTCGTCCCGGTACTTCGCCACGGTCTCGCGGTACTCGGTGTCGACGTCGGCGCCGTCGATCCGCTCGGGCCACAGATAGTCGGCGGTGTAGCTGGCGAAGCACTCGTTCAGGCAGATGTCGGACCACTGCCGGATCGACATGGTGTCGCCCCACCACTGGTGCGCCAGCTCGTGCACGACGGTGTTCAGGTCGGCCCACGGCGCGTAGGTGGGCCGGGTCTGGGTTTCCAGCGAGAAGGGGATCTCGGTGTCGACGTAGATGCCGCCCGCCACGTCGAACGGGTAACGACCGTAGAGCTTTTCGAGGAAGTCGAGGATCTGCGGCACCCGGGTCTCGTCCTCGCGGTTGCCGTCGGACTCCGGCGCGAACGCGCTCAGCACGGGCGTGCCGTCGGCGCGGCGCTGTTCGAGGAAGGTGAAGTGGTCGACCGCCATCGTGGTGAGGTAGCCGATCACCGGCTGCCTGGTCTCCCAGGTGGTGAACAGGCGGCCGTCGCGCACCTCGTGCGCGGTGCGGTCGCCGGTCGACATCACCTCCCACTCGGCGGGGACCGAGGCACGCAGGGTGAAGGTGGCCTTGTCGAGCGGGGTGTCGTTGAGCGGATACCAGGTGGCGGCGCTGTGCGGCTGGCCGACGGCGAACGCGCCGCCGCTGGGCGCGTAGGTCCAGCCCTCGCCCTCGGTGTCGGCGGCCGGGCCCGCGTAGTCGACGACGATGCGCATCGGCAGGCCGGGCAGCAGCGGGAGCAGCGGCGTCACGACCAGTTCGCTGTCACCGTCGCGGGCGAAACCCGCCGGCTGCCCGTTGACGGTCACCATCAGCACCTCGGGGCCCCGGTAGTCGAGGTTGAACTGCGTCAGCGGCTGGGTCGCCCTGGCGTCGATGCGGGCGGTGCCGCGCAGCAGGTAGGTGGACGGCTCGTAGTCGATCGTCAGGTCGTAGTGGCCGACGTCGTAGCCGCCGTTGCCGTCGAGCGGATAGTAGGGATCGCCCAGTCCGGGCGCCCCGATATGCCCCGGATCGGCGCTCACCGGGCGCGGTCCGAGCGCCAGCAGGGCGAGCACCGCGACCGCACCGGCCGACCATCGCATCAGGGCAGACACCTTTCACCGGCTGGTCAGTGGACGTACTCCATCGTCGCAGCCGCGCCGCGATACTCCTAGCCCAGCTCGCCCGGCAGCTGCTGCGGGTCGAGCAGCAGGCGCTTGGTGGCGGTGCGCCGCACCCGGGCCGCGAGGGCCAGATTCTCCGCCAGCAGCCGCCATTCGAGTTCGGTGATGGCGCCGCGGGCCCGCTCGATCACCGCGCTGTCGCGGGTACCCCAGGCGATCGGCATGGCGGTGACGAGCTGCCAGCGCTCACCGACCTGGCGCGGCGCGCGGTCGGTGCGGACCGCCACGGCGGGCACCCGCTCCCCCGGTTCGGGCGCGTGGCCGGGCAGGGCCCGCACCTTGCGGGTGATCAGCGCCCAGCTGCGGGTGGGCGCGGACGGTTCGGCCACGTCGACGAGGGCGAGCAGCACGATGCCGGTCGGTTCGGCCTCGGTGACCACGGCGGGCACCAAAGCGCCGTCCTGGTACAGCTTTTCGATGCTGGACCGGTGCGGGGTCCACAGCGCCACCCACAGCGCGATGACGGCGGCCAGCACGCACACGACGGCCAGCAGATACCCCCAGGCCTGCCCGCTCCACAGCAGCGCGGCGGTGGCCGCGACGGCGAGCCCGGCGGCCAGCAGCGCCACCAGCCGCAGTCTGCGTAACCCGGTGAACGTCTCGTTGACCGCGTGAGCATGCTCGCGGTCGACCACGAATTCGAAGCGGCGCACGCTTTCCTTCCTAGCACAGGTTGCGGAGGGATTGCCTCCACTTATCTGCCGAGGGCGTCACCGCACGCTACCGCGATCCGACCGGGCGATCGGCGTCCCGCGCCGCCGGAGACCGAACCGCGACCGGCGCGATCACCCGCCGATGGCGGGCCCGAGCAGGTCGTCGGCGTCGGTGATGCGGTAGGCGTAGCCCTGTTCGGCCAGGAAGCGCTGCCGGTGCGCGGCGTACTCGGCGTCGAGAGTGTCGCGGGCGACCACCGAGTAGAAATGCGCCTGTCCGCCATCCTGTTTGGGCCGCAGCAGCCGGCCGAGGCGCTGCGCCTCCTCCTGCCGGGACCCGAAGGTGCCCGAAACCTGCACCGCCACCGACGCTTCCGGCAGGTCGATGGAGAAGTTGGCCACCTTGCTCACCACCAGCACCGGGATCTCGCCGGACCGGAAGGCGTCGAAGAGTGCCTCGCGCTCCTTGTTCTTGGTGGCGCCGGTGATGACCGGCGCGTTCAGGTCGACGCCGAGTTCCTCCAGCTGGTCGAGGTAGGCGCCGATCACCAGCGTCGGCGCGCCCTTGTGCCGCTCGAGGATGGACTCCACCACCGGGATCTTGGTGCGCGCGGTGGAGCACAGCTTGTAGCGCTCCTCCGGCTCGGCGGTGGCGTACGCCATCCGCTCGGCGTCGGTGAGGGTGACCCGCACCTCCACGCAGTCGGCGGGCGCGATCCAGCCCTGCGCCTCGATGTCCTTCCACGGCGCGTCGTAGCGCTTCGGGCCGATCAGCGAGAACACGTCGCCCTCGCGGCCGTCCTCGCGGACCAGGGTGGCCGTGAGGCCGAGCCTGCGCCGGGACTGCAGGTCGGCGGTCATCCGGAAGACCGGCGCGGGCAGCAGGTGCACCTCGTCGTAGATCACCAGGCCCCAGTCGCGGCTGTCGAACAGCTCCAGGTGCTTGTACTCGCCCTTCGACTTGCGGGTGATCACCTGGTAGGTGGCGATGGTGACGGGCCGGATCTCCTTGCGCTCACCGGAGTACTCGCCGATCTCGTCCTCGGTGAGCGTGGTGCGCGCCAGCAGCTCGCGGCGCCACTGCCTGCCCGCCACGGTGTTGGTGACCAGGATCAGCGTGGTGGCCTTGGCCTTGGCCATGGCGGCGGCGCCGACCATGGTCTTGCCCGCGCCACACGGCAGCACCACCACACCGGACCCGCCCGCCCAGAACGAGTCGGCCGCCATCTCCTGGTAGTCGCGCAGGTGCCACTTGCCCTCGGTGTAGTCCAGGCCGATCTCGTGCGCCTCGCCGTCGACGTAGCCGGCCAGATCCTCGGCGGGCCAGCCGATCTTGAGCAGCATCTGCTTGATGTGGCCGCGCTCGGACGGGTGCACGATCACCGTGTCGTCGTCGATGCGGGCGCCCAGCATGGGCGCGATCTTCTTGTGCCGCAGCACTTCTTCGAGCACCGCGCGATCCAGGCTGACCAGGCACAAGCCGTGCGCGGGATGCTTGACCAGCTGCAGCCTGCCGTAGCGGCCCATGGTGTCGACGATGTCGACCAGCAGCGGCTGCGGCACCGCGTACCGCGAGAAGCTCACCAGCGCGTCGACGACCTGCTCGGCGTCGTGGCCCGCCGCGCGCGCGTTCCACAGCGCCAGCGGCGTGATCCGGTAGGTGTGCACATGCTCGGGCGCGCGCTCGAGTTCGGCGAACGGCGCGATGGCCTGGCGGGCGTTGCCCGCCAGCTCGTGGTCGACCTCGAGCAGGAGGGTCTTGTCGCTCTGCACGATCAGCGGACCGTCGGTCACAGTGCTCCTTGGCGTCCGGGGCCGCGTTCGTCGGGCACGCCCCGTTCGGGGTGCGTTCGGCCGGGATGGTTCTGCGGGATGCCTGCGGTTGTGCCGCATCGGCAGCCTCGGTCGATTGTACGGACCCGCGCCGACACGACCTGGGGCGATGGCGCGGGGGCAGGGTCCAGCCGCTGCCGACTGGACCGCGACAAGACCCACCTGACCAGGTCAGACTCGACACGTGCTTCAGACGACGGCGGTTCTCGGGGTTGCGGCGGCGGCGCTCGGCATGGTGCTCACGCCGGGACCGAACATGATGTATCTCGTGTCACGCACGGTGGCCCAGGGCCGCCGCGCGGGGCTGATCTCGCTGGCCGGGGTGGCGGCGGGTTTCGGGGTGTACCTGCTGGCGGCGACGGCCGGGATCACGGCGGTGTTCGCGGTGGTTCCCGGCCTCTACCTGGCCCTCAAGCTCGCGGGCGCCGGGTATCTGCTGTGGCTGGCCTGGCAGGCGCTGCGGCCGGGCGGGGTGTCGGTGTTCACGCCGGTCGACCTGCCCGTCGACCCGGCCCGGCGGCTGTTCACCATGGGCTTGGTCACCAATCTGCTCAATCCCAAGATCGCGATCATGTACATGGCGCTGATCCCGCAGTTCGTCGATCCGGGACGCGGGGCGCTGTGGTGGCAGAGCCTGTCGCTGGGTGCGGTGCAGATCACCGTCGCGCTCACCGTCAACGCGCTGATCGTGCTCGGCGCCGCCGGGCTGGCCGGCTTCCTCACCGCCCGGCCGCTGTGGCTGCGCGCGCAGCGGTACCTCATGGGCACCGCGCTCGGCGCCATCGCGGTGCTGCTCGCCACCGACCGCACCCGGCCCGCGCCCGCCTGAGCCCGCACACTCCCTCCCGCGACCCGGTGAGACCGGTCGCGCCGGGCGCGGCACCGCGTGTCACGCTGCTGGGTGGACCGGGCGAGAAGGAGTGAGCGGTGAGTGTTGGGGTGCTGGTGGCGACGGTCGCGGCCGAGCCATCCGGGCTGGATTCGGCGGCCACCGCGCTGCACCGCGGTGGCGAGCTGATGGGTGTGGTCTCGTTCGCGGCCTCGGGCGCGTTGGTGGCCGTGCGCAAGCGGCTCGACCTGTTCGGCATGGCCATCCTGGCCACCGCGACCGCGCTGGGCGGCGGCATCGTGCGCGATCTGCTGATCGGGCGCACCCCGCCGGGCGCGTTCACCGACCTCACATATCTGTCCGCGTCGCTGCTCACGGCGCTGGCGCTGTACTTCATCGCCCCCTCGCGCCGTCTCACCAAGGGCCCGCTGGAGGTGGCCGACGCGATCGGGCTCGGATTGTTCTGCGTCACCGGCACGGTGATCGCCTACGGCGCGGGCATCGGCGCGCCCACCGCCGCCCTGCTCGGCATGACCACCGCCATCGGCGGCGGTGTCCTGCGCGACGTGCTCAGCGGCGAGGTGCCCTTCGTCCTGCGCCCCGACCAGGACCTCTACGCCATTCCCGCGCTGTTCGGCGCGGCCGCCACCGCCACGCTGCTGCATTTCGACCTGTACCGGTCGTGGACCGGCCTGCTGGCCGCGCTCGGTGCCATCGGCTTCCGGCTGCTGGCTCGGCACTACCAGTGGCACGCGCCGCTGGCCCGGCACGCCCGCGACTGATCAGTGCCCGGCACGCAGCCTGCGCACGCCCTCGTCGATGGTCTCGTCGCGTTTGCTGAACGTGAAGCGCACCAGGTGATTCCACTCGTCGGGATGGTCGGTGAACACGCTCACCGGCACCGCGGCGACGCCGAGGCGCGCGGGCAGTTCCCGGCAGAAGGCCATGCCGTCCGCGGCGCCGAGCGGGCGGATGTCGGCGCACACGAAGTAGCCGCCGGAACTGGCCGACACCCCGAACCCGGTGTCGCGCAGTGCCGCCGACAGCCGCAGCCGCTTGTCCGCGAGGCTGTCGCGCATGGCGAGCACCCAGCCCTGCTCGGCGTCGATCGCGTGCGCCACCGCGGGCTGGAACGGACCGCCACCGACGAAGGTGAGGAACTGCTTGGCCGTGAGCACCCCGTCGAGCAGCGGGGCCGGCGCGCACACCCAGCCGATCTTCCAGCCGGTCACATTGAACGTCTTGGCCGCGCTCGACACCACCACGGTGCGCTCGCGCATCCCGGGCAGGGTGGAGATGCTGATGTGCTCGGTCCCGTCGTAGACCAGGTGCTCGTACACCTCGTCGGCCAGCACCAGCAGATCGTGCGCGCACGCCAGTTCGGCGATGGCGGCGAGTTCGGCGTGGTCGAGCACCGAGCCGGTGGGGTTGTGTGGTGAATTGATCACCAGCATCCGGGTTTTCGGGGTGATCGCGGCGCGCAGGCTGTCCAGGTCCAGGACGAAGCGGTCACCGTCGGCGACCAGGCGCGCGGTCCGTCGCCGGGCGCCTGCCAGCGCGACCGCCGCGGCGTAGGAGTCGTAGTACGGCTCGATGAGGACGACTTCGTCGCCCGGCTCCACCAGCCCGAGCAACGCCGCGCTGATGGCCTCGGTGGCGCCGACGGTCACCAGGATCTCGGTGGCCGGGTCGTAGGCGGTGCCGTAGCGGCGGGCGCGGTCGTCGGCGATCGCCCGGCGCAGTACGGGGACGCCGCGGCCCGGCGGGTACTGGTTCATGCCGTCGGCGATGGCCGCCCTGGCGACCTCGAGCATGCCCGCGGGCCCGTCGGTGTCGGGGAATCCCTGCCCGAGATTCACCGCGTCGTGGCGTACGGCGAGTTCGGTCATCTCGGCGAAGATCGTCGACGCGAACGGGCGCAGACGGGACACGGTGGGCGGCACAGACGGCATCCCCGCAGCGTATCCCACCTTTCGGCGACGTTGCCGACCGATAGCGAACACGCATGTTTCACAAACATTTTGCCCACTTGACCTGGGCTATTGTGCGATGACCCAGGCTGAGCTAGCCTCGCCGTGTTCTACCTCACACACCACAGCGTGGTGGCATATCGAAAGGGGCTCCCAATGGCCTCACCTCTGCTCGATTTCATCACCGGACCGGCAGCGTCGGAGGTTGCCGGTTCGGCTCTGCGGTTCATCCACGACCATCTCGTCGGCAGCCCAATCGTCGACTACTTCACCGGTTCGGCGACCCCGGACAACAACATGGGCTCCTCCACCGGTGACATGAACCTGGGTTCGTCCACGGGTGACCACCAGTGGGGCTCGACCTACCCGTAGACACGCGTCGCGTCGGACCGGATCGCGCGGGTCCGGTCCGATGCGCGAGGTCAGCGCATCCGCGCGCCCGACAGCTTCGCCACATTGGCGAAATCGTAAGCAGCCCAGACTTTCCCGTCCCGCACCGCGAAACCGAGCACCCGCACGGCCCGCCCGAACGGCGAGTTCGGATCGGTGAGCACGAGGCCCGACTGCCCGTTCACCGCCGCGAAAGCGAGCTCCAGCCCCGACTCCGCCATGTTCTTGCGCCACAGGCCCACGGCCAGCCGCGCCACCTTCTCCGCTCCCACAACGACATTCAGCGCCGTCCTGGTGGAGCCGCCCGCGTCGGCGGTGAACGAGGCGTCCGGATGCAGGGTCGCGGCGACGGCGGCGATGTCGCCAGTGGCCAGCGCGGCCAGGAACCGCTGCACCGCCTGATCGTGCACGTCGTCGGTCACCGGCTCCGGCGCCCTGGCCGCGGCCTTGCGGGCGCGCACGGCCAACTGCCGGGCCGCCTCGGACGACACGCCGAGGATGTCGGCGATCTCGTCGAACGGCACGTCGAGACTGTCGTGCAGGACCAGCGCCACCCGCTGCTGCGGAGTCAGCGCGTCGAGCACCACCAGCGCCGCCATCCGGCTGTCCTGATGGCGCACCACTGCCTCCAGCGGGTCCGGCATGCGCGAGGGCATGGTCACGATCGGCTCCGGAAGCCACTGCCCCACATAGGTTTCCCGACGCACCGCGGCACTGCGCAGATGGTCCAGGCAGATGCGGCTGACCACCGTGGTCAGCCACGCGCGCAGGTCCTCGATCTCGGACTGGTGTACCCCGGCCATCCGCAGCCAGCTCTCCTGCACCGCGTCCTCGGCGTCGCCGACGCTTCCGGTGAGCCGGTAGGCGACCGAAAGCAGATGCGCTCGATGTGATTCGAACAGGTCGGTGAGAAGCGGGGAAACCATCGCCGATGATCCTACGGACCGGAAAACCTGGTGAGAAACCGGGCGTCGACCTGCCAAGATGACGTCATGTACGAACACGTACTCACCGACGGCACCGTCTGGCTCACCCGCCCCACCGGGGCCGATCTCGACCGCATCGTCGAGTGCTGCCAGGACCCCGAGGTAGGCCGCTGGACGACGATCCCGGTCCCCTACGGCCGCGCCGACGCCGAACAGTTCCTCGACCTGGTCGTCGCGCCCGGCTGGGCGAGCAACACCCCGGTCTGGGCGATCCGCACCGCCGCCGACGGCCGCGTCGAGGGCATGCTCGGCACGCACGACCGCGGTCCCGGCGTCTGCGAGATCGGCTTCTGGCTCACCGCCGACCACCGCGGCCGCGGCCTGATGTCGCGCGCCGTCGCCCTGGTCTGCGACTTCGCCTTCGCCCCCGACGGCCTGGCCCTGGCCCGCCTCACCTGGCGCGCCATGGTCGGCAACCACCCCTCCGCCGCCGTCGTCCGCCGCAACGGCTTCCACTACGAGGGCCTGGCCCGCCAGGGCGGCATCCAGCGCGGCGCCCGCGTCGACGAATGGCACGCCGCCCGCCTCACCACCGATCCCCCGGGCCCCGCGTCCGGCTGGCCTGCGGATGTCATCGCGACGTGACGGTTTGCCCTGGTTGACCAAGCGTGGACACCACCGTTAGCATGTATCCACCAACCCAGTCCTCACGCAGGGCTGGGTCTTTTTTTGCCCGGCGCATCGGCCCGGGGTGGGGCTCGTTCACATCGCACTTCGTTGGGGGCGCAATGCGGGTTGGCGTGTACATCGATGCTTACAACTTGTACTACGGCATGCGGGGCATCTGCGGCCGAGGCACATCCGGCTGGCGCTGGCTCGATATCCGCGCGCTCGCCGAATCGCTGTGCGGGTGGCAGGGTGCGACCGTGGACCGCGTCGTCTACTGCACAGCCCGGGTCGACGCGACGGACAATCCGGATGCCCACCGGGACCAAGGCGTCTATCTCAATGCGCTGCAGGCAAGCGGGGCGATCGATGTTCTCGAGCTCGGCCGCTACGTCGCCTGGCCGAAATCGGCTCCGCTCGCACGCCCGAACAAGGCTGGCCGGGCCGACGTTGTGACCGCCACCGGAAAACACCACTGGTCACCAGATCTTCCGATCCGCACGTCCACCAACGGTGCCGGCGACTGCGTGCTCATGGCGACGGTGCGGATGCGTGAGGAAAAGGGTTCGGACGTGAACGTAGCGACGCACCTGCTGACCGATGTGTTCGGCGGCCGGATCGACGGCGCGATCGTGATTTCCAACGACTCCGATCTCGCGCTGCCCCTGCGCATCGCACGACAGCATGTGCCGGTCGGGACCGTCAATCCCGGCTCTCGGCAACTTGCCGGGGCATTGCGCGGCACCGCGACCGAAGGCGCGGGCCGACACTGGTGGGCAAGGCTGTCGGCGCAGCACTATTACTCGTCTCAGCTCGCCGACCCCGTGGACAGCCATTGGCGGAAGCCGACAGGCTGGTAGTTCGATCGAGACCGATCGGAGGACTGATGCCCGATGACGTGCGGTTCGACTGGCTGGCCGAGGCCATGGGCGTGGGGCCGGAGGATCGGGTGCTGGAACTCGGGCCCGGCGTCGGGGCCTCGCTGGTGCGGGTCGCGGGGCGGCTGCGGGGTGGGCGGGTCGTCGGGGTCGACAGGTCGGCGACGGCGGTGCGCCGGGCGCGGGAGCGGTGTGCCGAGGAGATCGCGGACGGGCGGGTGCGGGTGGTCGAAGGCGCCATCGGGCCCGCGTCCGTAGGTGCGGTGCTGGCCGAGATCGGCGGCGGGCGGTTCGATCTCGTGTTCGGGGTGAACGTCAATCTGTTCTGGACCGGGCCTGCGGTCGGCGCGTGGGCGATGGTGCGTGAATGTCTGTCGCCGGGTGGGCGGTTCTGGCTCTGCTACGGCTACGGCGGGCCCGATGCGCCGTCCACGAGCCCGAAGCCGGATCTCGCCGTGCTCGAGAGTCGCGCCGCCGCTGCGGGATTCGGCTGCCGGGCGCGCACTGCCGGCGATCTGCTCGCGGTCGAACTCACAGCGGCGGGCTGACGATCACGTCAGTGTGCTGGTTTCGCGGCGTCGCGGCGCCCGCGGCTAGCGATCTGCTCGCGGTCGAACTCACAGCGGCGGGCTGACGATCACATCAGTGTGCTGGTTTCGCGGCGTCGCGGTGCTCGCCGCCGGCGATCTGCTCGTGTCGGAATCACTCCCGGCTGACGATCACGTCAGCGAGCTGGTTTCGTGGCGTTGCGGGCTGTGCCGCGGTGGGCGGTGACGGTGGTGGGGTCTTCGGGCCAGGAATGTTTGGGGTAGCGGCCGCGCAGGTCGGCGCGGACCTGGGGCCACCCATTCTTCCAGAAAGAGGGCAGGTCGGCGGTGACGGCGACGGGACGCTGGGCTGGGGAGAGCAGGTGCAGCAGGATCGGGGCGCGGCCGTCGGCCAGGGTGGGCGGGGTGCTCCAGCCGAAGATCTCCTGGACCTTCACCGCCAGGACCGGCGGGTCGGCGGTGTAGTCGAGGCGGACGCGGCTGCCGGACGGGACCTCGAGGCGTTCGGGAGCCAGCTCGTCCAGGCGGGCGGCCTCGGGCCACGGGAGCAGACGGCGCAGGGCGGTGCCCGCGTCGATGCGGGTGAGGTCGGTGCGGCGGCGGGCGATGGTGAGTTCGGGGCCGAGCCAGGGGTCGAGGTCGGCGAGAAGGGCGTCGTCGTCGACGGCGGGCCAGGGCGCGCCGAGGATGCGGTGCAGGAAGTCGAGGCGCTGACGCAGGGAGCGGGCGTCGTCGTCCCAGCGCAGGAGCTCGAGTCCCTCCGAACGCAGACCCTCCTGGAGCGCCTCCTGGAGTAGGGCCGAATCCGGTTCGCGCAGCGGCTTTTCCGTCAGGATGATCGCGCCCAGCCGCTCCACTCGCCGGGCGACCACGTCACCGGACTCCCACCGCACCTCCTCCGCCGAGACGACGAGCCCCGGCGCAGCAGCCCGCGCCAGTTCCTCATCGGCGATGGCCGCCAACCGAATTCGCCCTTCGGCGCGCCCGGGGTCGCGATCCGCGACCGCCACCGCGAGCCATTCCGCCGCACCGAGTCCCGACCCCGGCGGCAAAGTGACCGCCGTACCGCCTGCCATGAGATACGACTGCCCGCTCGTCCGCCGCCGCGCCAGTCGCTCGGGGTACGCCAAGGCGATCATGAGCGCTGCGGAGTCGGCTCGCCCACCGACCCGGTCCCCCACCGACGGGCCGGAGTCGCCGTCGGCTGTCGCCATACCTCGGCCCACGTCGGCGGCACCCACTCCCTGACCCGCGCCGACGGCCGACCCTACTCGGCCCGGACCTTGCGCGCCGGAGTTGTCACTCGCTGCCGGTTCCGAAGGTGGCCCCGAATTGCCTGCACGCTCTAGTTCGTGGGCCGCCAGTTCGCGTACCTGCGCGGAATCCGCGGGTGTGCCCCCGATCTCGCGGGGCAGATGCGCGGCGACGAGGTCGGCCAGGCGCCGGACTTCTCTGGTCCAGCGCTGTGGGCGTTCGGCCCGGAGGGTCCGCAGCGCGGCGGCCGCGTCCACTCCGGAGGCCAGGGAGTCGTCGTCCATGAGGGCGACCATTTCGGCGGCCGCGCGGGGGCCCACCTCGCGGGCGCCGTCGAGGAGGGCGCGGGCCAGGCGGGGATGCAGACCGAGGGCGGCCATGGCGCGGCCGCGGTCGGTGACGGTGTCGGTGTTGTCGAGGGCGCCGAGCGCGCGCAGGACGGCGCGGCCCGCGGCCAGGCCGCCTTCGGGTGGGGCGTCCCACCAGGACAGGCCGGAGCCGTCGGGCGTGCCCCAGCACGCCAATTCCAGTGCGAGACGGGTGAGTTCGGCCGTCCGGATCTCGGGTTCGGGGTAGGCGGGCAGAGTCTGGTGCTCGTATTCGGGCCAGCAGCGCCAGGCGTGGCCCGGCCCTTCCCGGCCCGCGCGGCCCGCGCGCTGTTCGGCCACCGCGGCCGATACCCGCACCGTCGCGAGCCCGGACAGTCCACGCCGATGGTCGATGCGAGGCACCCTGGCCAGTCCGGAATCCACCACCGCGCGCACGCCCGGCACGGTGAGGCTGGATTCGGCCACCGCCGTCGACAGGACGACCCGGCGCCGGGCGCCCGCGCGCAGCGCCGAATCCTGCGCCGCGGCGGCGAGGCGTCCGTGCAGCGGCAGCACGTCGACGTCGTCGAGGTCGCGCAGCAGTCCCGCGGTCCGGTTGATCTCGCCGACCCCGGGCAGGAAGACGAGCACGTCACCGTCACCACCCGCGAGCGCGGCGCGCACCGCCCGCGCCACCTGCGCTTCGACCCGCTCACGCGGCAGAGCGGGCAGATAGTCGAACGCGACCGGATAGGCCCGTCCGCGCACCTCCAGCACCGGCGCCCGCCCCGACGGTGCGTCCGGTTCCCCGACGGCGAGCAGCTGGGCCAGCCGATCCGCCGCGACCGTCGCCGAGGTGGCGAGCACCCGCAGGTCCGGCCGCAATCCGGACCGCGCGTCGAGCAGCAACGCCAACAGCAGATCAGCGTCCAGGTGCCGCTCATGACATTCGTCGAGCACGACCGTGCCCACCCCGGCCAGCTCGGGATCGCGCTGCAACCGCCGCACCAGCAGCCCCGAGGTCACCACTTCGATCCGCGTCCTCGGCCCGACCTTCCGGTCACCGCGCACCGCGTACCCGACGGTCTCCCCGACCCGCTCCCCCAGCAGCGCCGCCATTCGCGCCGCCGCCGCCCGCGCCGCCAACCGCCGCGGCTCGGCCACGACGACCCGCCCCTCGGTCCCCGCGGCCAACGCCAACGGCACCAGGGTCGTCTTCCCGGTCCCCGGCGGCGCGACCAACACCGCGACGCCCCGCTCGACCAGCGTCTCGACGATCCCGCCCAGCGCGGACCGCACCGGCAGATCAGGAAGTTCAGGCAGCTTCATCGCCCACCAGTCTGCCGACCCGGAACCCACCCCGGAAACCCGCCTGGCGGACCCCGCTCAGCGCAGCGTTTCCTCGATCGTGTCCGCGGTCAGAATCTGCCCGGCCCACCGATTCAGATCGTCGGGATCAGCCACCCGAACAGTCTCGACCACATCCTCAGGAACGACACCGAACTTCAACCGAAGCTGATTCAGCAACGTCTTGACCACGCCCCGAACCTCACCACGGGCCTCGCCCTCGGCACGTCCACGCAACTCACCCTCGGCACGAAGCCGATCAGCAGTCGTCACCAGGGCCTCCGGTTCGCTCATGATGCCGCGAAAGAAGCTGTCGTGTGGGTTGTCTCGGCGCCCAGTCACCGGCACACCATACGCCCGGGCAAAAGGGGGTTTTCCGAGGTGGCGGTGGTGGTTACTGTGCGGGGGATGAGTATCGAGTTCGCCTTGACCACACTCGTTGTCGTCGCTACGCCGGGGACGGGGGTGTTGTTCACGCTCGCGGCGGGGTTGGCTCGTGGGGTGCGGGCGAGTGTGGTGGCGGCGTTCGGGTGCACGCTGGGGATCGTGCCGCAGGTGGTGGCGGCGGTGACGGGACTGGCGGCAGTGCTGAACGCGAGTGCGGTGGCGTTTCAGACGTTGAAGTATCTCGGCGTGGCGTATCTGCTGTACATGGCGTGGAATACCCTGCGCGACAAAGGCGCTCTGGCGATTCCCGAGCTCGAGTCGGGACCCGCGCCGTCGGTGCGGCAGGTGATCACCTCGGCGGTGCTGCTCAATATCCTGAATCCGAAGCTGACGATCTTCTTCTTCGCGTTCCTGCCGCAGTTCGTGCCCGCCGGCGCACCGAATGCCTTGGCGCACATGCTCGAACTGAGCGGCGTCTTCATGCTGGCGACCTTCGTGATGTTCGCTCTCTACGGCGCCGCCGCGGCCGCGGTCCGCAAGCAGATCCTGTCCCGCCCACCGGTCGTCACCTGGATGCGCCGCGCCTTCGGCGCCACCTTCGTCGCCCTCGCCGGACGCCTGGCAGTCCAGAATCAGTAGCCGGACCGTGCGCCGAAGTATCGACGGGTCGATAGATCGGCGGGGAGATATGTCTCGACCGCGAGCTCGTCCAGCGCGGTATCGAAGGCCGCCCCGAAGGTGGCGACCGTGTTGACCAGGCAGAGTTCGGTCCCCTGATAGTCGAGCAAGATCCGCAGCGCCGCCTCGGACGGATCGGGCGGACCCGGCTCGGGGCCGAACACCACCAGTTCTTCGTATAGCTCGTGCAGGAACAGATCCCCACTGCGCGCGGCCTGATGCGCCAACCGCGACAGCAGGTAGGACCGCACCTGGTCCAGGTTACGCAGTCTGGGCGCGAGACCGTCGGGACGCAGACCCACTCGCATCATGTTGATCGGCGGCCGTAGCAGTTCCGCGGCAGCACCTTCCAGGAACATCGCGACAGCGCTGTTGGCCAGTACCAGATTCCAGTGCCGGTCCACTGCCAGCGCGGGATAGGGCTCGTGTGCGAGCAGTACCTGCTGGACTGTTTCCCGCGCCCGTACCGAATCCGACTCATCCATAGGCGACTCGCGCAGAACGGGCGCGTGCCCGGCGGCGACCAGCAGTCGATTGCGTTCGCGCGGTGGCACTTCGAGAACGTCGGCCAGATGCAGCACCATGGCGATGCTCGGCACCGCGCGCCCGGTCTCGACGAAACTGATGTGGCGTGCCGACACCTCGGCCTGGATCGCCAGGTCGAGCTGACTCACCTGCCTGCGCCGCCGCCACTCCCGCAGCAACTCACCCACCGGACGATCGTGCGTCATCCCCCGAGTCTGCGCCCACACCCGGCCGCACCGCCATTACCAGGCACGTCATCGACGAGGCGGCACCGCGTCGGCGACAGTCGGCCCATGGACAACAGACAACTCGTCATCGACGGCTTCCGGCGCTTCGCGGCGGGCGACATCGAGGTACTCCGCACCCTGCTGCACGAGGACTTCGTCGAACACAGTCCCGGAAACCCCAGCGGGCGAGACGCATTCATCGAACACATCGGCAACGCGCCCGTCGCCGGGGCAGCGCTGGAACTCCACCGCGTCGTCGCCGACGACGATCTAGTGGTGGTGCACTACGCGATGACCCCGCGCGGCGCCACCACGAGCAGCGCTGTCGTCGACATCTGGCGACTCGCGGACGGCTTGATCGTGGAGCACTGGGACGTCGTCCAGCCGGTGCCCGCGCCCGACCGGATCCCGAACGGCATGTTCTGAGAAAGCCGAAGGACGCCCCCCGGGAGAGGGGCGTCCTTCGATGGGGGTCAGGCCTTGCGGCGGGTTTCGACGGCGGCGGCGAGGCGGTCGAGCTGGGCGGCGGTGGTGGTCCAGTCGATGCATGCGTCGGTGATGGACTGGCCGTAGGTGAGGTCGGCGGCCTTGCCGAGGGTCAGGTCCTGACGGCCGGCGACCAGGAAGGACTCCAGCATCACGCCGACCACGCCCTGCTCGCCCGCGGCGAGACGGTCGGCGATGTCGGTGACGACGTCGACCTGGCGGTTGTGGTCCTTGTTGCTGTTGCCGTGGCTGGCGTCGACCACCACGCGCTGCGCGAGCGAGGACTTCTCCAGCCGCAGCTTGGCCTCGGCGACCGAGGCGGCGTCGTAGTTGGTGCCGTTGCTGCCGCCGCGCAGGATGACGTGGCAGTCGGGGTTGCCCGAGGTGCGGATCAGCGCGGAGCGACCGTCGAGGTCGGTGCCGGGGAAGACGTGGCTGGCCGCCGCGGCGCGCACGCCGTCGACCGCGACCTGCACGTCACCGTCGGTACCGTTCTTGATGCCGACCGGCATGGACAGCGCCGAGGACAGCTGGCGGTGCACCTGGCTGGCGGCGGTGCGGGCGCCGATCGCGCCGTAGGAGACCAGGTCGGCGATGTACTGCGGGGTGATCGGGTCGAGGAACTCGCAGGCCACCGGCAGGCCGAGCGCGGTGATGTCGACGAGGACCTTGCGGCCGATGCCGAGCCCGGTGTTGACGTCGAACGAGCCGTCCAGGTGCGGGTCGTTGATCAGGCCCTTCCAGCCCAGCGTGGTGCGCGGCTTCTCGAAGTACACCCGCATCACCACGTGCAGCCGGTCGCTCAGCTCGGCGGCCTTGTCGGCCAGCTTGCGGGCGTAGTCCAGCGCGGCGGCCGGATCGTGCACCGAGCACGGGCCGACGATCACCATGAGGCGGTCGTCGTCGCCGTTGAGCACGTCGACGGTGGCCTTGCGGCCCGCGCGCACGGTGTCGGCGAGCTCGTCGGTGATGGGGTGGACCAGGCGCACCTCGGCGGGCGAGCGCAGGGGGCTCACGCTGAGAGTGCGCTGGTCATCGAGATCGGAATGCCGCGAGTCGACATCGGCTGCGGTGGTCATGTGTGGGTTTCCTATTCTTCGAGGCCGACCCACGGACTTTCGCGAACCCGTCGAGCCGGTCAGTGTCCGGCTCGGGGTGGAAGAGGTCAGCGCGCAGGGTCGCAGACCGGCCCACCCAGGGCCGGCTCGCTAAACCAGAAATATGCGCGCTGCATGCCGTGGACTGTACCACCGGTGAAACGTCGCCCGGCCGGGCATGGTTGCCCGGAGTGCGGACCATCACACTCCGGCGGTCGGCACGATTCCGTCGAAACCCTTGACCTCGAGTTAGCTAGAGCTTTTAGCGTCGGTAGTCGAGGAAAGGAAATCGACTGTGACAACACTGGTTACGGGCGCGACCGGCAACACCGGCCGCCAGGTGGTCCGCGAACTCGTCGACCGCGGGGAGAAGGTCAAGGCGCTCACGCGCGATCCCGATGCCGCGCGCATCCTGTTCGGCCCGGAGGTGGAGCTGGTCACCGGCACCCACACCGCGCCCGCGACGCTCGACGACGCCTGGCACGGTGTCGACCGGCTGCACGTGACGGTCACCGCGGGCCTGGCCGACGTGGGTCAGGAGCTGATCAGCCGGGCCGTCGACGCGGGCGTGCGCCGCATCACCGTGGTCTGGGGCGGCGGCGTCGGGCCGGTGGAACGGGCCGTGGCCGAGTCCGGTGTGGAGTGGACGCGGCTGGAGCCGCAGGAGTTCATGTCGAACGCGCTCACCTGGCGGGAGACGATCCTGGCCGACGGCGTGGTCCGCGAGCCCTACGACCACCCGAGCGCGGTGGTCCACGAGGCCGATATCGGCGCGGTGGCGGCGGTGGCGCTGCTCGAGGAGGGCCATCAGGGCCGCGCCTACAACCTGACCGGGCCGGCGCCGCTCACCGTCACCGAGCGCATCGCGATCCTGGCCGAGGCGGCGGGCACGCCGATCGAGTTCGCCCGGATCACCCACCAGCAGGCCGTCGACCGGCTGCTGGCCACGGGCGTCTCGCGGGCCGACGCCGACTATGTGATCGGCTGGTACGCGGAGGCGAAGCCGGAGTCGTACACGGTGGATCCGACGGTCGAGCACGTGCTCGGCCGCCCGGCGCGCACCTTCGCGCAGTGGGCGGCCGAACACGGACACCGGTTCGCCCGGGCCTAGGAGCCGGGGCGGGTCAGCCCCACTGGCCGGGGACGTAGTCGCCCGCGGGGGTCCGGGCGATGGCGTTCATCCGGTTCCACGCGTTGATCATCGCGATGGCGGCGATCAGGGCGGCGGTCTGGTCGTCGTCGAAGTGCTTGCGCACGTGCTCCCAGGTCCCGTCGGTGACGTGGCCGCCGTCGGCGACGCGGGTCGCCTCCTCGGTCAGGGCGAGGGCGGCCCGCTCGGCCTCGGTGAAGACGGTGGCCTCGCGCCAGGCGGCGACCAGGTTCAGCCGGGTCGCCGACTCGCCCGCGTGTACGGCGTCCTTGAAGTGCATGTCGGTGCAGTAGCTGCAGCCGTTGATCTGCGAGGCGCGCAGCTTCACCAGCTCGTAGGTGGCCTTGTCCAGCGTGGAGTCGTCGATCACCTTGCTCGCCATGGTGAGTCGCTTGGCGAAGCTGGCGGCGACCGGGTTGCCGAAGAGGTTGAAGCGCGGTTCCATGATGGCTCCTTCGTCGTTCCGTGGGGTTCTACAGAGAGGACGACGGAGCCACCGCGCGTGTGACATCACCGAATGTGATGCCGGTCACCCGGTTTCAGATCAGGCCGCAGAGCTTCTCGGACAGCTCCCACAGCTCGGCCGCGACGGCGCGGTCCTTGGACGCGGCATTGCTGCCGCAGCGGGCCGGGTACCCGCGCAGGCCGAGCAGGCCGTCGGGGCCGTAGAAGGCGCCGGGCACGATGTCGGCGGTGGCCGCGAACAGGGTCGGCAGCGCGCCCTGCGCGGCGCTCTGGGCCAGCGTCCGGTTGCCCAGCCACATGATCGCGTCCTGGACGGACTCGGTGTGCGACATCAGTTCGGTGGCGGCGTAGCCGGGGTGCGCGGCCACCGAGACCACCGCGGAACCCTCACCGGCCAGCCTGCGCTGCAGCTCGTAGGCGAACATCAGATTGGCCAGCTTGGACTGGCCGTAGGCCAGCCAGCGGTCGTAGCGGCGGCGCTCCCAGTTGGGGTCGTCCAGGTCGATCCGGCCGACCCGGTGCGCGCCGCTGGAGACGGTGACGACGCGGTCGGTGATCCGGTCGAGCAGCAGGTTGGTGAGGGCGAAATGGCCCAGGTGGTTGGTGCCGAACTGCATCTCGAAGCCGTCGGCGGTGCGGCGCAGGGGCAGCGCCATCACGCCCGCGTTGTTGATCAGCACGTCGACGCGGTCGAGCGAGTCGGCGAAGGCACGGACCGAGTTCAGGTTGGCCAGGTCGAGCTCGCGGACCTCGGTCTCGCCCGGCAGACTCGCCGCGACCCGCTCCGCCTTGCCGGTATCTCGGCAGGCCAGGATCACCTGGGCGCCCGCGGCGGCGAGCGCGCGCGTGGTGGCGGCGCCTAAGCCACTGTTGGCTCCGGTGACGACGATGGTGCGGCCGGTCTGGTCGGGCAGGTTAGCGGTAGTCCACTTGCTCACCGGCGAAATTCTACGTCGACCTGGGAAAATCGCGAATCGACAAGAGCCGGTGCGTGGTTCGCACCGGCTCCGGACATCAGGACTGGGCCAGGATCTCCTCGTCGGTCATCGCCGCGACCTCGAGGTACATCGCGGCGACCGCGTCGAGCCTGCCCGTGGCGCCGGCCGCGGTCTCCCGCTCCAGCATCCGCGCGGCCAGCCCGGCGACGCCGCGGGCGGTGAACAGGTCGGCCACCACCGTGTCGGGCGCGTCGAGCCATTCGCGGACGCGGGCCACGGCGGTGGTGGCCAGCACCGAGTCGCCGCCGAGGGCGAAGAAGTCGTCGGTGACGCCGATCCGCTCGACTCCCAGCACCTCGCCGACGACCGCGGCGAGCGCGCGTTCCAGGTCGGTCCGCGGCGCGACGAACTCCGTCGCGGTCTCGCCGCGCTCGAGCACGGCGCGCACCGCCTTGCGGTCCGGCTTGGCGTTCGAGGTGAGCGGGAGTTCGGCGAGCAGCTCGAGCCGGGTCGGCACCATGTAGGCGGGCACCAGCTCGCCGGTGGCGGTCAGCACGGCGTCGGGGTCGAGGGCGGTGCCCGGGGTGGCGACGATCGCGGCGACGAGCTTCGGCGCGGCGGTGCCGACCACCGCGGCGACCGCGTGCCGGATGCCGGGCACCGCGCGCAGGGCGCTCTCCACCTCACCGAGTTCGACGCGGTAGCCGCGGATCTTCACCTGGTGATCGGCGCGGCCGAGGAATTCCAGGCCGCCGTCGGGCAGGTAGCGGGCCAGGTCGCCGGTGCGGTACCAGCGCAGACCCTCGTGGGTGACGAACCGGTCGGCGGTGCGCTCGGGATCGGCGCGATAGCCCGCGGCCACGCCGTCCCCACCGATCCACAGCTCACCGGTGACCCAGTCCGGGCAGTCGTTGCCCGCCGGGCCGACGACCCGGCACTGCACATTGCGCAGCGGGGTGCCGTAGGGCACCGCGCCCCACTCGGCCGGAACCTGTCCGCCGACGACCTCGCAGATGGTCGAGTGGATCGCGGTCTCGGTGGCGCCGCCGAGGCCGGCGAAGCGGCACTCCGGCGCCACCGCGGCCAGGCGCGCGGGCAGGGCCACGTCGACCCAGTCGCCGCCGAGGATCACCGTGCGCAGCGACGGCAGCGTCTCCCCCGCGGTCGCGGTGAGCAGCATGTCGAGCAGGCTCGGCACGCAGTTGAGCATCGAAACCCGGTGGCGGCGGATCAGTTCCACCCACCGGGCGGGGTCGGCGCGCTGGGTGTCGTCCACGGCGACGACCGCGCCGCCCACCGCGAGCAGGCCGAAGATGTCGTAGACGGAGAGGTCGAACTCCAGCGCCGACAGGGCCAGCGCGCGATCGCCCGCGCCGAGTCCGAAGCGCTCGTTCAGGTCGTCGATGGTGTTCATCGCGGCGCGATGCGGGACCTCGACGCCCTTGGGCTTGCCGGTGGAGCCGGAGGTGAACAGCACGTAGGCGATGTTCTCCGGATCGCCGAAGACGGGGCGTGCCAACGGTTCCGCGTGCTGGCGGGCCTCGGCCAGATCGATCGCGCGCGCGTCGGGGATCTGCGCGCCGCCGACGGTGAGCACCGCGACCGCGTCGGCGGTGCGCAGGATCTCCGCGCGGCGGGCGGCGGGCTGGTCGAAGCCGATCGGCACGTACACCGCGCCCGCCGCCAGCACACCGAGCACCGCGACGACCTGATCCGGCCCCTTGGGCAGCTGCACCGCGACCGAATCACCCGGCGCCACACCGGCTTCGCGCAGCGCGCCCGCGACGGCCAGCGCGTCGGCGGCCAGCTCGCCGTAGGTCAGCTGCCCGGCGGGCTCCCAGATCACCGCGGGTGCGGACGGGTTGGTCGCGGCATTGGCGAAGAAGCCGGTGTGCAGCAGGCCACCGCTGACCGGACCCGCCGTGGCATTGACCCGAGCCCGAGTCGCGGCCTGCTCCACGGGAATTCGCACCCCCGCCTCGGCCTGCCAGCCCGCGTGACCGAGCCGTTCGATGGCGTCGATGTAGCGGGTGAACATGGTCTCGACCATGCCGGCGGGGAAGGCCGATTCGCGGATGTCCCAGTTGAGCAGCAGGCCGCCGCGGACCTCGGTGATCTGCGCGTCGAGCAGCACCTGCGGGCCCTGCGAGATGATCCAGACCGGCTCGCCGAAGGTCTCGGTGACGGTGTCGGCGAACAGTTCGCCCAGGTTCAGCGCACTGGTGTAGACGATGGGCGCCAGCACCGGCTCGCCGCGGTGCCGGCCCAGGTCACGCAGCACCTCCAAGCCGGAGTACGCCGAGTGCGCGCCCGCCTCGTGCAGGCGCTGCTGCAGGGCCAGGGCCCGGTCGGCGACGGTGGCGGGCTCGGTGACGTCGACTTCGAGCAGCACCGAGGAGGTGAAGTCGCCGACGACGCCGTCGACCTGCGGGTGCACCGGTTCACGGTGGAACAGCGGCAGATTCAGCAGGAACCGGCGCTGCGCCGACCAGCCGCCGATGGTCTCGGCGAAGACCGAGGCCAGCGCCATGGCCGGGGTGATGCCGCGCGCGTGGGCGGCGTCGAACACCTGCACCTTGGCCTCCGGCGACAGCCAGCGGTGCAGGCGGACGGTCCGGCTGGGGTCGGCGATGTGCGGGGACTGCGGCAGTTCCGGCGAGCCGGGGAGTTCGCCCAGGCGGTCCTGCCACCAGGCGCGGTCGCGGGCGTGCTCGTCGCCGGTGCCCGCGGGGTGCTCGGCCAGGTACTGGCGGAAGGTGTAGTCCTGCGGCGGCAGCTGCTCACCGTGGTAGAGCCGGGCCAGGTCGGTGATGAGGACGCGGTAGCTCATCGCGTCGGCGGCGAGCATGTCGACATCGAGGTGCAGGCGGGTGCGGCCACCGGCCAACCGGGACAGCGCGATATCGATGACCTGGCCGTCCTGGACCGCCATGCGCTGATGGGTGCGCGCGGCGCGCAGTTCCTCGAGTCGCTGCTCCGCCTCCGCCACGGGCAGGCCGCGCAGGTCGGCGACGCTGTACACCGGGCGGCCGGGGCGGTCCATGGTCTGCTGGGTGCCGTCGGGCAGGAACCGGGTGCGCAGCATCGGATGACGGGCGAGCAGTTGCTCCACGGCCCGTTCCAGGCGTTCGGGATCGACCTCGGCGCCGTCGAATTCGACGTAGAGGTGCGCGGCGACGCCGCCGAGTTCCTGGCCGTCGGAGCGGCCGATCCAGTAGGCGTGCTGCATCGGGGCCAGCGCGAACGGGGTGCCGTCGTCCGGGACGATCACGGATTCGGTTGCGGGCGAATCGCTGTCGTCCGCGGGCGCGGCCGGCGCGCTCGGCTCGGCGGGCGGGTTCTCCGGATCGCCGCCGTTGAGCAGGGCGAACCACGCGTCGACGGTCGGATGCGCCGCGAGCAGCGCGAAGTTCACCGCGATGCCGCGCTTGCGCCAGCCGCCGGCGAGCTTCATGGTGCGGATCGAGTCGAGGCCGAGCTGGATGAGGTCGGTGGCGTCGGCCACCTCCTCGGGAGTGAGGTCGAGGTGGCGGGCGATCGCGGCACGGATCTCGGCACGGTCGATCACGACGCCGTCGGGTGCTGTGTCCATCTGCCGATTCACTCCTTGCTCGCCGTCCCTGTTCGAACGGATTCGGTACTGCCCGGCGGCAGCCTACTCCATTGAGATAGGGTTGCCTAACCTATGGAAGGTTACCCTGTCGCCTGGACCGCCGAACCGCGTTCCCGGCTCGCCAGGGCGGAGCACACCGCGGCGCCGGCCGCATCGAGACAGTGAGGCAGACGTGACGTCGACATCGGCCGCAAGCCACCGCGAGGGCTACGTCCCGTTCCCCGACGAGGCCGCGCGGGACTACCGCGCCGCGGGCTACTGGACCGGCCGCACCCTCGGCGACCTGCTGCGCGACTCCGCCCGCACCCAGCCGCAGCGCCCCGCCGTCCTCGGCGGCACCGGTCCGCAGACCTACGCCGAACTCGACGCGGCCGCCGACCGGATGGCGCACGGCCTGCTCGCCCTCGGCATCAACCCCGGCGACCGGGTGATCGTGCAGCTGCCGAACATCCCCGTCTTCGCCACCGCGCTGTTCGGCCTGCTGCGCGCGGGCATCATCCCGGTGCTCACCCTGCCCGCCCACCGCCGTGCCGAGATCGAGCACCTGGCCGCGCTGTCCGGCGCGGTGGCCTACCTGATCCCCGACACCCTGGGCGATTTCGACTACCGCGAGCTCGCCGCGACGGTGCGGGCGGCGGTGCCCTCGCTGCGCCACGTGCTGGTCGCCGGTGACCCGGGCGCCTTCACCGCGCTGGATTCGATCGCGCGCGACGGTGCTTCGCTGCCCGAGATCGACCCGGCCGAGATCGCGCTGATGCTGGTCTCCGGCGGCACCACCGGCCTGCCCAAGCTCATCGCCCGCACCCACGACGACTACGTCTACAACGCCACCGCGAGTGCCGAGGTCTGCGCGCTCACCGCCGACGACGTCTACCTGGCCGCGCTGCCCGCCGCGCACAACTTCCCGCTGGCCTGCCCCGGCATCCTCGGCACCGTCGCCACCGGCGGCGCGATCGCGTTCACCCTCGATCCGAGCCCGGAGGCCGCCTTCGCCGCGATCGAGCGGCACCAGGTCACCGTCACCGCGCTCGTCCCGCCGCTGGCCCAGCTCTGGAGCGCGGCGGTGGACTGGGAGGACGCGGATCTGAGTTCGCTGCGGCTGCTCCAGGTCGGCGGCGCCCGGCTGGCCGAGGTCAACGCCCGCGACGTGGAACCGGCACTGAACTGCCGGCTGCAGCAGGTGTTCGGCATGGCCGAGGGCCTGCTCAACTTCACCCGCCTCGACGATGACGACGAACTGATCTGCACCACCCAGGGCCGCCCGCTCTCCCCCGCCGACGAACTGCGCGTGGTCGACGCCGAGGGCGCGGACGTGGCGCCCGGCGAGGAGGGCGAACTGCTCACCCGCGGCCCCTACACCCTGCGCGGGTACTACCGCGCGCCCGAACACAACGCGCGCGCCTTCACCCCCGACGGCTTCTACCGCAGCGGCGATCTGGTGCGGCAGCTGCCCAGCGGGCACCTGGTGGTGAGCGGCCGGATCAAAGACGTGATCAACCGCGGCGGCGAGAACATCTCCTGCGACGAACTCGAGGAACACCTGCTCGCCCACCCCGCCGTCCGCCACGCCGCCGCCGTCGGCCTGCCCGACGCCGCCCTCGGCGAGAAGGCCTGCGTGGTCCTGGTCGTCACCGGCGAACTCCCCAGTTTGGGCGAACTCAAGCTCTTCCTCACCGAACGCGGCCTGGCCACCTACAAACTGCCCGACGTTGTCCGCCAAGCCGATTCCCTCCCGATCACCGCCGTCGGCAAGATCGACAAGAAGGCCCTGCGCGCCCTCCACGGCTGACCCCGCCCACGAAAACGGCGGCCCACCGAAACCGGTGGGCCGCCGTTCTGGTTCGGCCGGCAATCAGGCCTTGACGACGTAAGGCGCTACGCTGCCCAGCTTTTCGCAGGTCTCCTCGAACTCGCGTTCCGGGCGGGACTGGCCGACCACGCCGGCCCCCGCGCGCAGCCACGCGCCCTCGCCGGTCTGGTAGATCGCGCGCAGGACCAGGGTCGCCTCGAGTGCGCCGGTGGGGGAAACGCACACCACCGCACCGGAGTACAGGCCGCGCGGGTCGTGGTCGTTGCGGAAGACCGAGTCGACGCCCTCACGCTTGGGGATGCCGGAGGCGGTCACCGACGGGAACAGCACCTCGAGCGCGTCCCAGCTGGTGCGGTCGGGGGCCAGGGTGCCGCGCACGGTGGAAGCCAGGTGCTGCACGCTGCCGCGCTCGCGCACCGCCATGAAGTCGGAGACGGCGGGCGTGCCGGGGGTGGCGACCGCGGTGATCTCGGCGAAGGAGGTCTGCACCGAGATCGCGTGCTCCACGATCTCCTTGGGGTCGGCGAGCAGGTCGGCGCGGGCGGCGTCGTCGGCTTCGACGCCGAGGCCGAAGGCCCTGGTGCCCGCGAGCGGCTCGGTGGTGACGACGCGATCGTCGTCGACCGAGGCCACCAGTTCGGGGCTGAAGCCCGCGGCCTCGAGCCCGCCCAGGCGCAGCAGGAACGAGCGCGCCGGGGTGTTGTTGGCCCGGCCGAGGCGATAGGTGGCGGGCACGTCGACCGCGAAGGGCAGGTCGACCTTCCGCGACAGGATCACCTTCTGGTAGTCACCGGCATGGATCTCGGCGACCGCGGTGGCGACGCGACCCTGGTAGTCGGTGGGATCGGGGCGCACGTCCACCGGATGCGCGACCGGCAGTTCGGTGCCCTGCGACTCGGCGATCAGATCGTGGATGTCGCAGGCCTCGGCCGGGGTCGCACCACTGATCCGCACGCCGGAGGCGTCGATGCGCACCTCGATGCGCGGGATCATCAGGTGGGCCAGCGAGGTCAGCCGGTTGAGATAGCTGGTGGCCCGCAGCGAATAGGCGCAGAATTCGAACCCGATCCAGCCGAAGGCATTGCGGCCATCCAGTGGCAGTTCGGCCAGCGCGGCGTCCACCACCTGGGCGGGGCTGCCGGTCCACGCGCGGGCGGTGGTCTCGCCGCCCCACACCACCCGCAGTTCGCCCGCGTCGAGCTCGACGCTGCCCAGCGGATCCGCGGCGAACACCCATTCGCCGGGCTGCTCGTACATCACGTACTCACCGAACCGGTCGGCCGCTGCCAGGCGGGACATCGCTGCCGCCGGATCGGTCACATACTCCACCCGCACGGGCTGTTCCGTCGACGACAACGATCCTCCAAGGTAATGCTGACCTAACTTTCTCGGGTTAGGTTAGCATTACCTCGTGGATTGACCAGCCTCGATGCTGGGTATTCCGCACCACCATGTCCTGACGACACGGGCGCTGTGGTCGAAGTTCGATGCGCCGAGGCGGATCTGCCGCTTGAATGGAGAGATGATCGAGATCGGTGGGCGGCGCGGCCCGCGAACGGGACCCATGGCGGACTCGGTGGTCGCCCTGGTCGACGCGACCTCCGGCGTCGAACGCGAACTCATCGGCACCTGGATCGCCGAGGGCGGCCTGGCCCGCGACATCGGCTCCGACGCCCCGGTGACCCAGCTCGACCTGGACGCGAAGGCGATCACCAAACGCCTCGTCGGCAGGCACGACGACCCACTCGTGGTGCCGGTCCGGGTGCTGTGGCTGCCCCCGGAACGCGACGGCGTCCGCCGGGTGACCTTCGCCGACCTGGCCATGCTCACCAACCCGCGCAAACCCAACCGGCTGGTCCAGCGCAGGCTGCTGCGCACCGACCCCGACCGGCACCGGGTCCTGGTCGGCGCGCCCGCCCGGCTCAGCGAACTGCGCACCAACAATCCCGAGGCCGCCGCCCTGCTGCGGGCGGGCTCGGCCGATCCGTTCGCCAGGTCGGTGGTGCGCGCCGCCGTCGTCGCCCTGGAACGGGCCGAGCGCACCGTCATCGGCGACCGGTACAAGGTGCCGCAGCTGGTGGCCGAGGAGATCCTCGACTCCCCCGAGTTCCAGCGCAAACTCGACTACATCGCCGACGAGGTGGGCGCCAATCCCGACCAGATCTACCGCAACGCGGAGAAGGCGCTGCGCGAACTGGTCGCCGCGCAGAGCAGGCTGGTCTCGGACCTGTTCACCCAGGCCATGCGGCCGGTGCACGCCTCCACCTGGAAGGTCGACACCGACCTGCCCGGCCTGGACGGGCTGCGCAAACTCAACCGCAAGTACCCGCTGGTGTTCCTGCCCTCGCACCGCTCCTACGTCGACGCGTTCGTCCTCGGTGACGTGCTGGCGCGCAACGACTTCCCGCCCAATCACGTGATCGGCGGCGCGAACCTGAACTTCTGGCCGATGGGTCCGATCGCCCGGCGCACCGGCACGGTGTTCATCCGCCGCAGTTTCGGCGACGACGAGGTGTACAAGGCCGTCGTCGAGGAGTACTTCGCCTACCTGCTGGCCAAGCGCTTCAATATGGAGTGGTACTTCGAGGGCGGCCGCACGCGCACCGGCAAGCTGCGGCCACCGCGCTACGGTCTGCTCAATTACCTTGCCGCCGCGGTCCGTTCGCGGCGCGTCGAGGACGTGATGCTGGTGCCGGTCTCGATCACCTACGAACGTCTCAACGAGCTGGGCGCCATCGCCAGTGAACAATCCGGCGGCGCCAAGAAGCCGGAGGGCATCGGCTGGCTCGCCAGATACGTGCGCAGCCAGCAGCATTCGGCCGGACGGGTGTATGTGCGCTTCGGCGAGCCGCTGTCGGCGCGCGAGCGGCTCGGCGCGCACGGCGACCCGCTCGACCCGCGCCCGACGACCATCCCGCTGCGCGATACCAGCACCGGCGCCGCGAGCGTGCCCGACGAGTCCGAACTCGCCGAGAGCGAGCGCAAAGCCGTGCAGCGCTTGGCCTTCGACGTGGCGGTCGGCATCAACGAGGTCACCCCGATCACGGTGAACGCGCTGGTCACCCTGGCGCTGCTCGGGGTGGAGCGGGCGCTCACGCTGGGCCAGGTGCGCACGGTGGTGGATCCGGTGCTCGGCTACATCGCCCAGCGCGGTCTGCCCAGCGGCGAACTGTCGACCCTGCGCGACGAACAGGGCCTGCGGGTGGTGCTCGAGCAGCTGGCGCTGGCCGGGGTGGTCACCGTGTATCGCGGTGGGCTGGAACCGGTGTACGCGATCGAGGCGGGCGCGCACCTGGAGGCGGCCTTCTATCGCAACAGCGCGGTGCACTGGTTCGTCAACCGCGCCATCCTCGAACTGGCCGCGCTGACGGCGGTGGAGGAACCCGGCGACGACCCGCTGCGCTCGGCCTGGAAGGCCGCCTTCGGCCTGCGCGACATGCTCAAGTTCGAGTTCTTCTTCCCCGAGCGCCAGGAGTTCGCCGAGCAGATCATCGACGAGGTGCGGCTGATCGTGCCGGAGTGGGACGAGAACACTCCCGACGACCGGCTCGACCGCCAATTCCTCGGCGCGCTCACCGATTCCGGCTTCGTGATGGCGCATCGCGTGCTGCGCTCGTTCTTCGACGCGCAGCTGGTCGTCGCCGAGCGGCTGGCGGCCCGTGCGGCGGACGCGCAGATCGATCGCAAGGAGTTCATCGACGAGTGCGTGGCCGTCGGCAAGCAGATGCTGCTGCAACAGCGGCTGCATAGCCCCGAGTCGGTCTCCACCGAATTGTTCACCAGCGCCTGGAAACTGGCCGCCAATCATGGCCTGGTCGCACCCGCCACGCCCGGCGCGGAGGACGAACTCAGCGCGCGCAGGCAGGAATTCGCCGACGGGCTGCGCGATATCGGCGAGCGCATCGCCCGCGCGGCCAGCCTCGACCCGTCGAACCGGACGGCGATCTGATGGGCGGGCTCGCCGCCGCCCTGGCGGCCATCCGAACAGGTCCGCAGGGCCCGGGGGTCGCCGCGGTGTTCGACGTGGGCGGCACCGTCGTCGACGGGCTGCCCCGGCGCGGCCTGCCGAGCCGGATACTGCGGCGCGGCGACGCCCGCACGGCCGCTCTGCTCGGCGGCATCCGGCGCGGCGGCACCGACGGCGACTTCGGGCGCTTCCTCCAAGCCGTCGAGCGGACCTGGGCCGACCTGCCCGAGGCGGAACTGGAAGAACTGGGCCGCAAGGCTTTCCGTCAACAGATCTACGGCAGGCTGTTCCCGGAGGCCTGGCAGCTGGTGCGCGCGCACCAGCTGGCGGGACACACCCTCGTACTGGTCAGCGAGCTCACCCGGTTCCAGGTGCAGCCCATCGCCGAGCGGCTCGGTATCGACCATGTGCTGTGTACTCAGCTGGCCGTGGACGACGGCGTGCTGACCGGACAGCCCGACGGCGCACCGCTGTGGCGGGCCGAGAAGGCCGAGGCGGTAGTCGAATTCGCCGCCGCGGCCGAGGTGGAGATCGGCTATGTCTACGCCGACAGCATCACCGACCTCACCCTGCTCGACCTCGCCGACCTCCCGACCGTCATCGATCCCGACCCCGAGCTGGCTGCGGTCGCCACCGAACGGCACTGGCCCGCACTGACTTTCCGCCCCCGGCTCGCCCCGCGCCCGGTCGACTACCTGCGCACCGTCGCCGGTTTCGCCGCCCTGCTCGGCGGCGCGCTGGTGGGTGTGCTGCGCAAGTCGGTCACCGGCAGGCGGCAGGCGATGGCCGACGCGCTCATGCACGACGCCACCACCGCCACCCTGGCCGCGCTCGATGTGCGCCTGCGGGTGGTCGGCGCCGAGCACGCCCGCGCGCCCCGGCCCGCGGTGTTCCTGTTCAACCACCAGAGCCAGTTCGACGTGATCATCGTGCCCAAGGTCCTCGACGGCGCGGTCACCGGCATCGGCAAGAAGGAACTCGCGACCAACCCGCTGTTCGGGCCGCTCATGCGGTTCGTCGGCGTCACCTTCATCGACCGCACCGACACCGCGCGCGCCAAAGCCGCGCTCGCGCCGGTGGTCTCGACGCTGCGCGACGGACTCTCGATCGCGGTGGCCCCGGAGGGCACCCGGTCGTTCACACCGGGGGTCGGGCCGTTCAAGAAGGGCGCCTTCCACATCGCCATCCAGGCGGGTGTGCCGGTGATCCCGGTGGTCATCCGCAACGCCGGCGAGATCGCCTGGCGCGACTCCCCCATCGCGCGCTCCGGCGTCGTCGACGTGGCGGTGCTGCCCCCGATCGACGTCTCCGGCTGGGACCCCGCCGACATGGACGACGAGGTCGAAGGCGTCCGGCGGCTGTTCGAGGACACCCTGCTGGACTGGCCCGCGAGCTGAGTCCGGCCGGGCATCGCTCCCGGCCGGACCCGTGCTCAGTCCTCGAACAGCTGTTGGCCGAGGTAGTGGCCGGGGCCGGGCACGCCGGGCGGGACGGCGAAGACGGCCGAGCCGACGGGGGTCGTCCACTCGTTCAGCGCGTCGAATTCCGCCAGTCGTGCCTGGACCGGCAGGAACTGGGTGTCGATGTCGCGTTGGTAGGCGACGAAAAGCAGTCCCGAATTCGACAGCTGTCCCGGTGCGGGGGCCTCGTCGTAGTTGAACCCGCGGCGCAGGAAGCGTTCCCCGTCGTGGGTGTGCCTGGCCCTGGCGACGTGCGACGACGGCGGGATCACCGGGATCCCGTTGCGGTCGACCGCGGCCAGGTCGGGTTCGTCGTGCTCGGCGGTGCCGGTGAGCGGGGCGCCGTCGGCGATCCGGCGGCCGACGGTCAGTTCGCGGCCGTCGGCGTCGAGCTCGTCCCAGGTGTCGAGGTCCATGGCGATGCGCCGCAGCACCAGCGACGTACCACCGGCCAGCCACGGCGCGGACGTGCCGTCGTCCCACACCAGCCGATCGAAATCGACCGTGCGCGGGGCGATGTTGACGGTGCCGTCGACCTGGCCCATGAGATTGCGCATGGTCTGGCCACGCGGTGCGTCCCGGAATCCCCGCTGCACCCAGCGCACGGTCACCAGCGATTTCACGTGCTTGGACAGCACCCGGACCGCGTGCGCGACCGTGGTCGCCTCCTCGGCGCAGACCTGGAGCACCAGGTCCGCGCCGGTGTAGGCTGGGTCGAGCCGGTCGATGGGGAACGCGGGCAGCTGCCGCAGCCAGGCCGGCTTGCGCGCGGTCAGCCCGGCGGCGGTGAACAGCTCCGGGCCGAACCCGACCGTCACCGTCAGGCGGGCGGGTCTGGCCGCGAGCTCGGGCTCGGTGTCGGCCAGGGCGGGCAGACCCTGGGTGAGCCGGGCCGCGTCGTCGGTCCAGATCCGCAGCAGGCCGACGATGTCGTCCCGGCCGACGCCCGGCGCCAGATCGAAACCGGCGAAGGCGACGTGACCGGGCGGCGTCGTCTCGATACCGGCCTGGTGCGGCCCGTAGAACGGGACGACCTCGAGCGCCGGATCCCGCTCCGCCGTCTCGCTCCGCAGACCCGCCGATCCCCAGCCGATTCCGGCCGCGCCGACGACACCGGCGGCCGCGGCCGTCCCGCCGAGCAACCGGCGCCGCGACAGTCCGGCGCGCGGATCAGCCACCGTGCGCGGGATGTTCGGTGCCGGGCGCGTAGTTCTCCTTGCCACCGGCGAAATCGCGGACCTGCGCGGTGACGACGGTGCTCGACCCGTCGGCGAAGGTCAGCGTGAGCGCGGTTTCCGCGCCGGTGCGCAGCGGCTGCTTCAGATCCATGAACATCAGGTGCTCGGCGCCGGGCTTCAAGGTCACCTCGCCGTGCGCGGGGATGGTGATGCCACCCGCCTTGGGGCGCATGGTCTTGGCGCCGGTGCTGTCGGGCACCACCTCGTGGATCTCGACGCGATCCGAGGCGGGACTGGTCGCGGCGACCAGCGTCATCGGCTCGTCGCCGGTGTTGCGCAGGGTGCCGAACGCGGCGGACATGCCGGAATCGGCGGCCTTGATCCACTGGTCGCTCATGGTGACCCGGTCACCGGTGGGCGCGGCGGGCGCGGGCTCGGCGTCCGAACAGGCGGTGGCGAACGCGGCGAGCACGGACAGGGCGGCCGCGGCGCCGAAACGACGGGCGGCGCGAGGGGAACGCAAAGGGGTACGCGGGAACGCGGACACGGGAACTCCGATCATCGGGTGTGGGTGAACCCGGACCGGCACGACGGAAGATCCACCGGGACGGCGGAATTCGGCGGCTACGCCGGTACGGGGTGAAGTGCGGTAACGCCCGCGAGCGGCGGTCCGCGCAGCCCGATACCGGGACGCAGCAGGAGTTGACGTGCGATCGCACGTTCGTCGGCGGGCGGCATCCCGGCCCGCGGCGCCGAGGGATTCGGCGGGCCGCCCAGCACGATGACCAACCCGCGCACACTGGTGATCGCCCGCCGCACACCGACCTCGGCGCCCCGGATGGCGAGCGCGCCCGCCGGGATCGCCACCACGTGGGCGAGCAGCATGACGACGGAGAAGTGGTGGTGATGCGCGTGCCCCAGCGACAGCGCGGTGTGCCCGACACCCTGTCCGACGGCGAGCACCGCCATGGTCGAGGCCGCGCCGCGCCCGCGCGGCAGCGTGGGGACCACCACGCCGACCAGGGCGCAGGCCGCGAACAGCAATGTCAGCGAGGCGCCGTCGGGAACCATGGTCGCGCCACCGAGACCGTGCGCGAGCACGGCGACCGCACCGGAGGCGGCACCCACCGCGGCGCCGCGTAGGCGCGCGGTGTGATCCGTCGGTGAACGCACCTCGTCATGCTACGACCCACTGTCGTAGCAACGGGGCACAGGGCGCGTGACCAGCGTCTCAACCGGTTCGCGCAGATTGATCGAGTCGAGCCCTTGACCTAAATAATAGTTCAGGTTTGATGATGGTCTCACCACCGAATGAGGGAGAACATCATGACCACCACCACCGCCACCCCGGCCACCATCCGCTCGCTGCCCGCGCTGAACCGGCCGGTCGCCGTCCTGGGCGGCGTGGTCGTCGCCGTCGTGGCGAACTTGATCGTCTGGGGTGTCGGCGCGGCCGCGGGCGGGTCCTTCGTCACCACCGACGCGGGCAAGGTGATGGACGTCGCTCCCGGCGGGGTGATCTTCATGTCGACGGTGCCGCTGCTGATCGGCTTGACCGTCGCCGTGCTGGTGTCCTACCTGTGGTCGGGGGTGCTGCGCGTCGGCGCGGTCGTCGGCTCGGCACTGTCGATCGCGACGATCGCGCTGACGGTGGACGCCGACTTCGACACCGCCTCCACCATCGCGCTGTCGGTGATGCACGTGGTGCTGGTGCCGGTGATCGTCGTCGCGCTGGAAGGCGTGCGCAAGAGCATCAACGCCCGTTGATCGCCCCAAACGAAAAGGACCCCGCCGGAGATCTCCGGCGGGGTCCTTCGTATGTCGGTAGCTACACCGCGCGGCCGAAGAGCAGCTTCCACGGCATCAGCGCCGACTCCAGCTGCACCTTCAGGCTCATCTTCGAGGCACCGATGGTGCGCTCCTCGAAGCGGATCGGCACCTCGGCGATCGTGTAGCCCTTCTTGATCGCGCGGTAGTTCATCTCCACCTGGAACGAGTAGCCGTTGCTGCGGATCGACGACACGTCGATCGCGCGCAGGGTGTCGGCCTTCCACGCCTTGAAACCGGCGGTCGCGTCCTTCACGCCCAGGCGCAGGATCAGGTTCACGTAGAAGTTGGCCCAGGCCGAGAGGGCCTTGCGGTACCACTTCCACTCCGCCGCGGTCGAGCCGCCGGGCACGTAGCGGGAGCCGAGGACCACGCCGACATCGGCGGAGCTCAGCTTCTCCAGCATGGCCGGGATCACCTCGGCGGGGTGCGACAGGTCGGCATCCATCTGGATAACCACGTCGGCGCCCTCGTCCAGCGCCTGCGTGATGCCGGCGATGTAGGCGCGGCCCAGGCCGTCCTTCTCGGTGCGATGCAGCACGCTCACCACGTTCGGCAGGTCGGCGGCCAGTTTGTCGGCCACCTCGCCGGTGCCGTCCGGTGAGTTGTCGTCCACCACCAGGACGTGCAGATCGGGAACCGGCAGTGCCGTCAGCCGCTCCACCGCCACCGGCAGATTTTCCCGCTCGTTGTAGGTCGGCACAACAACGGTAACCCTCAAGGGTCGCCCTCCCTGCTCACCTGGTTACGCCCCGCGTCCCAGCTGGTGGGCGCGCGAGCATGTCATCGATTCGTTATGACCGTACTCGATCGACCTGACGCGAACCTGAGCGGCCGTGCGGCCGCGTCACCACAACCGGCCCGCGTGGACCAGCGCGTCGACCACCAGGACCACGCCGAACACCACGAAGAGCACCCGGACGGCGGGCGGCCCGTAGCGGGTGATCCCGCGGACCAGCAGCCGGTACACCCGGCGGGCGCGCGGGGTCCGGCGCATCGCCATGGCCAGCACCAGCAGCGGCAACAGCAGCGCGATCACGCAGTAGGCGACCACGATCGCGGGCCACACCACCGGCAGCGGCCGCTGCGCCGACAGCAGGGCCAGCGCGGCCAGGTACGGCACCGAGGTCGGTACCTTCGCCAGCCCGAGGGTGAGCCCGACGACCCCCATCAACCAGGGATACCGGCGCACCTGCCGCGTCCACCGCCCACCCCCGGCACCGAGCGTGGAATCCATCGGCAGCGCCGCGACCACCAGCAACACCACGCCGATGAGCAGCTCACCCCAGTACCGCTGCAGATCCGTGAGCTCGAAGTCGAACAGCCGCACCAGGAAGTCGATCCCCAGCACCGTCACGATCCCGAACGCCACCGAGACCGCGAACACCCCACCCAGAAAACTGAGCCCACCCACCAGCGGCGACCGCCGAGCCACCCGGCTGTCCGCCACCACCGCCGTGGTGATCGCCACCAGCAACACATCCAGCGCGTCCACCACAGCGAACCCGAGCAACGTGATCAGCAGGACACCCATGACCCCCGCGACCCTACTCGCCGGTCAGCGAGCCTCCTCTGTCCCGGCCGTCAGTCCGCGGCCATCGGTTCCGACGCATCCTGATCCGCCGCGTCACCACCCTGCCGCCGATTCCGCCGCCGCTCAGCCGCCTCCCACGCCTTGCGCCCGACGATGCCTACACCCGCGGCACCCGAATCCACACCACGCGCACCCAGCTCCCGCACCGAGTCCCCGAATGCCTTGAACCGATTCCCGATCTCGGCCAGCGCGTCCCCGATCCGCGGATCCTCATGTTCCTGCCACCCCGCTACCTGACTCCGCCGCGCGGCCGCGAACCCGTCGAGATCGGCCTTCAACTGGGCCATGTCGCGTTTGAGCCTGCTGCCCGAGATCTTGCGCGCGATCTCCAGCGGGCGGATCGCCGCATAGTGCGCGAGCTGCTCACGCGCCTGCAACAGCAGCCGCCCGTCCGCCGCGAGATGCTCGGCCAGCATCGCCCGCGCCCCGTCGATCACCGGTTCCAGCAGCTGCGGCTCTGTGTTCCGGACTCGCTCGATCCGCAACCGCTGCCACTGGTAGAGCGAGTCCTCGGCGACGACGAGCAGATCGAGCGCCGCGCCCAGTCGATTGGCCTCGAGCGCGTCACGCAGATACTCGGCCCGCTGCTGTACCGGCTTCCCCGCGTCGAACCCGTCCAGCGTCGACCGGATGTGCGCCCGCAACCTCTCGACGACCACCTCGGCGGCAGGCCCGAGCGAGGCGATCGCATCCCAGTCCGCCGCCGGAAAAACACCGGACTCGTCGAACGCCCGCACGATCCGTATCAGCGCGGCGTGCTGCCCCAGCACATCACCCGAGGTCGAGGCCTTGACCAGATCGAGCACCTGCTCGACCTTCCCCTCCACCCGCTCGACCGCCGCCGTCGCCTCCGCGATGGCGGTCTGCAGCGCCACGGTCGCGATCGTCATCTGCAGACTGAGCGCCTTGGTCCCGGCCAGCGACACCGGCTTCCACTGCAGCTGAGCCCGGATCTTGCCCGCACCGTCGGTCAGCGACATGCGGTGGTATCCGCCATTGCCCGGCATCACCCCGAACTTCGACATCTTGGCGGCATCCTGTGGCCGCAATTTGACGAAGGTGCCGTGCTGCGCACGCAGTACGCCCAGTCCGGCGCTCAAACTCGCGGCGCCCGTCGCCGAGCCCGGCGTGACACCCGCGATGTGGTAGAGCTCGACGCCGTGGGACTTGAGGCGTTCCAGGTAGCTCTCCACCGCTTCCGGGTCACCGGCGACCAGCAAGCCCTCGGGTTCGACGACGACGGCGAGCGACGGGTCTTCCTCCTCGGCGAGCGGATTCGCGTCGGTCTTCGCCAAATCGACCATGGCAGTGCCCTTCCCCTGTTTCGCACGATGCGGGAGACATCATGCCCGTGCCCGGCGACATCGGTGGGGTGGTCGGGAGTGTTTCGGGCGAGCTATTGCCGAGTGACCTTTCGGCGATGGACGGGTGGGGGCGGAAGCTTCACCCTGGGGCGTTCGGCTGGTTAGGCTTTTCGTGCCGGGAGTGCTCGAGAGCACCCGCGATCGTGAAGGGGAAGACATTATGGCGGAAATGTCGTTCGACCCGTCAGCGCTCGACGCGTACCAGCGCGCTGCAGCTCGGGTCGCAGATCTACTCGGAGAAGCGGCGACGAACACGACGACCGCGGCGGGGGTCGACCTGTCCGGGCTCGGTGTGCTCGGGCGGGAATTCGCCGCGGCGTGGACGGCGGCGGCGGGTGCGCACGCCTCGACCTTGAGCACCGCGGGCAATCTCGTCACCGCGTATCAGGACATCCTGAACCGGTACGGCACCGACGTCACCGGGATCGACACCGACCTGGCGGCCGACCTGCGCGCGACGCAGAGCGAGGTGGCGTGATGCGTACCAAATCCCTGGCCACCGAGACCACACTGAGCACGATCTCGCAGGCCGAGGCGGAAGCCAAGATCGAACCGGTGATCGCCCTGCTCGAGGTGCCACTGCTCGAGCTGCGCAAATCGCTGGGCGCCAACACCTCCGCCGACCCGGACGCCGACGTCGTCGCCGCGCTCACCTCGGCGAGCACCGCGACCAGCGCCACCGAGGACCCGCACCGGCTCGGCCTGTACGCGCTGGAGTCGACCGACACCGCGGCCCCGGCCACCCCGGCGCTGCGCCGGACCGCGACCGAGGTGTCGGCGGCCGCCGACCGCGGTCAGCAGCTGAGCACCCTGCTCGGCCAGGCGCATTCGACCCAGGCCACCGCGGCCGCGAAGGTCGACGCGATCATCGCCGACTTCCGCGCGAAGGCGAAGGCCGCCGCACCCGCGGTGAACGGCAACAACCTGGACGCGATCGTGGAACTCGCCGAGGAGGCGATCCAGGAGGCCGTCGGCGTGGTCGGCACCGCGAGCACCGAGATGGACGAACACACCCGCAACACCCGGGGTCTCACCTCCGACCTGGGCGGCACCAACGGCGTCACCGTGCCGCCCGGCGCCACCGAGGTCGCCCCCGGCGTCTACGTGCTCGGCACCGGCGGCACGTCCACCGAGTTCGACACCGACACCGACACCACCACCACCGATCCCGCCGTCGCGGCGCAGATCGCGTTGCAGGAGGCGCTGATCGACGGCGGCGTCGCACTGGGCACCGCGGCGATCGACGCCGGCGTCACCTTCGGCACCCACCTGATCGACAAGATCGCCGAGGTCGCCATGCACGGCATCGACACGGGCGCCGACCTGGCCACCACCGGCATCGACACCCTCGCCGCGAACGTCACCGGCACCGAGAGCACGACCACCACCCCGGCGGGCACCACGCCGACCGCGCCGTCGACCAACGGCGGCACCAACTCCGGCGGCCTGTTCGCCGGGCTCGGCAACGGCGACACCGCCACCAAGCCGGACCCGTCGACCAGCGGCAACTCCACCAAGCCCGCGCCGAGCACGCCGGACCCGGTCATCCAGGCCCCGGCCAACCAGACCCCGAAAACCGATCAGCCGCAACAGGCTCCGGCACAGACCCCGGCCCCCGCCCAGCAGCAGCCGATGCAGAGCGGGGTGATCCCGCCCGCCGGGCGTCCGCAACAGGATCAGGAGAGCGAGAAGCCGCAGGCGGCGCCGAAACACGGCCAGCCGGGAGTCGTCCCGGCGCCCGCGTAAGGGCCGCATATGGACAACCCGTTCGGGTCCTACTTCGCCTCGCCCGCCGATCCGGCGCGCCGTCGTCCCCAGGGCAAACGGCGACGCCGGCGGCGGCGCGAGGCCGAGCCGCAGACCATCGGCACCAATCCGGAGGTATGGCCGCCGCCGGAGCCGGAGACCTTCGACGAGGTGCGCGAGCAGCCGGCGCCGACCGAGCCGATCTACCGGACCCCGGCCGAGGACGACGGCTTCACCGGCGACTGGAACGACTGGACCGACGGCCTGCCCGCGGCGGAACCACCGCAGCGCACCGACGACATCGACTGGAACGACTGGGCCACCACCACGGCGACCGAGCAGAGCGGCGACCACGTCGAGATGCCGGTGCTGCCGCGGCTCAAGGACTTCGGCGGCGGCGGGACGGTCACGCGCAGGCCGCGCAAGCGCTACGACGACGAACGCTACGACGATCCCCACGGCCGCGCCAAGGCGGCGGCCGCGGTGAAGGGCGTCGTCGGTGCGCTCATCTTCGTGGCGCTGGTCGGGGTGGCGGCCAATATCTTCCTCGGCTCCGGCGATCAGCCCGCCGCGGCGCAGCGGGCGGCCGTATCCGGCGCGCCGGCAACGGGTTCCACCGCGACCACGGTCGCACCGCCGCCCGCGCACGCGGTCGCGGGCTGTGAGACCTTCCGTAGTCAGTCCATCACCATCAGCGCCGAGCGCGGCGACACCGCCACCCCGCAGGGTGCGATCCTGGGCTTCGAATACAGCTATTACGTCGACCGGGACGCCGCGAAAGCGCGCACCTACGTCACCGACGACGCCCATGTCGGCGACGAGTCGGCGCTGGCCGCGGGCATCGCCACCTTCCCGACCGGCGTCAAGTACTGCATCCACATCACCCGCGCCGACTCCACCGATCCGACCGTCTGGAATGTCACCGTGCAGCAGCAGTGGCCCGGCGGCACCGAGATCGAGAAGATCCAGCAGACGATGCGCACCGCCGAGGTGGCGCCCGGCCGCTATCGGATCACCAGCATCGACCACCGGAACTAGCCACCCGGAACGCGAAAACCCCGGTACCGCAGTGCGGTACCGGGGTTTTCGGTATGGCGACCCTGACGGGACTCGAACCCGCGACCTCCGCCGTGACAGGGCGGCGCGCTAACCAACTGCGCCACAGGGCCGTGCCGTGTATCGCTACACCGAGGGTGGACTGTACCTGCTGGAACGACCTGGACGGTAATCGCGCTGGTCGCGACCGCGCCGCCCCATTGACATTGACGTCAATGTCAATGAAACTCCGAACGGTGACCACGAGTGCGGCGCAGGAACGGGCGCGATCGGCGCGCAAGGACAGCGGCGGACCCCGCCGCGGCGAACTGCTCGACGCGGCGGCCCGCTGCTTCGCCGAGCTTGGCTACGACCAGACCTCGGTGGAGACCGTCACCACCAGGGCGCGGGTCTCCCGGGCGACGTTCTACGCGTACTTCTCCTCCAAGGACGAGGTGTTCCGGGCCGTCACCGAGCGGGTGAGCGCGCAATTCCTGGAAGCGCAGCAGGTGGTGGACGTGGCGATCACCGAACCGGTCGACGTCATCGCCGCCACCACCAGGGCCTTCGCCGACGCGGTGTTCGCCAACGGCGCCCTGGTGCCCCTGATCGAGCATCGCGCCGGCGTCGACCCGGCCATCGGCGCGCAGTGGCGCACTGTCCGCGATCGCCTGCGCAAGCGCTTCACGACCTTCCTCGCGAACGTCGACGCGGAGCGTATCGATCCGTGCGCACCACTGCCGCGCGTGGTCGAGACCCTCACCGACGCCCTGCTCATCGGCGCCTCCCGGGTCGCCGATGCCGCACCCGACGAGCGCGAACAGTTCGTCGCCGAGCACATCGCCATCGCCGAACGCCTCATCGGCTTCACCCGATGAGCGCGACAACGACCCACCCCGAAGGACAGCCGGTGAAACTCCTGATCGCCAACCGTGGCGAGATCGCCCTGCGCGTCATCCGCACCGCCACCGAACTCGGGGTGCGCACGGTGGCGGTGTACGCCGAGGACGACGCGGACAATCCGAACGTGCACGCCGCCGACGAGGCGATCGCGCTGGCCGGCGCCGGTCCCGCCGCCTATCTCGACCACGCCGCGATCCTGTCCGCCGCCGAGAAGACCGGCGCGGAGTTCGTCCACCCCGGTTACGGGTTCCTCAGCGAGAACGCCGATTTCGCGCGGGCCTGCGCGGCGGCGGGCCGCACCTTCGTCGGCCCCGACCCGGATGTGCTCGACCGGTTCGGCGACAAGTCGGCGGCCCGCGCGACCGCCGTCGCGGCCGGTGTCCCGGTCCTGCCCGCCACCGACGGCCCCGCCGACGTGGCGCGGGTGCGCGCGTTCCTCGCGGTGCAGGCGGGCCCGATCATGATCAAGGCGCTGGCCGGTGGCGGCGGCCGCGGCATGCGGGTGGTGCGGACGGCCGCCGAGGTCGACGAGGCGTACCGGCAGTGTGCCGCCGAGGCCGAACTCGGCTTCGGCAATCCGGCCGTGTTCGCCGAGGCACTGCTGGAGCGAGCCCGGCACATCGAGGTGCAGATCATCGCCGACGGCACCGTCGCGCTCGCGCTCGGGGACCGCGATTGCAGCGTGCAGCGCAGGCATCAGAAGCTGCTCGAAATCGCGCCCGCCCAAGGACTCTCCGCGGCACTTCGGCGCGACCTGCACGCGGCCGCGGTCCGGCTGTGCGCGCACGTCGGCTATCGCGGGCTCGCGACCGTCGAATTCCTTGTCTCCGGCGCGGAATTCGTGTTCCTGGAGGTGAATCCGCGGATCCAGGTGGAACACACCGTCACCGAGGAGGTCACGGGCGTCGACCTGGTCGCCGCGCAACTCGCCGTCGCCCGGGGCGCGCGCCTGGCCGAACTCGGTCTGCCGAGCGGAATCACCTCCGACGCAGCGGCTTCCGAACCGGCGCCGGCCGAGGGTATCGCCATCCAGGCCAGGGTGAACATGGAGACCATGGCCGCCGACGGCTCGGCGATCCCGACCGCGGGCACCCTCACCGGATTCGCGCCGCCCACCGGCCCCGGCGTCCGGGTCGACACCTTCGGCAGGCCGGGCCTGACCCCGAGCCCCCGCTACGACTCCCTGCTGGCCAAGGTGATCACCCGCACCCGCGGCGGCTCCTTCCCCGCGGCCGCGCGCAAGGCCGCCGTCGCGCTGGGCGAATTCGGCGTCGACGGCCTGCGCACCAATATCGGCTTCCTGCGGGAAATCCTCGCCGACAAGGAATTCCAGTCCGGCACCGTCACCACCGCGTGGCTCGGCGAACGGCTGCCCGCTTTCGTGGCGGCCGCCGAAGCGGATCGGCCGGAGCCCACCGCCGAAGCGGTGGAACTGTATCCGGGGCAGGAGGCGATCCGCGCCCAGCTGGCGGGCACGGTGGTGGAGGTGCTCGCCGAGGGCGTCGAGGTCGGCGCGGGCGGACAGCTCGTGGTGCTGGAGGCGATGAAGATGCAGCACGTCGTCGCCGCGCCGCGGGCCGCGCGCACGGCCAGGGTGCTCGTGCATCCCGGACAGGTCGTCGCGCCCGGCGACGCGCTGGTGATCGTCGACCCCACGGGTGGCGACGACACCGCCGAGACCGGCGCCGACCTCGACCCCGACCGGCCCCGCGCCGATGTCGCCGAGATCCAGGCGCGCCACCGCGTCACCCTGGACGAATCCCGGCCCGAGGCGGTCGCCAGGCGGCACCGGCTCGGCCGCCGCACGGCCAGGGAGAACATCGCCGACCTGGTCGACGCGGGCAGCTTCGTCGAATACGGCGCGCTGGCCTTCGCCGCCCAGCGCAGCAGGCGCGCCGAGGCCGACCTCATCGCCAACACCCCCGCCGACGGCCTGGTCACCGGCCTGGCCACGATCGGGGCCGACCGCTTCGGCGCCGCGGCCGAGGCGGTGGTGATCGCCTACGACTACACCGTGCTCGCGGGCACCCAGGGCCGGATCAACCACCTCAAGACCGACCGCGCCTTCGAGCTGGCCGCCCGCAAGCGGGTGCCGGTGGTGCTGTTCGCCGAAGGCGGCGGTGGCAGGCCCGGCGACACCGACACGACCGGCATGATGCTCGAGGTCACCACCTTCCGCGCGCTCGGCGCGTTGCGCGGGCTGGTGCCGCTGGTGTCGATCGTGTCGGGCCGCTGCTTCGCGGGCAATGCCGCCCTGGCCGGGACCTGCGACGTGATCATCGCGACCCCCGACGCCAATATCGGCATGGGCGGCCCCGCCATGATCGAGGGCGGCGGCCTCGGCGTCTACCGCCCGGAGGACATCGGCCCCATCGACGTGCAGCGCCGCAACGGCGTGGTCGACCTGGTCGCCCGCGACGAGGCGCACGCGGTGGCGCTGGCCAAGCAGTACCTGGGCTACTTCCAGGGCCCGGTCGACGACTACGAAGCACCCGATCCGCGCCTGGCCCGGCACGTGGTGCCGGAGAACCGGCTGCGCGCCTACGACATCCACCGCGCGATCGAGGCGATCGTCGATGTGGGCTCGATGCTGGAGTTGCGCGCCGACTACGGCGTCGGCGTCGTCACCGCGCTGGTGCGGGTGGCCGGGCAGCCGTACGGCCTGGTCGCCAACAGCAGCCACCACCTGGGCGGCGCCATCGATGCCGAGGCCGCCGACAAGATGGGCGATTTCCTGCGGCTGTGCGAATCGTTCGGAATGCCGATCGTGTCGCTGTGTGACACACCGGGATTCATGGTCGGACCGGAGGCGGAGAAGACGGCCACGGTACGCCGGTTCAGCGACCTGTTCGTCCTCGGTGCCCGGCTGAGCGTCCCGTTCGGCACGATCATCCTGCGCAAGGGCTACGGCCTCGGCGCGATGGCGATGACGGCGGGCCACTTCCGCGCGCCCCGGTTCACCATCGCCTGGCCCACCGGCGAGATCGGGCCGATGGGCCTGGAGGGCGCGGTCCGCCTCGGGTTCAGCAAGGAACTCGCGGCCGCCGACCCGGCCGAGCGCGACACCCTGTTCGAGCAGCTGCTCGCCCTGGCCTACCAGCAGGGCAAGGCGCTGACGGCGGCCACCGGCTTCGAGCTCGACGACGTCATCGACCCCGCCGACACCAGGGCCTGGATCGCGACGCTTCGTTCTTGATGTTGACGTCAACTTCGAATACGGTCGAGGAAAGCGCCGTCCCTCCACTCCACCGGGAGCCACCGCATGTTCCAACTCACCGACCGCGCCGCGAAGTATCGCGACGAACTCCTCGACTTCATGGACACCCACGTCTATCCGGCCGAGCCCGTGTACGAGGAGCAGATGCGCGCTTCCGGTGACCCGCACTTCCAGCCGCCGATCCTCGAGGAGCTCAAGGCCGAGGCCAAGCGGCGCGGCCTGTGGAACCTCTTCCACCCGCATCCCGGCCGCGGCCCCGGCCTGACCAATCTCGAGTACGCGCCGCTGGCCGAGATCATGGGCCGCAGCCACCTCGCCTCGGAGGCCTGCAACTGCAACGCCCCCGACACCGGCAACATGGAGGTGCTCGAGCTGTTCGGCACCGAGGAGCACAAGCGCAAGTACCTCGAGCCGCTGCTCGACGGCACCATGGCCTCGGCCTTCGCGATGACCGAACCCGCCGTGGCCAGCTCCGACGCGACCAATGTCGAGCTGTCGATGGTGCGCGACGGCGACGAGTACGTGCTCAACGGCCGCAAGTGGTTCGCCACCAACGCCCTGCACAAGAACTGCCGGGTCCTGATCGTGATGGGCAAGACCGATCCGCAGGCCGCGCCGCACCGGCAGCAGTCGATGATGGTGGTCCCGATCGACGCCCCCGGCGTGACGATCGTGCGCAGCCTCCCGGTGTTCGGCTATCACGACCGCGAGGGCCACGCCGAGATCGACTTCTCCGATGTGCGAGTGCCCGTCACCGATGTACTGAAAGGCGAGGGCGAGGGGTTCGCGATCAGCCAGGCCCGCCTCGGACCCGGCCGTATCCACCACTGCATGCGCAGCATCGGCATGGCCGAGCGGGCACTGGAACTGATGTGCAAGCGGGCGCTGTCGCGGGTGACCTTCGGCAAGCCGATCGCCGAGAACGCCAATATCCAGGACTGGATCGCCGAGGCGCGCGTCGACATCGAGATGATCCGGCTGCTCACCCTCAAGGCCGCGTATCTGATGGACACCGTCGGCAACAAGGCCGCCCGCACCGAGATCGCCGCGATCAAGGTCGCCGCCCCGACCATCGCGCTGAAGATCCTGGACCGCGCGATCCAGGTGCACGGCGCGGGCGGCGTCACCGACGACTTCCCGCTCGCCCAGGCCTGGGCCGGATTGCGCACTCTGCGCCTGGCCGACGGCCCCGACGAGGTGCACAAACGATCCATCGCCCGTCAGGAGCTGGGCAAGTATCGCGAGCAGGCGGTGCGCGCGTGAAGGCCTGGCAGCTGAGCGAACTCGGCGAACCCCGCGACGTCCTGCGGCTCACCGACGTCGACGACCCCGTCGCCGGTCCGGGCCAGGTGCTGGTGCGGGTGCTCGCGGCGCCGGCCAACTTCCCGGATGTGCTGCTGTGCCGTGGGCAGTACCAGGTGAAGCCGCCGCTGCCGTTCACGCCGGGCGTCGAGCTGTGCGGCGAGGTCGTCGCGGTCGGCGCGGGGGCGAACCGGTTCGCGGTCGGTGATCGCGTCGTCGGCACGACGACGCTGCCCGGCGGCGCGTTCGCCGAGCTCGCGGTGCTGGACGAGGAGAACGTGTTCCCCGCACCGGACGCGCTCGACGACGCCGAGGCCGCCGCGCTGTGCATCGGCTACCAGACGAGCTGGTTCGCGCTGCACCGCCGCACCCAGCTGCGGCCGGGCGAGACCCTGCTGGTGCACGCGGCGGCGGGCGGTGTCGGCAGCACCGCCGTGCAGCTGGGCAAGGCCGCGGGCGCGCGGGTGATCGGCGTGGTCGGCGGGCCCGGCAAGGTCGACTACTGCCGCAGGCTCGGCGCCGATCTCGTCATCGACCGGCACACCGAGGACATCGTCGCGACCGTCAAGGAGTTCACCGGCGGCCGCGGCGCCGACGTGATCTACGACCCGGTCGGCGGCGACGCCTACGCCAAGTCCACCAAGTGCGTCGCCTTCGAGGGCCGCATCCTGGTGATCGGCTTCGCCGGCGGCACCATCCCGCAGCCCGCGCTCAACCACGCCCTGATCAAGAACTACTCGATCATCGGCCTGCACTGGGGTCTGTACAAACAGTACAACCGGCCCGCGATCGCCGACTGTCACACCGAGCTGACCCGGCTCGCCACCGCAGGACTGAAACCCCTGATCAGCGAACGCCTTTCGCTGGCCGAGGTACCCGACGGCCTCGGCAGGCTGGGCGACGGCTCGACGGTCGGGCGCATCGTCTTCCAGCCCTGAGCGCTATAAATACAGCATGGACGACCTCGCGAACCACGACAGCGACGGTGCGCCGCCCTCGATGGCGCGCACCTCGCTGTTGCGCGAGCTGCCCACCACCCAGCGTGGCCTGCGGACGCGGGCCGCGCTGATCGAGGCGGGCCGGAAGGTGTTCGAGCGGCTGGGGTATCTCGATGCCCGGCTGGTGGACATCACCCAGGAGGCCAACTGCTCCTCGGGCACCTTCTACACCTATTTCGCCGGCAAGGAGGAGATCTTCGCGGCGATCCTGGAGCACGCCCAGGAGGACATGCTGCACCCCGGCATGCGGCGGGTACTCGACACCGACGACCCGGCGGCGATCGTCGAGGCGAGCAACCGCGCCTATTTCGAGGCCTACCGGCGCAACGCGAAGCTGATGGGCCTGCTCGAGCAGGTCGCCACCATCGACCCCGAGTTCAGCGCGCTGCGCCGACAGCGGGCCGACGCCTTCATCCACCGCAATGCCCGCGGCATTGCCGAGCTGCAGCGACGCGGCCTGGCCGACCCCGACCTCGATCCGATGCTCACCGCACGGGCGCTGTCGAGCATGGTCAGCCGCATGGCCTTCCATCATTTCGTCGTCGGCGGAGACGACCAGCCACCGCTGGAGGACCTCGTCTACACCGTCACCCGCCTGTGGGTGAACGCCCTGCGCATGCCGACCGGCGGCTGAAAACGCGAAATCCCCTCGACCGGAACCGGTGAGGGGATTTCGTTGGTGGCCAGGGCCGGGATCGAACCGGCGACCTTCCGCTTTTCAGGCGGACGCTCGTACCAACTGAGCTACCTGGCCGCAGGCACCCGTACTGAATGCCATACGCGAAGCGCCGGATCACTCCGGCGCTTACTTGCGACCCTGACGGGACTCGAACCCGCGACCTCCGCCGTGACAGGGCGGCGCGCTAACCAACTGCGCCACAGGGCCTTGCTGTACTGCTACACAGTCCGAAGACTGTACCCCCTACGGGATTCGAACCCGCGCTACCGCCTTGAAAGGGCGGCGTCCTAGGCCGCTAGACGAAGGGGGCTCGTCCCGGATCTCTCCGGACCGGCTTTCAACGTTTCCGTTGGGAGCTCGCATAGCTTATGACAGGTGTGCGCAGACTTCCAAATCGGCTGGTCAGGCGCCCAAACCGAGGTCGTCGAGCCGAGCCTGCGCACGCCAGCCGTCGCTGCGGAAACTCTGGATCCACACCGGGGTCGCCATCGCCTCGACGATGACCTCCAGCACCTCGGCGAACCGCGCGCGCAGATCACCCGCCGCGCCGCTGGCGATCGGGTCGATCAGATAGCGCTGGCCGGCCAGGGCCGCGGAGAGGGTGCGGGTGAACCGGTCCGGGTCGGCGTCGGCGCGCAGCTGCCCGTCGTCGATCGCGCGCACCGCGAGCACCCGGGTCGCCCGGCCGACGATGCGGCCGCCACCGTTGCCCGCGTCGCGGTGGAACTCGGGCTCGATCACCAGCCGGTACTCGGCCTGCACGATGGTGTCGTGCTCGAGCCGCAGCGCGATCTCGTCGACCATGCCGTGCAGCACGTCGAGCGGACCGAGGTCGCCGCGCGCCAGCCAGCGCTCGGCACACCCGCGGTAGCGCTCGACCGCGGTGTCGAGCACCGCGCGCGCCAGGTCTTCCTTGGAGTCGAAATGAAAGTACATCGCGCCCTTGGTGGCGCGCGAACCCTCCAGAATGCGGTTGAGCGATGCCGCGGCATACCCGCTCTTCCCGAACTCGACGGCCGCGGACTTGATTATCGCCGCGCGTGTCCGGCGGGCCCGCTCTTGCTGCCGTGCCATGCTCGAAACGCCTCCGAACCTTCTAGTCACCCGCGTTCAATAACCGACCGCAGGTGCAAATAGTGGTTTTAATTCAAACTTTCGGTATGAAATCTCGCAGAAAAGCCGGTACCCCTCCGGCTGCTATAGTTCGCCTGCCCGAGTGCGCCGCAGGGGGTGCACACTCGGGCTCAACTACCTGTGAGAACCGCCTCCTCCTGCGGTAACGATTGCCCCTTCGCCGAAGGTTTCGCGCGCCATCGCGTTCACCCCGGCACTTCGAACCCTCGATGAATTCCTTGCCGCCACACCCGGCACCGAACCGCGCGATATCACGGCAGCGGTGATTGTCCCGAAATTCATCAGGCGATCACCGTACCCGCATTTCGCTGCCGACACGCGGCAAATGAAGCACCCATCCGGGCATCCGGTCCGGATATCTCACCCAGCAAACCGAGCGCAACCGAAAAGGTTTCGTCGGCTACGAATTCCGCAGGCGCACAGCCCGGTTGACCGGCCCCGCGACCCCTCGGCGAACCCCCTGCTGTTCGCCCGACGGTCGCGAGCTCGCGCCCACACCGGACCACTTTCTCCGCCACGTATCCCCTGCTCATCGAAAACTGTTGCAATACAACAGTATTCGATACCACGTCGGCGCCCGAAGCGCGAACGATGCTGAGTACCAGCCGGTTACCGGGAATCGTCCCTACCGTAATCTTTGTTACGTCCGCCGACCAGCCGCGATCCACCCCGCCGACAGCACCGGGGACCGGTATTCGGCCGGACGGCGCACCGTCGGTTAGACTCCCCTCCGCGCCCCTTTAGCTCAGTTGGTAGAGCTGGTGACTTTTAATCACTAGGTCGTAGGTTCGAGTCCTACAGGGGGCACCACGCTTCACCCGCCCCACCTGGGGTGACAGGGTTTTTCCGCGCCCGTCGCGGGCCCCGAACCCAGCGCAGATCCTTCCCCTGTCCGGTCGCCGCACCGCCTCACGCCAGGGTCTTGCTGTGATTCCCACCACCCCGATTTCAGCGGTCGTCGGGGTGTGGGGGCAGGTCTGGGCAGACGGGGCGGTAGGCGAGGTCGGGCGAAACCCAATCGGCCCACTGCTGGCGGCTCATGTTGAAGGTGAGTTTGTCGCAGAGGTGATCGGCCCAGGATTCGGGGCCGGGCCAGGTCCACATCTCCGACTTGTCGGCGTAATCCTGATACCTGGTCAGCACGCGGGTGCCGTCCGCACTGATCCAGATGTTCTCGATCCAGCCGGGCGACCCGCGCAACGGCTCGCCGACCGCGTGGCCGTCGGTGAGGTCCCAGAAGCGCACTGTCCGGTCGCTGGAACCGGAGACGATATAGCGGCTGTCGGCGCTGATGGCGAGACTTCGCACCCAGTCCTTGTGCCCTGCCATCGGCGGACCGATCTGCTCGCCGGTTCGCATGTCCCAACGGCGCAGCGCTGATTCCTCAGCGGTGACGAACCGGGATCCATCGGGAGCCGACGCCAGCGCCCAGATGAAGCTGGCACGGATCTCTGTGACGACGGCGCCGGTGCCCAGGTCCCAGAGACCGACCGATCCCGCCCGGCGGATGAGCAAGCGAGTACCGGCGGCATCGAATTCGACGTCCGCGACGTCGTCCTCTCCGGTCATGGGATCGCCGATCGGATCACCGGTCTCGGTGCTCCACAGCCGGGCGGTCTTGTCGTGAACGGCAACGAGATACCGGCCGTCCGGGCTGAGGGCGATCCAGTCGGCCTCGGGTAGCCCCACGAACGGCCCGCCGATGGGCGCGCCGATGTCGGTGTCCCACACCTGCACGACGCCCTCGTCGGTGACGGTCGCCAGCCGCGAGCCGGTCGCGCCGAAGTCCAGATCGTCCACCCGCCCGGCGAATCCGGTCAGGGGGCGGCCGACCTCTGCGCCGGTGTCGGCGTCATAGAAGGTCACCGACTTGTCAGGTCCGGCTACGGCGATGCGGCGGCCGCCCGGACTGATCGCCGCGTCGGTGGCGAAATCGTCGGGATAGTCGACGAACCGGATGCCGCGGCCCGTCCGCGAATCGACCACCCAGACCGAGGCATCCGCTTCGACCTGCTTGACGAGGCGATCACCCTCCAGCGCCAGGATCGCGCCGAAGCCCGGTGTCGAGGATCCGCCGTCCGGCCATGGCGAGCCGAGTGAACCGGATCGGCTGACATCCCAGATGCGCATCGTCCCGTCCCACGCGATGGAAGCGAGACGGTGGTTGTCGGGACTGAACCCGACACCGACGACCCAACCGGAGTGGCCCGTCAGTGGCGTCCCTTCCGACGCCCCTGTGCCCGCGTTCCACAGCCTGATGGTGCCGTCCGTCGCCCCCGACGCCAGCCTGGTGCCGTCCGGACTGAATGCGACGGAGTTGACGAGTCCGTCGTGCCCGACGAGTGGTCGGCCGACGGGCTGTCGAGTGTCGGCGTCCCAGAGCAGGAGCCCGTTGCCGAACTCGGGTGCCGCGGCCGCGATATCGACTCCGCCGATACTGCCGGACGCGATACGCCGGCCGTCGGGGCTCCACGCGACAGACTTCACCTGCTGGCTGTGCCGACGCAGGATCTCCGGCGGGTCCGCCGGCGACATCACATTCCAGATCCGCACGGTGGTGTCGTCGCCACCGGATACGAACTGTCGCCCGTCCGGACTGAACGCCACGGAGTTCACCGTGCCTTCGTGACCGGGGAACACCGCGGTGCGGCCGTCGACGACATCCCACCAACGGATCTCACCGTCCTGACCGCCCGCCACAACAGACCGGCCGTCCGGCGAGATAGCGAGCGTATTCGCGACGCCGGTCATCCCCGTCAGCGCCGGCGCGACCGATCGGCCGGTCTCGGCATCCCAGATCTGGATCCGGCCTTCGGCGTCTGCCCCCAAGATCCGCCGACCGTCCGGGCTGAACACCGCTCGCAATGCGCGCGGCTGGGGTTCGAAGAGCCGATCGATGCGAGCGCCGGTCGCCGCATCCCAGAGCCGCATCTCGACACCGCTGGTGAGGATTCGATCACCCGCCGGACCGAACGTGACACTGAAGTCCGGTGTCGCCGTCCGATACACCTCAGCCAAACGGTCGAGACTCCCGAGCAGATCGTTCATGCTGAACGGCTTCCCCGTCTGCACGATCTTCTCCACCGCCGCTTCACCGTTCAACGTGCGCAGCAGCGCCCCTTCGTCGAAGCTCGGCGAGATCTGCTGGGCGGCGAGGGTCTGCTGGATGGCCCGCACGTCGTCACGCGGACGCGCGCCGGCCAGCATCGACTCGGTGTCGGCGACCAGGCGCAGGCCGATCGCCTGGTTGCGTTGGCGTTCGGCCTCGCGCTGCCGGTCGACGGCGATGTAGGCCGCGGCCAGCGCGAGGACGGTGAGCAGGATCAGGGTCAGCACCGCGATCCGGCGGATGCGCCGGAACCGGCGTTGTTCGCGCAGGTCCTCGCCCGCCAGTTCGTATTTCGGTTTGCCGTGGATGGGGGCGGCCAGGTCGGTCAGTTTCTCGCGGAACAGGGTGGCGCGGGGATCCCATGGCGCGTCTTCGCTGACGTCGACGTAGAGGGGTTCGGTGGGGAGTGCACCCGGCTCGGTCAGGACGGGCAGTGCCACGGTGGAGCGGTCGGGGTCGAAGCGGTGGGTGTGGCGATCCCATTTCACCTGTCCGCCGGCGACGACGAACAGCAGCTGTTCGGGGCCGCGGGTACGCAGCCAGTAGGCGATCTCGCGGTCGACCCATTCCGAGGCGGCGGAGGCGGGCGAGAGCACCACGATGCAGTAGCGGGCCCGGTCCATGGCCTCGGCGACCTTGCCCCACAGGTCGGGGCTGGCGGTCAGGTCGGTCGCGTCGCGGAACACGCGCAGGGCGTGCAGGCGGCCCATCCGGCGGCCGATGCGGTGCAGGCCGCGCTGGATACCGGCCGCGACGGCCCGGTCGGCGTGGGAGTACGACAGGAAGGCGTCGTAGGACGTCGGTGTCACGCGGGCATCCGGCGGGATTGTCGTCGCCTCGGCCATGGTCTGCTCCCAGCATCGGGCCAGGTGTTCTCCTCCACCGTCCGTCTCCGGCGCGCGCCGGGCACGCGTACCGGGCTACTCGGGTTCGCCGCGCGGTGCCCGCGGGCAACGTCACGTGGCGACGCGCCCACCGCAGACGCCGCCGAAAACGCGGGGTACGGCCCGGTCGGTCTTCTACCCTGAGCCCGACCCGGGCTGTACCGGGCACCACTCGACACAGGCGGAGCCGATGACTTCCTTCGATGATTTGCTCTCCCAAGTTCCGATCGCCCAGATCGCCGACCAGCTCGGCGTCGACCAGGCGACCGCGACCAACGCGGTCCAGGCCGCGTTGCCGACGCTGCTGGGCGGGCTGCAGGCCAACGCGGCCGAGCCGCAGGGCGCGGCCTCGCTGCTCGGCGCGCTCGACAGCCACGGCGGTCTCGTCGAGGGCGAGGGCGCCGTCGATCTGCAGCAGGTCGACGTCGCCGATGGCGAGAAGATCGTCGACAACGTGTTCGGCGACGAGAAGAACACCGTCATCAGCGCGCTCGGCGGGACCGGCGGGACCGGCGGCAACGACCTGATCGGCAAGCTGCTGCCGATCCTGGCGCCGATCGTGCTGGCCTATGTCGCCAAGCAGCTCACCGGCGGTGGCGCGGCCGCGCCGGCGCCCGCGCCGCAGCAGCAGTCCTCCGGCGGCGGCCTTGGTGACCTGCTGGGCGGGCTGATCGGCGGCAGCAGTTCCAGCGGCGGGCTGGGTGGGGTGATCGGCGAGGCGCTGGCCAAGAACGCGGGCGGCGGTCTCGGCAGCATCCTGGGCGGCATCCTCGGCGGCAAACGCTGAGAGTTCCCCGACCGGGGCTAACACCGCGCGGCCCGCAGCGATAGTCCCTACGCTGCGGGCCGAACACCTAGACTCGTCCGCATCACCTAGCGGAATCTTACGAGGTTGTGGCGTTGCTCAACTTCGGCGGAAATCCGTGCTGTTGCGTTTCGCGTCACACCTACGGTGCCGTAAGGTATGGCCGCATCGCGACGTTCGACCGCAAGCAGACAGCGAAGGGTTTTTACATGGCAAGGGATCTGACTCAACTCGAACTACTCACGGAGTTGGAGCCGGTTGCCGAAGAAAACGTCAACCGGCACCTGTCGCTGGCCAAGGAATGGCATCCCCACGACTACGTGCCGTGGGATGAAGGCCGCAACTTCGCCGCCATGGGCGGCATCGATTGGGATCCTGAGCAGTCCAAGCTCAGCGAGGTCGCCAAGGCGGCGATGATCACCAACCTGCTCACCGAGGACAACCTGCCGTCCTACCACCGCGAGATCGCCGAGAACTTCTCCCAGGACGGCGCCTGGGGCACCTGGGTGGGTCGCTGGACCGCCGAGGAGAACCGGCACGGCATCGTGATGCGTGACTACCTGGTGGTCACCCGCGGCGTCGACCCGGTCGCGCTCGAGAACGCCCGCATGATCCACATGACCAACGGCTTCGCCTCCCCCACCGAGGTGGACGCCGGCTTCCTGCACTCGGTCGCCTACGTGACCTTCCAGGAACTGGCCACCCGGGTCAGCCACCGCAACACCGGCAAGGTCTGTGACGACCCGATCGCCGACCGCATGCTGCAGCGCGTCGCCGCCGACGAGAACCTGCACATGATCTTCTACCGCAACCTCTGTGGCGCGGCCCTCGACCTGAGCCCCGACCAGGCGATCGAGGCCATCTCGCTGATCGTGGAGAACTTCCAGATGCCGGGTGCCGGCATGCCGAACTTCCGGCGCAACGGCGTGCTGATGGCCAAGCACGGCATCTACGACCTGCGTCAGCACCTCGAAGAGGTCGTGCAGCCGGTGCTCAAGAAGTGGAACATCTTCGAGCGGACCGACTTCACCGCCCGCGGTGAGGCCACCCGTGAGCGCCTGGCCGGCTTCCTGGACCAGCTGGGCCAGGACGTGCTCAAGTTCGAGGAGCAGCGCGACAAGATGCTCGCCCGCGAAGCGAAGAAGCGCGAGCTGGCCGGCGTCTAGCCGCCACGACGACCAGCGCCCCGCCCTCCGGTCCGGAGGGCGGGGCGCTGTCGTTTCGCCGCTACTTGGTGGGCAGGGCGCCGTCGGTGCTGCCGACGTCGGTGATCTTCCAGCCGTTGCCGGAGTCGACGGAGATGTTGTAGGTGACGGTGTTGCGCAGGCCGTCGGGGTTCTGCGCGTTGGTGGTGCTCACGTCGACGAACGCGGCGACCTTGTAGACCCCGCCGTCGCGCGACTGCACGGTGGCGGCGATCGGGGTGGCGGTGGAGGTCCACTTCAGCGGGACGATGATCTGCTCGAGCTTGGTCCCGGTGGCGTCGAACTTGTTCGACAGCTCCGGCGAGGTGTTGGCCTTGAGCTTGGCCACCCAGGCGTTGACGTCCTGGTAGTTCAGCGTCGCCGAGCCGACGGCGTAGTCGAGGGCCACCTGCTCGGCCTTCGCGTCGTCGGCCTGCTCGGCCTTCAGGTCGGAGAGCTGCGAGCGGGCCGAGCCGAGCAGCACACCGAGCACGAGCGCGATGATCGCGAGCACGGCGATCACGGCGCCGCCGATCAGCGACGAGATCCGCACCGCGACGGTGCCCTGGTCCGGCTGGGCGGCGGGGGCGGCGGGCTTGGTCAGGTCGGTGGCGTCGTCGGCCATGGGTTTCTCCGATTGCGTGGGGACAGCGCACCGCGCGTGCGACGGTGCAGGCAGTGACAGGTTACTGAGCCGTAGCGGGCGGATCGATCCGCCGCGGCCGAAAGCTGTCGCGTCGCTCACACTCCGTCCGCGTTCGGCGCCGTAGTGATGCTGTAACCACCCGAAACAGGTACTGAGCGATATCGATCACATCGGCCGCCGGAGGGCTCTCGACCGGGCCACTCGACGGGCATTCGGCGTCGGCCGTGATCGATCGCACCCTGGGGTTTTCGGTCGCGACCTCGGGTGATGAGACAATGGCGAGCGTGACTACGACGATGCCCGAGGCCGCGACGGCACTGCGGATCGGCCCCTACCCGGTCGATCCGCCGGTCGTGCTCGCTCCGATGGCGGGCATCACCAATCGCGCCTTCCGCACGCTGTGCCGCGAATTCGGCAGCAGCACGTCCATCTACGTGTGCGAGATGATCACCGCCCGCGCGGTGGTCGAGCGCAACGAGAAGACGCTGCACATGATGTCCTTCGACGCCGACGAGAACCCGCGCTCGATGCAGCTCTACGGCGTCGACCCGAAGACGCTCGGCGAGGCGGTGCGCATCATCGTCGGCGAGGGCTGGGCCGACCACATCGACCTCAACCTGGGCTGCCCGGTCCGCAAGGTCACCCGGCTCGGCGGTGGCTCGGCGCTGCCGTACAAGCGCAGGCTCTTCGCCAACATCGTCAAAGAGATGGTGCGCGCGGCCGAACCGGCCGGTGTCCCGGTGACCTTCAAGTTCCGCATCGGCATCGACGACGACCACCTCACCTATCTCGACACCGGGCGCATCGCCGAGGCCGAGGGCGCCGCCGCGGTGGCGCTGCACGCCCGCACCGCCGCCCAGCTGTACTCCGGCGCGGCCGACTGGTCGGCCATCGCCCGGCTCAAGGAAGCCGTCACCACCATCCCGGTGCTCGGCAACGGCGACATCTTCTCCGCCGACGACGCACTGCGCATGATCGCCGAGACGGGCTGCGACGGCGTCGTCGTCGGCCGCGGCTGCCTCGGCCGCCCCTGGCTGTTCGCCGAACTCAGCGCGGCCCTGCGCGGCGAGCCGATCCCCGAGGGACCGACCCTCGGCCGCGTCGGCGAGATCCTGATCCGCCACGCCACCCTGCTCACCGCCCACGACGGTGAGGACAAGGCGATGCGCGACATCCGCAAGCACATGGCCTGGTACCTGATGGGTTTCCCGGTCGGCTCGCAGCTGCGCCGCAGCTTCGCCACCGTCTCCCGGCTGGCCCAGCTCGAGGATCTGGTCGGGCAGCTCGACCCCGCGATCCCCTACCCCACCGACGCGCTCGGCCCGCGCGGCAGGCAGGGCTCCCCGCAGGCCAAGGTTTCCCTGCCCGACGGCTGGCTCGACGACCCGGAAGACGACACCGTCCCCGCCGCGGCCGACGTCATGCACAGCGGCGGCTGAATTCCGCCAACCCTTCCAACCCGCTCCGCCGCCGGTCAGAGCGTCGCAACGAGATCGTCAGCGAATCTGTTGTGTACAGGAGTGGCTACTCGTGGCGGAATCGTTATCATTGCGGACATCGTTCGGCTCCGGTTCGGCGTGGGGCCGAACGATGACGCGCATGCTGCGGCAGATAGAGAAGTGAGGTTCGTTGGTGGGTGACGATCGGCGCGGGCGTACGCCCCGGCCCGGAAGTCGCGCCCCCTGGGAGCGCTATCCGACGGCCGAACCCACCGAGCAGCCGGAAGCGGGCGCACGACGCTCCCGCCACGCGGACGCGACCCAGGACGCCGGTTCGGCGCCCCTGACGGTCCAGGACCTCGTCGACCGGGTCGACAGCGAGCGCACCCGCCGCGGCAGGCGGTCCGACAGCGACGGCTCCCGCGCCGGCCGCAGGGCCCGCGAACAGGCCCCCCGCCCCACCCAGCGCCCCGACCTCGCCCCGCGCGCCGCCAGCTCCCCCGTCGCCGACGACATCGCCGGCGCACCGCACCGCGCCGAGTCCCCCGCCGACCGCACCGCGACCACCGCGCTGCCCACCCAGGCCCCCGAGCCCCGCGCCCCGCGCAAGCCCCCGCCTGCCCGGCGCCAGCACGACCCGCTCGAAGAGCCCGCCACCGACATCCTCCCCGCGGTCACCCCCGAACCACCGCAGCGCGCCCGCCCGGCCAAGACCGCGGGCGCCGCGCCCCCACGCCGCCCCGCCGACGGCAACCGCCGCGGCAAGCAGGCCCGGATGGCCGGCCGAGGCGCACTCGTCTTCTTCGCGGTACTCACCCTGGTGGTCACCGGCGGCGGGTGGAGCTACCTGCGCGCGACGAACAACAGCTTCACCCAGGTCTCCGCCCTCGACGGCACCACCGAGGACGTGCTCGACGGTGATATGCAGCTCGGTGACGAGAACTACCTGATCGTCGGTACCGACACCAGGGCCGGCGCAAATGCCGAGGTGGGTGCCGGCACTATCGACGACGCCGAAGGCTCCCGCGCCGACACGGTGATGCTGGTGCACATCCCGAAGAACCGGTCGCGTGTGGTCGTCGTTTCCTTCCCTCGCGATCTGGACGTCTCCCGGCCCGTCTGCTCCGGTTTCGACAACGACAAGAACGCCTACACCGATCAGAAGTTTCCCGCGTTCTTGGGTGACAAGCTCAACGCCGTCTACGCCGTCGGCGGTCCGCGCTGCCTGGTGGACGTGGTCCGCAAGATGTCGGGCCTGAGCATCGGCCACTTCATCGGCATCGACTTCGCCGGGTTCGAGGCCATGGTCGACCACATCGACGGTGTCGAGGTTTGCTCCACGAAGCCGATCATCGACGGTGTCCTCGGTCCCATCCTCGAAACCTCGGGCAAGCAGCGCGTCACCGGCGAGACAGCCCTCAATTATGTGCGCGCGCGCCACGTCATCGGCGAGGAGCGCAGCGACTACGACCGAATCCACCGTCAGCAGCAGTTCCTCTCGGCACTGCTTCGTGGCGCGTTGTCGAGCAAAGTGCTGCTCGACCCGGCGAAACTCCAGGGCTTCGTCGAGGCCTTCAGTCAGCACACCTTCGTCGATGGCGTCGGCACCCAGGATCTGATCCTTCTCGGGCGGTCGTTGCAGAAGGTGAGCGCCGGTGCGGTCACCTTCATCACCGCGCCGACGGCGGGCACCACCACCTCCGGCAACGAGATCCCGCGGATGTCCGACATCAAGGCGATCTTCCGCGCCATCATCGACGACCAGCCGCTGCCCGGCGAACAGACCGCACCACCGGTCACCAGCTCGTCCGAGCCGCCGCCGACGCAGGCCCCCAAGATTGCCGCTGTCAGCCCGGGGTCGGTCTCGCTGCGCGTCTCCAACGGCAGCGGCCGCGCCGGCGTCGCGCAGGAGGCCGCCAACAAGCTCAGCGCGGTCGGCTTCGGCATCTACCTGGTGGGCAACTATCCCGAGGGCAGTGAATCGACCCTGGTCCGCTACTCCGCTGGAAACGAGGCCGCGGCGGCGACGGTGGCCAGTTCGATTCCCGGCGCGACCATCGAACGCAACGACGAGCTGGACGGCATCGTCGAGGTCGTACTCGGCACCAACCACTCGGGACAGATCCGCAAGCCCGTCTCGGTAGGCATGGAAATCCCCAATATCGAAACCGGGAAGCCCGTGACAGCCGCCCCGGTCGCCCTGCCCGCCGACCTGGAGCACATGAACGCCGCCGACACCAGCTGCGATTGAGCACCAACGCCGCCATCGACCGAGCGCCCGGTCTGGCGGGGTCGCCGACTACCCCACCCTAGAGATTGTGAAGTGGATCACATGATGGAACCCGGGGTTACCACCCTACGTCCAAACATGTAGTTCAACCGAACACTATTGCCACGGAGAGGATTTGAGCTTCACGCTCTACTGTCCGGGCTGTCGAACTGGGGAGGAAACACATGAAGAAGGCGATTTCGGCTGCCCTTGTCATCGGAGCAGCAGCTGTGGGTGTCACCGCCCTGATCCCAGGAGTCGCGAGTGCCGTCGAAATGGACGGGCTCTACAAGACCTCGGGTGAATGCTGGGATGCGATCGGGGAGATGACACGAAACGGGACCTACGACGCCCCGCCGATGACGTACTACTGCAAGCAAACGCCCAGCGGTTACTGGGTCATCACCCGCTAGTTCGGGTTATCGCGGGGTTCGTCGACGGCCTCATCCAGCACGGCGCTGCGACGGCCCCGCCCCTGACCTCATCGACCTGCGGACGTAGGTCGGTGAGGTCAGGGCGAAGGCCTGCGTCCAGGAGGACGGAGATCGGCACACGCCGAGAGCAGATGCAGGCCGGCTGCGAGATCCGGCCCGTAGCGACCCCCACTGAGCTGGCACAACACTGCCATGCGGCATTAACCTACCGTTGGGTGACAGCACCCGGCGGTACCCACTAGGGTCTGCAATTATGCGTGTCATCTACAACGAGCAAATGGCCGATCTCGCCAACCTCCTGGGTGAGATGGCCGGTCTCGCTGGCCAGGCGATGGAACAGGCCACTCAGTCGCTGCTGCAAGCCGACCTCGCCCTGGCCGAGCAGGTCATCGGCGAGCAGGACCGGATCTCGGTGATGATCGCCGAGGCCGAGGAGAAGGCCTTCGCCCTGCTCGCGCTGCAGGCCCCCGTCGCAGGCGACCTGCGCCAGGTGGTGAGCGCCATCCAGATCGTCGGTGACGTCAACCGGATGGGCGCGCTGGCGCTGCACGTGGCCAAGGTGACCCGCCGCCGCCATCCCAACCACGCGCTACCCGAGTCGGTCAACGGCTACTTCGCCGAGATGGGCCGCATCGCGGTGAACATGGGCGCGGGCGCCAAGGAGGTGCTCGAGACCCGGGATCCCGAGCGCGCCGCCCAGCTCAACCAGGACGACGAGGCGATGGACGACCTGCACCGTCACCTGTTCACCCTGCTGATGGACCGGGACTGGAAGTACGGCGTGGCCCCCGCGGTCGACGTCACCCTGCTCGGCCGCTACTACGAGCGCTTCGCCGACCACGCCGTGGAGATCGGCCGCCGCGTGATCTTCCTTGTCACCGGCGTGCTCCCGTCCGACGAGGACATCGAGAGCTGAACTGGCATTGCCCCGCGCTCACATGAATGCGGGGCAATGCCAGTCCGGTGCCGGCATTACCTATCGCCGGTCCGCCTCGGCATAGTCATCACGCGTATACCTACGACACCTGAATTCGCCTCGCGAATACTTCAGGTCGTTGTTTCCGGACTCGCCTGGGTTCGCTGGCCCGAGAATGTTCGGTCCCATATTCGATCGCGGCCGACTTCGGATCAAAAGGTGGGCGAGCCGCCGAGTTCAGGCTTGCGACTCCCGATGGGCCGGTTGACCGACGTCAACAGAATGCGCGCTTCCTCTGCGTCGAGCCCGAGAGCCGCCGTCAGCCGCTTGACGGATTGGACATGCGGATACCTGGTGCGGCCGCGTTCGATGTTCCGTAGCGCACGCACGCTCAGCTGAGCTCTTTCGGCAACCTCTTCCTGACTCAATTTCGCTCGCACCCGGTATCTCACAAGCAGCTCGGGTATATCGGCAGTGGTGCGAACATGCGAACCCCGTGAAGCTCCACAAGAAGTCAGACGTGGCCATGACCCGGTCGAATCGAGATTCATTGCGCCCTCCCCGTCGGTACGCGGTATCAGCGTAGCGACACAATTCCATGACTGAACCAGAGAAGCCTGATCCGGGACCATCGATTGCGACGATCTACACTTCCGGACAGCGACTCTTTTGCCGTACATCATGATTGGACGCGTTCGGCGCGAATTCGGTTCCCGGACATCGAAATACAAGCACTGTGACGGGGGACACATTTGCGACTGGTCCGCGGGACGTACCATGCCCACACAGCGGAACCTCTCTTCATAGCAAAACGGCCCGTGCACAAGGTGCACGGGCCGTCTCGTCGGGCTTTAACCGAAGCGGCCCGAGATGTAGTCCTCGGTGGCGCGCTGGGTGGGGTTGGAGAAGATCTTCTCGGTGTCGTCGATCTCGATCAGCTTGCCGGGCTTGCCCTGGGCCTCGAGGTTGAAGAAGCCGGTCTGGTCACTCACACGCGCGGCCTGCTGCATGTTGTGGGTGACGATGACGATGGTGAATTCCTTCTTCAGCTCGGTGATCAGGTCCTCGATCGCCAGGGTGGAGATCGGGTCCAGGGCCGAACAGGGCTCGTCCATCAGCAGCACGTCGGGCGAGACCGCGATCGCGCGGGCGATGCACAGACGCTGCTGCTGACCGCCGGAGAGGCCGCCGCCCGGCTTGTCCAGGCGGTCCTTGACCTCGTTCCAGAGGTTGGCGCCGCGCAGCGAGCGCTCGGCGACCTCGTCGAGCTCCTTCTTGTTGCGCACACCCTGCAGCTTCAGGCCGGCGACCACGTTGTCCTTGATGGACATGGTGGGGAACGGGTTGGGCCGCTGGAACACCATGCCGATGGTGCGGCGCACGCCCACCGGGTCGATGTTGGCGCCGTAGATGTCCTCGCCGTCGAGCAGCACCGCGCCTTCGACGCGGGCGTTCGGGGTCACCTCGTGCATCCGGTTCAGCGACCGCAGCACGGTGGACTTGCCACAGCCGGAGGGACCGATGAAGGCGGTGACGCTGCGGGGCAGCACGGTCAGGTCCACGCTCGACACGGCGTGGAAGGCGCCGTAGTAGATGTTGAGATCTTTGACGTCGATCCGCTTGGCCATCTGAGTAATCCGTTCGCTTCTATCGGTTCCGGGTGAGCAGCTTGTTGACACCGGCGGCGGCCAGGTACAGCGCCGCGATCAGCAGGATCAGCGTGAGCGCCGCTCCCCAGACTCGTTCGCGGCCCGCGGCCTCCGGGTTGGCCAGCTCTTGGTAGATCAGCAGCGGCAGCGAGGCCATGTTGCCGTCGAAGATGTTCTGGTTGATCGACTTGCTGTAGCCGACCAGGACGAGGACCGGCGCGGTCTCGCCCATGACGCGAGCCAGCGACAGCAGGATGCCGCTGATCATGCCGGGCAGCGCGGTGGGGATGACGATCCGCACGATCGTCTTCCACTTCGGCACGCCGAGCGCGTAGGACGCCTCGCGCAGCTCGTCGGGCACCAGCTTGAGCATTTCCTCGGTGCTGCGCACGACCACGGGCAGCATCAGCAGCACCAGCGCCAGCGAGACGGCGAAGGAGCTCTGGGGCATGCCGAAGGTGGCGATCCACAGCGCGAAGATGAACAGCGCGGCCACGATGGAGGGGACACCGGCGAGGATGTCGACCATGAAGGTGGTGACCCGGGCGAGCCGGCCACGACCGTATTCGACCAGGTAGATGGCGGCCATGACGCCCAGCGGCACCGCGATCAGCGAAGCGACGGCGGACTGCACGATCGTGCCGTAGATGGCGTGGTAGACACCGCCGCCGGTCTGGTCGGGCAGGATGCCCTTCTGCGAGTTGAACCACCAGTCCGAGCTGAGGATCGCGGTCAGGCCCTTGCTGACGACCAGCCACAGGATCCAGCCGAGCGGAATCAGCGCGATGCCGAAGCACGCGGTGATCAGGCCGGCGGCGACGTTGTTGCGGATCCGGCGATTCGTGCTGACATGCCGGAAGGTCGGTGCCTTGACCGGCTTGTCCAGGGTCGAGGTAGTGGTCATCAGCCGTTCACCTTTCCACCGGCGGCCAGCCGAGCCAGCGCGTTGACGATGAAGGTCAGCGCGAACAACACGAAGCCGGCGGCGATGTAGGCACCGGTCGGCAGCGGTGCGCTGAACTCCGAGGCCGCCGAGGCGATCTTGGAAGCGAAGGTGTAGCCGCCGTCGAACAGCGACCACTCGCCGGGCACCGTCGCGGTGCGCAGGACGATGAGCACGGCGATGGTCTCGCCGAGCGCGCGGCCGAGACCGAGCATGGATCCGGCGATCACACCGGAGCGCCCGTAGGGCAGCACGGTCATCCGCACCACTTCCCACTTGGTGGCGCCGAGGGCCTGGGCGGCCTCGACGTGGGCGCGGGGCGTGAGCGCGAACACCTCGCGGGAGACCGAGGTGATGATGGGCAGGATCATCACCGCGAGCACGATGCCCGCGGTGAAGATCGTGCCGCCGCTGTTGATCGAGACGCCGCCCTCGGTGTGCGAGAACAGGAAGAACCAGCCCAGATTGCGGTTCAGGAATTCCTGCACCGGGCCGATCTGCGGCGCGAGCACCAGCACGCCCCACAGACCGAACACGATGGACGGAACCGCCGCCAGCAGGTCGACCAGCATGGAGAACGGCCGCGACAGCCGGGCCGGCGCGTACTGGGTCAGGAACAGCGCGACGCCGATGCCGATCGGCACCGCGATGATCAGCGCGAAGATCGAGCTCAGCACGGTCACCATGAACAGATCGCGGATGCCGAACCGCAGGTGATTGGCGTCGCCGGTGGCGAACTCGGTGCTGGTGAAGAAGTTGACCTCGTCGGCCTGGACCGACGGCACCGCGCGGATCAGCAGAAACAGTGCGATCAACGCGATGGCCGCGACGATCGTCGCACCCGCAGCGGTGGCCAGCCACCGGAAGACCGTCTCGGCGTTCAGACGGCCCACGCGACCCGACTCAGGGGCCTTGTCGATTTTCGGTTCGGTCGGCATATTCGCAGTATCTCCGGCCGCCCGTGGGCTCGTCGAATTCGACGAGCCCACCGCGGTCACCTCGGGGTGCATGGTCATGGCCAGGAAGCGATCAGGAGATGGCGTTGATCGCGGTGGTCAGCTTGGTCTTGAACGCGTCCGGCAGCGGCACGTAGCCGGCGTCGGCGAGACCGTTCTGGCCGTTGGTGACGACCGAGGTCAGGAACGCCTTGACGGCCTTGCTGGTGTCGGCGTCGGCGTACTTCGAGCACACGATCTCGTAGGTCGCCATCATGATCGGGTAGGAGCCCGCGACGGTCGGCTTGTAGAACGAGCTGGTGTCGAGCACCAGGTCGTTGCCCTCGCCCTTGACCTTCACGCCGTCGATCGACTTGGCGGCGGTCTCGGCCGACAGCTTGACCGGGTCCTTGGACGCGGAGGTGATGATCTGCGCGATCGACAGGTTCTGCGCCTTGGCGAAGGACCACTCGTTGTAGGTGATCGAGTTCTTGGTGTTCTTGATCGCGGCCGAGGTGCCCTCGTTGCCCTTGGCGCCTTCACCGACGCCGCCGTTGAAGGTCTTGCCGCCGCCCTTGCCCCACGCGCCGTCGGAGGCGGCGTCGAGGTAGAGCTGGAAGTTGTCGGTGGTGCCCGACTCGTCGGAGCGGAAGATCACGGCGATCTTCTCCGAGGGCAGCTTGGCGTTGGGGTTCAGCGCCTTGATCTCCGGGGCGTCCCAGGTGGCGACTGAGCCGTTGAACACCTTGGCGGCGGTCGGGCCGTCGAGGACCAGGTCGGTCACGCCGTCGACGTTGTAGGTGATGGCGATCGGGCCGAAGACGGTGGGCAGGTTCCACGCCGGGGCGCCGCAGCGCTCCTGGGCCTTGGCCGGCTCTTCCTTCTTCGAGCTCAGCGCGGAGTCGGAGCCACCGAAGTCGGTCTGGGCGCCGATGAACTCGTTCACGCCTGCGCCGGAGCCGCTGGAGGTGTAGTTCAGGGTGTAGCCGTCGCAGTTCTGCTCGTAGGCGGCGACGAAGCGCTCCATGGCGTTCTTCTGCGAGGAGGCGCCGGACGCCTTGAGCGCCTTCTTGCCGCCGCAGTCGACGCTGGTGTTGGCGTCGCTGCCGCCGGCGGTGGCGTTGTCGTCGCTGCCACAGGCCGCCAGGGTCATGGTGCCCACGGCGAGGACACCGACCAGGGCACTGGTGCGCTTGAAGTTCACTTTTCCTCCGACATTGCTGACGACTCGCTCGGTCCCTCACCGGCCCGGGCGAGTTGGGGGTGCGGATCGCGGGGGAACGCGTGCACCAGGCGACGACTGTGCCGCCCAGAAGTAACTTAAAGTCGCCCGGTTGACAGTTGGCCCGACGTGGGTTAACGGAGAATGAACAGCCCGGCGCGAATAGGGCCGCGAATGTGACGTTTGCCCCAGTTTTACTCCGGCGTACCCGGTCATGCGCCCACTATTCAGCGGTGCGGCGGAAATCCGCCGTGGTGTGAGGTGTCTCGCACCGCTCAGGAGGCGGCGTAGGCGACGTCGATGTGGGCGGGCGCGAAGCCCAGCCGAGTGTAGGTGTGGACGGCGGCGGTGTTGTCGGCCTCGGTGTAGAGCAGCACCTCGGTGAGTCCCTCGGCGCGCAGATGCCGCAATCCCGCCAGGGTCAGCAGCCTGCCGAGGCCACGGCCCTGCGCGGCCGGGTCGATGCCGACCACGTAGACCTCGCCCGCGGGCGCGGCGTCGGGATGCGCCTTGGTCCAGTGGAAGCCGAGCAGCCGCTCCGGATCGGCGGCGTCGAACGCCAGGAACAGGCCCGCCGGATCGAACCAGGACTCCGCGCGCCGGGCGGCGATGTCGGCCTCGGTCCAGCCGCCCTGCTCCGGATGCCAGGCGAAGGCCGCGTTGTTGACCCGCAGCAGTTCGGCGTCGTCGGCGGGCCCGGCGTAGGTGCGCAGGACCAGATCGTCGGGCACCACCAGCTCCGGTAGCTCCGGTGTTGCCAGCGACCTGCGCATCTGCCACAGCTCCCGCGCGGTGACCAGCCCCAGCCCGGTCGCCAGCGCCTTCGCCGCGGGCAGATCACCGTGCGCCCACACCCGGGCGCCGGGTCCACCCTCGGCCAGCGCGGTGCGCACCAGCTCGGCGCCGATCCCGGCGTTGCGCGCGTCCGGGTCCACGGCGACCTCGGCCATCGCGGGGTGTTCGTCATGTGCCGCAACGAGATTCGCGTAGCCCACGATCTCGCCCGCGCGTTCAGCGAGCAGCTGCCTGGTCGACGGGTCGACGGCGGCCAGCGAGAGCACGGCCTGCTCGGACACCGGGGCGACGCCGTCGGCGGCCCTGGCCCGGTCGAGCAGCGCGCGAATGCGCGTCGCGGTCGCGGGCTCGACCCGGTCGGTCCAGGTCAGGGTTGCTGTCTGCGGCATCGGGCCGTCCTCCCCCGTCGAGAGCGCTACTGCGCGGTGCCGTTGTTGACCGGGGCGAAGGACTCGTCGCCGTCGACATCGTCGTCGGCGAAACTCACCACCTCGCCCTTGGCGGCGGGCGTCCTGGCCGGACGGACCGCCTTGTAGCCGACATTGCGCACGGTGCCGATCAGCGACTCGTACTCGCTGCCCAGCTTGGCGCGCAGGCGCCGCACGTGCACGTCGACGGTGCGGGTGCCGCCGAAGAAGTCGTAGCCCCACACCTCCTGCAGCAGCTGGGCGCGGGTGAACACCCGGCCCGCGTGCTGGGCGAGGTACTTGAGCAGCTCGAATTCCTTGTAGGTGAGGTCGAGCGGGCGTCCGCGCAGCCGCGCGGTGTAGGTGCCCTCGTCGATCACCAGCTCACCCAGGGTGATCTTGCCCGTGTTCTCCGGGCTGGCCACGCCGCCGTTGCGGCCGACCAGCAGCCGCAGGCGTGCGTCGAGTTCGGCCGGGCCGGTGCCGGGCAGCAGGATGTCGTCCAGGCCCCAGTCCGCGTTGACGGCCACCAGGCCGCCCTCGGTCAGCACGGCCACCACCGGCACCGACGACCCGGTGCTGCCGAGCAGCCTGCACAGGCCGCGGGCGGCGGCGAGATCGGTTCTCGCGTCGACCAGCGCCACGTCGGCGCTACCCGCCTCTAGCAGCGACGACACCTCGGTCGGCGCGGGCCGCACGTTGTGTGCCAGCAGGGACAACGACGGCAACACCGAATCGGGGTTGGGGTCGGAGGTCAGCAGGAGCAGCTCCACCGGGCTCTCCTCCTATCTCGTGGCCGGCGCGGACGACAGCAGCCGCGCAGCTACGTCGCCGAAACACAGGTAAGTCGTGTGCAACATTAGCGTGTGCGCGGCCATGACCTCGCCTCATGGTGCCGAAGCCGGGACGAGTCGGCGCGGGCGTGGCCCGGAGGGGGGCGCCGGATAGGCTGGCTCGCATGCGCAAGCTGATCATCGGGCTGCTGTGCCTGGCCGGGGTGGCGGTGGTGATCGATTTCGGCGCCGCCGCCTACACGGAGTACCACGTCTCGCGGCAGTTGCGGGCCGGAGCCGAGTTGTCGGCCGACCCCGAAGTGACCGTCAAGGGATTCCCCTTCTTCGCCCAGGCGGCGTCGGGCCGCTACGACGACGTGCTGATCCGGGCCCGCAGCATGCGCCCCGATATTCCGGGCGAGATCGCGCTCGAGGCCAACCTCTACGGCCTGCACGCCCCGGTCGGGCAGCTGCTCGACGGCACGGCGCGCACGGTCCAGGTCGACCGCGTCGAGGCCCAGATGGCGATCGAGCCCACCGAACTCGGCCGCCTGTTCGGCATTCCCGACCTCCAGGTCCTCGGCCCGCCCGCCGACAAGTCCGACGGCACCGGCGGTTCCGGCGGCTCCGGACTCACCACCGCGGGCGCGCATGTGCTCAAGGGCACACTGCCGATCGCGCCGAACGGCCGCATCCTCGGCCCCGGCGTCATGCCGACCTCCACGACGACCAGGGTCGAAGTGCAGGTAGAGGCCGATCTGATGCTGGACGGCGACAAGATCCGGATCCAGGCCACCCGCTTCTACACCGACCGGTCCTCCACCGCCGACACCCCGGCCGCGAGCACCAAGACCGAGATCCTCGACGTCGATCGCCCGGCGGTGCTCGAGCGGTTCAGCCGTACCATCGATACGAAAGAACTGCCGTTCGGCATCGCCCCCACCGAGGTGGAGGCCAAAGGTGGCCAGATCATCGTCTACGGGGTCGGCCGCTCCCTGACCATCGACCTGGACCGATTGCTGCAACCATGATCGAAATCGTCATCCTCGCCGCCGTCGTGCTGGCCGCCGTGGCGGTCGGGCTGCTGCTACGCCGCAACCAGGGCCGGGTGCGCCCGGCCACGCTCGATCCGGAGACCGCGCAGCGCGCCCGGCTGCTCGGCGCGGCGGGCGTCCTCGGCGCCAGCCCCGCGGTCCTGCACTTCTCGGCCGACTGGTGCGGCCCGTGCGACGCGGTCCGGCGGGTGGTCGCCGGCGTCACCGCCGATCTGTCCGATTCCCCGAACGCGCCGCGCGACATCGAGATCGACATCGACGCCGATCCCGCGCTGGCCAAGGAACTCAACGTCCTCTCGCTGCCGACGACCTTCGTCTTCGACGCCGCGGGCAAGGAGCGTTTCCGCATCTCCGGGGTGCCGAAGGCGGGCGATCTGCGCACCGCGCTCGAACCGCTGACGGTGTGATCCAGCCCCCTGTTCCGGGGCCCCGAGACATTTCCCGGGGAGACCGGGTAAACTACTTCCCGTGCAATCCGACCACGAGCTGATGCTCACCCGACGCCGCACAGTTGATCTGTGTCGGCTCGGTGGTTGTTGCTGCCTGTGCCGCTGAACGGTCGGCATCTCTGAACGAGATTCCTGACGCCGACCTATGTCCGCCGCGCGAGTGATCGTCTCGATCCCCCGGCGAACTGGCAGATCCGAAGTCAACAGACTCATCTCAGCGCAGGAGTTCGCACAATGACCATTTCCCCTGATTCCCCGCCCCGCGTGGACGTCCGCGGGCCGCGTTTCGTGGCCTGGGTGACCACCGGCGTGCTGGTCCTGGTGCTCGTCACCGCCGCTTTCTCCACCGTCGCCGCCGCGATCCTGATCGGCCTGCAGGCCGTCGTGTTCGCGATCGGCGCGGCGGGCGGCCCGGCCAAGCACCCCTACGGCCGGATCTACGCGGCGTTCGTGGCGCCGCGGCTGGGTCCGCCCACCGAGACCGAGCCCGTGCCACCGCTGCGTTTCGCGCAGCTGCTCGGCTTCGTGTTCGCCGGTCTCTCCCTGCTGGGCTTCGCGCTCGGCTCCCCGATCGTCGGCGCGGTGTTCGCCGGCTTCGCCCTGTTCGCGGCGTTCCTGAACGCGGCGTTCGGGGTCTGCCTGGGCTGCCAGATCTACCCGCTGGTGGCCCGCCTCCGCCGGACCACTGCCCCGGCACCGTTCTGACCCCTGCAAGTCATCTCTGAAAGGAACAACATGGCTCGCTCCGATGTCCTGGTCTCCGTTGACTGGGCCGAAGAGAACCTCAACGCCCCCGGCGTCGTCTTCGTCGAGGTCGACGAGGACACCTCCGCCTACGAGGGTGGCCACATCGAGGGCGCCGTCCGGCTGGACTGGAAGACCGACCTGCAGGATCAGGTTCGTCGCGACTTCGTGAACCAGGAGCAGTTCTCCGACCTGCTCTCCGCGCGCGGCATCGCCAACGACGACACCGTCGTGCTCTACGGCGGCAACAACAACTGGTTCGCGGCGTACGCCTACTGGTACTTCAAGCTGTACGGCCACAACGACGTCAAGCTGCTCGACGGCGGCCGCAAGAAGTGGGAGCTCGACGGTCGCCCGCTCTCGCGTGACGCGGTCTCGCGCCCGGCCACCCAGTACAAGGCCGCCGCCCCCGACACCTCGATCCGCGCGTTCCGCGACGAGGTCATCGCCGCCATCGGCACCAAGAACCTGGTCGACGTGCGTTCGCCCGACGAGTTCTCGGGCAAGATCCTGGCTCCGGCGCACCTGCCGCAGGAGCAGAGCCAGCGTCCCGGCCACATCCCCGGCGCGATCAACGTGCCGTGGAGCAAGGCGGCCAACGAGGACGGCACCTTCCGTTCCGACGCCGAGCTCGCCGAGCTGTACAAGGACGCGGGCCTGGACGGCGAGAAGGAGACCATCGCCTACTGCCGTATCGGTGAGCGTTCCTCGCACACCTGGTTCGTGCTGCAGGAGCTGCTGGGCCACCAGAACGTCAAGAACTACGACGGCAGCTGGACCGAATACGGTTCGCTCGTCGGTGCACCTATCGAGTTGGGAGCGTAAATCTATGTGTGCAGCACCTACCCAGGGTCAGGCCATCCCGGCCGGCGTCGACGTGGAGAAGGAAACGGTCATCACCGGCCGTGTCCTGAGCGCCGACGGTCAGCCGGTGGGCGGCGCGTTCGTGCGTCTGCTCGACGGCAACGGTGACTTCACCGCCGAGGTCGTGGCCTCCGGCACCGGTGACTTCCGCTTCTTCGCCGCGCCGGGTTCGTGGACCCTGCGCGCGCTGTCCTCGTCGGGCAACGGCTCGGCCGAGGTCCGCCCCGAGGGCGCGGGCATCCACTCGGTGGACGTCGAGGTCGCGAAGTAAGAACCTCACAACGGCCCTGGTAGTTCCTGTGCGGGAACTGCCAGGGCCGTTGTCGTGTCCGCGCATCGGAGTCGCTAGACTCCGAACGTGGTCATCTTCTTCGAGATTCTCCTCATCGCCGTGTCGATCCTCATCGGCTGGTTCGGCCTGTACGTCTTCTACCGGCTGTTCACCGAGTCATGAGCGGACTCGCGAGCGAAGGTCCCGATCCGGCTGAGCGAGCGAGTAACGAGCAAGGCGCTCCGGCCGAGCGTCGCAGTGGCGACGAGGCCGTGAACATCGCCGCCGAACGCGCGAAAGAGACCGGCGTCCGAAACATCTCGGTCCTGCCGGACCTCCCGCTGCCCGAGGACACCGCCAACCTGCGCGAGGGCCCCGACCTGAACCACGCCATGCTGGCGCTGCTGCCGCTGGTCGGCGTGTGGCGCGGCGAGGGCGAGGGCAACCACGCCACCGACGGCGACTACCGCTTCGGCCAGCAGATCGTCGTCTCGCACGACGGCGGCGACTACCTGGTCTGGGAATCGCAGAGCTGGAAGCTGGACGCCGAGGGCAACTTCGAGCGCCCCGATCTGCGCGAGAGCGGTTTCTGGCGGGTCGGCACCGACGGTGACGACGAGATGCTCGAACTGCTGCTCACCCACAGCTCCGGCATCGTCGAACTGTTCTACGGCACCGCGCGCACCCAGTCGTCCTGGGAGCTGGCCACCGACGTGGTGATCCGCAGTCAGTCCGGCGCGGTGGTGGGCGGTGCCAAGCGGCTCTACGGCATCGTCGAGGGCGGCGACCTGGCCTACGTGGAGGAACGGGTCGACGCCGACGGCGCCCTCGAACCGCGCCTCTCGGCCCGCCTGCAGCGCTACATCGGCTGACAAGCGTTCGAAGGCCCCGCACGATATCGTGCGGGGCCTTTCGCATTCTCCGGCGGACATGGAGCGACCCCCGAGCCATATCGTCGCGTTCCGGGGAACGCGGCGATCCCGGTTGGATCGTCCGGGGGCTCGGGGGTCGGGTGACTGCCTGGGATTCGCTCAGCGCACCGCTGGGGAATCTCCCGCAGTGGAGCTGCTAGCGGGCAGCCACCTCACGCATCCGATGAACATACATTCTTCAGACCACCTCCTCTCTTGTGTACCGATGAATCTATCGGTGCGCCGAGAGCTCGGCAATTGATTTTCTCGTGGGGCTGACCTGGGCGGATGCCGATCAGTGGGTGACGTGGCAGGCACCCGACCCGTCGACGGTCACGACGGTGTCGGCGCGGTGGTCGGCCGGGAGCTGGTGGGTGACCACGACGACCGTGCGGTCCGGGTCGACCAGGCCGCTGTCGGCGTCGAGCAGGTCGAGCAGGAGCCGCTCGCCCTCAGCCGCCGCGAGGTGCTCGGTGGGCTCGTCGAGCAGCAGGGTGGTCGCCGGGGCGACGAGGGCGCGCGCGAGCAGGATCCGGCGGCGCTGACCACCCGAGACGGCCGCGGCGCCCGCGGTGAGACCGGTGTCGACGCCGTCGGGCAGCGATTCCAGCCACGGGCCCAGCCCCACCGCGCGCAGGGCGTCCTCGGCGGCTTCACCGGTGAGGTCACCGCGCGCGACGCGCAGGTTCTCCAGGATGGAAGTGCCGAACAGGTGCGCGTCCTCGGCGAAGAAGGTGACACCCCCGTTCGGTGTGCCGAACAGTCCGGCCCACTCCATGAGCAATGTCGTCTTGCCGGCGCCGCTGGGTCCGACGATCGCGATACGTCGCCCTTTCGGCAGCGGAATCCGCGACGGGCGCGGCGCTGCCCGGTGCGCCCCGTGCCCCGGTCCCGCTTCGCGGTGGGCGTCGATGCCCGGCCTTGGCGCGCCGGGTGTGCCAGGTGAGCCGGCCGTGCCAGGCGTCTCCGTCGTGCCAGGCGTCTCCGCCGTGCCAGGCGTCTCCGCCGTGCCAGGCGTCTCCGCCGTGCCAGGCGTCTCCGCCGTGCCGGCGGAGCCGGGCGCGCCGTGTCCTCCGGTCGCCGGGGTCGCCTGGACCGCGACAGTCACGTCGGACTCCGCGAATGCGGCGGTGGTCGTGGCTGTCTCGACGATGCGGAGGCGGTGGAGGGCAGCTCTCGAGGTGGTGAGGGTGGTCGCGGCGGCGGGGAGGGCGGCTACGGCTTCGAACGCCGAGAGGGGGACCAGGACGAGGATGGTGAGGGCCATCGGGGTCATGCCGCCGGGGAGGCCGCCGGTCGGGCCGTAGGCGGCGATGCCGACCAGCAGAGCGCCCAGTGCGCTCACGCCGATGGACAGCGGGGTCGCCGCGGCGGCCCAGGCGCTGTGCGCGGCGGCGGTGTCCTCGGCCGCGATCGCCCGCCGATTCGCTGTATCCGCCTGTGCGAGCGCGGTATCGAGCCTGCCCGCCACCCGCAGTTCGGCGGCGTGATCGAGCACGGTGAGCGCCTCCGCGGTGAACTCCGCCCGATCGGCTCGCACGGCCTGCTCAGCCTCCCGCGCGGCCACACCGGACAACCACGGCGCGACAATCCCCGAAACAGCAAGGGCGACAGCCAGAATCACCGCGGCGGTGACAGAGATGAACGCGATCAGCCCGACCGCCGCCAGCGACAACACCACCGCCACCACAACCGGAACGAGCACCCGAACCACCACCGCACCGAGATCATCGATATCGGCCCCGACCCGTACGAGCAGCTCCCCCCGCCGCATCCCCCGCAGATCCCCAGCCCCCGAATGCCCGGCACCACGATCCACTACCGCCCCGCCCAACTCCGCCCGCGATGTACCGCGCCCCACAGCACCAGCACCCGCATCCCCACCTGCGCCCATGCAAGCGGCACCTGCGCCTACACCTACGCCAGCGAGTGGAGCTGCTCCTACGCCGGCACCCACGCCAGCGCCAGCACCCGCATCCCCGCCTGCGCCCATGCCCGCGGCGCCTGGGCCGGCGAATGGAGCTGCGCCCTCGCCTGCACCCGCACGCAACCCCGCGTCAGCGCCAGCGAGTGGAGCTGCGCCTACGCCGGCACCTGGAGCTGCACTTTCGCGGCCGGAGTCCTCCTGCGGGTCCGTTGATCCACGCCACCACCAGATATCCGCCTGCGCGAGGGCGCGATACACAGTGGTGCGCGCGGTCGTCATCGCACGCAGCGCCACGTCATGGGTGGCCAGGCGCTCCAGATAGCGGCACACGCCTCTTGTGATGCCGAGCGCGCGCACGGCCACCACCGCCACGCTCAGGTACAGCACCGGCGGCATCTGCCAGGCGCGCGCGATCAGCCACGCGGCCAGCGCCGCCAACCCGAGCCCACTGCCGAGCGCGACCACACCCCACGCGATCGCCACGACAACCCGCCATGGCGACAGCGCCAGCAGCGCCCACATCTCCCGCAGATCCCGCCGCAGCGATCCACCACGCACAGCCCGTTCGCCACTCACGACACCACCCCCTGCCCACCGTCCACGGCGCATATACCACCGGCCGCCACCCCATGGCGCCCACCGTCCACCGCGCTTCCACGGCCCTCTTCCGCCCCTTGGCGCCTACCGCCCGATGCGCTTCCACGGTCCGCCGCCACCTCGTTGCACCCACCGTCCGGTGCGCCTCTACGGCCCATCGCCACCGCGTGGTGTCCACCGTCCGATGCACTACCGCCACCGGCTACCACTTCGTGGCGCCCACTGTCCCCGGCCGACGTGCCAGAACCGCCGCCGTCGGCCTCGGCCTGCCCGTGCCCCGCTTCTGACGTGACAGCGTTGCGCCCACTGACTGTCGCGCAGCACGTGCCTGAATCAGCCTTCGGCTCATTGCCTCCGGCACCTGTCGCCACGGCGCTGCAGGGCGAGGGTGCTGCATCGCCGTCTTCCGGCGTGGACATGTTCGGGCTGTCGCCCGTACCGGCACTCGGGTGGTCCGCCCCGGTCGTCGGCGCGCTATCGGCTGTACCGGCACCCGTGTGGTCCGCCCCAGTCGTCGGCGCGCTGTCGGCTGTACCGGCACTCGCGTGGTCCGCCCCAGTCGTCGGCGCGCTGTCGGCTGTACCGGCACCCGTGTGGTCCGCCCCGGTCGCCGGCGCGCTGTCGGCTGTACCGGCACCCGTGTGATCCGCCCCGGTCGTCGGCGCGCTGTCGGCTGTACCGGCACTCGTGTGGTCCGCCCCGGTCGCCGACGCGCTGTCGACAGGAATGGGGTCGTTGGTGCTTGCGCTGGTGCCGACGACCTCAACGACCGTGTCGGCGGCCGCCAGGACTGCGGGGCGGTGGCCGATGACGACGACGGTCGCGCCCTCGTGGGCGAGGGTGCGGAGGGTGGTGAGGACCTGGTGTTCGGCGGCCGCGTCGAGGTGGGCGGTGGGTTCGTCGAGGAGCAGGACGGGGCGGCGGGAGGCGAGGACGCGGGTGAGGGCCAGGCGCTGGCGCTGGCCGAGGGACAGTCCGAGGCCGCCCTGGCCGACCGGCGTGTGCCAGCCGTCGGGGAGGGCGGCGAGGACGGTGTCGAAACCGGTGGCGGCGCTGATCTCGTCGAGGTCGGCGGTGGCGGGGGCGCCGAGCAGGTCGACGTTCTCGCGCAGGGTGCCGGGGACCAGGACCGGTCGTTGGGGCAGCCAGGCGATACGGGACCACCAGGCATCCGGATCGAGGTCACGGACGTCGGTTCCCTCGACGAGGACGGCACCGGCGTCCGGCGTGATCAGGCCGAGAATCGCTTGCAGCGTGGTCGATTTCCCACAGCCGTTCGGGCCGGTCAGCACGGTCACCGAGCCGGGGGCGAGTGCGGCGGTCAGGCGATCGGGGGCATTCCCGGCGCGCGCGGCGATCGTCAACCCGCGCAACGTGATTTCCGTGCCGATCGGCAGTGGACCCTCGTCGCCGCCCACACCGGCCAGGCCCTTCCCTGGCGCTCCGACGGCCATTCGCCGCGCAGCGCCCGTGGCGGCCGGATCCTTCCCCGGCGTCCCGGCGCCCTTCGGCCGCGCAGCGTCCGTACCGGCCAGGTCCCCCGGCATTTCGGCGCCCATCGGCCGCGCGGCGTAGGTCGGCGCGGCATCCTGCGAACGGTCACCGCTCCGTCCATACGCGGAGTCGGCCGAGTTCCCGAGCGCGGCTCGCTTATCCCCGGGACCCACCGTGTCCAGCACCGCGAAAGCCTTGTTCGCAGCAGCCATTCCGTCCTGGGCCGCGTGGAACTTCTCCCCCACCTGCCGCAACGGCCAGTACACCTCCGGCGCCAGGATCAGCGCGACGAGCCCGGCGTACAGCGTCATCTCGCCGTAGACCAACCGCAGGCCGATGGCGACGGCGATCAGCGCGACGCTCAGGGTCGCCAGGGATTCCAGCACCATCGAGGACAGGAACGCGATCCGCAGCGCCCGCATGGTCCGCTGCCGCAGTGAATCACCCAGGGCCTGGACCTGATTCACCATGCTCGGCCCGGAAGATCCCTCGCGGCCCAGGGCGCGCAGCGTCGGCATACCGGCGAACAGGTCGAGCAGCTGGTCGGACAGGCGGGTGGTCGCGGCGAGGGTCGCCTCGGCGCGGCCCTGGGTGAGCAGGCCGATGAGGATCATGAACACCGGGATCAGCGGCACCGTGATGATCGCGATCATGGCCGAGGTCGGATCGTGGAATCCGATGACCACCAGCACGATCGGTGACACCAGACACGCCAGCAGCAGGGCGGGCAGATAGCCGGTGAACCATCCGCGCAGCCCGCTGAGCCCGTTGCCGACGACCACCGCGAGCTCGGTGCGCCGCGCGTCGAGCGCGCGCGGGGACAGCTCGGCGCCCGCCCGCAGCACCGCCGATTCGAGTTCGGCGACGACGTTCGCCCCGGCCCGGTGCGCCAGCCGCGCCTGCCACCAGCTGGCGGCGGCACGCACGGCGATCGCCACCGCCAGCCCGGTCAATTCGGCTGTCCACGCGGCGAACTCACGCTTTCCGGGATCGGTGACAACTCCGGCCAGCACCCGGCCCAGCAGGATCGCGATCACCACGATCGTCGCCGTGATCACCAGCGCGAGCAGGATCGACACCACCAGGTGGACCCGCGCCGAGCGCGCGTACCGCCACAGGCGCGGATCGATCGGCCGCCGGCTCGCCTTGGCCGTGTCCCCGGCCGGCCCCGCCGAGCCGACAGCGGACTCGACGGCGGGACCGTCCGTGGACACGCTCATCACCTAGTCCTTGCTGTTCAGCGGCAGCCCGATGGGCGCCGGGATCTGGTCGACCGTGAGCCGCTTGCGGAACACCCAGTACGTCCAGGCCTGGTACACCAGCACCACCGGGGTGGCCAGCAGCGCGGCCCAGCTCATCACCTTCAGTGTGTAGGCGCTGGAGGAGGCGTTGTAGATGTTCAGGTCGAACACCGGGCTGATGGTCGAGGGCAGCACGTTCGGGTACATCGAACCGACGATGAGCACCGTCGCCGAGATGATCGTGACCGTGGTGCCGACGAAGGCCCAGCCGTCGCGGTGCGCCGCGTTCGCCGCGGCGGTGACCACCAGGCCGAGCACGGCCGTCACCAGCACCGCCCAGGTCCAGCCGGTGCCGTAGGCCAGCTGGGTCCACAGGCCGAACCCGCCGACGATCAGCGCGGTCGGCGCCAGCAGCAGCCGGGCGATGCGCTGGGCGTCGTCGCGGACCTCGCCACCGGTCTTGAGGACCAGGAACACCGCGCCGTGCAGGGCGAACAGGATGCCGGTGGCCAGGCCGCCGAGCAGCGCGTACGGGCTGAGCAGGTCCCAGACCGAGCCGACGATCTGGCGCTTCTCGTTCAGCGGCACGCCGCGCACCAGGTTGGCGAACACCCAGCCCCACGCCAGCGCGGGAATCCAGGAGCCGATCCCGATGCCGATGTCGCACCAGGCCCGCCACTTCGGGTCGTTGATCTTGGCGCGGTACTCGATCGCGCAGATTCGCAGGATCAGCGCCACCAGCAACAGCAGCAGCGCCAGGTAGAACCCGGAGAACATGCTCGCGTACCACTCCGGGAACGCCGCGAACATCGCGCCACCGGCGGTGATCAGCCACACCTCGTTGGCATCCCACACCGGGCCGATGGTGTTGAGCACCACGCGCCTGCGGGTATCGGAACCCTTGCCGAGGATCGGCATCAGCATGCCGACGCCGAAGTCGAAGCCCTCCAGCACGAAGTAGCCGGTGAACAGCACGCCGATCAGAACGAACCAGAATTGCTGCAGATCCATCACCGGCTCCTAGTAAGCGAAGGAAAGTTGTTCGACGGCGGGCTCTTCCGGTTTGTGATGCCTGCCGGTGTCGGGGCCGTCGGGCCCGTCGTCCGGGGTCGGCGGGGTCGGCTCGTCCGGTCCGGCCACGGTGTAACGGCGGATCAGGTAGAACCACACCACCGCCAGCACGCCGTAGAGCAGGGTGAAGACCACGAGCGAGAAGATCACGGTGGCGGGGGCGTGGTCGGAGACCGCCTGCTGCACCGTCATCCGGATGTTCGGGTCGCCGGTCGGGTTGGGTACCACCGCCCAGGGCTGACGGCCCATCTCGGTGAACACCCAGCCCGCGCTGTTGGCCAGGAACGGGGTGGGGATGGCGAGCAGGCTCAGCCAGGAGAACCAGCGCTGATCGGGCACCCGGCCCCCGCGCGTCACCCAGAAACCGGCCAGCAGCAACAGCACCGAGCCCGCGGCCAGGCCGATCATCGCGCGGAAGGACCAGTAGGTGACGAACAGGTTGGGCCGGTAGTCGCCGGGACCGTACTTGACGGTGTAGGTCTGCTGCAGATCGACGACGCCGTCGAGGGTGACATCGCTGAACTTGCCCTCGGCCAGATACGGCAGCACATAGGGCACCTCGATGACGTGGGTGACGCTGTCGCAGTTGTTGTGCGTGCCGACGGTGAGGACGGAGAAGTCGGGATCGGTCTGGGTGTGGCACAGCGATTCCGCCGAGGCCATCTTCATCGGCTGCTGCTCGAACATCAGCTTGCCCTGGATGTCACCGGTGAAGATCACCGCGACCCCGGCCAGCGCGACGACCACCAGCGAGGCGCGGCCCACCGGCCGCCACATGGTGCGCGCCTCCTCGAGTTTCGCCGGGTCGCCGCTGCGCGCGTTGCGCACCATCCACCAGCCGGCGATACCGGCGACGAAGGTGCCCGCGGTGAGGAACGCCCCCGCGACGACGTGCGGGAACGCGGCCAGGGTGGTGTTGTTGGTGAGCAGCGCCCAGATGCTGTCCAGCTCGGCGCGTTTGGTCTCGGGGTTGTAGCTGGCGCCCACCGGATGCTGCATGAACGAATTGGCCGCGACGATGAAGTAGGCCGAGGCGTTCACGCCGAAGGCGACGATCCAGATGGTCGCCAGGTGGACGAGTTTGGGGAGCCGGGTCCAGCCGAAGATCCACAGGCCGATGAACGTGGACTCCATGAAGAAGGCGATGAGCGCTTCCAAAGCCAGTGGCGCGCCGAAGATGTCGCCGATGAAGCGGGAGTATTCGCTCCAGTTCATGCCGAACTGGAATTCCTGCACGATGCCGGTGGCGACGCCGATGGCGAAGTTGATCAGGAACAGTTTGCCGAAGAACTTGGTGAGCCGGTACCAATGTTCCTTGCCGGTGATCACCCAGGCGGTCTGCATCATGGCGATCAGGGGCGCCAGACCGATGGTCAGCGGAACGAAGATGAAGTGATAGACGGTGGTGATACCGAATTGCCACCGGGAGACATCCACAATGTCCATCCGACCCTCCAGCCTCTACTACGACATGTCGTAGTAGATCCTACGCCGGGGTAGGCCCCCACAAAGCGTGACAACCGCCACGACACGCTGCGCGATTGCCGAACGATTGCGCAAGCGCCGCCGCCGGATCCACCCGGCCGCAGGGGCACGCCCACCCGTGCCCCTCACACGACTCACCAGTCGCCGATGGTCCCCGGCCGCTCGATCCCCAGATCCACCATGTCGATGATCTCCTGCGCGTTGTCCGGTGCCGACATCCGCACGCCGTCGAGCTGATTCACCCGCGCCGCCAGGGTGATGCTCGACAGCAGCCAGATGCTGTCGCAGTCGAACAGGTCGGCGGTGAACAGCGACTGGTACTTGCACTCCCAGCCCTGCTTCTCCGCGACCGCGAACAGCGAACGCTGGGTGACGCCGGGCAGCACACCGCTCTTGGCGGGCGGGGTGATGAGCTGCTTGTCGCGGGCGATCACCACGGTCGAGCGCGGGCCCTCGAGCACCCGATGCTCGGTGCTGTGGAAGATCACGTCCTCGGCGCCCATCCGGCGGGCGAAGCGCAGCGCGGCCATATTGGTCGCGTAGGACAGCGTCTTGGCGCCGAGCAGTTGCCAGGGGGCCGCCTGCGCGAGGTCGGTCGAGATGCCGCGGGCCAGCGACATCACCTTCACGCCTTCGGCGCGCGCGGTGGCGACCCGCGCCGGGACCGGGGAGACGAGTACGTAGGCGGTGGGCTTGGGTTCGGTCGCGGCCAGCCCGGCGGGCGCGTCGTATTCGGAGTCGCGGCCGCGGGTGTAGATCAGCCGCAGCATGCCCTCTTCGTCGGCGCCCCATTCCTTGCACGCGAGTTCCACCGCGGCCCGCCACTTGGACAGGCCGGGCTCCGGCAGATCCAGCGCCTGCGCGGACCGGCGCAGCCGCGCCAGGTGGAATTCCAGCGCGGTCGCCGTGCCGCCGCGCACCAAAATCGTTTCGAAGACGCCGTCGCCGCGCAAGGCGCCGATGTCGTCGGCATAAAGCAACGGCGCGTTCGCATCAGCGACCGCGCCGTCGAGTGTCACAAGTACCCGTTCTCCCATGTGACGAGCGTAGGCGTTATCGGTCCGTTATGCCTACGGCTGCTCCGAATCGACCGCCCGGCGTGAGCGCGTGTCGGGATACGCGCCTACAGTGGGTGTCGTGTCGGTGGTCGTCGCCCCCAGTCCTGTTCTCCACACTCCGGGTGCCGTCGCGGGCGCACCAGGGTCCCCTGATGCCGCCGTCGCCTGGCATTACGGCGATCCGTTCGGCGAGCAGAAGGCCGCCGAGCAGCGCGTCGCGGTGGTCGATCGCTCCCATCGCGCCCTCGCCACCATCACCGGCGCCGAGCGGCTGAGCTGGCTGCACACCATCTCCAGCCAGCACATCGCCACGCTGGCCGACGGGCACAGCGCCGAGAACCTGGACCTCGATCTCAACGGCCGGGTACTGCACCACTTCGTGCTCACCGACCTCGACGGCACCGTCTGGTTCGACACCGAGGCCGAGCGCGGGCCCGAGCTGCTGTCGTTCCTGCAGAAGATGGTCTTCTGGGCCGACGCCAAGCCGGAAGCCGCGCCGGAGTACGCCGTGCTGAGCCTGCTCGGCCCCGAGGCGACCGGGCTGCTGGACACTCTCGGTGTCACCGCACCGGCACAGGTCTACGCCGCCGTCGCGCTGCCCGGGGGCGGATTCGTCCGGCGGATGCCGTGGCCGAGCGCCGACTCCTTCGACCTGATCGTCCCCCGGGCCGAACTCACCACCTGGTGGGGCAGGCTCACCGAGGCGGGCGCGAAGCCCGCGGGCATGTGGGCCTTCGAGGCGCTGCGGGTGGCCGCGCTGCGCCCGCGCATCGGCGTCGACACCGACGAGCGCACCATCCCGCACGAGGCCCGCTGGATCGGCGGCGTCGACGAGCACGGCGCGGTGCACCTGAACAAGGGCTGCTACCGCGGCCAGGAGACGGTCGCCCGGGTGCACAACCTGGGCAAGCCGCCGCGCAACCTGGTGCTGCTGCACCTGGACGGCTCGGCCGACGAGCGCCCGGCCACCGGCGACGACGTCACCGCGGGTGGCCGCGCGGTGGGCAGGCTCGGCACCGTCGTGGACCACTACGAACTCGGCCCGATCGCGCTGGCTTTGATCAAGCGCTCGGTCCCCGCGGGCACCGAGCTGGTGGCGGGCACCATGGCCGCCGCCATCGACCCCGATTCGGTCCCCGCCGACGACGGCGTGCAGGCGGGCCGGGCGGCCGTCGACCGGCTGCGCGGGCGATGAGCAGGCCGCTCATGCGCGTCGGGGACACCGGCCGGGTCGAGGCCGTGTGTGTCGTGCACGCCGAAATCGAGGTGCGGACCAGGGTCGGGCGCACCGCCATCGACAAGCGTCCGGTCGACGGGCGCGTCGCGGTGCGGGTCCTCGGCCTGGCAGGCGACCACGTCTGCGACACCACCAACCACGGCGGCGAACACCAGGCCGTCTACGCCTACGCCGAGGCCGACGCCGCCCGCTGGGCGAGCGAGCTGGACCGCGAGCTGCCGGTCGGCTGGTTCGGCGAGAACCTGCGGGTGAGCGGCCTGCCGCTCAGCGACGCGGTGCTCGGCGCGCGCCTGGCGATCGGCGACACCCTGCTCGAGGTCAGCGCGCCCCGGGTGCCCTGTTCGACCTTCCAGCAGTGGGCGGGCGAACCGCAGTGGGTGAAGCGCTTCACGCTGCAATCCGACACCGGCACCTACTTCCGCGTGCTCACCGAGGGCACGATCGGCGCGGGCGACGAGGCCAGGGTGGTGCACGTGCCCGCGCACGGCATCACCGTGCGCGACGTGTTCACCGGCGCCGACCCCGCGCTGCTGGAACGGCTGCGCACCGAGGAGCCCACCATCTCCGACGACATCGTGATGCAGATCGACCGGCACAGCCGCCGCAACCGCACCGATCTCACCGTGGAGGCCAGGCCATGAGCGTGGAACTCGTCGAGGTGGTCCGCTCGGGCTTCCGGGAGTGCGTGCACCGCGGCTCGGTGGTGGTGCTCGATCCCGACGGCACGCCCACGCTCGAGCTCGGCGAGGTGCACGGCCCGATCTTCCCGCGCTCGACCAACAAACCGATGCAGGCGCTGACCCTGCTGCGCAACGGCTTCGAGCCCGTCGACGACGACGAACTCGCCATCGCCACCGCCTCGCACTTCGGCGAGCCCGACCACGTCGCGCTGGTGCGCCGCCTGCTCGACCGCTTCGGCCTGTCGCCCACCGAGCTGGCCTGCCCGCCCGACCTGCCCTTCGAGGAACGCGCCCGCGCCGCCGCGCTCACCGGCGCCGGACCGAGCCCGCTGTACATGAACTGCTCGGGCAAACACGCGGCGATGCTGGCCACCTGCCTCGTCAACGACTGGCCGCGCACCGGATATCTCGACCTCGATCACCCGCTCCAGCAAGCGGTACTGGCCACCGTCGCCGACGTCACCGGCGAACCGGAGACCGACCTGGGCATCGACGGCTGCGGCCTGCCGATCGTGCCCGTCTCGCTGATCAATCTCGCGCGCGCGTTCGCCGGCTTCACCACGGCCGAGACCGGCACCGCGCCGCGCCGGATCGCCGACGCGGTCCGGGCGAATCCGCGAGTGATTTCGGGCACCAAGGGCCCCGACCTGCTGGCCATGTCGGCCACGCCCGGCTTGTTCTGCAAGATCGGCGCGGACGGTGTACACGCGGGCGCGCTCCCCGACGGACGGGCCTTCGCGTACAAGATCGACGACGGTCACGACCGTGCCAGGATGCCGCTGACGCTGGCGATTCTGCGCAGGCTGGGAGTGGACTGGACCGATCGGCACACCGACCTCGCGGCCACCGCGGTGCTCGGCGGCGACGCCAGAGTCGGCGTCATCCGGGCGATCCCGGGAGTGCTCTGAGACCAGGCGGTTCGGGCGAAGAAGGGGCAAACCGCGGCGGTTCGGTAGTTCTTCACCCACTCCTGGGAGCGCGACCGTCTAACACACGCTAAAGTGTCTGTCAGGAAGAGTATTAATTCGAACGGGGCCGCCAACAAACCCCAGGCCGCCCCGCAGTGACGCGAGGGGGTCAGCCATGGGCCGTGGCCGGGCTAAGGCAAAGCAGACCAAAGTCGCACGTGAGCTCAAGTACAGCTCCGCGCCGACCGACTTCGCGAGCCTTCAGCGCGAGCTGTCGGATAGCACTCCGCTCTCCCAGAGGAGCGGCGGTGTGATTTCCGACGAGCACGACGCGGACGAGTCGTCATCCCGTTGGAACAACGAGGACGACGACTACGACAGCTGGCGTCGCTGACCGAACGTCGGCGAAGGGGGAGGCCACGTGGCCTCCCCCTTCAGCCGTTGTCCGGACCGTGACGCCTGGCTCGCAGAAGTACGGCGAACATCCGAATAGACGAACGAGCGTCCTGTGCACACACAGGACGCTCGTCGTGTTCGCCGCCTCGAAGCCCCGACCACCCCGAGCCGACGCGCACCTACCCCTCTTGTCCGGGGTAGCCCGGTAGGCCGTCGGGCAAACCCCGGCAGACAGGTGAGCCGGGCCGCCCCCGCGACCCGGCTCATCCGAAAGCTGTCGATCAGAACCGCGGGTGGTCACCCAGCAGCACGGCGCGCGGCGCGTCGGCGTCGGCGGCCTTCTTGACCTGGCCCAGCGTCCAGCAGTCGATGTGGCGGGCGGTGAGCACCGCCAGGGCGCGGTCGGCGTCCTCGGGCGCGACGATCGCGACCATGCCGACGCCCATGTTGAACGTCTTCTCCATCTCGACCCGCTCGACACGGCCGCGCTGGGCGATCATCTTGAACACCGGCGCCGGGTTCCAGGTGCCACGGTCCAGCTCGGCGACCAGGCCCGCGGGCAGCACGCGCGCCAGGTTGGCGGCCAGGCCGCCGCCGGTGACGTGCGAGAAGGTGCGCACATCGGTCTCGGCGATCAGCGCCAGGCAGTCCTTGGCGTAGATGCGGGTGGGCTCGAGCAGTTCCTCACCGAGGGTGCGGCCGAACTCCTCGACGTAGCCGGTCAGCGACATCCGGTCGATGTCGAGCAGCACCTTGCGGGCCAGGCTGTAGCCGTTGGAGTGCAGGCCCGAGGAGCCCATCGCGATGACCACGTCACCGGGGCGCACGCGGTCGGGTCCGAGCACGGAGTCGGCTTCCACGACGCCGACGCCGGTGGCGGACAGGTCGTAGTCGTCGGGATCCATCAGGCCGGGGTGTTCGGCGGTCTCGCCGCCGAGCAGCGCGCAACCGGCCTTGATGCAGCCCTCGGCGATGCCGGAGACCAGCTCGGCGACCTTCTCCGGGACGACCTTGCCGATGGCGATGTAGTCCTGCAGGAACAGCGGCTCGGCGCCACAGACCACCAGGTCGTCGACGACCATGGCGACCAGGTCGAGGCCGACGGTGTCGTGCTTGTCCAGCGCCTGCGCGACGGCGATCTTGGTGCCGACGCCGTCGGTGGAGGCGGCCAGCAGCGGCTCGCGGTATCCGCCCTTGAGCGCGAACAGACCGGCGAAACCGCCGAGTCCGCCCTGCACCTCGGGCCGGCTGGCCTTCTTCGCCAATGGTCCGAACAATTCGACGGCGCGGTCACCGGCTTCGATGTCCACGCCTGCCGCGGCGTAGGAAGCGCCGGCACCGCTGGGGGTCTGTTCAGTCATTGTGGGGGAAAGCTCCAAACCGAATCGGCGGACAGATACCTGGTAACTCTAAGTGATCCGCCGGTACAGCTGTCGTGCGGCTCCTAGCTCATTGTTCCAGCTCCGTCGCGGATGTAGGCGCTTCGCGCCCGGAAAAGGCGCCGATCCCAGCCCGCCGCGCCCGCTGTCGCACCGGGTCCGGGACCGGAACCGCGGCGACCAGCCGACGGGTGTACTCGTGCCGCGGCTGCCGCAGGATCTGTTCGTTGCCGCCCTCCTCCACGCAGGATCCCGCGCGCAGCACCATGATCCGGTCGGCCAGCTGGTCGACGACGGCGAGGTCGTGGCTGATGAACAGGCAGGCCCAGCCGCACTCGCGTTGCAGCTGCGCGAACAGCTCGAGCACCGCCGCCTGCACCGAGACGTCCAGCGCGCTGGTCGGTTCGTCGGCCACCAGCAGGTCCGGGTCCAGCACCAGCGCCCTGGCCAGGCTGGCGCGCTGCCGCTGGCCGCCGGACAGCTCGTGCGGATACCTGGCCTCGATGCCCGCGGGCAGCTGGACGTCGTCGAGCAGCTTCCTGACCCTGGCCGCGACGGCGCCGCGGTCGCCCGCGCGGTGCACGACCAGCGGTTCGGCGACGCAGTCGCCGATGGTCAGGCGCGGGTTGAGCGAGCCGGCCGGGTCCTGGAAGACGAAGCCGAAGCGCCGCCGGATGGGCCGCAGCTTGCGCTGGGACAGCGCGGCGATGTCCTGCCCGCGGATCAGCACCCGCCCGGAGGTGGGCCGTTGCAGCGCGGCCACGCAGCGGCCGATCGTCGACTTGCCCGACCCCGACTCGCCGACCAGTCCGAGGGTCTCCCCCGGCCGGATCCGCAGGCTCACCCGGTCGACGGCCCGGAACGGCGGTCGCCCGAACGGCCCGGGGAACTGCACGACCAGATCGGTCACCTCGAGCACGGGCGCGGCGTCCTGGTCGACGGCGGGCCGTTCGGTGGTGGCCGCCCCGAGATGCGGGACGGCGTCGAGCAGCGCGCGGGTGTACTCGGCCCGGGGACTGGCGAACAGTTCGTGCACCGGCGCCTGCTCGACGACCTCGCCCGCCCGCATCACCACCACCCGGTCGGCCAGGTCGGCGACCACGCCCATGTTGTGGGTGATCAGCACGATCGCGCTGCCGAGCCGGTCGCGCAGATCGCGCAGCAGGTCCAGGATCTCGGCCTGCACCGTCACGTCCAGCGCGGTGGTCGGCTCGTCGGCGATGATCACCCTGGGTTCGCACGCGATGGCGATGGCGATCATCACCCGCTGCTTCTGGCCGCCGGAGAGCTGGTGCGGGTAGTAGTCCACGCGGTGTTCCGGATCGGGCAGGCCCACCGTGCGCAGCAGCTCGATCGCCTTGGCGCGGGCCTCCTTGCGGCCGAGCCCGCTGTGCGCGCGCAGCGCCTCGCCGAGCTGGAAGCCCGCGGTGAACAGCGGGTCGAGCGCGCGAGCCGGTTCCTGGAAGACCATCGAGACCTCGCCGCCGCGCAGTGCGGTCAGCTGTTTCTCGGTGAGCGAGGTGACCGCGCGGTCGCCGAGGGTGACCAGCCCGCGCACCCGCGCGGTGTGCGGCAGCAGCCCGATCGCGGTGCGCGAGCTCACCGACTTCCCCGACCCTGACTCCCCCACGATCGCGAGCACCTCGCCGGGAAACACCTCGTAGGACACATTCCGCACGGCGGCGACCGGACCCGCGTCGGTGGCGAAGCTCACCGACAGTCCCGACACCGACAGCGCGGGTGTGCGCTCGGCGGTCTCAGTCATCGACCGTCTCCTTCTCTTCGGCCGTGGTGACCGCGCGGCGGGTGCGCAGCAGTGGGTTGAGCGTCTCGTCGATGCTCTCGCCGACCAGCGTCATCCCGAGCACGACGAGCACGATGGCGGTGCCGGGGAAGATGGAGGTCCACCAGATCCCGTTGGACACGTCGTTGAGCGCCTTGTTCAGGTCGTAGCCCCATTCGGCGGCCTGCGTCGGCTCGATGCCGAACCCGAGGAAGCCCAGCGCCGCCAGGGTGAGGATGGCGTCGGCGGCGTTGATGGTGACGATCACCGGCAGCGACCCGGTGACATTGGACAGGATGTGCCGGAACATGATGCGCGCCGTCGACGCCCCGGTGACGCGCGCCGCGTCGACATACGGTTCGGTCTTCACCGCCACCGTCGCGTTGCGCACCACCCGGAAGTACTGCGGCACATACACGACCGTGATCGCGATGGCCGCCGACAGCATGCCGCCCAGGCTGCTCGACGTACCACCGGCGACGACGATCGAGACCACGATGGCGAGCAGCAGCGTCGGGAACGCGTAGATGGCGTCCATGACCAGCACCAGCACCCGGTCGATCCAGCGCCCGACGTACCCGGACAGCAGCCCCAGCGGCACCCCCACCAGCAGCGAGAGCACCACCGCGATCACGATCACCAGCAGTGCGGTGCGCGCGCCGAACAGCACCCGGGAGAACACGTCCTCGGAGCGCACCGAGGTACCGAACCAGTGCTGCGCCGACGGCGGCTGCTGCGATGCGAAAGCCACACCGTCGGAACTGTTCTGGGCCAGCCCGTACGGCGCGAGCAGCGGCGCGAACGCCGCGACGAACACGAACCCGGCCACCAGCACCAGGCCGGTGATCAGCGTGATCCGTTGCAGCCCCGCGGTCTTCGACAGCAGATCGGCGCCGAGCAGACGCCGCCGGTTCCCGCTCATCAGAACCTCACCCTCGGGTCGATCAGCGCCACCACCGCGTCGACGACGAAGCTCATCACCGCCACCACCACCGCGATGAACGCGACGATGCCCTGCACCGCGATGAAGTCTCTGGCGCGCAGGTACTCGGCCAGCTGATAGCCCAGGCCCTTCCACTCGAAGGTGGTCTCGGTGAGTACCGCGCCGCCGAGCATCATCGCGATGCACATGCCCATCACCGTGATGATCGGGATCAGCGCGTTGCGCACCGCGTGCCTGCCGGTGACCACCCGCGCGGACAACCCGCGCGCCCTGGCCGCCTCCACGTAGTCGCTGCGCAGGATCTGTATGAGATTCACCCGGATCAGCCGCAGGAAGATGCCGCCGGTGAGCAGCCCGAGCGCGACCGCGGGCAGCACCGCGTGCTCGAGCACGTCGAGCACATAGGCGGGTTCGCCGTAGAGGATCGAGTCGACGATCAGGATGTTGGTCTTCGGCGAGACGTGTTGCAGCGCCAGTTCCACGTCGGTACTGGCCCGTCCGCCCACCGGAAACCAGCCGAGCCACACCGAGAAGATCAGCTTGAGCAGCATGCCGACGAAGAACACCGGCGCCGCATAGGCCAGCACCGCCGAGAAGCGAAGCACCGCGTCCGAGGTCGAATCCCGATGTGTCGCGGCGTATCTGCCCAGCGGGATCCCGATGGCGAAGGCCACCAGCAGGCCCCAGAACACCAGCTCGAAAGTGGCGGCGCCGTAGGTGATCACCACGTCGGCGATGGCCTGATTGTCCTGGGTGCGGCCGAAGTCGCCGTGCAGGAAACCGGTCAGGTACTCCCAATACTGGGTCAGGATGGGCCGATTCAGCCCGGCGGCCTCCTTGCGCTGCTCGATCTGGTCCTGGGTGAGCCTGCCGCCCATCGCCGCGCTGATCGGGTCGCCGATCACCCGCATCAGGAAGAACACCACCGTCACCAGCAGCCACGCGGTCGGCAGGATCAGCAGCAGCCGGATCAGCAGATACCGCAGCAACGCCACCTGGCGGGAGTCCCCGCCGCGCATCCACTCGAGGCGCCGCACCCGGATCAGCGATCCGGATGCGGCGGGCACATCACTCACTTGCTCAGTACCGTGAACCGGAACTTGAAGGAGCCGTCGAGGGTCTGGTCGACACCGGTGACGCCCGGCTTCGACACCGCGACCTGCTTACCCGACAGCAGCGGGAGCGTGGGCAGGAAGTTCTGCGCCAGGTCGGTCTGGATCTTGCGCAGCAGCTCGACCCGCTTGGCCGGGTCGGCCTCGGTGGTCTCGGCGGTCAGCTGGGCGTTGATGCCCGGGTTCTCGAAGTGCGACTGCAGGAAGTTGTTCGGCCCGAAGAACGGCGAGAGGTAGTTGTCGGCGTCCGGGAAGTCCGGGAACCAGCCGAACTGGTAGAGCGGGTAGCCGTCGGCGGCGCGTTCCCTCTGGTAGGTGACCCATTCGGTGGACTGCAGGTTCACCTTGAACAGGCCCGACGCCTCGAGCTGGGACTTGACCGCGGCGTACTCCTCCGACGAGCTCGACCCGTAGTGGTCCGGGTTGTATTGCAGGTTCAGCGTCACCGGGGTGGCGACACCGGCGTCGGCCAGGAACTTCGCCGCGCGAGTCTTGTCCGGCTTGGCGCCGTAGAGCTCCTTCAACGGCTCGGCCGCGCCCGTCATGCCCTGGGGCACATAGCCGTACGCGGGCTGGTAGGTGTTCTTGTACACCGAGGCGGCGAGGGCTTCGCGGTCCACCGACGACGCGAGCGCCTTGCGCACGGCCAGCTTCTGCTCGGGGGTCCCGCCCGGCATGGTGTTCATGTTGAACACGATGTAGCGCAGCTCGCCGCCGGGTCCGTCGGTGACCTCCACCTTGGAATCGGCGCGCAGCGAGTCGATGTCGGTGGGCGTGAACGAGCGGTAGCCGACGTCGATGGCGCCGTTCTGCAGGTCCAGCTTGAGGTTGTCGGAGGTGGCGTAGTACTTGGTCGACACCGAGGTGTTCCTCGGCGTGCCGAGGATGCCCTGGTAGGCCGGATTCGCTTGGTACTCCACGAGTTTGTTCTTGTCGTAGCTGGTGATCGTGTACGGGCCGGAGTAGCCCTTGCCCGCGACCACCTCGTCGTCGGTGGCGACCTTGTCGGCGGGGAACACCCGCTCGTCGACGATCGGCCCGGCCTGGGTGGGCAGGATCGTCGGGAAGGTCTGGTCGTTGGCGACCTTCAGCGTGAACGCGACGGTGAGATCGTCGACCACGTCGGTCTTGTCGAGATTGCCGAGCAGCGAGGCGGGACCGTGCGGATCGTTGATCTTCAGCATCCGGTCGAAGGAGAACTTGACGCTCTTGGCGGTCAACGGATTACCGCTGGCGAATTGCAGTCCGGATTTGATCTTGCACGTGTAGACGGTGGGTGCGGTGAACTCGCACTTCTCCGCCGCGTCGGGCTTGGGCGTGGTGTCGCCGGGCGCGAAATTCAGCAGATACGAATAGATCTGGTTCTCCACCAGCAGCGAGCCGTTGTCGTAGGCGGCGGCCGGGTCGAGCGAGAAGATCTTGTCGGTGGTGCCGACGACCAGCCCCGCCCCGGAACCCGCCTCGTCCGTGCGGCCCGACCCGCACCCCGCCAGCGCGGCCGCGACGACCGCCGCAACCCCCACTGCGGCAACTTGTTTCGCGCGATTCCTGCGAGCATTCCCTGCACTGTTCAACATCAGGTCCATTCTCGAACGCCGTGTCGCCGCCACACCCGGATCACGGACGCGGCGCCGGCGCGGTGAGCCAGCGATATAACGGGGGACCGTACAGGCGAACCATTACCGCCCAGTTTCAAATCGGGCGAAAAATTGCGGGGATGTTATGAACTAATCTTACGTAAATATCGTCGACCGGAATTATTCACGTACACAACGCAAAAGGGGCCGATCAGGTTTATCCTGACCGGCCCCGTGCGTCGGCGATGCGGCGCTACGGCCTGCTCAGCGCGTCGGCGTTCACGTTCTCGGCGAGCAGCTTCGCCTCCGGCTTGCCCGACAGCATGCCCTCGAGCACGTTCTTGCCGATGGCGGCCTCCTCCGGCAGCGGGATCGGGTACTCGCCGGTGAAGCAGGCGGTACACAGCCGCGAGGCGGGCTGCTCGGTGGCCGCGATCATGCCCTCGGTGGAGATGTAGCCCAGGCTGTCGGCGCCGATCGAGCGGCGCACGTTCTCGACCATGTCCTCGTAGCTGTCGTCGGAGCCCGCGCCGTTGGCGATCAGCTCCGCGCGCGAGGCGAAGTCGATGCCGTAGAAGCAGGGCCACTTCACCGGCGGCGACGCGATCCGCACGTGGATCTCCAGCGCGCCTGCCTCCCGCAGCATGCGGATCAGCGCGCGCTGGGTGTTGCCGCGCACGATCGAGTCGTCGACGACGATCAGCCGCTTGCCGCGGATCACCTCGCGCAGCGGGTTGAGCTTGAGCCGGATACCGAGCTGGCGGATGGTCTGGCTGGGCTGGATGAAGGTGCGGCCCACGTAGGCGTTCTTCATCAGGCCCTGGCCGTAGGGAATGCCGGAGCCCTGCGCGTAACCGACCGCGGCCGGGGTGCCCGACTCGGGCACCGGGATCACCAGATCGGCGTCGATCGGGTTCTCCTTGGCCAGCTTGCGGCCGATCTCCACGCGGGTGGAGTGCACCGAACGACCCGCGATGGTGGTGTCGGGGCGCGCCAGGTACACGTACTCGAAGACACAGCCCTTGGGCTCGGGGTTGGCGAAACGCATCGAGCGCACGCCGTCGGAGTCGATGGCCAGCAGCTCGCCCGGCTCGATCTCACGCACGAAGGCGGCGCCGACGATGTCGAGCGCGGCGGTCTCGGAGGCGACCACCCAGCCGCGCTCCAGCCGGCCCAGCACCAGCGGGCGCACGCCGTGCGGGTCACGCGCGGCGTAGAGGGTGTGCTCGTCCATGAACGTCAGGCAGAACGCGCCGCGCAGCTGCGGCAGCAGTTCCATCGCGGCCTGCTCGATACTCGAGTCGGCCGCGGCGTGCGCCAGCAGCGCGGTGACGATGTCGGAGTCGGAGGTGGCGCCGGTCATCTGCGGGCGGCCGTCGATGACGCCCGCCCCGATCAGCCCCAGTTCGCGTGCGCGACCGGCCAATTCGGCGGTGTTGACCAGGTTGCCGTTGTGCCCCAGCGCCAGGCCGGAGCCGACGGCGGTGGTGCGGAAGATCGGCTGCGCGTTCTCCCAGGTGACGCCACCGGTGGTGGAGTACCGGCAGTGACCGACGGCGATGTGCCCCGGCATGGCGCCCAGGGTCTGCTCGTCGAAGACCTGGCTGACCAGGCCGAGATCCTTGAAGACCAGGATCTGGGAGCCGTCGGAGACGGCGATGCCCGCCGCCTCCTGCCCGCGATGCTGCAGGGCGTAGAGGCCGTAGTAGGTGAGCTTGGCGACGTCCTCGTCGGGAGCCCAGACGCCGAAGACGCCACACTCCTCGCGGGGCTCGTTCTCGGGCTGGTCCGGAAGTGCGGAAGTACTGTCGATCGTGCGATCGGCGTCGTTCACCGTTTGCTCCCTGTTCGGGCGGGCTGGGGGCACCCGTCATTCTACGGGTGATCAGGACCTCGACGTACACCGCGGCGCAAACCCGGCGCAATCGACCGTGGGCGATCACCCGGATTCCGGGGGCGCAGCTGCTACGGTGCCGATCGTGACCACCGATGACAGTGCGCACGAATCAGCCGATTCCCCGGCGTCACCTAGCGTCAACGCCGATTCGGCGCCGAAGGATTCCGATACGTCGCCGCGTGGTGCAGCGAGATTGGACACAGTCGGGATCTCTCGCAGGCAGTGGGCCAGGATCGTGCTGGCGCCGACCACGGTGCTCGCCGTGGTGTTGTCCCTGCTCGGCATCATGTATCTGGCCTACATCGCCGATCCCGAGGGGAATCTGCACGATTTCCCGATCGTGCTCGTCAACCAGGACGTCGGCGACACCATCGACACCGGCGCGGGGACCGAGCAGGTGAATTTCGGCAAGCAGGTCGCCGACGCCCTCGTCGCGGGAGTGCCCGCCGACCAGGTCGACCTGCGCGTGGTCGGGATCAGCGAATCCGATCGGCTGATGCGCACGGCGCAGATCTACGGCGCCATCATCATCCCCAGCGATTTCAGCAAACGGCTGGGAATTCTCGGTGTGGGCAGTGTGGTGGGCGGTGAGATAGAGCGGCCGATCATCACCGTGCAGACCAATTCCGGCATGGGTCCGTACTCGGCGGGGATCGTCACCCGCATCGGCGCGCAGGCGATGACCGAGGTGAACAAGCAGGTCGGACAGCAGCTGAGCGCGCGGGTCCGCGACACCCTCGCCGCGACGCCCGCGGGCGCGCCGGCGCCGGAGATCTCCGGCGCCGCCCAGCTCACCCTGGCCCAGCCCATCCAGGTGGTGGAACGCGAATGGCGACCGCTCGGCAAGGGCTCCGGCCTCGGCCTGACCGCCTTCTTCTACGCGCTGCTGATCCTGATGGCGGGTGTGGTCGGCGCGATGGTCATCCACACGATGGTCGACGCCCAGCTCGGTTTCCAGCCCACCGAGTACGGCCCCTGGTACGTGCACTATCCGCCGACGCCGATCTCCCGGTTCCGCACGCTGCTGATCAAGTGGGGCGTGATGATCTTCGTGGCCGTGGTGATCTCGCTGCTCTACCTGGTGGTGGCGAAGATCCTCGGCGTAGCCGGTGACCAGCCGACGCAGCTGCTGCTGTATTCCGTCCTCGCGCTGGTCGCGGTCGGGATGACCTGTATGGCGTCGCTGGCCGCCTTCGGTACCGCGGGCCTGCTGATCAACCTGGCCGTGTTCGTCATCCTCGGCCTGCCCTCGTCGAGCGGCACCGTCCCGATTCAGGCGGTGCCCACCTACATCGCCTGGCTGGCCGAGTTCGAGCCGATGCACCAGGTGTACCTGGGCATGCGCTCGATCCTGTACTTCGAATCCGACTACACCGCCGGACTCGGGCGCGGGATCTGGATGGCGCTGCTCGGGTTGGCCCTGGCCATCGTCGGCGGCATCGTGATCACCAAGTACTACGACGCCAAGGGACTGCACCGGGAGAACATGATCGGGAAGAAGGCCGGCTGACCGCGCGCCGGTCTCACCCGGCGTCGACCGGCACGATCGGCAGCCACGCCGCGATCTCCCCCGCCCGCGTGCCCGAGACCGACAGCGCGCCCGCGGCCACCGCGTCGTCGAATTCCAGCAGTCCGGTGGCCAGCAGCAACCAGGTCCGCGGATCGGTTTCCACCACATTCGGCGGGGTCCCCCTGGTGTGCCGCGGGCCCTCGACGCACTGCACCGCCACGAACGGCGGTACCCGCACCTCCACCGAATGCCCCGGCGCGTCCGCCGCCAGCGCCCTCGCCGTCGCCCGCACCGCCGCCGCGACCGCCGCCCGCTCCGGCGCGGGCGCGTCCGTCGCCCGCAACCAGTCCGCCACCGCCACCACCGCCGCCCGCACCTGCGCGGGTTCCACCGCCTTACGTCCAGCCATCCCGGAAACGCTACCGAAGGGGTGCGACGGGTCAGCCGCGTCCCGCGCGGAGGGCTTCGATGCGGAGGTCGAGGTATTCGAGCATCATCGGGCGGGCGTCGGCGCCGCCGCTGAGGAGGGCGAGGCGTTTGGTGTGGGCCAGCAGGAGCAGGCCGGACAGGTGGGCGAGGACGTCGGCGGTGACGACGCGGGCGCGTTCCTCGGAGGCGCCCAGTTCCCTCGCCGCGGAGACGATCGGGCCGAGGCCGGCGAGCATCGCCGCGTTCAGGCCGGCGTCCAGTTCGGCGCCGAGGCCGTGCGGGCGGATGCCGCCGCGGAAGAGGTAGAAGCCCAGGTCCAGGTCGCGGGGGTTGCCGTCGTAGAAGTCGAAGAAGGCCAGGCCCGCGGCACGGAAACGGGCGGCGGGGTCGTCGAGGGCGGTCACCGCCGCCACCTCGGCGGACAGGCGGGCCAGCGATTCGCCCAGCAGCGCGGCGTAGATGTGTTCCTTGCTCGGGAAGTAGGCGTAGAGGGCGCCGGGGGTGTAGCCGGCGGCAGTGGCGATGGCCCGGATATTGGCCGCGTCGACGCCGCTGTCCTCGAAGATCGTCCTGGCGGCGCGCAGGATGATCGCGCGTTTGGCCTCGGTGATCTCGTCGCGACGCCCGGCCCGGCTCGATTCGGCCACTGGTCCCCACTTCCCTTCGATCGGGGGATCAGGCTACATTCTGAACAACGTTCAGCACAGTAAACAACGTTCAGGAGGTGCCATGCCGAGCTCGATCGAGCCGACCACGGTGCGACTGCGCAGCGCCGACGGTCTCACTCTGGTGGCCGACAGCTTCGGCCCGGAGCAGGGCCAGCTGGTGGTGATGCTGCACGGCGGCGGCCAGAACCGGCACTCGTGGAAGCGCACCGGCGCCGCGCTGGCGGCAACGGGGATGCGCGTGGTCGCGGTGGATGCGCGCGGGCACGGCGACAGCGACTGGTCGCCCACCCGCGACTACACCCGCGACGCCATGGTCGGCGACCTGCGCACCGTGCTCGAACAGCTCGGCGCCACCCCCGAGGCGGGCGCCGTCGTCGTCGGCGCGAGCATGGGCGGCATCACCGGCCTGCTCGCCACCGCGTCACCCGGCGGCGAACTGATCCGCGCGCTGGTCCTGGTCGACATCGTGCCGCGCTCGGAATCGGCGGGTGTGGAACGCGTCATGGACTTCCTCGGCAGGCACCGCGACGGCTTCGACACCCTGGACCAGGTGGCCGACGCGGTCGCCGCCTACCTCCCGCACCGCCCCCGCCCCGACAATGCCGAGGGCCTGCTGCGCAACCTGCGTCAGCGCGACGGCCGCTGGTACTGGCACTGGGACCCCGACCTGCTCACCGGCCTCGAGGACCAGCCCGCGGTCCGCATCGCCGAGATGGAGGCCGCCGCCGAGGCGCTCACCATCCCGGTCCTGCTGGTGCGCGGCGGCAAGTCCGATGTCGTCAGCGACGAGGGTGCGGCCGCCTTCCTGGCCCTGGCTCCGCACGCCCGCCTCGCCGAGATCTCCACGGCGGCGCACACCGCCGCGGGCGACGACAACGACGCCTTCACCGACGCCGTCGCCGGCTTCGTCGCCACCGCCTGAGCCATCCCGGTTGGGGACGCTAGCTCCCCCGCCCCGATCCGAGTTCGATCCGCAGCGCGGCCAGCGGCAGCAACGCTCCCCCGGCATTGATCGCGAGATGGACCAGTGCCGGAGCGGTCGCGCTACCGGTGCGCCTGCGCAGGAAGCCGAAGACCAGGCCCGCGGCGGTGGTGACAGCGACTGTGCCCGCCACCGATTCGCCGACGCTGCGGGCCGGATCGACGTGCCACACACCGAAATCCAGCGCGCCCAGTGCCGCGGCGAGCGTCGGGTGGGCCACCTCGTCGAGCAGCGGGTCGAGGGTGCCGCGGAACACCGCTTCTTCGGCCAGCACGGTGCCGACCGGAATGTGCAGGGCGATCCACTCGAGCGTGGAGGTTTCCGGCACCCGCTCAGCGACCTCGAGCGGCAGTCGGCGCAGAGCCGGAACCGCCAGTGCCACACCGTAACCAGCGAAGACCATGGCCGCCCCGCCGATTCCCCACCGGAAACCGGCGGCCGACAACCAGTTCGGCCGAGCACCGAACAGCGCCGCGTAGCTCACCGCGAAGGCCAGATTCGCCGCGGTACGCCCGCGCAGCGGCAGTCGCAGACCCGGCAGCACGAGATTGTTCCACGCAGCCGGAACAGCCAGTGCCACCGCCGCTTCCGTCTTCGTGCGCAGTCGCGGACGCAACAGAGCGGGCAGCATGCGCCCCGCCACCCTCACTTGACCTGCCGTTCGTACTCTTCCGCCGATTCCAGCGCGGCCCGGATGCTCTCGACGATCTCCGGCGTGACCCCCGGCGGCACCGCCACCGCCAGCCAGCCGTCCAGCACCAGCGAGCCGTAGCGATGCCCGTGCCCGTCCGAAACCCCTTGCGCGTTGGTCAGATCGGCCGTCACCTGCCAGAACGTGACGAACGGCGCCCACCGCATCTGCGTCGACACATCGGGCCCGCGCGGTTCGCTGAGCCAGTCCGGCTGGGTGAAGATCAGGTCGGCCGACCACCACACGATGGGGTCGGAGGGATGCTGGAGGTAGGCGATGCGCGGCGCGCGCCAGGTGGCGGCGGGCGCGAAATCATCGGCGTCGTCGGCGAATCGGACGACGAGCCCGTCGGCGTAGATCGGCGCCACCGCGGGCGACCCGGGATCGCGCCGGTCGACGAACTGGCGCCACAACCGATTCGAGTTCGGCGGCCCGACCCACAGGGCGCCGTCGACCTTCTCCCGCAGATCCCCGAGCCCGGCGAAGGCCTCCTCCGACCCCTGCGATCCCAGGCTCTCCCCGTAGACGAACAGCTTCGGCCGCTGGCCCTGCGGCTGGGCCAGCCAGCGCTGATACACCGCGTCGAACAGTTCCCGGCCCGCCGCCGCGGCCTTGTCCCGGTCCGACAGGAACGACAGCACGCTCGGCAGATACGAGTACTGCGTGGCCACCACCGCGGTGTCCCCGCCGTAGAGGTATTCGAGCGCGCCCGCCGCCATGGCGTTGACCCAGCCGGTGCCGGTGGTGGTCACCACCACCATGGCCGCGCGATCGAAGGCGCCGGTGCGCTCGAGCTCGGCCACCGCCAGCTGGGCCGCGGTCTGCTCGCCGGTCACCGATTCCAGGCCGACGTAGGCCCGGATCGGTTCGCGCGCAGTCCTTCCCGTCACCTCGGTGATGTCGGCGGCGCTGGGTCCGTTGGCGACGAACCAGCGTCCCTCGAAGCCAAGGGTCCCCCACGGCGCCAGCGAGGCCGGGCTGCCCGAACGTTCCGGTTGCCCCGGCTGGACCGCGTACGCGGTGGTCCGGTCGTTGCGCACACTGAACGCGGAGTTGGCGACGGCGAAGAAGGCGCGCGAGGCGACACCGTTGACCACTGTCACGGTGAGCACGACCAGCACCAGCGCCCCGGCGGCGGGCGCCAACTCGCGCGGCACCCGGACCCAGCGATTGAGCTGGCGGGCCAGCACCAGCACCAGGATCCGCAGGGTCCGGTACGCGGCGACGACGGCGACCCCCACCGCCACGCTGAGCAACCCGGTGCGCAGGTAGGCAGGCGTGGTGGTGCCCTCCATCCCCATCAGCGAGGTGATCTCGCGTTGCCAGCGCGCCGACTGCACCAGCATCACCGCCGCGACCAGACCACAGGTGACCAGCACCGTCGCCTTGATCACGTACCGCACCCGATCCGACGGGCTGGGAATCGGCAGCCGTGCGCGCACCCAGCGGCGGAACGCCCACTCCAGCACGCACCCGAGCCCGTATCCGATGGCGGCGTTGATGCCGCTGATCAGGCCCTGGAACAGCCAGTCGCGCGGCACCAGCGACGGCGTCACCGACAGCGCGAAGAACAGCGTGGCCAGGACCAGGCCCACGTAGTTGAGGTCCACGACATCCTCGACACGGCGCGCCAGCGTGGCGCCGCGCGCACGCAACGTCACGAGGGTGGAGCCTGCCGCAGACACCAGTCCAGTATGGCTGGCCGGTTCGGGCGCGGCGCGATGTTGTGGATGGCGGGTCGGTCACTATCGGCCGGTAACTACCCAGCCCACTCGAGTAGTTTCACGCGCCCCCGCGAACAGCCCGCTCAGCACACTTGTTCCCATGAGCACACCCAATGCCAAGCCGAAGAACACCTCGGCCTACATGGTCCAGGCCGCGATCGCGTTCGGCGTCAGCCTGATCGGGACCGGCGCCGGGATCGCCTATCTGCCGCTGGACGCCTGGCAGCGCGGCTTCCTCGCGATGTCGGGCCTGTTCCTGGTGACCAGCTGCTTCACCCTCGCCAAGGTCGTGCGCGACCAGCAGGAGGCCCAGTCGCTGATCGGGCGGATCGACGAGGCGCGGCTGGAACAGCTGATCGCCGAACACAATCCGTTCCGGTCGGTGTCGTAGCCGGGCGGCCGGGGCAGCTCCGATCGAGGGGTTCGGCGCTGCCCCGCCCGCTACTTCAGCTCGTGTTCCACCGCCGCCGACTCGACCAGGAACGCCTTGATCCGGGCCGCCAATTCCGGTGTGTAGTCCGGCGGTTGGGCCACCGCGGCCCACGCGTCGGGCACCACATTGCCGTAGTTGTGGCCGTGCCCGTTGGAGACCGCCTGCGCGCGCGGCAGATCCGCGGCGACCTGCCAGAACGTGACGATCGGATACCACGACATCGCCGGTGACACATCGGGTCCGCGCTTCTCGCGCAGCCAATCCGGCTGCTCGAACAGCAGATCCGGCGACCACCACACCACCGGATCGGACGCGTGCTGGAGATAGACGATGCGCGGATCGGTCCAGTTGTCCGAGGGCCGGGCCAGCTGATCGGCACTGGCGGCGAACCGCACCGACAGCCCGTCGGCGAAGATCGGCGTGATCTCCTCGGTGCCCGGGTCGCGCCTGCGCACGAACTCCGCCCAGAGCCGGTTGGAGTTGGGCGGGCCCACCCACAGCACGCCGTCGGTGCGGTTGCGGATGTCGGCCAGGCCGGAGAACGCGCCCTCGGAGCCCTGCGAGCCGAGGCTCTCGCCGTAGACCAGCAGCTTGGGCCTGGTGTCCTCGGGCAGCGCGGCCCAGCGTTCGTAGACCTTGTCGAACAGCAGCCTGCCCATGGTCATGGACTTGTCGCGGTCGGACAGGAACGACAACGCGCTGGGCAGATAGGAGTACTGCGTCGCGACCAGGGCGGTGTCGCCGTTGTACATCAGCTCCACCGACTCGGCGCTGGTCGAGTCGACCCAGCCGGTACCGGTGGTGCTGATCACCACCAGGACCTCGCGGTCCCAGGCCTTGGTCCGGTCGAGTTCGGCCACCGCCAGGTCGGTCTGCGCGTCGAATCCGTCGGCCGATTCCAGGCCCGCGTACACCCGGATCGGCTCGCGGGCGGGCTTTCCGGTGACCTGCCCGATCGCCAGCGCGGTCGGCGCGTGCGACACGAACCACCGGCCCTCCGACCCGAGGGTGTCCCACTTCGCCAGCGACTCCGGGCTGCCGGAACGTTCGGGCAGCGTCGGCTGGACGGCGTTCGCCGAGGTGTGGCTGTTGCGCGCGCTGAACGCCGAATTGGCCACGGTGAAGAAGGCTTTCGCCAGCACACCGTTGAACAGCAGCACCGCGGCGACGATCACGATGACCACCCCGAGCGGCCGGGCGACCGACGCGGGAATGCTCACCCACTTGTTCAGCCCGCGGGCGATGGCGCGCACCAGCCGGACAACCCCGCGCGAGATCCAGATCAGCAACCCGACCACCACCGCGCCGACCAGCACCGTGCGCGGATAGCCGGTGTCGGAGACCGGCTCCATGTCCATCAGATCGGTGATCTGGCGCTGCCAGTGCGCCGACTGGATGCTCAGCAGCACCGCGAAGAGCAGGCACGCCAGCACGATCGCGCCCTTGATCGCGGTGACCGTCCAGCTCGGGCGCCGCACCCACTGCTCGCGCACCCGCTGCGGCAACGTCACCCGGGGGACCACCCAGCGGCGCCAGGCCCAGGCCAGGGCACAGCCGATGCCGTAACCGATGGTGGCGTTGATGCCGCTGACCAGGCCCTGGAAGAACCAGTCGCGCGGCAGCAGGGACGGGGTCAGCGACCAGCAGAAGAAGATCGTCGCCACGACCAGGCCGGTGTAGTTCGGGTGGAAGAAGCGCTCGACCAGGTGGATTCCGCGCAGGAACGGACTCTGCGGCGCGGTCGTCGCAGCGGACGCGGCCGGGGCGTCGGGGGTGTCCTGCGCGGTCGGAGTGGGAGTCGAGCTGGTGTCCTCTGTGGTCAAGCTCGACTCCCTCATCCGGCGGTTCAGGCGGTATGCGCTCCGAACAGCTTAGGCAGGGTGCCCTCGAACGCCTCGCGCAATTCGGCGAGTGTCACCGAGAACTGGCCCTGCACCTCGATGGAGTCCGAGCCCTGGTCGACCACGCCGATGCGCGCCCACGGCAGCTGACGCGCGTCGCACATCTTGGTGAAGCGGGTCTCCTCCGAGCGCGGCACCGCGACGAGCACGCGCCCGGCCGACTCGGAGAACAGCTGCACGAACGGGTCCGAGCCCTCGGGCAGCACGATGCGGCAGCCGGTCTCGCCCGCCAGCGCGGCCTCGACGACGGTCTGCGCCAGGCCGCCCTCGGACAGGTCGTGCGCGGCCGAGATCATGCCGTCGCGCGAACCCGAGGTGAGCACCTCCGAGAGCAGCTGCTCCCGGGCGAAGTCGACCTTCGGCGGCACGCCACCGAGGTGGTCGTGGGCCACCTGCGACCAGATCGAACCGTCGAGCTCGTCGTGGGTCTCGCCGAGCAAGATCAGCGATTCGCCGGGCTCCAGGCCCAGGCCGGTGGGGATGCGGCGGTGCACGTCGTCGATGACGCCGAGCACGCCGACCACCGGGGTGGGCAGGATGGCGTCCTTGCCGGTCTGGTTGTAGAAGCTGACGTTGCCGCCGGTCACCGGAATGCCCAGCGCCGCACAGCCGTCCGCCAGACCGCGCACGGCCTGCTGGAACTGCCACATCACGCCCGGATCCTCCGGCGAACCGAAGTTCAGGCAGTTGGTGACGGCCTTCGGGGTTGCGCCGGTGGTGGCGACATTGCGGAACGCCTCGGCCAGCGCCAGCTGCGCGCCGGTGTACGGGTCGAGCTTGGTGTAGCGGCCCGAGGCGTCGGTGGCCAGCGCGATACCGCGGCCGGACTCCTCGTCGATGCGCACCACGCCCGCGTCGGCGTGCTCGGCCAGCACGGTGTTGCCGCGCACGTAGCGGTCGTACTGCTCGGTGATCCACTTGCGGCTGCACAGCTGCGGGCTGGCGACCATGGTGAGCAGGGTCTCGCGCAACTCGTCGGCCGTCTTGGGCCGGGTGAGGTTCGCGGTGGTGTCGGCGATCAGCGCGTCCTGGGTGTCGGGACGCTGCACCGGGCGCTCGTAGACCGGGCCCTCGTGGGCGACGGTGCGCGGCGGCACGTCCACCACGGTCTCGCCGTGCCAGGTGATGACGAGGTGGTCGCCGTCGGTGACCTCACCGATGACGGTGGCCAGCACGTCGTGGCGCTTGCAGACGGCCATGAAGGCGTCCACGTTCTCGGGGGTGACGACCGCGCACATGCGCTCCTGCGACTCGCTCGACAGGATCTCGGCGGGGGTCATGTGCTTGGCGCGAAGCGGGACCTTGGTCAGGTCGATGTGCATGCCGCCGTCGCCCGCCGCGGCCAGCTCGGAGGTGGCGCAGGACAGCCCGGCGCCGCCGAGGTCCTGGATACCGACGACGAGTCCGGCCTTGTAGAGGTCCAGACAGCACTCGATGAGCACCTTCTCGGTGAACGGGTCACCGACCTGCACGGCGGGCAGCTTCTTGCGGCCGGTGCCGGTCTCCTCGCCGGAGAAGGTGTCCGAGGCCAGCACGGAGACGCCACCGATGCCGTCGAGGCCGGTGCGCGCGCCGAACAGGATGATCTTGTTGCCCGCGCCGGAGGCGAAGGCCAGGTGCAGGTCCTCCACGCGCATGGCGCCCGCGCAGAGCGCGTTCACCAGCGGGTTGCCCTGGTAGGAGGCGTCGAACACGGTCTCGCCGCCCACGTTCGGCAGGCCCAGCGAGTTGCCGTAGCCGCCGATGCCGCGGACCACGCCGTCGACCACGCGACGGGTGTCGGCCGCGTCGGCCGCGCCGAAGCGCAGCTGATCCATCACCGCGATCGGGCGCGCGCCCATCGCCATGATGTCGCGCACGATGCCGCCGACGCCGGTGGCCGCGCCCTGGTACGGCTCGACGTAGGACGGGTGGTTGTGGCTCTCGACCTTGAAGGTGACCGCCCAGCCGTCGCCGATGTCGACCACGCCGGCGTTCTCGCCGATGCCGGCCAGCATGGAGGCCCTCATCTCGGGGGTGGTCGTCTCACCGAAGTAGCGCAGGTGCACCTTGGAGGACTTGTAGGAGCAGTGCTCGCTCCACATCACGGAGTACATCGCCAGTTCGGCGTCGGTGGGCCGACGGCCCAGAATCTCCTTGATGCGGGCGTACTCGTCGTCTTTGAGACCGAGTTCCTTGTACGGCTGCGGAGCATCCGGGGTGGCTGCGGCGGTGGCGACGGTGTCGACCTGCAGTGTCACGGGAGACCAGGGTCCTTTCGGCCGGGGAACTTACCTGCAGAGTCTACTGGCGGCCTCATCACACCTGCGCTTCGGCCGGGCAACCACCCGTTAGTCTGACGCCGTGAACGAGAGTCCGGGGGTTGCCGAGCAGGTCGAGCCGCCTGTTTCCGCGCGTGGCGCGGTTCCGAGTTCCGCTCCGGCGGGGCCGTCGGCAAACCCACCTGAGCAAACAGCGCGCGACCGACGAAAGCGCCTGCTGGCCGTGGCGATCGGGCTGTTCGTGTTCTCCGCCGCGATCGCGCTGCTGGCGCACTGGTGGCACGGCTTCATCGACCTGCAGGTCTACCGCAACGGCGCCCGCGTGTGGCTCGACGGCGGCGACCTGTACGGGCCGATGCCGCCGGTCTACGGGCTGGGCCTGCCGTTCACCTATCCCCCGCTGGCCGCGGCGTTCTTCGTGCCGCTGGCGCTGATGCCGCTGGTCGTTGCCGAGATCGTGGTCTTGCTCACCTCGCTGCTGAGCCTGGCCGTCGCGCTGTGGCTGGTGCTGATCCGGGTGCGCCCCGGGCTGGACCGGATCTCGGTGTTCACCGTCGTGCTCGCCGGGCTCGGCCTGGCCCAGTACCTGGAACCGATCCGGCAGACCTTCAACTTCGGCCAGATCAACCTCGTGCTGATGGCCGCGATCACCCTCGACGCGCTGGTCCGCAAGCCGTTCTGGCCGCGCGGCATGCTGATCGGGATCACGGTGTCGATCAAGCTGATTCCGGCCGGCTACCTGCTGTACTTCGTGCTGCGCCGGGACTGGAAGGCGGTCGCGACGATGATCGTGTCCGCCGCGGGCGCGGTCGGCGTCGGCTTCCTGCTGTTCCCGAACGACTCGGTGCAGTACTGGTTCCACACCGTCACCGACACCGGCCGCATCGGCACGCCCTACTTCGCGGGCAACCAGTCGATCAAGGGCACGCTGTACCGGCTCGGCCTGGACGAGGCGCTGGCCACCGGGCTGTGGATCGCGCTGTCGGTGCTGACCGTCGGGCTGGCCGCGGTGTGGATGTACCGGCTCATCGGCGCCGGGCGCGATGTCGCCGCGCTGCTGGTCAACGCGGCGGCGGTGCTGCTGGTCTCGCCGGTGTCGTGGTCACACCACTGGGTGTGGGTGGCGCCCGCCCTCGTCGTCGCCGTGGACCAGGCCACCCGCCGCCGCTCGCGCGCCTTCACCACGGTGGTGGCGTTGTTCACGGTGATGTTCATCGTCGGCCCGCAGTGGGTGCTGCCACATTCGGCCGACAAGGAACTCGGCTGGGGCTGGTGGCAGCAGATCATCGGCAGCAGCTACGTGTGGACCACCTTCGCGGTGATCGTCTACGCGGTGTGCACCTACCACCCGGCCCGGAAAGCCCCCGCCGCACCGGAACTCGCCACCGCCTGACTCAGTCGACCGCCTCCGGCGTGAGGAACGCCGCCAACGCCGCGGCGTAGGCGGGCACGTCCGCGGCGCCCATCAGCTCGCGGCACGAGTGCATCGCCAGTTGCGGCGCGCCCACGTCGACGGTGGAGATGCCGGTGCGGGCCGCGGTCATCGGGCCGATGGTCGAGCCGCACGGCAGGTCGGCGCGATGGACATAGCGCTGCAACGGAACTCCGGCCTGGGCGCAGGCCAGCGCGAACGCGCCCGCGCCCGCCGCGTCGGTGGCGTAGCGCAGGTTCTGGTTGACCTTGAGCACCGGCCCGCCGCCGACCTCGATGCGGTGCGCGGGCTCGTGCCGGTCCGGGTAGTTGGGGTGGGTCGCGTGCGCCATGTCACCGGAGGCCACCACCGACCCGGCCAGCGCGGCCAGGTAGTCGGCCCGGCCACCGCCGCGGGCCAGCACGATCCGTTCCAGTACCGCGGGCAGCAGATCCGACTGCGCGCCGCGGTCGGACTGGCTGCCGACCTCCTCGTGGTCGAACATCACCAGCACCGGCATCGCGGCGCCCGGCTCGTCCACCGCGGCCAGGAACGCCTGCAGACCCGCGTAGCAGGTGCCCTGGTTGTCCAGCCGCGGCGCGCTCACCAGGTCGTGGTCGCGCCCGACGAGCGTGCTGTGCGCGAGGTCGTGGGTCATCAGTTCCCAGCCGAGCACGTCGCCGCCGTCGACCTCGGCCCGCTCGGCGACGAAGTCGAGGAAGGAACCGGGGGCGTCGCCGATCCCCCAGATCGCGTTCACGTGCCGCTGCGGGTCCAGCGTCACCCCGCGCCGGTCCTCGGACAGGTGGATGGCCAGCTGCGGCACCCGCAGGATCGGCTCGTCGATCCGGACCAGCACGTCGCGCATCCTGGCGCCGTCACGCACGCTCAGCCGCCCGGAGACGCCGAGCTCACGGTCCAGCCAGGAGTTCAGCCACGCGCCGCCGTAGGGCTCGAGCCCGACCAGCTGCCAGCCCGCGCCCGCCAGATCCGGATGCTGCTTCACCCGCAGGTTGGGGCTGTCGGTGTGCGCGCCGACCACCCGGAACGGGTCGGCGGGCGCGGCGTCGAAGTCGGCCCACGCGATCAGCGAACCACCGCGCACCACATAGTGTTTGCCGCCCGCGTCGTCCCAGGGCTGCGCCTCGCTCAGGGGCGTGAACCCGTTGGCGGCCAATTCGGCGGCCACCGTCGCGCAGACATGGAACGGTGAGGGCGAGGCATCGATGAAGGCGCACAGGCCACTGGGCGTCGCCGCGGTCAGGGATACAGGCACATCCGCGATCCTAGGCGCACGAACGCGCCCACCGCCGCCCGTTAATCACACCTCGGCGATGACGGCCAGCGCGGCGACCAATTCGTTGTAGCGGCGCGCGCCCAGGCGGGTGCGCAGTTCTTCCTCGGCGGATTGTTCCTGCGCGCGGATCTTGGCGACGAGTTTCGCGCCCAGACTGCTGAGCCCGATCAGGATGCGCCTGCGGTCGTCGGTGGCGGCGACCCGGAAGATCAGGCCGCGTTCGGCGAGGTGGTCGGCGTGCCGGGTGGCCGAGGACGGGGCCAGCCGCGCGGCGGCCGCCAATTCCGACATGGTCATGCCGTCGTCGGTCGACAACTGCGCCAGAATCGCCCAGTGATCGGCGCTCAGATTGTCCGCCGACAGCGCCGATTCGAGGCGGCGAACCCAGTTGCGCTCCGCCGAGCGCAGCGCGCCGTGCAGCGTGGAACACCCATTTATGATGGACACCGATTGCATTCCCACCCACCTGCCGACACATACATTCGAACATTCCTGTTCGCACTTCAGCGATAGAGTACAGAATGCCCACGTTCGACGAGAGTCGGGACGAGACGATCGAGATTCTCTCGATCGTGCCCACGCAGGGCCCGGGCGGGATCATCGCTCCGTCGTGCACCGCGGCAATTTCGCTGGCGGTCGACGAAATCAATAGTGGGACAGGAATTCTGGGCCGCGAAATTCGGCTCACCACCATCGACGGTGGACGCCCGCCCTACGAGGTGGCCACCGAGGTCGAGGCGTTCCTGGCGACCGGCATGGTCGGCGCGATCACCGGCTGGCACACCTCGGCGGTGCGCCGCGCGGTCGCCGACATCGTCGACAGCCGGGTCCCCTACCTCTACGCGACCGATCACGAGGGCCTGCCCGACGAGCGCCCGGGAGTGCTGCTGGTGGGCGAGCATCCCGACCATCAGACCGTGCCCGCCGTCGCGTGGCTGGCGCGCGAACTCGGAGTGCGCCGCTGGGCGGTGATCGGCAACGACTACATCTGGCCGCGCCAGACCGTCAACGCGCTGCGCCGGGCGCTGCCGTCGCCCGCCGACATCGTGGTCGAGCAGTACGTCCCGCTGGGCACCACCGATTTCCACGCGTTCCTGGACAGCCCGGCGCTGCTGCACGCCGACGCGGTGCTGATCCTGATGGTCGGCGCCGACACCGCCCGCTTCAACCGGCAGTTCACCGCGACCGGCCTGCCCGCGATCATGCCCAGGCTGAGCCCGGCGGTCGACGAGAACGTGCTGCTCAGCGCGGGCCCGGCGGCCAACCAGAACTTGTACGTGGCCTCGGGCTTCTTCGTCGACGAGCACTCCGCCGACGGCCGCGACCGGCGCGCCCGCTATCGCGCGCACCAGGGCGCCTTCGCCCCGGCCCTGACCACTTTCAGCAATTCCACCTACGAGGCGGTCCACCTGCTCGCCACGCTGGCCGACACGGTGGGCACCCTGGATGTGCCGACGATTTCGGCCCGGCTGGCCTCGGGCATCGCCCTGGACGGCCCGTCCACCCGCCGTGGCTTCGCCGGAAACCAAGCCGTCGGCCCCGCCTATCTGGCGCGGGCCGACGGAGTGGACTTCGACATCATCGACGAGCTGGACTGATCAGGCGTTGACCAGGCTGTCGAGGACCGAGTAGAACATGCCGAGGCCGTCGTCACTCGGGCCGGTGAGAGCCTCGGTGGCGTGCTCGGGGTGCGGCATCAGGCCGACGATGCGGCCGTTGGCCGAGGAGATGCCGGCGATGCCGCGCTGCGAGCCGTTCGGGTTGTCGCCCGCGTAGCGGAACACCACGCGGCCTTCGCCCTCGAGCTCGTCGAGCACCTGCGTCGACGCCTGGTAGCGGCCCTCGCCCGACTTCAGCGGGATGAGGATCTGCGCGCCCTGCTCGTAGCGGGAGGTCCAGGCGGTGTTCGTCGCCTCGACCTGCAGCCACTCGTCGCGGCAGATGAAGTGCAGGCCCTCGTTGCGGGTGAGCGCGCCGGGCAGCAGGCCCGCCTCGCACAGCACCTGGAAGCCGTTGCAGATGCCCAGCACCGGCAGGCCCTGACCGGCCGCGCGCACGACCTCGCCCATCACCGGCGCGAACCGGGCGATGGCGCCGCAGCGCAGGTAGTCGCCGTAGGAGAAGCCGCCGGGCACGATGACCGCGTCGACACCCTTGATGTCGGCGTCGGCGTGCCAGAGGCTCACGGCCTCCGCGCCGGCCAGCCGCACCGCGCGGGCCGCGTCGACGTCGTCGAGCGTGCCGGGGAAAGTGATGACGCCGATACGCGCGCTCACGAGACCCGCACGACCTTCCAGTCCTCGATCACCGTGTTGGCCAGCAGCGCCTCGGCGATCTGCTCGAGCTCGGCGTCGGAGACACTCTCGTCGACCTCGAGCTCGAAGCGCTTGCCCTGCCGCACATCCGAGATTCCGGCGAATCCCAGACGCGGGAGCGCGCCGACCACGGCCTGTCCCTGGGGGTCCAGGATCTCGGCCTTCGGCATGACCTCGACCACGACTCGTGCCACGCGTTGCTCCTCATGTGGTGTGGGGGTTACGCACAAATCCTAGTTGACCCGGCCGTCGTGCCGACGTTCCGGGGTCACCGCGGCTTAGCATCGGGTGTATGCGCATCGCCCACTTCGGTCATTCCTGCATCCTGGTGGAACTACACGGTGTGAAGGTGCTGTTCGATCCCGGCACCTTCGCGCACGGATTCGAGGGCATCACCGGGCTGGACGCGATCGCGGTGACCCACCAGCACCCCGACCACATCGATCCCACCCGGATCGAGGCGCTGATCGAGGCCAACCCCACCGCCCGCCTGCTGTCCGATCCGCAGACCGCCCAGCAGCGCAGCGAGGGCTGGGAGCCGGTCTCGGCGGGCCAGGTGCTCGACATCGGCGAGCTGCAGATCACCGGCGGTGGCGGACGCCACGCGGTGATCCACCCGGACATCCCGGTGATCGACAACACCGTCTTCCAGCTGGGCACCCGGTCCGATCCGGCGCAGCTGGTCCATCCCGGCGACTCGCTGTGGGTGCCGCCGGTGCCGGTGGGCGTGCTCGCCATCCCGGCCGCCGCCCCCTGGATGAAGATCTCCGACACCGTCGACTACCTGCGCGCGGTCAACCCGCGCACCGCGCTGCCGATCCACCACGGCATCATCGCGCCGCAGGCACAGGGCATCTACTTCGGCAGGCTGAGCGAAATGGCCCCGGCCGGCACCGAGTTCCGCGTGATCGAACCCGAGGACCAGGGCCAGTTCTGATCAGCGGTAGCTGCTCAGGAACAACGCCTCGGCCAGGGCCATGTGCTCGATCTCGGTGGGGTCCACGCTCTCGTTGGGCGCGTGGATCAGGCACTTCGGCTCCTCCACGCCGATCAGCATGATCTCCGCGTTCGGGTAGGTGTCGGCGAAGACGTTGCACAGCGGAATCGAGCCGCCCTGCCCCTCGGTGGTCACCGACCGGCCGTAGGAGGTCGCCATCGCCTGTTCCAGTGCCGACCGGGCGGGCCCGTGCTCGGCGGCGACGAACGGTTCGCCCAGCGCCTCGAGCTCGATGTCGAGCTGGGCGTTCCACGGCAGGTGCGCGCGCAGGTGCTTCTCCAGCAGGTCGTAGGCCTGCTTGGGCTCGGTGCCCGGCGGGATGCGCAGATTCAGCCGGGCCCTGGTGCTGGGCTGGATGGCCGCCGACGACCCGACCACCGCGGGCACGTCCATCCCGAGCACGGTCAGCGCGGGCCGGGCCCACACCATGTCGGAGACGGTGCCGCGGCCGAGCAGGTCGACGCCGTCGAGTACGCCCGCGTCGGCCCGGAAGTCCTCGGCCGGATACTGCGCGCCCGCCCACTGCTGGTCGTTGGTGAGCCCGTCGATGGTGGTGTTGCCGTCGGCGTCACGCAGTGTCGACAGCAGCTGGATCATCGCGGCGAGCGCGTCCGGCGCCGGACCGCCGAACATGCCCGAGTGCATCGGACCGGCCAGCGTCTTCACGGTGAGCACCACGTTCACCATGCCGCGCAGGGTCTGGGTGAACGTCGGCACGCCCACCGCGAAGTTGCCGCAGTCGGCGACCAGGATGGCGTCGGCGCGCAGCAGTTCCGGATTGGCGGCGACGAATTTCTCGAGTCCGCCGGTGCCCTGCTCCTCGGAACCCTCCGAGACCACCTTGATGCCGATCGGGAAGTCCGGCCCGATCGCCCGCAGCGCCGTGAGGTGGGTGACGATATTGCCCTTGCAGTCCGCCGCGCCGCGCCCGTACCAGCGGCCGTCCTTGTCGGTCAGCGTCCAGACCGGGGTGTGCCAGGCATCGTCGCCCAGCGGTGGCTGCACGTCGTAGTGGCAGTACAGCAGCACCGTCGGCGCGCCGTCCGGGGCGGGCTTGGACGCGATGACGGCCTTGCTGCCGTCGGGCGTCTCGTGCAGGCCGACCTCGGTGAGCCCGGCCGCGGCGAACGCGTCGGCCACCCACTGGGCGGTCTGCTCGCAGCCCTCCGGCGGGAACTGGCGCGGGTCGGCCACCGATTTGAGCGAGATGAGCTGGGCCAGATCGGTTTTCGCCCGGCCCATCAACCCGGCGACCTTGGTGCGCAGGGCAGCCACTTCGGGGGTGTCGGTCATCGATCACGCCTCACTTCGTCGTGTCGTCCAGTTTCAGGGAGTCCAGTTGAGAAAGGTAGTCCGACAACCGATCCGGGCAATAGGTGGCGATCGTCAAGGCCACCGCCTCGGTGGCGTCGCGCGGGCCGATCACCGGCCGCTGCCCCGGCCCGGACGCGCCGTTGGTGATGGCGGCCTGATACCTCGCCTTGGTCAACGCCGCACTCGGGTCCTGGCACACCGAGCCGCCGTCCTCGCCGAGCGCGTCGGCGATCACGTCGGCGTCCGGCGCGGGCAGCCCGGCGGCGAGCAGGCTGTTGTGCAGCTGTTCGGCCTTGTCCTGCGCCTTGGCGCTCTCCCGGATCTCGCTGAAGGTGAGCAGCCCGATCAGGGCGAACACCACCAGCAGCGCACCCGCCGTGATGTAGATCCAGCGCCGCTTGTGGTACGGGGCGTCTCCGGTGGTCATACCTGTTCTCCTTCCGGGACAGCGCGTTTCCAGCTCTCACTGCGGTTGCGATAGAACAGGTACGGGATCAGCAGGCCGACGATGCCCATGCCGCCGCCGACGATGAGCAGATACACCCACGGGCTGCCGGACCCGAACTGCGAGGGCGGCACGAAGCCGATGGCGAACGCCGCCACCGAGGACAGCGCGCCGAGCCCGCACAGCGCGAACAGCGCGGGCGCGCGATAGCCGCGCGGATGATCCGGATCGTCCCTGCGCAGCTTGGCGGCCGCGGCGAACATCAGCACGTACATGATCAGATACACCTGCGTGGTGATCACCGACAGAATCCAGTACGCGCTGGAGACATTCGGGATGAACGCGTAGAGCAGCGCGATGAAGGTGGTGAACACACCCTGCGCGACCAGCATGTTCTGCTGCACCCCGTGCTTGTTCATCGTGGTCAGCCACGGCGGTAGATAGCCCTCGCTGCGCCCGATCAGCAACAGCCCCTTGGACGGCCCGGCCAGCCAGGTGAGCATGCCGCCCACCGCGGCCGCCACCAGCGCGATGCCGACGATCGGGGTGAGGAACCCGATGCCGAAGTGGCTGAAGAACCCGTCGAAGGCCTGCATCACGCCCGCGGTGAGACTCAGGCTCGCCGAGGGCACCACCCAGCTGATCGCCAGCGCGGGCAGGATGAAGATGACCAGCACCAGGCCCATGGCCATGAACATGGCCTTCGGGAACTCCTTGGCCGGGTTCTTCAGCGACGACACGTGCACCGCGTTCATCTCCATGCCCGCGTAGGACAGGAAGTTGTTGACGATCAGCACCAGGCTCGCCAGACCGGTCCACGCGGGCAGCAGGTGCGACGAATCCATCGGCGCCGCAGACGGATTGCCCTGCGCGAGGAACACCAGGCCCAGCACCACCAGCAGCGTGCCCGGGATCAGCGTGCCGATCACCAGCCCCATGCTCGACAGGCCCGCCACCGTCTTGGTGCCCTGCGAGGACACGTACACCCCGGCCCAGTAGACGGTGATGATCACGATCGCCACATAGAGGCCGTTGGAGGCCAGGGACGGGTCGATGATGTAGGCGAAAGTGCTTGCCACATATGCGAGCAGGCTCGGATAGTAGAAGATCGTCATGGCGAATTGGCACCAGACGGCGAGAAAGCCGAGCGGCTTGTTCAAGCCCTCCCCGACCCATTTGTAGATGCCGCCCTGCCAGCCCGATGCCAGTTCCGCGGCGACCAGCGAGGTCGGCAGCAGGAACAGAATCGCGGGAATGATGTAGAGGAATACGCAGGCGAGTCCGTAGACCGCCATGGTGGGAGCGGACCGGAGGCTGGCCACCGAACTGGTGGTCATCAACGCCAAGGTCACCCAGGACAAATACTTCGTGGTATTCGCGGCTTTCGTCGCGGTGCCCGTCATCAGCGCTGCCTCCTGCTGTGGTCCTGCACAACTAGCGGAAACCCTTGATCACCTACTCATGCATAGTAACTGTCGAGCATCCTCCCGGTAGCCTCGAATCGAGGGCATATGCAACGGAATCGTTGCAGAATGCCTCCAGAGCAACCACCTGGCAGTGCACCCTCTGAGTGGAGGAACAGTGGCCGAGAATCTCGATCCCCATGACCTTTTCAGCCTCCCCGGATTCACCCGGCCCGCCCCGCACGGCGGATTCCCGATCTACGAGCTCTTCCCCGATGTCGCCTTCGAGATCGTGCACGACGAATTGATCCTCGACGGCGCGGCCAGAATGAACCTGGCGACCTTCTGCACCACCTGGATCGACGATCAGGCACGCAGGCTGATGGCCGAATCGATCGACAAGAACATCGTCGACAAGGACGAATACCCGCAGACCGCCGAACTCGAGAAGCGCTGCGTGCGCATGCTCGCCGACCTCTGGCACGCCCCCGACGCGGCGGGCACCCTCGGCACCTCCACCACCGGCTCCAGCGAAGCCGCCATGCTCGGCGGGCTGGCGGCCAAGTTCCGCTGGCGGGCCGCCGGCGGCACCGGTACCCCGAACCTGGTGAGCGGTCCGGTCCAGGTGTGCTGGGAGAAGTTCGCCCGCTACTTCGACGTGGAGCTGCGCCAGGTCCCGCTGCGCGACGGCCGCTACACCCTGCACCCCGACGACCTGCCGAAGTACTGCGACGCGAACACCATCGCCGTGGTACCCACCTTCGGCCAGACCTTCACCGGCCTGTTCGAGGACGTCGCCGCGATCAGCGCCGCCCTCGACGACCTGCACGCGGGCGGCGGCCCCGACATCCCGATCCACGTTGACGCGGCCAGCGGCGGTTTCCTCGCCCCGTTCACCGCCCCGGACCTGGTGTGGGACTTCCGCTTACCCCGGGTGAAGTCGATCAACGCCTCCGGGCACAAGACCGGCCTCGCGCCGCTCGGGGTGGGCTGGGCGATCTGGCGCGAGGCCGCCGACCTGCCGCGCGAGCTGGTCTTCGACGTCGACTACCTCGGCGGCAACATGCCGACGTTCAACCTGAACTTCTCCCGGCCGGGCGGGCAGGTGATCACCCAGTACTACGACTTCATCCGGCTCGGCCGGGCCGGCTACACCCGCGTGCAGTCCGCGATCTACCTCGTCGCACGGCATTTCGCGAAGGGACTGGCCCAGATCGGCCCGTTCGAGCTGATCCACGCGGCCGAGCCGGAACACGGCATCACCGCGGTGGCCTGGCGGCTGGCCGAAGGCGCCGACTACAACCTCTACGACCTGTCCGACCGGCTGCGCGCCCGCGGCTGGCTGATCGCGGCCTATCCACTGCCCGCCGACCGGCAGGACGAGACCATCATGCGCGCGGTGTTCCGGCACGGCTTCACCGTCGACATGACCGAACTGCTGCTCGCCGACATCCGCCGCGGGCTGCACCAACTCGCCGAGAACCCGTGGCGCACGCCGCTGACGAGGGCGCAGGCGGGCGGTTTCACCCACGACGCCGCCCCGGAAGTCCCGTGAAATGCGGCCACCGTCGCGCGCCTGATCGCCGACGCGCGCGACGGTGGCCGGTCAGGCAGCCCTGGCCGCGGTGAAGGGCTCCCAGCGGTAGACCTCGCTGCGCGCACCGTGATACAGCGCCAGGTCGACGGCGTCGAGCATCGCCTGCCGCGGACCCGACCGCTGCAACTGCGCGGCCGAGACCGCCAGCCGCAGCACGCCGCCGCGCCGCGCGGTGCGCTCGGCGCCCATTACCAGCGCCCGGCACCACCACGGCTCGGCACGGAATCCCTCACCGATTCCGTACACCCGCGCGCGCTGGGCCACATCGCGTTCCAGATCGAGGATGCTGGTGAGCCCGAGCGCCAGCCGGAACCCGACCTCGGGCAGCGCGGCCAGCGCGCCCGCCGAGGCGTCCCAGCGCGGTGCGGCGAACAGGCGGGTGCGCAACTGCACCTGTTCCATCACCCGGTCGGCCGCCTTGAGCCGCAGGGTGGCCTCGTGCCGGGGCAGGCTCGCGAACTCGGCCCTGCGCCGTTTGGTGGCGGCCTGGTCGTAGCCGTGCAGCACGATCGCGTCGCCCTCGTGCCTGCGACCGCGCAGCCACGACTGGGTGGCCGGATCGTCGAGCAGCCGGTACTTGCCCTTCAACCGGGGCGCCACCAGCAGCGACAGCCGCACATTCCGCTGGTCCATCTCCGCCGCGAACTCGATCGCGGCGTCGCGCGTCGTGTCCCGGATCCCCGATACGGAAACGATCAGCTCAGCGTTCATGGACCTACGGTGTCAGCCCCGGGTGACGCCCGAGTGCTGCACCGATGACGCCCCGACGAACATCGGCGCACGGTTCACCCGAAAACAAGACGAGACGTTCCGTCTTGACAAAACGCCGGAACCGGTGCAGAGTCTTGACCATCAACGAGACGCAACGTCTCGCCCGAAACTGGAGGAGCGTGCATGACCCGCGCACACACCTGGTTCATCACCGGCGCCAACCGCGGCCTGGGCCGGGCGTTCACCGTGGCCGCTCTCGCGGCGGGCGACACCGTCGTCGCGACCGCCCGCGATCCCCGCACCATGGCCGACCTGGCCCACGAGCGCCTCACCGTGCTGCCCCTCGACGTGCGCGACCGCGACCAGGTATTCGCCGCGGTGGCCGAGGCTTTCGAGGTCACCGGCCGCCTCGACGTGCTGGTCAACAACGCGGGTTACGGCCTCGTCGGCGCGCTCGAGGAACTCACCGAGGCGCAGATCCGCGACCAGATGGACACCAACTTCTTTGGCGCCCTCTGGGTTTCGCAGGCGGCGGCACCGGCGCTACGCGCACAGGGATCGGGCCACATCGTGCAGATCTCGACGGTCGGCGCCGTCGGCTCCCTGCCGCTGTTCAGCATGTACAACGCGAGCAAATGGGCGCTCGAAGGATTCAGCGCCTCGCTCGCCGACGAGTTGCGCCCGTTCGGCGTCAAGGTCACCCTCGCCCAGCTGGGCGGCTTCGACACCGACTGGGCCAAGTCGAGTATGCAGTTCGCCCAGGGCGATCCGGCCTACGCCGACGTCCGCGAGGCCATCCTCGGCATGCGCGACTACCCGGACCCGGCGGCCTTCCCGCAGCCCACCGACGACAGCGCCGCCGAAGGCGAATGGACCGAGGCGGCACCCGAGGTCGCCGCCGAGGCACTGCTGGCGCTGGTCGCGGACCCGAACCCGCCGCTGCGCAAGATCATCGGGCCCGGCGCGCACCAGATGGTCGCCATGGCGCTCGACGCCCGCCGTCAGGACTACCTGACCGATCCGGAATTCACCTGGCCCGGGGCTGCCGGCTCGTAGGCTGCCGCGTAACGGCTGTCCCCCGCTCTCGACTCGCAGGAGAAACACAATGACACGTGAACTGGTCTACACGGGCTTCATGTCGCTCGACGGCGTCCTGGACTCCCCCGGCGGCAAGGAGGAAGGCCACCGCAGCGGCGGCTGGGTGATGGAGACCGAATTCGTCCCCGAGGCCTTCGCACTCAAGGGCGAGGAGCTCGCCGACACCACCGCGCTGATGTTCGGCCGCCGCAGCTACGAGGCGTTCGCGCCGATCTGGCGCGATTCCGAGGACCACGCCGCGTACAAGGACCTGCCCAAGTACGTGGTGTCGACCAGCCTCACCGACGACGACCTGATCGACGGCTGGGGCCCGATCACCATCCTGCGCTCGGCCGCCGACGTCGCCGCGCTGAAGCAGAGCGAGGGCGGCGCCGTGTTCATCCACGGCAGCGCCGAGCTGGCCCGCAACCTGTCCGACGCCGACCTGATCGACCGGTACAACCTGCTGGTGTTCCCGGTGCTGCTCGGCGCGGGCAAGAGCCTGTTCACCCACGCCGACCGCGACAAGCAGCAGCTGCGCCTGCGCGAATCGGCGGCCTACGCCAACGGGGTGGCCAAGCTCGTCTACGAGGTCGTGCGCTGAGCGGTAGCGGTGTCCCGGGTGCACCGGGACACCGCCGCCGCTTCGCTACGCGTCGGCCAGACCCACCTTGTCCAGCACCCAGGCGTACTCGAAGCCGACTTCCTTCCACTTCTCGTAGCGCCCGCTGACACCGCCGTGGCCCGCGCTCATCTCCGTCTTGAGCAGCAGCTGGCTGTCGCCGGTCTTGGTGGCGCGCAGCTTGGCGACCCACTTGGCCGGCTCCACGTAGAGCACGCGGGTGTCGTTGAGGCTGGTGATCGCCAGGATCGCCGGGTAGTCCTTGGCCTCGACGTTCTCGTACGGCGAGTACGACTTCATGTACTCGTAGACGTCCTTGTCCGCCAGCGGGTTTCCCCACTCGTCCCACTCGATCACGGTCAGCGGCAGCGACGGGTCCAGGATCGAGGTGAGCGGGTCGACGAACGGCACGTTGGCGAGGATGCCGGTGAACAGCTCCGGCGCCAGGTTCGCGACCGCGCCCATCAGCAGTCCGCCCGCGCTGCCGCCGTCGGCGATCAGCCGGTCCGCCGCGGTGGCGCCGGTGTCGATGAGATGACGTGCGCAGGAGACGAAGTCGGTGAAGGTGTTCATCTTCGCCAGCGTCTTACCGTGCTCGTACCAGAGCCGGCCCATCTCGCCGCCGCCGCGCACGTGCGCCACCGCGAACACCATGCCGCGATCCAGCAGCGACAGTCGCGACACCGAGAACGACGGGTCGATGCTGGCCTCGTAGGAGCCGTAGCCGTAGAGCAGCATCGGCTTCGGTCCGTCGGCGGGCAGGTCGCGGCGCTTGATGATCGAGATCGGCACCCGGGTACCGTCGTGCGCGACCGCCCAGTCACGGTGCTGCTCATAGTCGTTCGCGTCGTAGCCGCCGAGCACCGGCTGCTCCTTGCGCAGCAGCAGCTCGCCGGTGGCCGGCACGTAGTCGAACACCTGCATCGGGGTGATGAACGAGGTGACGCCCACCCGCAGCGTCGGCTGCTCCCATTCGGGGCTCGAACCCGCACCGGCGGAGAACAATTCGAGGCCGAACTCCAGCTCGGTGAGCTCGCCGTAGCCGTCGGCGGTGAGCGGCCACACCGACAGGCGGGGCAGCGCGTCACGCCGGTAGCCGAGCACCAGGTGGTTCGCGAACGCGTCGATATCCTCGAGCCGCACGTCCTCGCGGTGCCCGATCAGGATGGTCATGTTCGACGGATCGGTGGCCGGCGCTTCGGCGAGCACGAAGTTCTCCGCTTTCACCCCGTCGACCACGTCGTTGTGCAGGATCAGGAAGCGATCCTCGCCGCCGATCACCGCGTGCTCGGCCGAGTACTCCACACCCTCGCGGCGCGGCAGCAGCACCCGGAACTCGCCCTCGGGGTTGTCGGACTCCAGCACCCAGCCCTCGGTGGTGATCTTGGAGCCGAGCCAGATCATCAGGTACTTCTCGGAGCGGGTGGCGCCGACGCTGACCCAGTAGCGCTCGTCGGGCTCGTGGAACACCGTCACGTCGGCGTCGGAACCGGTGCCGACGCGGTGGCGCCACACGGTGTCGGGGCGCCAGGACTCGTCGACGGTCTGATAGAAGATGTGCGTGCCGTCCAGCGACCAGGTCGCGCCCGGCGCGGCGCCGACGACCTCGTCGGGCAGCAGATCACCGGTGCTCAGGTCCTTGATCCGCAGTGTGTAGCGCTCGTCGCCGGTGCTGTCGACCGAGTAGGCGAGCCGGGTGCCGTCGTGGCTCAGCGAGAACGCGCCGAGCGCGAAGAAGTCCAGGCCCTCGGCCAGGACGTTGCTGTCCAGCAGCACCTCCTCGCCCTCGATGACCGAGTCGGCCTCGAGCTGCGGCGGGGTCCAGGCCGCGATGCCGTCGGCCTCGGCGTCGATGGGACAGCGGCAGTGCACGCCGTACTGTTTGCCCTCGAAGCTGCGCGAGTAGTACCAGTACTCGCCGAGCCGGGTCGGCACGGACAGGTCGGTCTCCTGGGTGCGGGCCTTGATCTCGTCGAAGATCTTGTCCCGCAGCGGCTGCAGCTGGTCGGTCTGCGCCTCGGTGAAGGCGTTCTCGGCCTCCAGGTACGCGATGACCTCGGGATCTTCCTTGTCCCGTAGCCACTCGTACTCGTCGACGAACGTGTCACCGTGATGCACCCGCTCGACGGGCACCTTCTTCGCGATCGGCGCCGACACCGTCTCATTCTCGCCAGCCATGGGTCCACCGTAGCCGGACCTTTGCGGCCGGGCCCGCCAACTCGGCCGCGGCGGGCCCGCGCGGGCCGCGGGTAGGTAATTCTGCGCATGTGGGGGCGGCGGCGACTGCGTAACCTGCTCGCATGGGGATGCGGTACGCAATCAGATCGTTCGTCGTGACGCTCGGGGTGGTGCTGGCGGCCGGGTCAGCCGCGGTCACGCCGGCCGCGGCCTGTGCCTGCGGCGGGGTCGTGAGCAGCGGGAACGCGGCGCGGGTGGACAGCGAGACGGCGGTGATCGGCTGGGACGGCACGCGGGAGACGGTGCTGATGCGGCTGGGAATGCGGTTCGACGGCGCAGACGCGGCTTTGATCGTGCCCACACCCACCCCGGCGACAGTGTCGGCCGGGAACGCGGCCGCCTTCGCGGAGCTGTCGTGGCTCACCGCGCCGGAGGTCGTCACCGAATACCGCTGGTTCGGCAGCGACGGCGACGGCGCCACCGCCGGCGCGGGCCCCGGTTCCGGCCCCGAGGTGCTCGGCAAGGTCCAGCTCGGCCCGCTGGAGGCGACCACGCTGCGCGGCGGCGACCTCACCGGGGTGCGGGAATGGCTGGCCACCAACGGCTATCAGCTGCGACCCGAGGTGAGCGCCACCCTCGACCCGTATCTGCGGGAGGGCTGGTCGTTCGTCGCCATGCGGCTCACCAGCGCGAAACCGCTGTCGGGCGCGCTCGATCCGGTGCGGCTCACCTTCGACTCCGACCGCCTCGTCTACCCGATGCGCATGTCCGCCGCCGCCACCGGCCCGCAGTCGGCCCACCTCTATGTCTTCGGCGACCACCGTGTGGTCCGCACCGACGCCGACGCCGCGAGTCAATCCACCTTCACCGAATTCGCTTCGCCCGTCGCCGAACTCACCGATCCGGACCTGAAAGCGCTTGCCGCGGGCCGGAACTACCTCACCGAACTCTCGGTGCGGATCACGCAGCCCGCCGCCATCACCACCGACTTCACCTTCGGCCCCGCGCCGACCGACGACGTCGTCCGCGACCGGGTCGTCTCCACCGAGTACGTCGAATTGCTCGGCTTCCCAGCGGGTTACGTCCTGATCGTCGTCGCCCTCTCGGTCATCGGCGTCGTCGCGAGCGTGATCCTGCGCCGCCGATCCACCCGGTGAACGTACCGCGGCCCGGTCCTCCACCAGGGAGAACCGGGCCGCGCGTGCGAATTCTCAGGCCCCGAGCGCGGGACCGATGGTCGGCCAGGAGGCGTGCAGCGCGTCCTGCCAGTAGGACCAGGAGTGCGTGCCGACCGGATGCCAGTCGATCTTGGCGCCGATGCCCGCGGCCCGCAGCCGCTGCTCGAAGGCCACCATGCAGGTGTTGACGCCCAGCTCGATCGGGCCGCCGAGGAAGATGTTCTCCGCCAGCTGCGGCTTGAGCTCGGCCTCGTGCGGGCCGGGGATACCGGTGCCCGTGGACATGTACAGCGCCTTGCCGCGCAGCGCCTCGATCATCAGGGCCGGATCGTGCGACGCCCAGTCCGGGCTGCCCGGCGCGCCCCACATGTTGAGCGGATTGCCGCCGCGGTTGGCGATGGAGAACATGATCGCGCCCGCCGCCATGGCACTGTCCGGGCACGCGCTGTACCCGGCGACGGCCCGGTACATGCCGGGGTGGCGGGCGGCCAGGATGTAGGCCGCGTTGCCGCCCATGGACAGGCCGCCGATGCCGTTGACCCCGTTGCCGTCGAACTGCGCGTCGATCAGGCCGGGCAGTTCCTGGGTCAGGAAGGTCTCCCACTTGTACCGGCCGAAGCGCGGGTCGTCGGCGATCCAGTCGGAGTAGTAGCTGGCCTGGCCGCCGGTCGGCATGACCACGTTGACGTTCTTGCCGCGGAAGAAGGCCTCGGCGTCGGTCGCGTTGGTCCAGGTGCTCTGGCCGATGCCGGGATCGAGGCCGTCGAGCAGGTAGTACGTGGCGCGCGAGCCGCCGCCGGCCGGGTGCAGCACCTGCAGGTCGATATTGCGGCCCATCGCGGGCGAGGCGACGGTGATCGCCGTGCGGGTGGGGCTGAGGTCGTTCACCCCGATGATCTGCGCGGCAGCGGCGGGGGCGGGGTTCACCGCCGCGGGTCCGATCAAGGCGATGGCGAAAGCCAGCACTGAAGCAGCAACACCTGTACGACGCACGATCCACCCTCCATAACCGCATGCCAATGACAGTCCAAAGTAACCCACAGGTGAACGATCGGACAGCATTCGGCGATTTGGGCGTTTCTTCAGCAAACTCTCCGGTACGCAATGCCCGGTTCGCCCGAAAACGCAGGTCAGCGGGACAAAGCGCCGCGAATGGACCCGGCCAGATAATCGAGGTCGGCACGGGCGGGCGAGGTCGGCCGGGCGCGCAGCCCGAAGCCGTCGCCCGGCGTCCGCGGGATCACGTGCAGATGCACGTGGAAGACTTCCTGCCCGGCCGTAACCCCGTCGGCGAGAAAGAAATTCACGCCGTCGGCGGCCACCTCACTGGATCGCAGCGCCGCCGCGATCCGCTGCCCCACCTGGAACAGCTTGCCGCCGAGGGCCGGATCGAGATCGGCCAGACTCGGCGCGGCCACCTTCGGCACCACCAGCACGTGGCCCGGCGTCACCGGACGGATGTCCATGAAGGCCAGCACGTCGTCGTCCTCGTAGACCCGGGAGGCGGGCGCCCGGCCCGCGACGATATCGGTGAAGATCGTGTACGGATTCACCCGGGTACGGTAGCCAACCCGCGCCCGGATCCGTCGCGCGAGCGCCCGCCGCCGGTGCCGCCACAGCGACAGCGGCGGGCTGACACGCACTCCCGGCTCAGAGAATCGGCGACGGCGTGTAGCGCGCGGCCTCGGGATTGGCCTCGACCAGCTTCTGCACCTGCGCGACCACCTCCGACACCTGGTCCGACGCGGCGCCGATGAACGCCGACTTGTCGGCCAGCGCGGCGTCGAGCGCGGCGCGGTCCAGCGGCATCCGGTCGTCGGCGGCCAGGCGGTCCAGCAGGTCGGGTTCGCGGCCCTGCTCGCGCATGGCCAGCGCCACCGCCACCGCGTGCTCCTTGATGACCTCGTGCGCGGTCTCGCGCCCGACGCCCGCGCGCACCGCCGCCATCAGGATGCGGGTGGTGGCCAGGAACGGCAGGTACCGGTCGAGCTCGCGGCCGACCACCGCCGGGTACGCGCCGAACTCGGCGAGCACGGTCAGGAAGGTCTCCATCTGGCCGTCGATGGCGAAGAACGCGTCCGGCAGCGCGACGCGGCGCACCACCGAGCAGAACACGTCGCCCTCGTTCCACTGCGCGCCCGCCAGCTCGGCGGCCATCGAGCCGTAGCCGCGCAACACCACCTGCAGGCCGTTGACGCGCTCGCAGGAGCGGGTGTTCATCTTGTGCGGCATCGCCGAGGAACCCACCTGGCCGGGCTGGAAGCCCTCGGTGACCAGCTCGTGGCCCGCCATCAGCCGGATGGTGTGCGCGAACGAGGACGGCCCGGCGCCCAGCTGGACCAGCGCCGACAGCACGTCGTGGTCGAGCGAACGCGGGTACACCTGGCCGACGCTGGTGAACACGGTGGCGAAGCCGAGGTGGGTGGCCACCTGCTGCTCGAGCGCGGCCAGCTTGCCCGCGTCACCGTCGAGCAGGTCGAGCATGTCCTGGGCGGTGCCCATCGGGCCCTTGATGCCGCGCAGCGGGTAGCGGTCGATCAGCTCGCGCACCCGGGTCAGCGCGACGAGCACCTCGTCGGCGGCCGAGGCGAAGCGCTTGCCCAGCGTGGTGGCCTGCGCCGCGACATTGTGCGAGCGACCCGCCATCACCAGCGTCTGGTACTCGGCGGCCCGCTCGGCCAGCCGCGCCGCCACCGCGACGCCGTGGTCGTAGATGTGCTCGAGCGAGAGCCGCACCTGCAGCTGCTCCACGTTCTCGGTGAGGTCACGGCTGGTCATGCCCTTGTGCACGTGCTCGTGCCCGGCCAGCGCGTTGAACTCCTCGATGCGCGCCTTCACATCGTGGCGGGTGACCCGCTCGCGCTCGGCGATCGAGGCCAGATCGACGTGGGCGAGCACGCGCTCGTAATCGTCGATCACCCCGGCGGGCACGTCGATCCCGAGCGCGGCCTGCGCCCGCAGCACCTCGAGCCACAGCTTGCGCTCGAGCACGATCTTGTTCTCGGGCGACCAGAGCGCGACGAGCTCCGGGCTGGCGTATCGGGTGGCGAGGACGTTCGGGACAAGGCTCACGAACACTCAGTCTAGTTGGCGCGCCCGTTCCAGCTGCTGGGGCATCATGTTGGGGACCACGGGTGGGGCGACGATGTCGATCATGTCCAGCAGACCCGCCCGTGCGGGGCGCCTCGGCTCCGGATGTCCCTCGATCAGCGCCGCCACCACCGCACCGTCGACCACGGCGACCAGCCTGCGCAACTGCTCGGGGCGCACCACTCGGTCGGAGCGGCGCAGCACGTCGGCGAGCAGCTCTTCGAGCTGGGTGCGTAGTCGGAGCTGGACCTCGCGCAGTTCGGGATGCCGGGCCGAGGCGACCGAACGCTCGTAGCGGGCGATCAGCTGACCGCGGGCGTCGAGATCGCCGTCGTCGGGGCCGACCAGCACGTCGAGCACGAGATCCACGGTCGCCTCGCTGCCGCGGCGACGGTGGCTGACCTCGCCCACCCGGCGGCGCATGGCGTCGAGTTCGATCGCGCCGCTGAACTCGACGGCACGGGCGATGAGATCTTCCAGGGACTCGAAGTAGTAGGTGGTCGAGGCGAGGGGAAGATCGGCCCGCGACGCCACCGAGCGATGTCGCACGGCGTCGAAGCCGCCTTCGAGCAACAGTTCAGCCGCCGCCGCCACCAGTGCCTGGCGACGTCGTTCGCCTTTCGGGGTCGTTGCGGTGGTCACCGTGCCATCGTGCCAGTCATCATCAGTTCAACCGTGCGCAATCGTCATCGGGGAAACGCTGGGAAATAGGGATAACTGAGTTTTACCGCATCCTGGCGGCGAAGTGTTCGTACTAGGCAAAGTTGTTGTCGCACATCACTGTTGACAGCGAACCGATCAGCCCTTCAGGAACCGTCCCAACCGGTCGAGTGCTGCGGCGATGTCGTCTGTGGCACCTGCGAAGGAGAAGCGAACCGTGCGGTCGCCGTGCACGGTGTCGAAGTCCAGGCCCGGCGCGAGCGCGACCCCGGTCTCGGCCAGCACGCGCGCACACCAGGCCCGCGAGTCGTCGGTCAGATGACCGATATCGGCGTAGGCGTAGAAGGCGCCGTCGGCGGGCGCGAGCTCGGTGATGCCGATGCTCGGCAGACCCTCCAGCAGCAGGGCGCGGTTGCGCGCGTAGCGGCGCACGTGCCCGTCCAGCTCATCCTTGGCTTCCGCGCCGAACGCGTGCACCGCCGCGTACTGGGAGATGGCGGGCGGGCACACCGTCATGTTCGAGGCCAGCCGTTGCAGCGCCGGACGCAGGTCGGCGGGGGCCAGCATCCAGCCCAGGCGCCAGCCGGTCATCGAGAAGTACTTCGAGACCGAGCCGATCACCACCGCGTCGCGGGAGAACTCCCAGGCCGAGGAGGTCGGCGTACTCGCGCCCGCGTAGGTGATGCCGTGGTAGATCTCGTCGGAGATGAGCAGCGTGCCGTGCCGCTCACACCAGCGCGCCAGGGCCGCCAGCTCGGCCGGGTCGATCATGGTGCCGGTGGGGTTGGCCGGGCTCGCCACCACCAGGCCCGCGGGCGGCTCGGGCAGGGCCTCGAGCATCGCCACGGTCGGCTGGAAGCGGGTCTGCGGGCCGCAGTCGAGTTCGACGACCCGGCAGCCGAGCGCGGTCAGGGTGTTGCGGTAGGCCGGGTAGCCGGGCCGGGCCACCACCACGGTGTCGCCCGCGTCGAAGGCGGCCAGGAAGATCAGCGTGAACGCGCCGGAGGACCCCGTGGTCACCACGACCTCGTCCGGGTGCACGTCGTAGCCGTAGGTCTCACTGTGATGGGTGGCGATGGCCTCGCGCAGCGGCAGGATGCCGAAGGTCTCGGTGTAGCCGAGCAGCTCGGCGTCGATCGCGGCCTTGGTCGCGCGCAGCACCGGCGCCGGCGCCTGCGTCGACGGTTGACCCGCCGCGAGCACCAGCACGTCACCGTGCGACCTGGCACGTTCGGCGGCCGCCTTCCACACATCCATCACGTAGAAGGGGGGAATGGTCGACCGGCGCGATTCTCTGGACACCCGGAAGACGGTAGAGCACCCGATTGCGGGCGTTGGCGGATATGGTCGGCACAATGGCTCCGACAGCACAGACGCAGCCACCGGCGCAGCGGTCCCACCCGCGTCGGGGCCGGGCCGCGGGGGCACGATGGAGTGGGTGAGGACGGCGGGGAGAGTGCGGCGGGCGCAGACGGAAACGGTGGACGACTCGGCCACCGGCCGCTCACCGGACCCCCGCAGGCGGGTTGTCAGTATCAACGGCCTTGTTCTGCAAGCGAATTGGCGCGAGCAGCTGCCCTCGCGAGCCGGTGTCCGAGAGCGTCTGACGACCTGGCTCGGAGACCATCCCGGCATCGGGGAGATCGCGGACGACCTGCGCCGAGGCGACCTGCGCACAGTGTTCTGGCAGCGCCCCAAGACGCGGGCCGAAGCACTGTGGGCGCGGCGCCCCAGCCGGGAGCGGGTACGGCAGGTCCTGCTCGAGCGGCGGGTGCTGATCGCCGGTGTGGCCGTGGTCGCGGTGTTCGTCGCCGCCGACGCGCAGTTCGGTGACGTACCGAGCGACCGCCCGCTGGAGCTCGGCGAGGCGCAGCGGGTGTCGATCGCCTATCCCCCGGAGCTGGCGCCGAACCCGCAGTCGTCGAGCCGGCTGCTGGCGGCCATCGCCAGTGGTGAGAAGCGCCGCGAGGCCGCCGTGGTCGCCGCGGCCGCCCGCGCCACCCTGGAACGGGCGAAGGCGGAGGCGGCCGCCGCCGCGTCGGGCGAGTGGCAGGACTGGATGGGTCAGCGGGCGCCGGTCGTGCCCGGCGTGCTGACGCCCGGCTCGACCCCGTCCCTCGGCGGTTTCAGCCTCCCGGCCAAGGGCGCGTTCACCTCGGGCTTCGGGTCACGCTGGGGCACCATGCACCGCGGCATCGACATCGCCGCCCCGATCGGCAGCCCCATCTACGCCGTCGCCGACGGCACCGTGGTGGAGGCGGGTCCGGCGCAGGGCTTCGGCCTGTGGGTCCGCATCCGCCACGACGACGGCACCATCAGCATCTACGGCCACATGTACGACTTCTTCGTCTCGCAGGGCGAGCGAGTCCCGGCGGGCATGCAGATCGCCCGCATCGGCAATCGCGGCGACTCCACCGGTCCGCACCTGCACTTCGAGATCGTGCAGAACGGCCAGCACGTCGACCCGCAGGCCTGGCTGGCCATGCACGGCCTGCGGCTGACGTGAGCTACTTCGCGCGCTCCGGCACGACGACCTCGGTGGCGCCGATATCGGTGCGGAAGTGGCTGCCCGGCAGCTTGATCTGGGCCAGCCGGGCGTAGGCCCGCTCCCTGGCCTCGGCCAGATCGGCGCCGACGCCGACCACGTTCAGCACCCGGCCACCGGCCGAGACCAGCGCCTTGTCCTCGCGCTGCCCGGTGCCCGCGTGCAGCACCAGCGTCTCACCCTCCAGCGCGCCGTCCTCGGCACCGGTGATCACGTCACCGGTGCGCGGGCGGGCCGGGTAGTTCTCGGCGGCCAGCACCACGGTGATCGCCGAGCCGTCCTTCCAGCGCGGCGCCGCCACGTCGGCCAGGGTGCCGGTGGCGGTGGCGAACAGCAGCTCGGCGAACGGGCTGTCCAGCAGGGCCAGCACCGCCTGGGTCTCGGGATCACCGAAACGACAGTTGAATTCGACCACGGCCGGACCGTTGGTCCCCACGGCCAGACCCGCGTACAGCAGGCCGGAGAACGCACTGCCCCGGCGGACCAGCTCGGCCGCGACGGGCTTCACCACGTCCTCGACGATCTCGGTCAGTGTCTCCGCGGGCAGCCACGGCAGCGGGGTGTAGGCGCCCATGCCGCCGGTGTTGGGACCGGAGTCGCCGTCGCCGACGCGCTTGTGATCCTGCGCGGGCAGCAGCGGGACCACGGTCTCACCGTCGACCAGGCAGAACAGCGACACCTCCGGGCCGTCCAGGAACGACTCGAGCAGCACCGGGTGTCCCTGTTCGAGCAGCTCGGCGCCGTGATCGCGGGCCGCGCGCCGGTCGGTGGTCACCACAACGCCCTTGCCCGCGGCGAGCCCGTCGTCCTTGACCACCCAGGTGGGGCCGAAACGGTCCAGCGCGGCGTCCAGGTCGCCCGGGTTGTCCACGATCTCGCTGTGCGCGGTCCGCACCCCGGCCGCGGCCATCACGTCCTTGGCGAAGGCCTTGGACCCTTCGATGCGGGCCGCGTCCTTGGACGGGCCGAACACCGGGAACCCGGCCGCGCGCACGGCGTCGGCGATGCCGAGCACCAGCGGCACCTCGGGCCCGATCACCACCAGGTCGGCCGCGACCTCGGTCGCCAGCGCGACCACGGCCTCGCCCGAGCAGGGGTCGACCTGGCGGAGCTCGGCATGCTGACCGATGCCCGGGTTACCGGGCGCGGCGATGACCGCGGCGACCGAGGGATCTCGGCGCAGGGCCAGGACGAGGGCATGTTCACGGGCTCCGGAACCGATGACGAGTACGCGCACGCCAGAGAGATTAGTCGCGCTGCGCGCAGGCCGCGCGCACGGCCCGTTCCGGGCGCCCGCACCGGTCGGCGACGGCGACGGCCACCGCGAATTCACCCGCGCATGCCACCCACGACGGGTTCGGTTGGGGGACAATGATCCTGGTGCGAGGACCGCGCGCCGCGAACGGACGAGGGGAGAACGTCATGGGTCTGCTCGACGGAATGATGGGCAACGCGGGCCGGATCGACCCGGCCGCCGCCCAGCAGGAATACGCGAAACTGTTCGGCCAGGGCGAGCAGGTGTATTCGGCGTTCATCCTGGTCCGCGACGCGATGCTGTTCACCAACCGGCGGCTGATCCTGGTCGACAAGCAGGGCGTCACCGGCCGCAAGGTCAGCTATCACAGCATCCCGTACCGCTCGATCAGCCACTTCGCCGTGGAGACCGCGGGCACCTTCGACCTCGACGCCGAGCTGTACATCTGGATCGGCAGCGGGAACGAGCCGGTCAAGCAGCGGTTCAACCGTCAGGTCGACATCTACGAGGTGCAGGGCATCCTGTCGCATTTCGTGGGGATCTAGTTAGGCTCGCCGCTATGGCATCCGTCTTCAGCGCGATCATCGCCGGCCAGCTTCCCGGCCGCTTCGTCTGGGAGGACGACGAGTTCGTCGCCTTCCTCACCATCGCCCCCGTCACCCAGGGTCACACCCTCATCGTGCCGCGCGCCGAGATCGACCAGTGGCAGGACGTCGCCCCCGAGGTCATGGCCCGCCTCACCGGCGTAGCCCAGAAGATCGGCCAGGCCGTCCGCATCGCCTTCGATGCCCCCCGCGCCGGCCTGCTCATCGCCGGCCTCGAGGTCCCCCACCTGCACACCCACGTCTTCCCCGCCTACACCATGGGCGACTTCGACATCTCCAGCGCCGACCCCTCCCCCACCCCCGAATCCCTCGACGAGGCCCAATCCAAGATCAAGGCCGCCCTCCGCACACTGGGCCACGAGGCCAACGTCCCGGCCTGAGGCGGTTTTCGCGGTGCGGCCCCCGCCGCGTCGATGCGGGTCGGGGGCCTGGCCAGTCAGGCTCGCGTGGTCACTGGGTGACGCAGTGTGGGGGTGGGGCGGGGCTCCAACTGCCGAAGCAGCCTGCGGCGAAGTAGGCGAGCAGGTCGATGACGGCCGAGCCGGTTTGCAGGACGACCGGCTGGGCTGTCGGCGGTTGGCTGAGGGCGGGCTGGGCCGGGGTCGCGGTGGCGAGTCCGGCGGAGGCTGCGCCGATCGCGGTGACCGCGGCGGCGAGGATGGCGAAGCGTTTCACGAGGATCCCTCTCGAACAGATACGCCGGGGTCGGCGTGCGAGCGAGCCTAGTGAGAAACACCACCGTTTCGGAGTGGATCGATCGCCCCTGCTTTCATGGGCAGGGGAATCGGATCAGAGCACCGTGCAGGCGTGGTCGCGATCGAACGAGCCGGCGCTTCCGGTGCCGGTGGGGAGGTTGCGGGTGGCGTCCGCGATCGCCTCCCCCGGGTTCGTCCCTTTACCGAAGCCCATGATCGGGACCCCGGCGACGATCGAGAGCGGACTCGTCACGACCGCACCGCAGCCGTCCGCGAACGTCACAATCGTGCGGCAGTCGATGATGCCCTGCCCCTTGCACGCCCGGTCCGCGGCCCGAACAGCGTCGGCTTCCGTCGGATGGTTGACCGAGAACGCGTAGACGTTGCCCCACGCGCTGAGGGACACGGCGCCCCAGTTGACCGGCTCGGCGGTGGCGGACGGTGCCGCGAGGACGGCAGCGGCGCTCACCGAGAGCACGGCGGCCGCAAAGGACTTGGTGAACATGTGGAGCGTCTTCCTCTGCGCGCCGACCCTTGCGGCGATCGCATGGAAGATACCTCACCGCGTGGTCGCGAGGTCGCCCCAAAAGTCTTGGGGTCACGCCAAAGACGCGGCGGACTGCCGCGCGTCCGGATGCCGTTCCGATCCGGAAGTTCGCCGAGGAATGGCAGCGCAAGCCTGGTCGTCCTCGAAAGAACTGCGCCTGACTCCGAGCGCAGCGCCGTCAGGGTGGGGTCAGGCGGGTGAGGGTGCCGAGGAAGCTTGTCACGTAGAGGGCGTGGTCGGACCAGCCTGGGCCCGCACCGAGGCGGACCGACGAGGACAGGGGGAGGCCGTCGGCGATGGTGCAGGTCTGGTTGGTGTCCAGGTCGACCCGCTGGATGCGGCCCGCGACGTTGAGGGCGACGTAGGCGATGCCGTCGGGGCCGACGGTGAGGTCGTCCGCCGAGTTGAGCGGGCCGAAACCGGGGAGCACGGTCTGCGGGGTGGGTCGGGTGGGGTCGGCGTAGTCGACGTAGGTGACCACGGTCGCCGGGTCGAACGTGGTCGAGACGACGAGCCGATTCCGCGCCCCGTCGAAGGCGAGGCCGTTGGTGGAGGTGAGGGCGGGCGCGTAGGGGCTCGCGCTGCCGTCGAGGCCGACCCGGGTCATGGAACCCGCGCCCACATCCCGGCTCACCACGAAGTCGCCGTCGGGCAGCCGCGCCAGACCGTTCGGCATCGTGAGCCCGGCCGCGACCGTGGTGACCGCGCCGGTGTCGAGGTCGAGCGCGCCGATGGTGCCGTCCGTGCGGCCCGCGAGCGCGGCCGTGGCGGTGTTCCCGGTGGTGAAGTAGGCCGTGTCGCCGTCGACGAGGACACCGCCGGGCCCGTCGACATCGCGCACCGCGACAGATCTCGCGCCATCGGCGGCCAAGCGCTGCACGGCCCCGGCGCCCCCGGTCAGGGACTGCTCCGACAGCAGCGCATTGCCGCGCCCGTCGAAGGCGAGATTCTCGAGCACGCCGTACCCGGCGGCGACAGTCTGTTTCGTCCACTGCGGACACGATTCGGGCGCGGCACCGGCCGGACCGGCGGCGGGCAACAGGGCGGCGGTCACGGCAGCCGCCAGCACGCCGATCGAACGGCGCGCCGAACCAGAGATATCCATCGAGCGCAGAATAGTCCGCTCGGGACCGGCGATCAGGGCGAAAAAAGAACCTGGCCTGTCGTCGCAGGCCAGGTTCGGGCTGAGCCCCCTGTCAGGATTGAACTGACGACCTTCGCTTTACAAGAGCGGTGCTCTACCACTGAGCTAAGGAGGCGGGTTGGTACGTGATCCCGAAGGCATCATAGCGGGGCGCGGCGGCCGCGTGGCATCGGTAGAGGTGCCACGCGGCCGTCGCGCTCAGCGAGGTCCCGGCGCAGTATCTGTGTTACTGCTCAGGACTGGGCGCGGGCCGCATCGTCGGCGGCCATCGCGTCGCGCAGGCTCTTGGGACGCATGTCGGTCCAGTTCTTCTCGACGTACTCGACGCACGCGGCCCGGCTCTCTTCGCCGAACACGACACGCCAACCCGCCGGGACCTCCGCGAAAGCGGGCCACAGGGAGTGCTGCTCTTCGTCGTTGACCAGAACGAAGAAGCGGCCGTCCTCGTCGTCGAAGGGGTTGGTGCTCAATTTCACCTCACTGGATACTGGCGCTGTGTACGGGATCGCGCCGGGCGCGAACCCGGGCGTTGTGTCGACCCTAGCAAGGCTGACGTTACGTGTAGGCGGTTACCTCAGCCTCGACGGTCAAGCCGCGAAGAAATCGAGGAGGATCTTGTTGACCGCCTCGGGGCGTTCCAGGTAGCCGTAGTGGCCGGTGTCCGGGATCTCCTGGTACCTGGCGCCGGGGATGGCGTCGGCGACCTCCCGCGACAGATAAGGCGGAATCATCCTATCATCGGCGAAGCCAATTGCCAGGCAGGGCACCGTGATTGCGCGATAGGCCGCCACCCGGTCGAACTCGTGGTCCATGGCCCGCTGGGCCCGGACACCCGGGGTGGCGGCACCGCCGGTGAACTCGAACAGGTCCAGCCAGTCGCGGGCCGCGTTGGTGTCGGCCATGGTCGCGGGTGACAGGTTCATCACGGCGGTCAGCGCCGCCTCGAATTTGGCGGGCAGCTGCACGCCCGCGGCGTCGAGGTCCTGCTCGCCGGCCGACAGCGTCTTCTGGAACTGGTCCAATCGGGCGTGACCGGCCATGAACACGGCCTTGCGGACCAGGTCGGGACGGGCCAGCGCCAGCTCCTGGGCGACGCGCGCGCCCATCGAGGTGCCCGCGACCAGCGCCGGGCCCTCGTCGATGAGCTCGATCAGCGCGGCGGTGTCGGCCACCAGCTCCTCGATCCGCATGCCGGAGGCCGCCTCGAACGAGGGCGCGATACCCCGGTTGTCGAAGGTGCACACCCGGTAGCCCGCCGCGACCAGCGCGGGCACCTGATGGAGTTCCCACACCCGACCGGGCGATCCGGTGCCCATGATCAACACCACCAGCGGACCGCCGCCCTTGACGTCGGTGCCCTTGGTACGGTCGCCCTTGACCTGATAGTTCAGTGCGATGCCGTTCACCGTGGCCACTGGCATGGAAAAACCTCTCTGCGGGGTGGAGCTGTCCGACCATCACGGTAACGGGACCGCCACGGCCCTGCACCGGGGTGGGGTGATCGGGTCGGGAGTTCATCGGCCGTGCACGAGCGACCGATAGTATTGACCACTCGCACGTAGAGCGTTTGGAAACCGGGAGGACGAACCACTATGGCCGCCAAGAGCAGCGCCAACGACATCGCCGACGACGAGCTCGAGCCACTGGCCGACGAGACCGCTCGCCAGGCACAGCGGGTCGTCGCGGCGTACGCCGAAGACGCCGACGAGTGCCGGATGCTGCTGTCGATGCTCGGCATCGGCCCCAGCTGACCCCTCCCCGACTACCACAACCTCAAAGCGGGACCCTGCGACGCGCAAAGGATGCGTGAGTGGACCAGATGATCGACCAACAGTCCAACGACCGTCCGTCCGAGACCAGCCACACCGTCGCGGCCGCACCCACCGGTGCCGGCTCGGGATTCGTCGTCGTCGCGAACCGGCTTCCGGTCGACCTCGAACGCCTGCCCGACGGCACGACCAGGTGGAAGCGCAGCCCCGGCGGCCTGGTGACCGCCCTGGAACCGGTCCTGCGCAGCAACAAGGGGGCCTGGGTCGGCTGGGCGGGTGTGCCGGACGTCGAGGTCGAGCCGATCATCGAGGACGGGCTCGAACTGCATCCGGTCCCGCTGACGGCCCAGGAGGTCGAGGACTACTACGAGGGATTCTCCAACGGCACGCTCTGGCCGCTGTACCACGACGTGATCGTGCGCCCGGTGTACGACCGGGCCTGGTGGGCGGCCTATGTCGAGGTCAACCGCCGATTCGCGGAGGAGACCGCCAAGGTGGCCGCCGAGGGCGCCACCGTCTGGGTGCAGGACTACCAGCTCCAGCTGGTGCCGAAGATGCTGCGGATGCTGCGCCCCGATCTCACCATCGGCTTCTTCCTGCACATTCCGTTCCCGCCGGTCGAGCTGTTCATGCAGATGCCGTGGCGGACCGAGATCGTCGAGGGCCTGCTCGGTGCCGACCTGATCGGTTTCCACCTACCCGGCGGCGCGCAGAACTTCCTCTACCTCGCCCGCAGACTGGCCGGTCAGCCCACCTCCCGTGGCACCATCGGCGTGCGGTCCAAGCTGGGTGTGGTGCAGGTCGGTTTCCGCACCGTGCGGGTGGGCGCGTTCCCCATCTCCATCGACTCCGCCGAACTCGACGAGCACTCGCGGCGGCGTTCGGTGCGGGAGCGGGCCGCCAAGATCCGCGCCGAGCTGGGCAATCCGAAGAACATCATGCTCGGCGTCGACCGGCTCGACTACACCAAGGGCATCGACATCCGGCTCAACGCGCTGCAGGAGCTGCTCGAGGAGGGCCGGGTGGATCCGGCCGAGACGGTGATGGTGCAGCTGGCCACGCCGAGCCGCGAGCGCGTGCAGAGCTACATCAAGATGCGCGGCGACATCGAACGCCAGGTCGGCCGGATCAACGGCGAGTTCGCCCGCGTCGGCTACCCGGTGGTGCACTACCTGCACCGCCCGATCCCCCGCGACGAGCTCATCGCCTTCTTCGTCGCCGCCGACGCCATGCTGGTCACCCCGCTGCGCGACGGCATGAACCTGGTGGCCAAGGAGTACGTGGCCTGCCACAGCGACCTCAACGGCGCCCTGGTGCTCAGCGAGTTCACCGGCGCCGCCGCCGAGCTGCGTCAGTCCTACCTGTGCAACCCGCACGACCTGGACAGCGTGAAGGACGCCATCGTCGGCGCCCTCGACGACGACCGCGACACCCAGCGCCGCCGGATGCGCTCGATGCGCCGTCAGGTGCTCACCCACGACGTGGAGCGCTGGGCGCGGGCCTTCCTCGACGCGCTCTCGCAGGGCAATGTCGCCGGGTCGGCCCTGCTCAGCGAGGACTCCGACGTCTTCAGCGAAGGTCACTGAGCGCACACAGCGACCTCACAGCATGGGTCCAGCCACTTCCCAGCGAGGTGGTGGACCATGAGACCCATGACCGGTGTGCCCCAGACCCCCGAAGCCAGGGTGCTCGTCGTCGACGACGAACCGATGATCGTCGAGCTGCTGGCGGTGAGCCTGCGCTACCAGGGCTTCGAGGTGGCCACCGCCGCCGACGGCGCCGAGGGTCTGGACAAGGCGCGCTCGTTCCGGCCGCAGGCGCTGATCGTCGACGTGATGATGCCCGGCATGGACGGCTTCGGCCTGCTGCGCCGGTTGCGGGCCGACGGCATCGACGCCCCGGTGCTGTTCCTGACCGCCCGTGACGAGGTCGACGACAAGATCACCGGGCTGACCCTGGGCGCCGACGACTACGTCACCAAGCCGTTCAGCCTGGAGGAGGTGGTGGCCCGGCTGCGGGTGATCCTGCGCCGGGCCGGGCAGACCGCGCCAGAGCGGGCGAGCACCCGGCTGCGGTTCGCCGACATCGAACTCGACGACGACACCCACGAGGTGTGGAAGGCGGGCGAGCCGGTCGCCCTGTCCCCCACCGAGTTCACGCTGCTGCGCTACTTCATGGTGAACGCGGGCAGCGTGCTCAGCAAACCCCGGATCCTGGATCACGTGTGGCGCTACGACTTCGGCGGTGAAGTGGGCGTGGTGGAGACCTATGTGTCGTACCTGCGCAAGAAGGTCGACACCGGCGAGCAGCGATTGATCCATACCCTGCGCGGCGTCGGGTACGTGATGCGGGAGCCGGCCGCGCGATGAGTGCGCGCGCCCGGATCGCCCGCAGGCTCGCGGCGATCCCGCTGCGGGTGACGCTGGTGCTGATGCTCGTGGCGATGGCCGGATTCGGTTTGGTCGCTTCGGGTTTCGTGGTCACCAAGGCGATGGAGAACTCACTGCAGAACCGCACCGACCAGCAGCTCACCGATGCCGCGGTCGACTGGGAGCGCCGCGTCGGACTGCCCGCGCCCACGCTGCCCCTGCCCGCGCCGGATCGGCAGCCGCCCGGCCGCTACTACCTGAAGGCCGAGAGCGCCGACGGCGCCCGCACGGTCACCCTGGACAACGTCTTCGGCACCGACGCCACGCCCGATCTGCCGGATCCGCCCGCGCTGCAACCGGTCACGGTCGGTTCGCTGGGCGATTCCACCGAGCAGTGGCGGGTGCTCACGGTGACCGGGCATCGCGCCTCGGCGACCGTGGCGTGGCCGCTCACCGAGAACATCGAGACGGTCCGCAATCTCGTGGTGCTGCAACTGGTGGTCGGCGCGATCGTGCTGGTGGCGCTGGCCGTCGCGGCCTATTTCGTGGTCCGGGGCAGCCTGGCCCCGCTGCGGCGGGTCGAGGCGACCGCGGCCGCCATCGCCGAGGGACAGCTGCACCGGCGGGTTCCGGTGCGCGGCACCGACACCGAGGTGGACCGGCTGTCCCGCTCGCTCAACAGCATGCTCACCCAGATCCAGCAGGCCTTCGCCGCGACCGAGGCCTCGGAGTCGGCCGCCCGCGAATCCGAGGCCAGGATGCGGCGTTTCGTCGCCGACGCCAGTCACGAACTGCGTACTCCGCTCACCACCATCCGCGGTTTCGCCGAGCTGTACCGGCAGGGCGCGACCGGCGATCCGGCGATGTTCATGCATCGCATCGAGCACGAGGCGCAGCGGATGGGCCTGCTGGTGGAGGACCTGCTGATGCTGGCCCGGCTCGACGCGCAACGCCCGGTGGACCTGAAACCGGTCGACCTGCTCGCCCTCGCCGGCGACGCCGTGCACAGCGCCCGCGCGGTCGAGGCCGCCGCGGGCGAGCACCGGCCGATCAGCCTGGAGATCGCCGAGGGCACCGGCACCCTGGAGATCCTCGGCGACGACCACCGCCTGCGCCAGATCCTCACCAACCTGCTGAACAACGCGCGCACGCACACACCGGACGGCACCGCCATCACCGTGCGGCTGACCCCGGCGGCGGACGAGGTCCGGCTGGAGGTCGCCGACACCGGGCCCGGCCTGTCGCCGGAGGAATCGGCACGGATCTTCGAACGCTTCTACCGCACCGACACCTCACGCACCCGCAGCAGCGGCGGCACCGGGCTCGGTCTGTCCATCGTGGCGGCGCTGGTGGCCGCGCACGCGGGCACCGTCGAGGTGACACCGACTCCCGGCGGCGGCGCGACCTTCGTGGTCCGGCTGCCCCGAGACGACCGCGGCCCGGCCTGAGTCAGGCCGGGCCGAGGCTACGGAGGAGATACTTCGGGCCGGGTCAGACCGGCGTGACCTGCGAGACCAGCCAGCGGTCACCGGACTTGTCCAGCGACACCCGCACCCGGCTGCCGGAGGTGTTGCCGTTCGGGGTGTCCTTGCTGGTGGTCAGCTGGTTCAGGTAGAGCAGCACCACGGCGTGCTCGGGCTCGGCGGAGACGACGCCCTCGGCCTGGGTGGTGGCCTTGACCGTGAGCTGCTTCTCCTTGGCGCCCGGCGCGATGGCTTCCTTGATCAGCTTCAGGTAGTCCTCGCGGAACGACTCGGTCAGCCCGTCGGCCGCCTTGGGCAGCTCGGTGTCGACGGTGGCGGGCTCGTAGGTGAACATGGCGCTGACCGTGCGGCCCGCCGTGCTCATCGCGTCGTCGCGAGCCTGCACGGTGCGGTCGTGCTGCCAGAGCTGATAGCCGCTCACGCCGAGGACGACCGCGGCGATCAGGCCGAGGACGGCGAGGCCGCCGAAGACGATCTTCATACGCTGGCTCATCCGACGAACTCCACCTTCGACACGGTCATTCCGGTATCGCCGTTCGACACGGTGACCCGGAACCGGTACTGCCGCGACTGCGGTTCGGGCGAGCCGTTGTTGCTCACCGTCTGCTTCGCGGCGACGAGAACCTGCGCGGAGTCGGCGTCGGCGGTGACGATGCCCGACTCGACGACCTCACCGTTGGAGACCACATTCGCCTGCTTGACGACGTCCATGAACGGGTCGACGCGACCGTCGAACTCGGTCTTGAAGTCACCGGAGGCCACCGACAGGATCCGGTCGATGTCCTCCTTGGCCGTCTGGGCACGGATGGTGGTGAGGTTCAGCACCGCCTGGCGGGCGGTCTCGGTGTACTGCGCGCGCAGGTCCTCCTCGCGGTTCACCGAGTAGGCGGTGAAGGCGGTGTAGCCCGCGCCGGCGACCAGGGCGAGCACGAGCACGATCGCCGCGGCCAGCGCGAAGACGCGGCCGCGGGCGCGCGGCGCCGTCTGGTCGGCGGGTTCGGCCGGCTCGCTCGCCGCGAGCTTCACGGTGACGTCCTCCGACTCCGCCGCGGCGTCGGCCCATTTCACCGTCGGGTCGGCAGCCTTCACCGTGGCGTCGGAGAGCTTCACCGTGGCGTCCCCGGAGTCGGCCGACTTCGCTGTCGCGTCGGTGACCGAGGTTCCGGCGATCTTCACGGTGGCGTCCGCCGACGGTGATGCGGTTTCGCTCTTGCTCACGCTGACCGTCGCGGCCGTCGCCTCCTCGACCGGAGGTCCGGCCGAGCGCGCGGCCCGCCTGCGCGGGCGGCGGTTGTCGTTGTCGTTCATCGTTGCTGCTCCTCCAACATCGCCTGCCAGCTGGCCGGCACGGTGCCCGAGCCGTCCGCGGCGATGTCACCTTGGCGGTACGTGCGTCCGTCCGTGCCCAGATAGCTGCCCGTGGACGGATCATAGGGGCGCGCTGCGGCGGGGGTCACACCGCCCGTCGATGCGCCTGCCGGTGCCGATGCCGGAGCGACCGGGGTGACCGGTCCGAACGGCGGGTTGTTGCCTTCCGGCACGAAGCCCGTCCGGCACAGTTCGGGCGTGGGTGCCCGTACGCCGGGGAATTCCATGCACGGCGTGTTGCGGATGCCGCGGACCGCGATGTTCGAGTCCTGCGGCACCTTGCAGTAGAGCCCGGGCGGCGTGTCCATCGGGGTCAGTTCGCTGGGCGAACGCCATTGGTCCGCGGGCAGGAAGCCGGTGGTGCAGGCGGGCGGGTCGTTGAGGACGGTCATGAAGTCGACCATCACGCCGTACTTCGCCGGGCCGCGAATGGCGGTGCGCAGCGCCGCGAATGGCGGTGCGCAGCGCCGCGATCAGCGGCGGGAACACGACCATGAGCTGTTCCAGGCTCGCGTGGTACGTCACGCCGACCTGCCCGAGGCTCACCAGATTGCTGGCCAGCAGCGGCAGGGTCGGACGCAGGTCCTGGAACTGCTGGTTCACCGTTTCCATCGCGGAAGGGCTGTTGTTCAACAGGTTTCGCAGGGCCGGGTCGTGCTCACGCAGCTGATCGGTGACCGTGGCCAGATCGGCTGTCCAGGAACGGATGTCGTCCGCGGACCGGGTCTGGGTGTCCAGCAGCGGACCGATCTGGTCGAGCAGCTTCTTGGTGGGCTCGATATCGGTCTCGGCCTGCTGCACCAGCAGTGCGGCCGAGTCGATGAACCGCTGCAGATCCGGACCGGCGCCGTTGAACGCGAGGAACGCCTCGTCGATCACCTGGCGCAGGCGGGTGTCGGCGACCGTCTCGAGCAGCTTGTCGGCCTGGTCCAGCATCGCGCCGACATCCTGGGGCAGGTGGGTGCGCTGCTCGGGGATCACCGAGCCGTCACGCAGGTTCCCGTCGGCGGGCTGCTCGGACGGCACCAGGTCGACGTACTGCTCGCCGATGGCCGACACACTGCGCACCCAGGCGCTGGAATCGGCGGGCACCTTGTAGTCGCTGTCGATCGACAGATCGGCTTCGACGCCGGCCGTGGTCAGGCGGACCGCCTCGACCTTGCCGATGTTCTGCCCGCGGTAGGAGACGTTCGCGGTGGGATACAGGCCCCCGGTGGCGGCCAGCTGCACGGTCACCGCGTACCGGCCGATGCCGAGCATCGCGGGCAACTGCAGGTAGGTGGCACTCATCACGGCGAGACCGATCACCGTGAGCACCGCGAAGATCGCGAGCTGGACTCGCACGAACCGGGTGAGTTTCATCGACCCGCCCCTTCCTGGCCGGGCAGCGGCGCGGTGATACCGGGAATCGCGGGCAGACCGGGAATCGCGGGCAGCCCCGGGATGAGCGGCGCGGGCGCCGCCGGGGTCGCGAACGGCGCGGTGGCCGGGTCGGCGGTATCGGTGGCGGTCGACGGCGCGAACGAGCCGACGACGCCCTCGACGCCGCCGAAGCGACCGCCCAGCGGGGTGCCGGTGAGCCAGTTGCTGTCGAGACGACTCGCGGTCAGGTCGAACGTGATGAACAAGTTCATGTAGTCGCCCATGATCGCGTTGTCGATGTTCTTGATCGGGAACGGGAAGGTCGGCAGGATGCCGAGCGCCTGGATCAGGTTGTTCCCGGTGTCGGCCAGCGTCTTCAGCACGGGGCCGAGGCTGCGCAGGTTGGCCACCAGGTCGTCGCCGCTCGTCTTGATGAGCCGCTCGCTGACGTCGCCGAGCTCGCCCAGCGCGGTGATCGCGGTGGTGATGCTCGCCGACCGGTCGGCGAGCGCGGTGAGCGCGGGATGGATCTGCTCGATCGCCTCGGCGATCACGTCACGCTGGCCGGCCAGGCGCACCGAGAGCTGGTCCAGGCCTTCCATCGCCGCGATGATGCTGCCGGTCTGGCGCTCCAGGCCGGTGGTCAGCTCGTTGAGCTGCGGCAGCAGGTCGGCGATCTCAGCCTCGCGGCCGTTCACCATCGCGTTCAGTTCGGTGGTGATGGTCTCGAGCTGCGCGATACCGCCGCCGTTGAGCACCACCGACAACGACGACAGCACCTGCTCGGTGGTCGGATAGGCGCCGGCCCGGTCGAGCGGGATGACGTCGCCGTCGCGCAGCTGCCCGGTCGGCGCGACCGTCGTCGGCTCGGACAGCTCGACGTGGTTGCTGCCGAGCAGACTGGTCTGGCCGATCTTGGCGACCGCGTTGGCGGGCAGGCGCACATCGGGGTTGAGCGAGACCGTCACCAGCGCGTGCCAGCCCTCGACCTCGATCCCGGTGACATTGCCGACCTCGACGTCGTCCACCCGCACCGGCGAATTCCGGGTCAGGGTGGTGACATTGGGCATCTGGATCCGCACGGTGTAGGAGCCGGCCATGCGGCCCTCGGAACCGGGCATGGGCAGGGAGTTGAGCCCGTCGAACTGACAGCCGGTGGTGCCGAGCGCGACGGCGACGCCGACGGCCAGCCCGGCGAGGGCGCGTTGCCGCCTCATCGATGTCCTCCTGGAACGGCAAGCCCGGCAAGACCTTCGGGCACGGTGATCGGGGCGGCGGCCGGCGCCGAGTTCGGCTGGCCCGCGCCCTCCAGGCTCGGGTCGCTGTACACCAGCTGATCCGGGAAGGCGGTGACGCCGCTGGCCGGGTTGGTCATGATCGGCACGTAGTTCATCGCCAGCGAGCTGATCACCGGCGCCAGGAACTCCGCGCACAGATCCGCGGACTTGTCGGAGTTGTTGTTCTCCAGCGCCCGGACCGAACCGCACAGGAAGCTGAGCGGGCTGGCGGAGTTGTTCAGGGCGACAGCGCCGGTGAGCGAGCCCTGCGCCGGCTTGTAGAGCTGGTAGAAGTTCACCATCGCGGTCGGGCCGGAGTGCAGCACCTGCTCGATCTGGGGCCGCTTGTCGACCAGGGTCTGGGTGACGTCGGCGAGCTTCTCCACGCCCTCGGTCAGTTCACCACCGGTGCCGTCGAGGAATCGCTTCACATCGGCGAGCGCCACATCGAGGCTGTCCAGGCCAGCGCCGAGTTCCGCCGACGCGCCGGCCAGGACCGAGGACACCGAAGCGAGCCTGCCGCTGAACTGCACGATCTGCTCGTTGCTCGCCGAGAGCACCTCGACGAACTTCTGCAGGTTGCGGATGGTGCCGAACAGGTCGGTCCGGCCGTCGGACAGAGTGGTCATGGTCGCGGACAGTTCGCGCAGGGTGTCGCGGAACTTCTGCCCGTTCCCGTCCAGGTTCTCGGCCGCGGTGTCGACGAAGCGGCCGAAGGAGCCCTGTTTGTCGTCACCGACCGGACCCAGCGCCGTCGACAGTTTGGTCAGCTCGGCCTTGATCTCGTCCCACTCCACCGGAACCGCGGTGCGCTCGAGCGGAATCTGGGCGCCGTCGGCCAGTTTCGGGCCACCGCTGTAGCCGGGCGCGATCTGCACGAAACGCGCCGACACCAGCGACGGCGCGATGATCACGGCCCGCGCGTCGGCGGGCAGGTCGACATCGCTGTCGATGCTCATCCGCACCCGCACCTGACCCTTGCCCGGTTCGATCGAGTCGATGCTGCCGACGGTGACGCCGAGGACCCGCACCTCGTCGCCGGCGTACAGACCGGTCGTGGAAGTGAACGACGCGGTCACCTTGTTCTTCCCGGCGCCCGTGACGAGGTAGACGGCCACCGCGACCAAGGCCACGATCACCACCACCGCCACCGCGATCGTCCAGCGCGGCAACCCGCGCACCTGCTGGCTCATGCTCATCGCGGGGGATCCTCCTCGGCAGGAGCGATGTAGGGCGTCCTCGGGTTGGTGAAGATGTCGATCAGGTCCTGCGGCACCTGTTCCGGCCAGACCAGGGCGTCGACGAGGGGACGCAGCTCGGTACTGGTCGCGTTCACCACGTAGGCGTTGAACCAGGGGCCGTTGCCGACCTGTTCACCGAGCGCGGCGGCGTAGGGGCCGAGACCGTCGAGCGCCTCGTTGAGGTTCTGCTCGTTGCGCTGCAGCAGCGCGAGCACCGAGTTCAGGCGGTCCAGCGTGGGACGCATCTGCGGCTCGTTGTCGGCGACCAGACCAGAGAGCTGCTTGGCCACGTCGTCGATGTAGACGACGAGCTGGTTGATCGCGGCGCGCCGCCGGTCGAGTTCGCCGAGCAGTTCGTTGCCGTCGATGAGCAGCGTGTTGAGCTGGGTGCTGCGGTCGGCCAGGATCTTGGTGACGTTCTGGGCCCGGGCCAGCAGATCGGTCAGCGCCTGATCACGCACGTTGATGCTGCGCGAGAGCGCGGTGACGCCGTCGAGCGCGTTGCGCAGCGGACCCGGTGTGTCGGCGAAGGCCGCCGACAGCGTGTCCAGGGTCTGGTCCACCTGATCCAGGTCGAGATCGCGCACGGTGCCGCCGAGGTCGCTCAGCGCTTCGTTGAGCGAATAGGGCGAGGTGGTGCGCTCGAGCGGAATGGTGTCGTCGGCGTCGATCGCGCCGGGGCCGGTGGGCACCACGTCGAGGGACTTGCGGCCGAGCACCGTGTTCGTCTTGATCGCGGCGGTGGTCTTCTCGCCCAGCACGATCGACTCGTCGAGGTCGAACTTCACCAGCACCTTGTCACCGTCGAGGCTGACCTGGCGCACCTCACCGGAACGCACCCCGGCCACGTGCACCGGGTCGCCCGGGACCAGGCCGCCCGCGTCGAGGAAGTTCGCGGTGAACGTCGCGCCCGAGCGGATGAAGGGCAGCTCGGTGAATTGCAGCGTCGCGAGCGAGATCGTCACCGCCAGCACCACACCGACGATGCCGATCGTCGCCGCCGACGATTTGTTCTCATTCATTGGGCGTGCACCTTCCGGTCGCCTGCAGACCCGGCGCGTGAATTTCCATCGGCTGGCCGTTGGGACCGCTGACCAGGAAGTTGGTACCGCAGATGTACAGCTGCAGGAAGGAGCCGTAGGCACCGATCCGGATGAGCTTCTTGTAGGTGTCCGGCAGTTTTCCGAGCACCCACTCGATGTGATCGGAACCCTCGTCGAGGTTGGTGGCGAGCCTGCCGGTCTGTTCGATGGTGTTGCGCAGATCGGGACGGGCCTGCACCAGCAGGTCGTTGAGTTCCTGGGTGGCGCCCGCGATCCGCGGCAGCGCGTTGCCGATCGGGTCGCGCTGCGCGGACAGGTCGCTGACCAGGCGCTGCAGCTCGTCGATGGTGGTGGCGAACTGGTCGCCGCGGTCGGCGATGGTGCCGAGCACGATGTTGAGGTTGTCGATCACGCTGCCGATCAGCGCGTCCCGGTCGGCCAGGGTCTTGGCGAAGCCGCCGCCGCTGTTCAGCAGCGACACCAGGGTGCCGCCCTGGCCCTGGAAGATCTGCAACAGCGCCGCGGTGAGGTCGTTCACCTGGGCCGGATCGAGCCCGCGCAGCAGCGGCTTGAAGCCGCCGAGCAGCAGGTCCAGATCCAGTGCGGGCGAAGTCTGCTCGCGGCTGATGGTGTCGCCGTCGGAGAGCCGCCGCGCCGAGCCGGGACCTTCGAGCAGTTCCATGTAGCGGTCGCCGACGAGGTTCTCGTACTTGATCGCCGCACGGGTGCTGGCCAGCACCGCGTACTTGCTGTCGACGTCGAATTCGACGTGCGCGAAGTTGTCGTCGCCGACCTTCACCGAGGTCACCGAGCCCACCGGCACGCCGGCGATGCGCACCTTGGCGCCGGGCAGCATGCCCGAGGAACTGGTGAACACCGCGCGATAGCCGTTCTCGCTGGAGAACCGCGCCTGACTCAGGACGATCGCCAGGCCGGCGAACACCAGCGTCATCACCACGGTGAAGATCGCCAGTTTGATCGTCGTTCCCGTGTTCCTCACCGCGTCACTCCCGGCAGTCCGTCCAGCAGCAACTGGAATACCTTTGGTACACCGTGGAATTCGTGCTGGGTGTTCGGCGTGTACACCGCGCCCTGGCTGGTGTCGGTCACCAGGTAGTCCGAGTGGCTCTCCGGGACCCGGTCCACCACGCCCTCGCAGCGCGGGCCGCCGGTGGCGTTCACCTTGGGCAGGTCGTTCGGATAGGTGTAGGGCTGGGCGCCGAGCATGAAGCTGGCGTTCATGCCGACACCCGGCAGCAGCCCGCCCATCATGTCCTCGGCGATCGGCATCAGCGGGCCGAGGCCGTCGATGACGCAGCCCAGCGCGGGCGCGTACTCGAACAGCAGGGCGGTCGTCGGCCGCAGCAGGTCGAGCGCGGTCACGAGGTCATGTTCGTTCTCGCGCAGGACCGAACCCACCGTGTCGGACAGGCCGGTCACGTTGACCAGCACGTTGTCGAGCTGAGCCTGCATCTCGGAGATGGTCTGCGAGGTGACCGTCGCGTTGTCGACGGTGCGCAGCAGCGGGTCGGTGACCTCGGCGTAGAGGCCGGTCACCGCGGCGGTCTTGTCCAGGTCGGACTGCAGGGTGGGCAGGTACGGATTGAGTTCGCGCAGATAGCGATCCGAACGCACCAGCAGGTCGCCGAGCTTGTCGCCGCGACCTTCCAGCGCCGTACCGAGCGCGGTCAGCGTCGCGTTGAGCTTCTCCGGCTCCACCTGGGCGAGCACGTCGGACAGGTGCTGGAACAGCGTGTTGAACTCGACGGTCACCGAGCTCGCGGCCACGGTGCTGCCCGGGGCCAGCGCCGTCGCGGACGGCTGCTCGGGGACGACGAAGTTCACGTACTTGGCGCCGAACACCGTGGTCGAGCGGATGTCGACGCCGGCGTTGGACGGCACCAGCTTCAGCTGGTCGGGGTCGACTTCCAGGCGCAGCTGGGCGCCGTCGTCGTGCAGGGCGATGTCGGCGACCCGGCCGATCTCGACGCCGCGCACCTTCACCTTGGCATCGGGGTCCAGGACCAGGCCGGTGCGTGGCGTGTCGACCAGCACCACAGCGGTATTGGTGAACGCGCCTTGGAACAGCGCGAGCGCGAGCGAGGCGCCCGCGACGAGCAGGCCGACCAGCGCGAGCGCGGCGAGCTTGCGCCCGAGCCCGCCCTGCAGTGCGGCAACGAACCGATTGGTATCCATCGCGCTATCCCGAGAGGTGGAAGTTGCCGGAGGTGCCGTAGATGGCCAGCGAGATCAGCAGCGTCACAGTGACGACCGCGACCAGCGAAGCCCGCACCGCGTTGCCGACCGCGACACCGACACCCACCGGTCCGCCCGCGGCGGTGAAACCGAAGTAGGTGTGGATCAGCATGACGGCCAACGCCATGACGATCGCCTGCGCGAACGACCAGAGGATGTCGCTCGGGATGAGGAACGTCGAGAAGTAGTGGTCGTAGACGCCGGCCGACTGCCCGTAGATCACCACGGTCGCGAAGCGGCTGGCGAGGAAGGAGGCGATCACCGCGAGCGCGTAGAGCGGCACGATGGCGATCAAGCCGGCCAGCACCCGGGTACCGACGAGGAACGGAACGGGCCGGATCGCCATCGATTCCAGCGCGTCGATCTCCTCGGCCACGCGCATGGCGCCGAGCTGGGCGGTCGCGCCCGCGCCGATGGTGGCGGCCAGGCCGATGCCGGAGATCACCGGGGCGGCGATGCGGACGTTGATGAAGGCGGCGAAGAAGCCGGTCAGTGCCTCGACGCCGATATTGCCGAGCGAGCTGTAACCCTGCACCGCGATGGTGCCACCCGCCATCAGGGTCAGGAAGCCGACGATCACGACGGTGCCGCCGATCACCGCCAACGCGCCACTGCCCATGCTGATCTCGGCGATGAGCCGGATGGTCTCGGTGCGGTAGTGCACCAGCGCGCGCGGCACCGAACCGAGCGCCTTGACGAAAAAGATCGCCTTGTCGCCCAGGGAGTCCACGGATTTCGACGCGCGTTCGAAACGGCGGACCGTGCGGGGGAACTTACTGCGAACAATGAATGCCATTTCGCCTCACCGCACCGTGAATTTCAGGCCGATCGCGGTGACGACGACATTCACCACGAACAGGGCCATGAAGGCGAATACCACTGTTTGGTTCACCGCGTCGCCGACACTCTTGGGGCCGCCTTTCACCTGCAATCCGAGATAACAGGCGACCATTCCGGCGATCAGCCCGAACAGGCCGGCCTTGATCTCGGAGATGATCAGCTCGGGCAGATTCGTCAGCAGCGGAATGCCGTTGACGAACGCGCCGGGGTTCACCCCCTGCAGGAAGACCGAGAAGGCGAAGCCACCCACGATGCCGACGGTGCACACCAGGCTGTTGAGCATCAGCGCCACGAACATCGAGGCCAGCACGCGGGGCACCACCAGCCGGCTGACCGGGTCGATGCCGAGTACCTTCATCGCGTCGATCTCTTCGCGGATGGTGCGCGCGCCCAGGTCGGCGCAGATCGCGGTGGCGCCCGCGCCCGCCACGATCAGCACCGTGACGATGGGACCGACCTGCGTGACGGCGCCGAACGCGGCCGCCGCCCCGCTGAGGTCGGCGGCGCCGATCTCGCGCAACAGGATGTTGAGGGTGAAGACCACCAGCACCGTGAACGGGATCGCCACCAACAGCGTCGGCACGATCGAGACGCGAGCGACGAACCACGACTGGTCGATGAACTCACGCCACTGGAACGGGCGCCGGACCGCGGCCTTGGCCACGTCCGCGCCGAGTTCGAAGAATCCGCCGACCGCCCGTAACGGGACAGCAAGGAGGTCGTTCACGCGAATTCCTCCTTCTTCGACGGGCGGATCGATCGACCCGCGTACCCGTACTTCACCGCCACCCCGTTCTGAAGACTGCCCAAAGACTAGAACATGTTCCTATTGATGTCTGGCGTTTGGAGGGACTTTTACCGGCACTTTTTCGAAAAATGTGCCGCCGAACTGAAACGAAACCTTACCGAAACGCCCGACACCTCCTGTGAGGCGTCACACACCCCGACGCTCATGTCTACCAACAGCTGGACCGGTGTTCAACACAACACGACAAACACGAGCGCCGGAGTTCGGCGCGGGCCACCATCTGGCAAACCGCGCCGCCGGAATCAGCCCAGATCGCGCAGCGCGCGAGCCGAGAACGTGTGGTCGGCGGGACGCTCGGAGAAGTAGCCGGACAGCGTCGCCGCGAGGTCGCCCTCGGACCACTCCGCGCCCGCGGCGTCGAAGCGCGCCTCGACCTCCGGAGCCGCCATCAGCGCGACCATCGGCCCGTAGACGACGAAGACCTGACCGTTCACCGCGTCGGCGGCGGGCGAGGCCAGGTAGGCGACGAGCTTGGCCACGTGTTCGGGCGCCAGCGGGTCGACGGTGCCCTCGGGCGCGTCAGAGAAGACGGCCTCGGTCATCGCGGTGCGCGCCCGCGGGCAGATCGCGTTCGAGCGCACGCCGAAGCGCGACAGGCCACGCGCGGCCGACAGCGTCAGCGCGGTGATACCCGCCTTCGCCGCACCGTAGTTCGCCTGGCCCTCCGGCCCGAGCAGCCCCGCCTCCGAGGAGGTGTTGACCAGCCGGCCGTACACCGGCTCGCCCGCGGCCTTGGAGGCCGAGCGCCAGTAGGCGCCCGCGTTGCGCGAGAGCAGGAAGTGACCGCGCAGATGCACCGCGATCACCGCGTCGAAGTCCTCGTCGGACATGTTGAACAGCATGCGGTCGCGGGTGATGCCCGCGTTGTTGACGACGATGTCGAGGCCGCCGAGGGATTCCTGGGCGGTCGCGATCAGCGCGTCGGCGGTGGAGCGCTCGGCGATGCTGCCACCGACGAACTCCGCCTTGCCGCCCAGCTCGCGGATCGCGGCGATGGTCTCGGCGGCGGCGTCCTCGGTGAGGTCGTTGACGACCACGGCCGCGCCCGCCGCGGCCAGCGCGAGTGCCTCGGCCCGGCCGAGACCCGCGCCCGCGCCGGTCACGATCGCGACCCGGCCGTCCAGTGAAGTCTGCATCACACTCATCGGGCCGACTTTAGAACGTGTTTCACTCTCCGGCAAGACCGGATCACGCCAACCTCAGCGCGGCCTTGGGACACTGCGCCACCGCTTCCTCGACATCGGCGACGCGATCGTCGGCCACATCGCCCTCGAGCACGTGCAGGTTGTCGTCGTCATCGAGTTCAAACATGTCAGGGGCGATTCCTACGCACACGCCGTTCGCTTCGCACCGGTCGAAATCGACGATGATCTTCATGAGAACTTCCTTCCACGCGGTCTCCGCGACACTAACCCAGACAGCATGGCCCGCGCGGCGGAACAGCTGCCGATTCACTGTCAATACTGGAACATGTTCCAGTTCGTATGCAATGATCGGTTTCGGCGGGGCCCATCCCCTGCGCCCCGCCGACGTCCGTTTCCGCAGCTGAGACCGAGGTAGGAACCATGCGCGTCGCGTATACGCCGCAGCAGGAAGAATTGCGCGCCGAGCTGCGCGAGTATTTCGCCCGGCTGATGACGCCGGAACGGCGCGCGGCGCTGAGCCTGCAGACCGGCGAGTACGGCGAGGGCAACGTCTACCGCGAGGTCGTGCGCCAGATGGGCAAGGACGGCTGGCTCACGCTGAGCTGGCCCAAGGAGTACGGCGGCCAGGACCGCACGACGATGGATCAGCTGATCTTCGTCGAGGAGGCCGCCATCGCCGGTGCGCCCGTCCCCTTCCTCACCCTGAATTCGGTCGCGCCGACGATCATGCAGTACGGCACCGAGGAGCAGAAGAAGTTCTTCCTGCCCAAGATCGCCTCGGGCGAACTGCACTTCTCCATCGGCTACTCCGAGCCCGGCGCCGGCACCGACCTGGCCTCGCTGCGCACCTCGGCCGTGCGCGACGGCGACGACTTCGTCATCAACGGCCAGAAGATGTGGACCAGCCTGATCGCCTACGCCGACTACATCTGGCTGGCGGTGCGCACCGACCCGACCGCGAAGAAGCACAAGGGCATCACGATGTTCATCGTGCCCACCGATGTCGAGGGCTTCTCCTGGACGCCGGTACACACGATGGCCGGGCCCGACACCAGCGCCACCTACTACCAGGACGTGCGGGTGCCCGCCTCGTCCATCGTGGGCCCGGAGAACGGCGGCTGGTCGCTGATCACCAACCAGCTCAACCACGAGCGCGTCGCGCTGACCTCCGCCGGGCCGCTGAGCCTGGCCGTCGGCCAGACCGTGGAATGGGCGCGCAACACCACCCTGCCCGACGGCTCACGCGTCATCGATCAGGAATGGGCCAAGCTCAACCTGGCGCGCGTGCACGCCAAGGTCGAATACCTCAAGCTGCTGAACTGGGAGATCGCCAGCCGTGCCGACCTGGGCGGCGAGGCGGCGCCGCGGCCGTGGGACGCCTCGGCGTGCAAGGTCTACGGCACCGAGCTGGCCACCGAGGCCTACCGCCTGCTGATGGAGGTCGTCGGCTCGCACGCCTACCTGCGCCAGGACTCCCCCGGCGCGGTGCTGCTCGGCAGGCTCGAGCGGATGCACCGGGCCGCGCTGATCCTCACCTTCGGCGGCGGCACCAACGAGGTGCAGCGCGACATCATCGCCATGACCGCCCTGCGCCAGCCCGCCGCGGCCCGCTGATCCCGAAAGCCGGTACCCATCATGGATTTCACTCCCACCGAAGCCCAGACCGATCTCGCCCGGCTGACCGCCGAGATCTGCGCCAAGCTGGTCACCGCCGACCGGGTGCGCGAACTGGACGTCAACGGCCGCTTCGACGAGCAGCTGTGGAAGTCGCTCGCCGAGACCGGCGTGCTCACCGCGGCCCTGCCGGACGCCCAGGGCGGCGGCGGTTTCGGGATGCTCGAGCAGACCGCGATCCTGCGCGAGCTCGGCCGTTCCGTGGCCGCGGTGCCCTACCTGTGGTCGATCGTCCTCGGCGCGGGCGCGCTGGCCCGCTTCGGCGACACCGCGCAGCAGGAACTCGCGGCGCGCGCCGGGGCAGGCGAGGTCGTGCTCACCGCCGCGCTCGCCGAGGAGAACCTCGCCACCACCGGCACGCCGGGCATCACCGCCACGGCGGCCGGCGACGCGTGGACGCTGACCGGCACCGCGACGACCGTTCCCTATGCCGATCGGGCCGAACGAATCCTGGTGCCCGCGCGCACCGCCGAGGGCGTCGCGGTCTTCGCGATCGATCCCGATCACGCCTCGGTGACCCGCTCCGCGCAGCAGGTCGTCGACCTCTCCCCCGAGTTCCTGGTCGAATTCGCGGCCACCCCGGGCGAATTGGTCGGCTCGGTGGCCGCGGGTGCCGAGATCCTCACCTGGCTGCGGGAACAGGCATGGCTCGGGCTCGCCGCCCTGCAGCTGGGCACCCTGGAGCGCGCACTCGAACTGACCGCCGAATACACCCGCACCCGCGAACAATTCGGCAAGGCCATCGGCTCGTTCCAGTCCGTCGCCCAGCGCCTGGCCGACGCCTACATCGACGTCCAGGGCCTGCGCCTGACCGTCACCCAGGCCGCCTGGCGCGTCGCCGAGGGCCTGCCCGCCACCGAGGCCATCCACATCGCCAAGTTCTGGGCGGCCGACGCGGGCCACCGCGTCGCCCACACCGTCGTCCACGTCCACGGCGGCATCGGTATCGACCGCGACCACATCGTCCACAACTACTTCACCGCCGCCAAGCACCACGAATTCGCCCTCGGCGCCGCCACCCCCCACCTCCTCGCCCTCGGCACGGAACTGGCGTAGACCTTGCGGGCTGCATGACAGCAAGGTAACTTGGCGTCATGCAGCCGGAACCGGTGATCGCGTCAAGTGCCTACAAGCACGGCATCGACTCCGGCGACATGGTGCACGCTTTCAATAATGCGCTCGCCGCGTTCGATCTCGATGACGGTTTCATCATGCTCATCGGACCGGCAATGGACGCGACGATGTTGGAAATCGGCTATGTGACCAGCACCGACTCCCACGTCATCATCCACGCGATGGAAGCCCGGCCGAAGTTTCTGAGGTGATGAACATGCCACGTACGACCAAAGACATCCTCGCCCATGCCGACGAGCTGGCGAAGCGATTCGAGAACTACGAGCCGCGGGTGGACGATCAGCGTGACCCCGCCGCGCTCGCCGCTTTGCGAGCGGCCGTGGTCGCAAGGGCCGAAGCGGAACGACAGGTCATCGACGGTGTCGCCGCCGCACGAGAGCGGGGCGTGCCGTGGTCGACCATCGGCGCCGAAGTCGGCACGTCCGGCGAGGCCGCTCGCCAGAAGTACGGCCCACTCCTCGCCTCCTGACGGGCTGCTCGCCGCACTGTCTACTCGGCGAGCCGGTTCGACAGATGTCGATGGCGCACGGCGAAGTCCGCCGACATCGCCGGCACTTCCGCCTGCCCATCGTCAGCCCCAGCCGACACGGGCTTATTCACGCAGGAGCCTTCCGCCAGCCGACGATTCAGCTCGGCACTCACACGAAGCACCTCGCGCGCGACTTCGCTGAACCGGCGCTCGCAACCGGCAGGTTCGCTGGGTCCGTCCATGTGCCCACGTTACGCGCCGCCAACTAGCGATCCGGCACCGAGGTCAGGTAGCCCTGGATGACCGGGGAGACGTCGGCGATGAGTTGGTCGGGGCGCATTTCGACGACCGGGGGTAGGCGCAGGATGTAGCGGCACAGGGCGATGCCGAGGAGTTGGGTGACCACGAGGCCGCCGCGGCGGGGGGCGTCGGCGGGGTCGCCGAAGCGCAGGACCGCGGGCAGGACCTGTTCGGCGAAGATCGCGCGGAAGCGATCGGCGACCTTGTCGTCGGTGATCGAGGACCGCAGCAGGATCAGCAGGACCGTGTTCTCGCGGCCCTCCCAGATCGCCAGGAACCGCCGGACCAGCAGCTCACCCATGGCTTCGGGCGGTGCGGCCGCGAGATCGGGCAGGTCCAGGTCGATCTGGACGGCCGCCGCGAAGAGCCCGTCCTTGCTGCCGAAATACCGCATGACCATGGACGGGTCGATTTCCGCGTCGGCGGCGATGGCGCGGATGGTCGCCTTGGCGTAGCCGTCGACGGCGAAGCGCGCCCGCGCGGCGTCGAGGATGACGGCCTTGGTGGCATCCGAGCGGCGAGCCGGGGTGTGCTGATCGGCGGAAGTCATGCCAACAAGTGTAGGCCAACAACTGTTGACATTCATCCACGGCCGGGTTTACCGTTATGCCTACAAGCGTTGGCAAACAAGCGTTGACCAGGAGTCGCAGATGTCCGCCACCCAGCTCCCCGCCACCACCTCCGTCGTCATCGTCGGCGCGGGCCCCGCCGGGCTCACCGCCGCGATCGTGCTCGCCGAAGCCGGCGTCGACCACGTCCTCATCGACCGGCTCGGCGAAGGCGCCAATACCTCGCGGGCCGCGGTGGTGCACGCCAGGACTCTCGAGGTGCTGGCCGAGCTCGGGATCGCCGACGAGCTGGTCGCCCGCGGCATCGAGGTGCCGACCTTCAAGGTGCACGACGGCGCGAAGACGTTGGCCACCATCGAATTCGGCGAGCTGCCCACGAAATTCCCGTACACGCTGATGATTCCGCAGGACGTCACCGAGCAGGTGCTGCTCGACCGGCTGCACCGCGCGGGCGGCAGCGTGCACCGGCCGCTCACGGTGACCCGTGTCGCCGACGAAAACGGCGGTGTCACGGTCGAATACACCGATAGCGACGATCAGCCCGGCACCATCGCCGCCGACTACGTGATCGGCGCCGACGGCATGCACAGCGTGGTGCGCGAGCAGGCAGGCATCGGCTTCACCGGCGACACCTACCCCGCGTCGTTCGTTCTCGCCGATGTCCGGATGAGCTGGCCGACCCCGCGCACCGAAGTGTCGCTGCATCTTTCGCCGGAGGGCGTCACCGTGGTCGCGCCGCTGCCGGACGCGGCGCAGGAGCGCTATCGCGTGGTCGCCACTGTGGACGACGCGAGGGAACACCCCACCCGCGCCGATATCCAGGCCATTCTCGACGCCCGCGGCCCGGCAGGAAACGTCCAGGTCGACGAGGTGCTGTGGAGCTCACGGTTCCGCGTGCACCACCGCGTCGCCGACCACTACCGCGCGGGCCGGGCGCTGCTCGCGGGCGACGCCGCGCACGTGCACAGCCCGGCGGGCGGACAGGGCATGAACACCGGCATCCAGGACGCCGCCATGCTGGCCGGACTGCTGGCGAAAGTGGTGGCGGGCGCGCCGGATTCGCTGCTCGACGAGTACGAGACGGTCCGCAGGCCGGTGGCGCTCGAGGTCGTCGCCTTCACCGACCGGATGACCAGGATGGCCACCCTCCAGTCGGCGCCCGCCCGGGTCGCGCGCAACACCGCGATGCGCCTGCTCACCGGCATCCCCGCGGTCCGCGGCAAGCTGGCCTACCAACTCGCCGAGCTCGCCAACCGCTGACACACGGACAGGGGCCCTTCCGGCGACATTGCCGGAAGGGCCCCTGCTGCTGTGGATATCTAAGCGGATCCCGCCTCGGCGTGCTCGTCGGCAGGCCGCTCGTCGGTCTGCGCCTTGGCCCACCGGTAGTCCGGCTTGCCCGCGGGCGAACGCTTGATCTCGTCGACGAACCACAGGCTGCGCGGCAGCTTGTACGACGCGATCTCCTGGGTGAGAACCGGCTTCAGCTCGGCCAGCGTCGGCCGGGATTCGCCGCGACACTGCACCACCGCGACGACCCGCTGGCCCCAGCGCTCGTCCTCGACCCCGACGACCAGCGCGTCGAAGATCTCCGGATGCGCCTTGAGCGCGCCCTCGACCTCTTCGGGGTAGATCTTCTCGCCACCGCTGTTGATGCTCACCGAACCACGGCCGAGCATGGTGACGGTGCCGTCCTCCTCGACGCGGGCGAAGTCGCCGGGGATCGCGTAGCGCTTCCCGTTGAACTCCTTGAACGTCGCGGCCGACTTGACCTCGTCCTTGTAGTAGCCGAGCGGGATGTGGCCGCTGCGCGCCAGCAGGCCGACGACGCCGGAACCCGGCTCGACCGGATTGCCTTCCTCGTCGAGCACCTGGGTGGCCGCGTCGATCTTCACCCGCGGGCCGCCGGTGTGGGTCTGGCCCTTGGCGATCGTCGCCAGGCCGCCGAAGCCGGTCTCCGAGGAGCCGATCGAGTCGGTGAGCAGGCGGTTGGGCAGCAGCTCCAGGAACTTGTCCTTGAGCGGCGGCGAGAACAGCGCCGCGCTGCTGGCCAGCACATACAGCGACGAAAGGTCGTAGGGCTCACCGGTTTCCGGGTTGCCCTCCTCCAGCGCGTCGAGCATCGGGCGGGCCATCGCGTCGCCGGTGATGAAGATCAGGTTGATCTTGTGCTTGTCGACGGCCTGCCAGACGCCGTGGCCGCTGAACTCGGGGATCATCACGGCCTTGCCGCCGCCGAACAGGCTGTGGAAGGTGGCCCACTGCGCGCCGCCGTGGATCATCGGCGGGATCGGGTACCGGACCATCTGCGGGTTGGCCGCGCCGACCTTGGCCAGCTCCCACTCGTCCTTGGTGTACTCGCCGGTGATGAAGTTGATGCCGGCGCCGAGTACGCGCCAGACATCCTCGTGCCGCCACATGACGCCCTTGGGCAGGCCCGTGGTGCCACCGGTGTAGAGCATGTAGATGTCGTCGGGCGAGCGCTCGCCGAAGTCACGCTCCCCGGAGGACGCCGCCAGCGCCGCCTCGTACTCGACCGTGCCGGGCGCGGTCGGGCCGTCGGTGCCGTCCTCGACGACGAGCACGGTCTGCAGCGCGGGCACCTTGGGCAGCACCGCCGCGACCTTGTCGGTGTAGCGGCGCTCATGGATCAGCGCCACCATGTCCGAGTTGTCGAAGATGTGCAGTAACTCGTTCTCGACGTAGCGGTAGTTGACGTTGATCATCACCGCCCGCGCCTTGAAGATCGCGACCATCGCTTCGACGGCCTCGACGGTGTTCCGGGAGTAGATTCCGACTTTGTCGCCGGGTTTCACACCCTGTTCCAGCAGGTAGTGGGCCAGTTTGTTGGCCCGCTCCTCCAGTTCGGCGTAGGTCGACTCGCGATGTTCGCCGACCAGCACGATCCGGTCGGGCATCAGGTCGACGGCGTGTTCGACGAGATCGGCTATGTTGTAGCTCACAGGAACAAAAATAGAACGTGTTACTGTTTCTGACAAGGTCGAACGTCAGGAGATATCCAAAATGGCCCACTGTCTGGTCGAGAAGCGAGACCACGTCCTCATCGTCACGATGAATCGGCCGGAGGCGCGCAACGCCCTGTCGGGCGAGATGATGGCGATCATGCGCGACGCCTGGGACCAGGTGGACAGCGATCCGGATATCCGCGTCGCGATCCTCACCGGTGCGGGTGGGGCCTTCTGCGCAGGGATGGATCTGAAGGCGATGAGCGCGCAGCATCCCGGCGACACCGCCTCCGCGGGCAGCTGGGATCCGGCCTACCTGCCCGCCCTGCTGAAGGGCCGGCGCCTGGCCAAGCCGCTGATCGCGGCGGTCGAGGGCCCGGCCATCGCGGGCGGCACCGAGATCCTGCAGGGCACCGACCTGCGCGTGGCCGGGGAAAGCGCCAAGTTCGGCGTCTCCGAGGCCCGCTGGGGCCTGTTCCCGCTCGGCGGTTCCGCGGTGCGGCTGGCCCGCCAGATCCCCTACACCGTGGCCGCCGATCTGCTGCTGACCGGCCGGCACATCACCGCCGCCGAGGCCAAGGAGATCGGCCTGATCGGCCACGTGGTCCCCGACGGCACCGCCCTCGACAAGGCCCTGGCACTGGCCGGCCAGATCGCCGACAACGGCCCGCTCGCCGTCCAGGCGATGCTGCGCACGCTGCGCGAGACCGAGGCGATGCCGGAGAACGAGGCGTTCCCCATCGAGGCGAAGATCGGCATCGAGGTGTTCCGGTCGGCCGACGCCAAGGAAGGTCCGCGCGCCTTCGCCGAGAAGCGCAAGCCGAACTTCACCGGGCAGTAGTCACCGCGGACAGGGCGCCGGCCGTCGGCCACGCGCCCTGTCCGGCCGGACGCTACGCGCCCGGGTAGTTCATGTAGAACGGCTCCCACTGGTGGCCGTCGGGGTCGAGGAAGGTGCGGCCGTGCATGCCCACCTGGGCCTCCTGGGCGCGCTTGTCCTCGTTGACCTGCTCGGTCGCGCCAGCCGCGACGGCCGCGTCGGTGAGCGCGTCGACTTCCTCCGCGCTGGCCAGCGAGAGCGCGTAGCCCGCGGCGGCGGTGTTGATCGTGTCGGCGATCGGGCGGGGGCTGAAGGTGGAGAAGAACGGCTTGGTCAGCAGCATCAGGCAGATGTTGTCGTCGATGACGATGCACGACGCGTTCTGATCGGTGAAATCCTCGTTGACCTTCCAGCCCAGCGCCTCGTAGAAGCTCTTGGAGCGGTCGAGGTCGGCGACGGGGAGGTTGATGAAGATCATCTTGCTGCTCATGGGTGTCAGCCTTTCGGGAGCGTCGTTGCGGTCTCGTTCATGTAGACGCGGCGAGGCCCGCCGATTCATCGGTCCGTTTTCACCTCTGTCGAGTGTCGGACCCCTGTGGCATCGTGGGAAACTATGAGCGACGCCACAGTCACCACCACCGGTCCCGACCCCGAGGTCCTGGCCGAATTCGAGACCCACCGGCGCGAATTGTGCGCGTACGCCTACCGCATGCTCGGTTCCTCGTTCGAGGCCGAGGACGCGGTGCAGGAGACCTTCACCCGCGCCTGGCGCTCCTACGATTCGTTCGAGGGCCGCGCGAGTCTGCGCTCGTGGCTGTACAAGATCGCCACCAATATCTGTCTGGACATGCTCGACCGGCCACAGAGCCGCGCCAGACCGATGGATCTGAACGGGCCCGGCAGGCCGGATTCGCCGCTGCCCGCCCCGCAGCCCGACTACGTGTGGATCGAACCCATCCCGAACGCGCTGGCCTTCGGCGCCGACCCGGCCGAGCACGCGTCCACCAAGGACACCCTGCGGCTGGCGTTCGTGGCCGCCTGTCAGCATCTGCCCGCCACCCAGCGCGCCATCCTGATCATGCGCGAGGTGCTGCGCTTCTCGGCGAGCGAGACCGCCGAGGCGCTGATGATGTCGCCCGCGTCGGTGAACAGCGCGTTGCAGCGGGCCAGGGCCACCATGTCCAAGGTGCAGCCCACCGTCACCGACGGTTTCGACGAATCCGATCCGGGACAGCGCAAGCTCGTCGACGATTTCGTGCAGGCCTTCGAGGCCTACGACATGGACGCGCTCACCACGCTGCTCAAAGCCGATGTGGCACTGTCGATGCCGCCCTTCGACCTGTGGATCTCCGGGCCGGAGAACGTGGCCGCGTTCATGCTCAGCACCGGCAGCGCCTGCCGCAATTCCCGCATGGTGCCGCTGGCGGGCGCGAACGGACTGCCCGCCTTCGGTCACTACAAGCCGAGCGAGGAGCCCGGTGTCTGGGTGCCGTGGTCGATCACGGTGCTGGAACTCGAGGGCGAGACCATCGCCGGCCTCAACTTCTTCCTCGACACCGAGAAGCTCTTCCCGCTGTTCGGCCTCGCGCCGGAGTGGCGCGAGGCCGTCTGAGCGGCACCGGTTCTCAGAGCAGGCGACGCTTGTACAGCTTGCCGTTGGGGTCGCGCGGCAGCTCCGCACGGAATTCCACCGTGCGGGGCAGCTTGTACTTGGCGAGCTGACCGGCGGCGAACTCCAGGATCTCCGCGGTGAGTTCGTCGTCGCCGTTCGCGCCGTCCACCGGCTGCACGAACGCCTTGACCTGCTGGCCCCAATCCGGGTCGGGCACACCGAGAACCGCCACGTCGGCCACCTTCGGGTGGCTCATCAGCACGCCCTCGATCTCGGCCGGGTAGATGTTCACGCCACCGGACAGGATCAGGTCGGAGCGGCGGTCGCAGAGGAACAGGTAGCCGTCCTCGTCGAGGTAGCCGATGTCGCCGACGGTGAACAGGTCACCGACGCGCGACTCCTCGGTCTTCTCCTTGGCATGGTGGTACTCGAAGCTGGAGGCGCCCATCTTCATGTAGACCATGCCCTCTTTGCCCGCGGGCAGTTCGGAACCGTCGGTCTCGTCGAGGATCTTGATGACCGACCACGGCCAGGCCTTGCCGACCGAGCCCGGCTTGTTCAGCCACTCGGTCCCGTTGATCACCGTGCCGCCGCCCTCGGTGGCCGCGTAGTACTCGGTGACGACCGGACCCCACCAGTCGAGCATCTGGCGCTTGGTCGCCTGCGGGCACGGCGCCGCGCCGTGCACCATGCTGCGCAGCGAGGACACGTCGTAGCGGCCGCGCACGTCCTCGGGGAGGGCGAGCAGGCGATGGAACTGGGTGGGCACCATGTGGCTGTGCGTCACCTTGTGGCGCTCGATCAGCGCCAGCATGTCCTCGGGATCCCACTTGTCCATGAGCACCAGCTTGTGCCCCATCTGGATGGAGATCGTCGAGAAGTTCAACACGGCCGTGTGATACAGCGGCGAACCGCAGATGTGCACGTGCTCGTCGTAGGGGGCGAGCTCGAACAGGGCGAAGAAGGCCTTGTTCGGCGCGGGGACCTGGTCGGGATCGGCGCCGGTCAGCGGGCGGCGAACGCCCTTGGGGCGACCGGTGGTGCCGGAGGTGTAGAGCATCGGCGCGCCGACCGAACGCTCGTCGGGGCGTCCGGTGTCGGCGGCGCCGAGCCACGACACCGGCCGGAACCCCTCGATGGTGCCCGCCGAGAAGCGGGCGTCGGCGGGCAGATTCGCCAGGTCGGCGGCCTCGGCCGCGGTGGCGGCGAACCGCTCACTGGCCAGGAACGCCGAGGCTTCGCTGTCGCCGAGGATGTAGGCGATCTCGGGCGCGGTGAGGTGCCAGTTCACCGCGACGATGTAGAGGCCCGCCTGGTAGGCGGCGAAGTACGCGGCGATCGCCTCCACACCGTTGTGCAGCATGCTGACGACCACGTCGCCGGTGCGCAATCCGATGCCGCGCAGCCCGTTGGCGTAGCGGTTGGCGAGGGTGGCCAATTCTCGATAGCTGATCTCCCTGCCGTCCGGGTCGACGACGGCGATCCGCTCGGGATCGGCCGCGGCGATATTCCACAGTCCGAGGACTTCCGTTGTCTGCTGGCTGCTCACCCCATCGAATTTAGAACGTGTTCTAGGTGGATACAAGGGTTTGAAGTCGACGCATCTGATCGACATCGGAAACCGAGATCAGCATCATCGTCACGCCGGCGTCCTCCCATTCCTTCAGCCGCGAGCGCACGTGCGCCTCGTCGCCGAAGATCGCGGTGTCGGTGATCAGCTCATCGGGCACCGCGGCGGCGGCCTCGGCCTTGCGGCCCGCCTGGAACAGCGCCGAGATCTCGTCGACCTCGGCGACGTAGCCCATCCGCTTGTAGACCTGGGCGTGGAAGTTCAGCTCGGGCGCGCCCATGCCGCCGATGTAGAGCGAGGTGACCCAGCGCATCCGCTCGATCTCGGCCGCGGGGTCGTCGGTGAGCACCACCTGCGCGCTCGCGGCGATCTCGAAATCGGCTCGGCTGCGCCGCGCGCCCGGCCGGGCGAAGCCCTCGTCGAGCCACTCGTTGTACATCCCGGCCAGCCGGGGCGCGTAGTAGATGGCCAGCCAGCCGTCGGCGATCTCGGCGGTCTGCGCCACGTTCTTCGGACCCTCCGCGCCCAGCCAGATCGGCAGGTCGGCGCGCAGCGGATGCACGATCGGCTTGAGCGGTTTGCCGAGTCCGGTCGCGTCCGGTCCGGTGTAGGGCAACCCGTAGCTCTTGCCGTCGGAGGTCACCGGCGCCTCCCGGGCCAGCACCTTGCGCACGATGTCGACGTACTCGCGGGTGCGCCGCAGCGGCTGCGCGAACGGCTGGCCGTACCAGCCCTCCACCACCTGCGGACCGGAGACGCCGAGGCCGAGGATGGCCCGCCCGCCGCTGAGGTGGTCGAGGGTGAGCGCGTGCATCGCGGCGGCGGCGGGCGTGCGCGCCGACAGCTGCGCGACCGAGGTGCCCAGGCGCACCCGCGAGGTGGACGAGCCCCACCAGGCCAGCGGAGTGAACGCGTCCGACCCCCAGGACTCGGCCGCGAACACGGCGTCGAAGCCGGTTTCCTCGGCCGCGATCACCAGCTCGCCCGCGTTGGCTGGCGGCTGCGCACCCCAGTAACCGAGTTGCAGTCCGAATTTCATGGCCGACGTCCTTTCCGGCGAATCCTTGCCAGCAGAATAAGAACCTGTTCTACTCGATATCGTGACCCAGGGGAATACCGCAGTGGAAGTATTGAGTGCACCCCTTCGGGTGCAGTTCGACTACACCAGGTCCGTCGGACCCATCATCGGCGCCTTTCTGACCGGACTGCGCGACCGCCGGATACTCGGCGTGCGCGGCAGTGACGGCCGGGTATTGGTGCCGGCACAGGAATACGACCCGATCACCTCGGCCCCGCTGGCCGAGCTGGTCCAGGTCGAATCGACGGGCACGGTGCAGTCGTGGACATGGGTAGCCGAGCCGCTGCCCGGCCAGCCGTTCGACCGCCCGTTCGCGTGGGCGCTGGTCCAGCTGGACGGCGCCGACACGGCGATGTTGCACGCGCTGGATGTGACCGACCCGAGCCAGGTGAGCCAGGGCCTGCGCGTGCGGGTGCGCTGGGCCGAGGAACGGACCGGCACGATTCACGACATCGCCTGCTTCGAGCCGGGCGAACAGGCCGCCGAGGCACCGTCCGAGGACACCGCCGAGCCGGTGACCATGCTGACCACACCGGTCGACATGCACTACAAGCACACCGCCTCACCGCAGGAGAGCGTCTACCTGCGCGGCCTCGCCGAGGGCAAGCTGATCGGCGGCCGGTCCGAAGCCGGCGGGCGGGTCTACTTCCCGCCGCGCGGCGCGAACCCGACCGACGGCACCCCCACCGACGACCTGGTCGAGCTGCCCGACAAGGGCACCGTGACCACCTTCTGCATCGTGAACGTGCCGTTCCTCGGCCAGCGGATCAAGCCGCCGTACGTGGCCGCCTACGTGCTCCTCGACGGCGCCGACATCCCGTTCCTGCACCTGGTTCTCGGCTGCGAGGCATCCGAGGTCCGCATGGGCATGCGGGTCGAGGCCGTGTGGAAGCCGCGCGAGGAATGGGGCCACGCGCTGGCCAACATCGACCACTTCCGGCCGAGCGGCGAGCCCGATGCCCCGTACGAGTCCTACCAGCACCACCTCTGAGAGGCGACGTTGAGTACACCAGAAATCGCGGTGGTCGGGTTCGCCCACGCACCGCACGTGCCGGAGACCTTCGGCACCACCAACGGCGTCGAGATGCTCGTGCCGTGCTTCCAGCAGCTCTACGCCGACCTCGGCATCACCAAGACCGACATCGACTTCTGGTGCTCGGGGTCCTCGGATTACCTGGCGGGACGGGCGTTCTCGTTCATCTCCGCGGTCGACGCGATCGGCGCCGTGCCGCCGATCAACGAGTCGCACGTGGAGATGGACGCCGCGTGGGCCCTCTACGAGGCCTGGGTGAAGCTGCTCTCCGGTCAGGCGCAGACCGCGCTCGTGTACGGCTTCGGCAAGTCGTCGGCGGGCACCCTGCGACAGGTGCTGTCGCGTCAGCTCGACCCGTACCTGGTCGGTCCGCTGTGGCCCGACGCCGTGTCGGTCGCGGGCTTGCAGGCCCGCGCGGGCCTGGACGCGGGCCGCTGGACCGAGCGCGAGATGGCCGCCGTCGCAGGCGGTGACATCGACTCCCTGCTCGCCGCACCGTATGTCGCCGATCCGCTGCGCGCGCACGACATCGCCCCGATCACCGACGGCGCCGCCGCGATCGTGCTCGCGGTCGGCGATCGCGCCAGGGAGCTGTGCGAGCGACCCGCGTGGATCACCGGCATCGCGCACAATATCGACGCCCAGGCGCTCGGTGGCCGCGACCTGACCCGCTCGCCCTCCACCACCAGGGCGGCCGCGGCCGCGACCGGTGGCAACACCAGCTTCGACCTGGCCGAACTGCACGCGCCGTTCAGCCATCAGCAACTGATCCTGGCCGAGGCGATCGGCCTGTCCCCCGAGACCAAGGTCAACCCGTCCGGCGGCGCGCTGACGGCGAACCCGATGTTCGCGGCGGGCCTGGAACGCATCGGCAACGCCGCCACGGCGATCATCTCCGGCACCGCCGACCGGACCCTCGCTCATGCGACCAGCGGCCCCGCGCTGCAGCAGAACCTGGTCGCCGTTCTGGAATCGGAGGCACGATGAGCTTCCCCGCGGCGGTGCTCGGCACCGGCCAAACTCATCACGTGACGAAGCGCGCGGACGTATCCATGGCGGGTATGTGCCGCGAGGCGATCGATCGGGCGCTCGATGACGCGGGCCTGACCATCGACGACATCGATGCCGTCGTCGTCGGCAAGGCCCCCGACTTCTTCGAGGGCGTCATGATGCCCGAGCTCTACCTCGCCGAGGCCCTCGGCGCCATCGGCAAGCCGCTGTTGCGCGTGCACACCGCCGGTTCGGTGGGCGGCTCGACCGGCGTCGTGGCCGCCAATCTGGTGCAGGCGGGCGTGCACGGCAAGGTGCTCGCGATCGCCTGGGAGAAGCAGTCGGAGTCGAATGCCATGTGGGCGTTGTCGATTCCGGTGCCGTTCACCATGCCGGTCGGCGCGGGCGCCGGCGGCTACTTCGCCCCGCACGTGCGCTCCTACATCCGCCGCTCCAATGCCCCGATGCACATCGGCGCCATGGTCGCGGTGAAGGACCGGCGCAACGGCGCGAAGAACCCGCTGGCCCACCTGCACCAGCCCGACATCACCATCGAATCGGTGCTCGCCTCCCAGATGCTGTGGGATCCGATCCGCTTCGACGAGACCTGCCCCTCCTCCGACGGCGCCTGCGCGCTGGTGATCGGCAATGCCGAGGCCGCCGCGGCCGTCGAGGCCGAGGGCAAGAAGGTCGCCTGGGTGCACGGCACCGCGATGCGCACCGAGCCGACCACCTTCTCCGGGCGTGACCAGGTCAATCCGCAGGCGGGTCGCGACGCGGCCGCCGCGCTGTGGAAGTCGGCCGGGATCACCGACCCGCTCGAGGAGATCGACGTCGCCGAGATCTACGTGCCGTTCTCCTGGTTCGAGCCGATGTGGCTGGAGAACCTGGGCTTCGCCGCCGAGGGCGACGGCTGGAAGCTCACCGACAAGGGCGAGACCGAGATCGGCGGCCGGATCCCGGTGAACCCGTCCGGCGGCGTGCTCTCCTCCAACCCGATCGGCGCCTCCGGCCTGATCCGCTTCGCCGAGGCGGCCAAGCAGGTCATGGGCCGGGCCGGCGACTACCAGGTCGCGAACGCCCGCAAGGCCATGGGCCACGCGTACGGCGGTGGCTCGCAGTACTTCTCGATGTGGGTCGTGGGAAGCGAGCGTCCGGAATGAAGTTCACCGTCGGCGTCGCGCTGAGCCCGCTCGACCAGCTCACCGAGCTGGCCAAGACGGCCGAGGAATGCGGTTTCACCTCGATCGGCCTGCCCGACTCGCTGTTCTACATGAAGTCGCAGGCCGCGGACTACCCCTACACCCCGGACGGCAGCCGCTTCTGGGGTCCCGAGACGCCGTGGGTCGACCCGCTGATCGCCGCGGCGTCGATGGCCGCGGTGACCACGAAGCTGCGCTTCTACACCAATGTGCTCAAGCTCGGCTCGCGCAATCCGCTGTTGCTGGCCCGGCAGGTCGGCTCGATCGCCAACATGTCGGGCAACCGCTTCGGCTTCGGCCTCGGCATCGGCTGGGCGCCCGAGGAATTCGAGTGGTGCGGGGTGCCCTACGAGCGGCGCGGCGCCCGGGTCGACGAGATGATCGAGATCATCCGGCTGGTCCTCGACGGCGGCATGGTCGAGTACCACGGTGAGTTCTTCGACTTCGACGAGCTCCAGATCAGCCCGGCACCAACCGAGCGGGTGCCGTTCTACGTGGGCGGACACACCGGCCCGGCGCTGCGCCGGGCAGCCAGGATCGGTGACGGCTGGACCTCGGCGATGATGAAGTTCGACGACCTGGTCACCACCATCGCCACCCTGGGCGACCTGCGCGCCGAGTACGGCCGGTCCGAGGTGCCGTTCGAGATCCAGGCCGTGTGCATCGACAAGTTCGGCCGCGACGGCTATCAGGATCTGGCCGACGCCGGGGTCACCGACACCATCGTGGTGCCGTGGCTGGCCGACGGCATCGGCTTCGACGGCGAGCTCGCCGCCAAGCAGGATTCGCTGCGCAAGTTCGCCGAGAAGTACATCGCGGATCCGATCGTCGCGAAGGAGCCGGCATGACCGAGACGGCAGTGGATCGTTCGGCGCGCGCGGCGGGCCTGGCCTCCCAGGCCGCCGTGCGGGCCAAGGACCGGGCGGCCTGGGTCGCCCTGTTCGCCGCCGACGGGATCGTCGAAGATCCGGTCGGCCCTTCGGGTTTCGACCCCGAGGGCGTCGGCCATCGCGGCCACGAGGCGATCGGCGCGTTCTGGGACAAGGCGATCGCGCTGACCGAGTCGATCGAGTTCCTCTTCGAGGACTCCTTCGCCTGCGGCAACGAGATCGCCTTCACCGGGATGATCCGCACCACCATGGCGGGCCACGTGATCGACGCCGAGGGCGTGTTCACCTACAAGGTCGACGCCGAGGGCAAGATCGCGGCGCTGCGCGCCTTCTGGGAGGTCGACCGCGCGATGGCGACCACCCGCAAGGTCTCCTGACCCGCACCGACGAGAACAGCCCCGGACCTTTCGGTCCGGGGCTGTTTCGTTTCCGGGATTCAGTGCGCTACCGGGCACCCGGAGGTCTTGTAGTCGACCGGCAGTTCCTTGATGCCGTTGAGCCAGCCCGAGTGCAGTCGCCGCGGGTCGCCCACCTTGGTGATGTCGGGCAGGTGATCGGCGATCGCGTTGAAGATCAGGTCGATCTCCAGGCGGGCCAGGTTCGCGCCGACACAGAAGTGGGCGCCGGTTCCGCCGAAGGACAGGTGCTGGTTGTCCTTGCGCATGATGTCGAACTTCTCGGGATCCTCGAAGACGTCCTCGTCGAAGTTCGCCGAGCGGTACAGCATCACCAGACGCTGCCCCTTCTTGATCTGCACGCCGTTGAGTTCGGTGTCCTCGAGCGCGGTGCGCTGGAAGGAGGTCACCGGGGTGGCCCAGCGGATGATCTCGTCGACCGCGGTGGACGGGCGCTCCTTCTTGAACAGCTCCCACTGGTCGGGGTTGTCCATGAAGGCGATCATGCCGTGGCTGATGGCGTTGCGGGTGGTCTCGTTACCGGCGACGGCCAGCACGATGACGAAGAAGCCGAACTCCTCCGGGGTGAGCGCCTCACCGTCGACGTCGGCCTCGATCAGCGTGGTGACCAGGTCGTCGGCCGGGCAGGCCTTGCGCGCCTCGGCCATCTGGTACGAGTAACCGAGCAGTTCCATGGACGCGGTGACCGGGTCGACGTCGACATTGTCGGGATCGTCGTAGCCGGTCATGTCGTTGGACCACTCGAAGACCTTCATCCGGTCTTCCTGCGGCACGCCGATGAGCTCGGCGATCGCCTGCAGCGGCAACTCGCAGGCGACCTGGGTGACGAAGTCGCCGCTGCCGGACTCGGCCGCGGCCTTGACGATCTTCTCCGCGCGGGCCGACAGCTCGGCGCGCAGGCCGTTGACCGCGCGCGGGGTGAAGCCCTTGGCGATCAGCTTGCGAAGCTTGGTGTGCTCCGGCGCGTCCTTGTTGAGGATGACGAACCGCTGCAGTTCGATCTGCTCGCGGGTGATGTCGTCGTTGAAGCGCGGGATCGCGGTGTTCTCGTACGTGGAGAACACGTCGCTGCGCCGCGACACCTCCTTCACGTCGGCGTGCTTGCTCACGACCCAGAAGCCGTCGTCGTGGAAGCCGCCCACGTCGGGCGACTTCGGGTTCCACCAGATCGGCGCGGCGCGCCGCAGCTCCGCGAATTCCTCCGTCGGGACACGCTGGGCGTAGATAGCAGGGTCGGTGACGTCGAACCCGTCCGGCAGGTTCGGCCGACCCGTGGCTTGACCGGGGCCGGCGTGTTCGGTGCGCGGATCTACCACCAGATGTCTCCTTCGACAAACTGAAACACGTTCTACAATCATTCAAGCACAGGGCATGCCGTGACGGAAGAACCACGCGGTTTTACCCTGGGCTACAGAACAGAACTTGTTGCAGTTACGAGGGAGAATCACATGGGCACACCCGTGATCGTCGAGGCCGTGCGTACCCCGATCGGCAAGCGGCGCGGACAGCTTTCGGGACTGCACGCCGCCGAGCTGCTCGGCCTGGCCCAGCGCGGCCTGCTCGACCGGGCCGGCATCGACCCCGCCGAGGTCGAGCAGGTGATCGGTGGCTGCGTCACCCAGGCGGGCGAGCAGTCCAACAACGTCACCCGCGTCGCCTGGCTGCACGCGGGCCTGCCCTGGCAGACCGGCGCCACCACCATCGACGCCCAGTGCGGTTCGGCCCAGCAGGCCAACCACCTCATCGCCGGCCTGATCGCCACCGGCGCGATCGACACCGGCATCGCGTGCGGCGTCGAGGCGATGAGCCGCGTGCCGCTGGGCGCCAACGTCGGCACCGAGGCGGGCCCGCGCAGGCCCGCGTCGTGGTCGATCGATCTGCCGGATCAGTTCGGCGCGGCCGAGCGAATCGCGCGGCGGCGCGGCATCACCCGCGCCGATATCGACGAATTCGGTTTGCGCTCACAGCAGTTGGCCGCCCAGGCGTGGGCCGAGGGCCGCTTCGACCGCGAAGTGCTCCCGGTCTCGGCGCCGGTGCTCGACAGCGAGGGCAACGCCACCGGCGAGAAGCTCGAGGTGACCAGGGACCAGGGCCTGCGCGCCACCACGCTCGAGGGCCTGGCCGCGCTCAAGCCGGTGGTCGCCGACGGCATCCACACCGCGGGCACCTCGTCGCAGATCTCCGACGGCTCGGCCGCGGTGCTGCTGATGGACGAAACCGTCGCGCGGAACAAGGGTTTGCGTCCGCGCGCCCGGATCCACACCCAGGTCCTCGTCGGCGCCGAGCCGGAGTTCCACCTCGACGGTCCGGTGCAGGCGTGCACCCGGCTGCTCGAGCGCTCCGGAATGAAGATTTCGGATATCGACCTTTTCGAGATCAATGAAGCATTCGCCTCGGTGGCACTTTCGTGGGCTTCTGTACATCAGCCGGACATGGACCGGGTAAATGTCAACGGCGGTGCGATCGCAATCGGGCATCCGGTCGGCTCCACCGGCTCTCGGCTGATCACCACGGCCCTGCACGAGCTGGAACGCACGGGCAAAGGCACCGCCATGGTGCTCATGTGCGCCGGTGGCGCGCTCGCCACCGGAACGATCATCGAACGCCTGTAGACTGACCCACACCGAAACCGGGCGCCCAGGTTGAACATTCATCCCAGGGCGCCCGGAACGTGTCGTACGCCACACAATCCAGGGGGCGAGGGGGATCATGAGACATCAGCTAACATTGGGCTACCATCGACCCGAGGTTGAAGAACCCCGCGACGGGCACGAACTCGGGCACCCCTACGCTCCACAAGAGTCGTTGGCGTGACCCGCAAACGCGACCGTCGCGGCCCCTGCACGCAGGTGAGCGTCGGAAACCGCAGAGAAATCCCGAATCAGGCGTAGGTTTTCAGTTACTGAGCCGCTAATATCAATGATACGTATCCGAGATAACGACTGTTAGTACAGTGAAGGGAATTGGGCGGCTCACAATGGCTGATTTCGCGGCGCGGCTGAACAAGCTGTTCGAAACCGTGCATCCCCCGGGGCGCAAGCCGCACACCAACGCAGAGGTTGCGGCTGCGCTGACTGCCTCCGGGCATCCGATCTCGAAGCCGTATCTCTCGCAGTTGCGGTCGGGACAACGAACCAACCCGTCCGACGAGACGGTGGCCGCCCTGGCGAAGTTCTTCAAGGTCAAGCCTGACTACTTCTTCAACGACATCTACGCGGCCAAGATCGATCACGACCTGGAACTGCTCGCGCAGTTGCAGGGCTACGGGCTGCGTCGACTGTCCAGCAGGGCATTCGACCTCTCGGAAGAATCACAGAATTTGCTCACCTCCATGGCGGAGAAGTTGCGGGCCAGCGAAGGCTTGCCCGAAATTCCTCCGGACGGAACGGAATAGGATACACACAGCGGTCGGCTCGAAGCACCCGTAGGTGGTGTACCGGGTCCGGCCGGGCAAGACGGATACGTACCCAGTGAACGGGCCTGAGACGGTGTGATCCACCACCTCAGGCCCGTTCTCTGTCGGCGTATGACGTCGAATCAGCTCGGCGCGGCCGCGCTCTTGGGCGTGGATTTCGCGGCGGCCACCGCCGCGTCGTACTCGCTCGCGATCGCCAGCACCCAGCCGCGGGGGCTCACCCCGGGCGGCGGCGCGATCCAGCGCGCGTCGACGAACAAGTCCCCCAATGGATCTCGCGCCCACTCCGCCACCACCGCGGCCCGCTCGGGCACCGAGGTGGGCGGCTCGCCCGCGGCGGGGATGACGATGCCGCTGCCGGAGAGCAGATACAGCGCGTCCATCACCTGGGCGACATGGTCGGAGGCCTTGAGCTGGGTGGAGGTCGCGTTCTGTTCGGGGGCCACCACATCGGGGAAGCGGCCGACCATCAGCTTGTGCAGCGGCCGGATCCGGCGCAACAGAATCCGCGCCCGCCACCACAGCTCCACCACGATCGACACCGCGCCGAACGCGATCAGCAGGCCGGCGATCTCCCACGCCTGCCAGCCCCAGGTGGGCTGGCCGGGCGGCGTGGGCTCGGCGTCCTGGAAACCCCGGCCCGCGTTGGCGACCGCGAGCACCGCGACCAAAGCCGTTCCCGCCGTGTAGATCGCGATGCCGCGACCGAGCGTGGTCCAGTCCAGATTGCGCAGACCGGTGGTCACGATGAACACCGCGCCCAGGGCCACCACGATCCAGCCGAAGGTGAACGACCAGGCCAGGGTGATGGCGATGGCGAGCGCGCCGAGGCCGTAGATCACCAGGGCGATCTGGCGCAGATTGCGCCGCGACACCACCGGCCACGCCGCCGAGGCGACCACCGAGGTGGCGGTGGTGAACAGGATCCAGGCCGAGGCCACGACACCGGTGGACAGCCAGCCGCCGCGCACACCGCCGGGCAGCAGATTGTCGACGGCCACCGCGATATCGGGAATCGCGACGGTCGCCGCGAGCGCGACGGCCGACACCGCGACGACGATGGCCACGCGGGCGGTCGTCGCCGGCTTCACCAGCACCCGACCCACGCGCGCGCCCGCGGCGACCCAGACCAGCAGGGCTGTCAACCACAGAGTCATCCGAGCGCCTCATCGAATCGAAGGACCGAGACGCCTGCGCCCCGGTTGTTGAACACGCGCAGCCGGGTCATCAGCATCGCCGCGAAGGTCTCGGCCTCCCATTCGGCGAGGTCGTCGGCGCCGTCGTCGACGATCTGGGCGTGCGCGCGCTGGCTGAGCATGTAGGCGATCAGGTCGTCGCTGACCTCGAGCGTCGTCTCCACCGCGGGGGCGCCCTCGTGGTCGAAGACGATATGGCCCAGCTCGTGGGCCAGGGTGTGGTCGCGGCTGGGCAGCGCGTCGGCGAGCACGATGATGTCGCGCTCGGGATAGAAGCGCCGCTGGCCGCACACGCCGGGGCCCAATTGCGCACTGGTGATCTCGATTTCGCGCTGCCGCTCCAGGGAGATCGCGGCGACCACCTCATCGAGGGTCGTCGCGTCGGAGTCGGCGGCGACCGCGCACACCGCGTCGACGGCGGCGGCGACGCGGCGGTAGGACCTCGACGTGCTCTGGGTCTTGCTCTTGCTCATCGAAGATCCCCTCACGACCTGGGTCCGAAGAATTCGGCACGCGCCGCGTTGACCCGAGCCTGGGCAGCCGCGGCACCTTGGAAACTCACTGCGCCCGAACCGGTTCCGGCCAGTGTCAGGGCGATCAGCCCACCGATCACCGACAGCAGTTTGGGCTCGGGCAGCCCGCTGTTGTCACTGGTCGGCTTGAAAGCGTGGTTCGGCGCGGCGGCCGGAGCCGGCGCCGGGGCGGCGGCAGGTGCCGCGGCGGGTGCGGGCGCTGCTGGCGCTTCCGGCGGAACCGGTGCGGCCACAACGATATTCGGCACCGAGGGCACCGACGGTGCGGTGGGCGCGGGCGGAATGGCGATCGGCGGCAACGCGGGCGCGGCCGGGACCGACGGGAGGGGGATCAGCAGCAACAGCAGCGGCGAGGCCGAACCGACCGCGGCCGAACCGACGGCCGCGGAGCCGACCGCCGCCGAGCCCGCGCCGGCGGAGCCGACGGCTGCCGAACCGATACCGGCGGAACCCACTGCGGCGGAACCGGTTCCGAGCAGCGCGGCACCGAGGCCGAGCGCGGCCGAGCCGGTGCCGACGGCGGCGGAGCCGACTGCTGCCGAGCCGGTCCCGAGCACGGCGGCGGCGCCCGCCGAACCGGTACCGAGCACTGCGGCGGCACCGGCGGAACCGGTACCGAGGACCGCGGCGGCGCCGGCGGAACCGGTACCGAGGACGGCGGCCACACCGGCCGAGCCGGTGCCGAGGATGGCGCCGACACCGGCCGAACCGGTGCCGATCAGCAGGCCGATGCCCGCCGAACCGGTGCCGAGGACCGCGGCAGCGCCCGCCGAACCCGCGGCGGCGGCCGAACCGGCGGCCGCGGAGCCGGTGCCCGCGACCTCTTTCTTGGGAACATCGGCGGTGGACTGGCCGGGAATCGTCAGCGGCTGCCACTCACCCTCGCCCGCGACCGGCGCGCCCGCTGGCCGCTGTGGATCGACGGGGTCGGTGCCGACGCCCTGACTGTCGTCACCGCCCTGGGTGCCTTGGTCACCGCCTGCCGAACCGCTGGGCAGCCGCAACTCCTGGGGTTTGCCGTTGCCGGTGGTCGGACCGCTGTCGCCCTGACCGTTGCTGCCGTTGCCACTGCTACCGCTCCCGGGCGCCTGAGCGGCGGGAGTGGGTGGCTTCTCCGGCGCGGCGAACGCGACGGCGGGCCCGAGTAGCGCGGAACCGGCCAACACGCTCGCAGCGGCAAGCACGCGCAAGATGCGACCAACGGCCATGCGCTTGTCATCCCCTTAGTTTTTCAGCGCAGCAATACCCCCGGTCGCGACACATTCCGGGATCGACGAACAGTAGCCCATAGTAAACCCACCGTTGATTCCACGCAGAAGAGCGCAAGAGTCGTCCAGCCCCCTGAACGCGTGTGACATGCCATAAGCCCAGGCCGGAGACATATCTCCGACCTGGGCTCAGGAGGTTTGCTATGCGCCGTACACCGGCTCCGGCGGCACGCCCTTCTCGATCAGTTCGGCGACGACCGGGCCCAGCTCGGCGGGGTTCCAGCGGGCGCCGCGGTCGACCGGGGCACCGTGGCGCCAGCCCTGCGCCAGGCCGACCTTTCCGCCTTCGACCTCGAACATCCGGCCGGTCACCCCGGCCGACTCGGTGCTGCCGAGCCACACCACCAGCGGGGAGACGTTCTCCGGGGCCATGGCGTCGAAGCCCGCGTCGGGCGCGGCCATGGTGTCGGCGAAGACGGTCTCGGTCATCCGGGTGCGGGCCGCGGGGGCGATCGCGTTCACGGTGACGCCGTAACGGCCGAACTCGGCCGCCGCGGTCAGGGTGAGACCGGCGATGCCCGCCTTGGCCGCGCCGTAGTTGCCCTGGCCGACGCTGCCCTGCAGGCCGGCGCCGGAGCTGGTGTTGATGACGCGGGCGTCGACCGGACGACCGGCCTTCGACTCACCGCGCCAGTACTCGGCCGCGTGCCGCATGGTGGCGAAGTGGCCCTTGAGGTGCACGCGCACCACCGCGTCCCACTCGTCTTCGCCCAGGTTGACCAGCATCCGGTCGCGCACGAAGCCCGCGTTGTTGACCAGCACGTCCAGCCCACCGAAGGTGTCGACGGCTTGGCGGATCAGGCGGCGGGCGCCCTCCCAGTCGGCGACGTCGTCGTAGTTGGCCACGGCCTCGCCCCCGGCGGCGACGATCTCGTCGACGACCTGCTGCGCGGGGGTCTCGGTGGTGGCGGCGCCGTCCAGCGCGGTGCCGACGTCGTTGACCACCACGCGCGCGCCCGCCGCGGCGAAGGCCAGCGCGTGCGCGCGGCCGATCCCGCGGCCCGCGCCGGTGACGATGACGGTGCGGCCGGCGCAGATCTGCTGGTCGTCCATGTGAAGCTCCTGTATCTCTGGCGGCTGGTGCCGCGGGTTTCCGGCCTCGTGACCTCGCGTCCGAGGGGCGATACTGCGCCTGCGGCGTTCCGTCTCGCCCCTCGGACGCGAGGCGGCCGGAAACCGTGGTGGTTGGGTTGGGTCTAGTGGTTGGCGTTGGCGGCGTCGAGGAAGGCGGGGCGTTCCCCGCCGCCGTGGACGAGCAGCGTCGCGCCGCTGACGTGCGCGGCCAGCGGCGAGGCGAGGAACAGCGCGGCGTTGCCGACGTCGGCCGGGCTGGCCAGCCTGCCCATCGGCACCGTCTGGGCGACCGCGGCCACCCCGTCGGCGTCGCCGTAGTGCAGGTGGCTGAGTTCGGTCTCCACCGGGCCGACGACCACGGAGTTGAGCCGCACGCGTGGCGCCCATTCGACGGCGAGGGACGTGGCCAGGTTGTCCAGGCCCGCCTTGGCCGCGCCGTAGGCCGCGGTGCCCGGCGAGGGCCGGTGCCCGCTGACGCTGGTGATCATCACGATCGAGCCGCCCGCGTCCTGCTTCTGCATCACCGCGTTGGCCTGCTGCGAGATGAGCAGCGGCGCGAGCAGATTCAGCTCCACGATCTTGGCGTGGAACTTCGGGCTCGCGGCGTCGGCCAGGGCGAACGGGGCGCCGCCCGCGTTGTTCACCACGTGGTCGATCCGGCCGTGCCTGGCGACGATCTCGGCGAACATCGCGGCGACGGCGTCGGGATCGCGCACATCGCAGGTGAAGTGTTCGGTGCCGCGATCCCCCACCGTGATCGGTTCGTCGGCGGGCCTGCGCGCGCAGGTCAGCACGGTCGCGCCCGCGGCGAGGAAGGCCCGGCTGATTCCGGCGCCGACGCCACGCACACCACCCGTCACCAGAACGATCTGCTCGGAAAGGTCGATTTCTACAGCCACCGTGCTAACCTACCAAGCAATTGCTTGCTTTGTCTCGGGGTTGGCCCGAGTCGCGCACGATGGGACATGCGATGGGGATAAACCGTCACACCGAAACCGAGGGCGTCGAAGTCGTCACAGTCGACTACCCGCCGGTCAACGCACTGCCGTCCGACGGTTGGTTCGCCCTGGCCGACGCGGTCCGGGAGGCAGGCCGTAATCCGGAGACCCGGGTGGTCGTCCTGCGGGCCGAGGGCCGTGGCTTCAACGCCGGCGTCGACATCAAGGAGATGAACGCCGACACCGGCCACACCGCGCTGATCCGCGCCAACCACGGCTGCTTCGACGCCTTCGCGGCCGTCTACGACTGCCAGGTTCCGGTCGTCACCGCCGTCAACGGGTTCTGCCTGGGCGGCGGCATCGGCCTGGTCGGCAACTCCGACGTGATCGTGGCCTCCGACGACGCCACCTTCGGCCTGCCCGAGGTGGACCGTGGCGCGCTGGGCGCGGCCACCCACCTGGCCCGGCTGGTCCCCCAGCACCTGATGCGGACCATGTTCTACACCGCCGGCAAGCTCACCGCCCAGCAGCTGCACCACTACGGCTCGGTCTACAAGGTGGTGCCGCGCGCCGAACTCGACGCCGCCGCCATGGAGGTCGCGAAGAACATCGCGAACAAGGACGGTCGCGTGATCCGGGCCGCCAAGCGCGCGCTCAACGGCATCGACGTGCAGGACGTGCACCGCTCCTACCGCTACGAGCAGGGCTTCACGATGGAGCTCAACCTCGCGGGCGTGGCCGACGAGATCAGGGCCCGCTTCGACGACGACCTCGCCGCGCAGAAGAAGGAGAACTGAGACGCTATGCGCGACAAGCGAATGACGCTCGACGAGGTGGTCGGCGAGCTGCGCAGCGGAATGACCATCGGCCTCGGCGGCTGGGGCTCGCGGCGCAAGCCGATGGCACTGGTGCGCGCCCTGCTGCGGTCCGACGTCACCGATCTCACCGTGGTGACCTACGGCGGCCCCGACCTGGGTCTGCTGTGCTCGGCGGGCAAGGTGCGCAAGGCGTACTACGGCTTCGTCTCCCTGGACTCGGCGCCGTTCTACGATCCGTGGTTCGCCAAGGCGCGCACCGGCGGCGAGATCACCGTGCGCGAGATGGACGAGGGCATGGTCAAGTGCGGCCTGCAGGCCGCCGCCGCCCGGCTGCCGTTCCTGCCGATCCGGGCGGGCCTCGGTTCCGCGGTGGTCGACTTCTGGGAGGGCGAGCTGTCGACCGTGCGCTCGCCGTACCCGGCTGCCGACGGCCGGACCGAGACCCTGGTGGCGATGCCCGCGCTGAACCTGGACGCCGCCTTCGTCCACCTGGACCTGGCCGACAAGCACGGCAACGCCGCCTACACCGGCGTCGACCCGTACTTCGACGACCTGTACTGCCTGGCCGCCGAGAAGCGCTACGTGTCGGTGGATCGCGTCGTGGAGACCGAGGAGCTGGTGAAAGCCGTTCCCCAGCAGGCGATCATCCTCAACCGCATGCTCGTCGACGGTGTCGTCGAGGCACCGGGCGGCGCGCACTTCACCTTCTCCGGCAGCTACGGCCGCGACGAGAAGTTCCAGAAGCACTACGTGGAAGCCGCGAAGACGCCCGAGTCGTGGGCCGAGTTCAAGGCCCGCTACCTGGATGTCTCCGAAGCCGAATACCAAGCCGCCGTCCACGCTTTCGCCGAGGAGCAGAAATGAGTACAGCATCGCTAGGCGATTCCGTGAGGGGTGGCGGCCAGGAGACGGGCGGGCACATCACCCGTGCCGAGGTCTGCGTCGTGGCCGCCGCGGAGATCTTCCGCGGAGCCGGTGAGATCATGGCGAGCCCGATGTCGACGGTCACCACCATCGGCGCCCGGCTGGCCCGGCTCACCTTCGAGCCCGACCTGCTGCTGTCCGACGGCGAGGCGCTGTTCTTCGCCGAGGTCCCCGCGATCGGCGCCAAGGCTCCCGTCGAGGGCTGGATCCCGTTCTCCAAGGTGTTCGACGTGGTCGCCTCCGGCCGCAGGCACGTGGTGATGGGCGCCAACCAGCTCGACCGCTACGGCAACCAGAACCTGTCCGCCTTCGGCCCGCTGCAGCAGCCGACCCGGCAGATGTTCGGTGTGCGCGGCGCGCCCGGCAACACGATCAACCACGCCACCAGCTACTTCGTCCCCAAGCACAACGCCAGGGTGTTCTGCGACAAGGTCGACATCGTCTCCGGCGTCGGCTACGACAAGGTCGACCCGGAGAACCCAGCCTTCCGCTTCCACCACCTGCACCGGGTGGTGTCGAACCTGGGCGTGTTCGACTTCGGCGGACCCGGGCACACCATGCGGGCGCTGTCGCTGCATCCGGGCGTGCGCGCCGACGAGGTCGCGGAGAACACCTCCTTCGAGATCGCCGGGCTGGCCGAGGCGGGCGAGACCCGTCTGCCCACCGAGGAAGAGCTGCGGATCATCCGGACCGTGCTCGACCCCAAGGGTTTCCGTGAGAAGGAAGTGGCGGCGTGAGCGGTCAGCGGCCGGAGGCGGCAGCGGAGCGTAACCACGTAGGCCGCCCGAGCACGCCGAGAGGAGACAGCGTGAGCCGGCTGCGGACTCCGCTCACCGAGCTGGTCGGGATCGAGCATCCGGTCGTGCAGACCGGCATGGGCTGGGTCGCCGGCCCGCGCCTGGTCGCCGCCACCGCCAACGCGGGCGGGCTCGGCATCCTGGCCTCGGCCACGATGACCTTCGAGGAGCTCGAGGCGGCGGTCGCCAAGACCAAGTCGCTCACCGACAAACCGTTCGGCGTGAACATCCGCGCCGACGCGACCGATGCCGTCGACCGCATCGACCTGCTCATCCGCGAACAGGTCAAGGTCGCCTCCTTCGCGCTCGCGCCGAAGAAGGACCTCATCGCCAAGCTCAAGGACGCCGGTGTGGTGGTGGTGCCGTCGATCGGCGCCGCCAAGCACGCGGTGAAGGTGGCCTCCTGGGGCGCCGACGCGGTGATCGTGCAGGGCGGCGAGGGCGGTGGGCACACCGGCCCGGTCGCCACCACGCTGCTGCTGCCCTCGGTGCTCGACGCGGTCGACATCCCGGTGGTGGCGGCGGGCGGTTTCTTCGACGGGCGCGGGCTGGCCGCGGCGCTGTCCTACGGCGCCGCCGGCGTCGCGATGGGCACCCGCTTCCTGCTCACCCAGGAGAGCACCGTGCCCGATGCCGTGAAGCAGGAGTACCTGGCGCGCGGGCTGCAGGACACGGTGGTCTCGGTGAAGGTCGACGGCATGCCGCACCGGATGCTGAACACCGAACTGGTCGACAAGCTGGAGCACTCCGGCGGCTGGCGCGGCCTGTCCGCCGCGGTCGGCAACGCAGCCAAGTTCAAGTCCATGACCGGCATGAAGTGGTCGACGCTGATGCGCGACGGCCTCGCGATGCGCAAGACCAAGGACCTGAGCTGGTCCCAGGTCGTGATGGCGGCCAACTCGGCGATGCTGACCAAGGCCGGTCTCGTCGAAGGCCGCACCGACGCGGGCGTGCTGCCCGCCGGCCAGGTCACCGGCATCATCGACAGCCTGCCCACGGTCGCCGAGCTGATCGACCAGATCGTCACCGACGCGCTCGCCCGCATCGAGGCGATCTCCTCGCTCACCGCCGTGCCCGCCCCCGAAGCGGGCTGACCCCCCAGAACCGAATCCGGCGTGCCGCGCTCACCATTCGCGCGGCCGCCGGCCGGACTCGCCCTGCCCGACGGCCCAGAGCCAACCGTCGGAGTCGAACCGGGGCGATCGAGCACCGGATCGGACGCCGCACCCACGAAGTGCGCGCCCGGTCCGGTGCTCTTCTTTTCAGACCACGTCGACGGTGAATTGCACCGTGCCGGGCAGATGCGCCAGCGGCGTGGTGCGCACCGACGCCTCGATCCCGCGCCCGTCGGCAGCACCACACCGACCGCCCGGCCGGTCTGCCCGGCGGGTCCGCCCGCCACGACCACCGCGGTCGACCCGCTCGCCCCGGTGTCGCGGTTGCGCCATTCCACGGTGGCGGTCACCGAGCACCCGCTCTCGTGTGAGCCCGGTGTCGCGCTCCAGGAGGTGCCCGGTGGGCGGGCCGCGCAGCGGTTCGGCAGGAAACACCTCGGTCTCGATCGGCGCGCGGAGCCGACGCCCACCGCCCATGGTCGCTTAGAATTTGCCGGAAATCGCCATCCCCGTGGGAGGTCACGTGCGGATCGAGGCGCTACGGCAGGTCCGGGCCTCGACGCCGCCCGTGTGCACGATGATTGCCGACCGCGGCCAGTCAGCTCGCAGGATCGATCCGGAGGAGTAGCGCGATGGCCACCTCGGAACAGACCGCGACGAAGACGATGCCGTTGCTGACCTTGTCGGCGATGGTGGTCGGCTCCATGGTCGGCGCGGGCGTCTTCTCGCTGCCGCGCAACTTCGGGCAGGCCACCGGCGGTTTCGGCGCGCTGATCGCGTGGGCGATCGCGGGCACCGGAATGCTGATGCTGGCCTTCGTCTTCCAGACGCTGGCCGTGCGCAAACCCGACCTCGACGCCGGTGTGTACGCCTACGCCAAGGCCGGCTTCGGGGAATACCTTGGCTTCTTCTCCGCGTTCGGGTACTGGGCCAGCGCCTGTGTGGGCAATGTCAGCTACTGGGTGCTGATCAAATCCACGCTCGGGCAGGTGCTGCCCATCTTCGGCGAGGGCAACACCGTGCCCGCGGTGCTGCTGTCGACGGTGTGCATCTGGGCGTTCCACTTCATGGTGCTGCGCGGGGTCCAGGAGGCCGCCGCCATCAACCAGATCGTCACCGTGGCCAAGCTGGTCCCGATCCTGGTGTTCATCGTGGTGCTGCTGTTCTACTTCGACGCGGGCGTGTTCGCGGACAACTTCTGGGGCGGCGACGGGTACTCGGAATCGCTGGTGGAACAGGTGCGTTCGACCATGCTGGTGACGGTCTTCGTGTTCCTCGGCATCGAGGGCGCGAGCGTCTACTCCAGGTACGCCCGCAAGCGCGAGGACATCGGGCGCGCCACCGTGCTCGGCTTCCTCAGCGTGCTGGCCATTTTCGCGTCGGTGACCATGGTGTCGTTCGGCATCATGCCGCGCGAGGAACTGGCCGTGGCCCAGCAGCCGTCGATGTCGCCGGTCTTCGAATCCGCGGTCGGCACCTGGGGCGCGTGGTTCATCAGCATCGGCCTGATCATCTCGGTGCTCGGCGCGTACCTGGCCTGGACCCTGATGGCCGCCGAGGTGCTGTTCGTCGCGGCGCAGGACCGGGACATGCCCGCGTTCCTGGCCCGGGTCAACGGCAACAAGGTGCCGGTGGTCGCGCTGATCTTCACCACCGTGCTCATCCAGATCGTGCTGATCACCACGCTGTTCTCCGACGATGCCTTCACCTTCACGCTCAAGCTGTGCAGTTCGCTGTCGCTGGTGCCGTACCTGCTGGCCGCGGCCTACGCTCTCAAGCTCGCCTACACCAGGGAGACCTACGAGCGGATCGAGCCCGGCGACCGCACCAAGGAACTCGTCATCGCGTTCGTCGCCACCTTCTACACCGCGTTCATGCTGGTGGCGGCCGGGCTCGAATTCCTGCTGCTGTCGTGCATCATCTACGCGCCCGGCACCCTGCTGTTCGCGCTGACCCGCCGTGAGGCGGGCAAGCGGATCTTCTCGCCGTGGGAGGCGATCCTGTTCACCGGCGTCGCCGTCGGCGCCGTCATCGGCATCGTCGGCCTGGCGACCGGCGCCATCTCCATCTGAGTCCGTCCGACCCCGAGGAGCAGAAATGACCGGAACCACCGAATTCGGCGTCCATTCCGAAGTCGGCACGCTGCGCAAGGTGCTGGTGTGCGCGCCCGGCCTGGCCCACGAGCGGCTCACACCGACCAACTGCGACGATCTGCTCTTCGACGACGTGCTGTGGGTGCAGAACGCCAAGCGCGACCACTTCGACTTCATGACCAAGATGCGCGACCGCGGCGTCGAGGTGGTCGAACTGCACAATCTGCTCGCCGAGACCCTCGCCGTGCCCGGGGCGAAGGACTGGATCCTGGATCGCAAGATCGTCGCCAACGAGGTCGGGCTCGGCCTGGTCGACGACACCAGGGCCTACCTGACCAGCCTGGACGACCGCACCCTGGCCACCTACCTGATCGGCGGACTCGCGACCGCGGACCTGCCCGCCGACTTCCGCTCGGGCTACCTGGCGCTGGCGCGCGAACAGACCGGCGTGCGCGAGTACCTGATGCCACCGCTGCCGAACACCCTCTACACCCGCGACACCACCTGCTGGCTCTACGGCGGCGTCACGCTCAATCCGCTGTACTGGCCCGCCCGGCACGACGAGACCCTGCTGATGAGCGCCGTCTACACCTTCCATCCCGACTTCACCGGCGCGAAGATCTGGTGGGGTGATCCCGAACAGGACTGGGGGCTGGCCACTTTCGAGGGCGGCGACGTGATGCCGGTCGGCAACGGGGTGGTGCTGGTCGGCATGAGCGAGCGGACGTCGCGGCAGGCGATCACGCAGGTCGCCGCGTCGCTGTTCGCGGCGGGGGCGGCCGAGCGGGTGATCGTGGCCGGCATGCCCAAGCTGCGCTCGGCCATGCACCTCGACACCGTGTTCACCTTCGCCGACCGCGATCTGGTGACGGTGTACCCCGACATCGTCTACGGCATCCACCCGTTCTCGCTGCGGCCCAGCGACCGCTCCCCCGGCATCGAGGTGACCGAGGAGAGCGCGCCGTTCCTGGACGTGGTGGCCGAATCGCTGAACCTGCCGAAGCTGCGGGTGGTGGAGACCGGCGGCGGCTACTACGCCAACGAACGCCAGCAGTGGGACAGCGGCAACAACCTGGTCGCCGTGGAACCCGGTGTCGTCTTCGCCTACGACCGCAACACCCACACCAACGCCGCCCTGCGTAAGGAAGGCGTCGAGGTGATCACCATCGTGGGCGCCGAACTCGGCCGCGGCCGCGGCGGCGGTCACTGCATGACCTGCCCCCTCGTCCGCGACGCCGTCGACTTCTGACCCGGTTCACCACGGCAGGACGCCGTACTCGTCGCCGTCGGCGGCGCCCCAGCGGTAGCCCCACAGCTGACCGGTGGGGCCGTCGGCGGGCAGCGTCGCGAGATGGACGCTGACCTCGGCCCCCTGCTCGGCAGTGCGAAAACCGCTGTCGGCGTTGAAGTCCGTGGCGCAATAGCCGGGGTTGGCGGCATTGACCTTGATCGGGGTGTCCCAGAGTTCCTTGGCGTACATGGCGGTGAGCATGGTGAGCGCCGTCTTCGACGCGGGGTACGGGACCGCGGCGGCGGGCCACATCGGCCCGTCGGGGTCCATCATCAGGGTGATGGACCCGACCTCGCTGGACACGTTCACGATGCGCGCGGCCTGCGCCCGGCGCAGCAGCGGCAGCATCGCGTTGGTGACCGCGACGGCACCGAAGACATTGGTCTCGAAGACCTCGCGCATCATCGCCGGGTCGGTCGCCGAGGGCGCGCCGAAGCCGCCCGCGATGCCCGCGTTGTTGACGAGAACGTCCAGCACGCCGCAGGTTTCGTCGATGTGCGCCGCGGCGGCGGCGATGGACGCGGCGTCGGTGACGTCGAGCTGGATCAGCCGCGCGTCGGCGCCCTCGGCGCGCAGCTTGTCGACGGCGGCGGCCCCTCGGCCCGCGTCGCGCGCGCCGACCAGAACGGTCATCCCCCGCGCTGCCAGCGCCCGCGCGGTCTCGTAGCCGATGCCCTTGTTGGCGCCGGTGATCAATGCTGTGGTGGTCATGTCGACGAGCGTGGCAGCGACCGTCCCGCCCAGGGAGGACCAAGCTGTACCACCCTGCGACGGCCTCGCCGGGCCACACTGGAAGACGTGGCGAAACGCGAGGAACTGGCGGCCTTCCTGCGGGCCCGGCGGGCGGCACTGCGCCCCGCCGACGTCGGGCTGCCCGACATCGGGCCGCGGCGCACCCCCGGGCTGCGGCGTCAGGAGGTCGCGCAGCTGGCAGGCATCTCCGTCGACTACTACATCCGGGTCGAGCAGGCGCGTGGCGCGCGGCCGTCCCGGCAGGTACTGACCGCGCTGGCCCGCGCGCTCCTGCTGACCGTCGACGAGCGCGACTACCTCTTCCGGATCAGCGGGGAGAATCCGCCGCCGGTCGTCGGGCCGAATCGCGAGGTGTCCGGCGCCGTGCGGATCATGCTGGACAACCTGCGCGCACCGGCCTACGTCGTGGACGCCGCCTTCGAGATCCTGGTCTGGAACACCGCGGCCACCGCGTTCATCGGCGATCTCGCGACCGTGCCCGGGCACGAACGCAATCTGGTGCGCTGGATGTTCCGGATGCCCGCCGACGATCCGCACTGGACCGACCCGGAGACCCTGCGCTACGTCCGCTCCACCGTCGCCGAGCTGCGCGCCACCTACGCCCGCTACCCCGGCAACCCCGACCTGGCCGCCCTCGTCACCGAACTGCTCGGCACCGCACCGCGATTCGCGCGGATGTGGGCCGACCACGAGGTCGCCACCCGCCGCTGTCACACCAAACACCTCACCCACCCGGTCCACGGCGAGCTCGAATTCACCTGCCAGGAGCTGCGGATAGCCGACACCGACCAGCGCATGATCGTCTACTGCGCCGAACCGGGCTCCCCCACCGCGCGGGTCTTCGACTCGCTGAGCACCGCCGCGGCGGCAGCGCCTGCCTAGCGGGGCCGGATCTCGACGCGGTTGTCGTGGAAGACCGCGCCGCCCGCGTAGTCGGCGTCGCGTTCGGCGATGGTGGCGTTGACGGTGGCGCCCGCGGTGAATTTGGCCCAGCGCCCCTTGGTGGTGGCGGCGACGCCGGGGCGAACGCGGTCGGACACCTCGGCGACGGCCTCGAAAGAGCCGCGGGCGTTGGTGACCAGGACCGGAGTTCCGTTGGTGATCGCGCGGGCGGTGGCGTCGTCGGGGTGCAGGGTGACGGTGGATTCGCCTGCGCGGCGGCGGAGTTCGGGGTTGCTGCCGAACGTGGTGTTCAGGAAGTAGTGGGAGGCGGCCGAGATGAGCACCAGACCGTCGCCGGGGTCGGCCGACGGGGTGTAGCCGGGCAGCGGTGACTCGCCCGCGAGTTCGGCTCGGCTGGAGACGAATTGGAGCTTGCCGGCGGGGACCGAGCCGGGCTGGATCTTGAGGAAGCCGTCGGCACGGAGCCGGTCGAGGTCGTGGCCCTTCAGCAGTTGCCGGGCCAGCTCCTCGTCGGAGTCGTAGAGCGCCGGTTCGGTGAGGCCGAGGCGACGCGAGAGCCTGCGGAAAGTCTCGGTGGTGGACAGGCATTCGCCCGGCGGCTCGACGGCGGGTTCGTTCCACACCAGGTAGAGGTGCCCGTAGCCGGCGATGACGTCGAGGTGTTCGGGCTGCATCGTGGCGGGCAGGACGATGTCGGCGTAGTCGACGGTGTCGGTGGCGAAATGTTCCAGGACCACGGTGAACAGGTCCTCGCGGGACAGCCCCTCAATCACCCGGCGCTGGTCGGGGTTGGAACCCACCGGGTTGGCGCCGATCACGAACAGCGCCTTGACCGGCGGGTCGTCGGTCTCCAGCAGCGCTTCACCGAGCCGGGTCATCGACAGGGTGCGGACCGGGTGCGGCAGCAGATCGTCGCGGACCAGCGCGGCGTCGTCGAGGCGGAAATGACCGCTGGTCGAATAGTGCAGTCCGCCACCGGGAATCGCCCAGTCCCCGGTGACGCCGGGCAGGCAGGCGAGCACCCGCAGCGCCATCCCGCCGCCCGCGTGACGCTGCATGCCCTGCGAGGCGCGGATGGCGGTGGGTCTGGTGCGGGCGATGCGCTCACCGAGCGCGACGATCCGCTCGCGCGGCACCCCGGTGATCTCGGCACTCCGTTCCGGGGTGTATTCGGCGATCCGGTCCCGGAATTCGGGCCAGCCCTCGGTGTGTTCGGCGATGAACGCCTCGTCCTGCGCGCCGAGCGAGACCACCACGTGCAACAGCCCGAGCGCCAGTGCGGCATCGGTGCCGGGCAGCGGCGCGATGTGCTCGTCGCAGCGCTCGGCGGTCTTGGTGCGCACCGGGTCGATCGAGACCAGGTAGGCGCCGCTGTCCTGCACGAACTTCCACAGGTGGTGACCGGAGGTGAGCGGGTTGGTGCCCCACAGCAGGATCAGCTTCGACTTCGCGAAGTCCTCCGGGTCCATGCCGCCGGAGGTGCCGAGCGTGTAGCGCAGCCCGGCGCCGCCCGCGACGGAGCAGATGGTGGCGGCGTGCTGCGAGGCGCCGAGCACGTTGAACATCCGCCTGCCGGGATAGCCCTCCAGGCCCTGGAGGTAGCCGAGGCTGCCGGTGCCGTGGAACGGCCAGATCGCCTCGGCGCCGAACTCGTCGACGATGCCGGTGAGCCGGGTGGCGATCTCGTCGAGCGCGGTGTCCCAGCTGATCCGCTCGAACCGGCCCGAGCCCTTCGGCCCGACGCGGCGCAGCGGGTAGCGCAGCCGGTCGGGCGAACCGACCTGCTCGAGGTAGCGGTTCACCTTGACGCACAGCGCGCCACGGGTCACCGGATGGTCCTTGTTCCCCCGCAATCCGGTGGCGGCGCCGTCCTCGACGGTCACCACCCAGGAGCACGCGTCGGGGCAGTCCAGCGGGCACGCGCCGAGCACCTTCACCGATTCATCGTAGGCCCGGGGTACGACAGCGCGCCGGGCGAGCACGGCGGTAACACCGACCATTCGGAATGTGATGTAAATCACGTAAGGGTGGTGTCGCGGACGCGCGGCATCACCAGGGATCGAATGCGCGGAGGCCCCTGCCATAGTCGGGGGCATCGTGCCCCCACGCGGTCAGTGGGAGGTAGGAGATGAGGTCACTCGGGAAGAAATTGATGGTGAGCGCGTCGGCGGCAACGCTGCTCGGCGCGGGGGTGGTGATGGGTGCCGCGCCTGCTCAGGCGCAATGGGGTCCGTCGGGATGCTCGGCGTATCCGGTCAACAACACGTCCGCGTACTCGCAGTGTTATTGGCCGATCCGGCATCAGGTGCGGATCGAATGCAGGCAGTGGTGGGGCTGGTTCGGCAGCAGCTGGGCCACCTACGAACGCCGAGGCCCGGTCGCCTGGGACGGCCAGCAGTCCTGGGCCCACTGCGATTTCCCCGGAACTCTCCAACGCTGGGAGGTAGTGACCTACTGGTGGTGAACGAGATGTGGTCCCCGGCGCTGCCCGCCGGGGACCACCACACTGCTCGGACGAGAGTTACTCGCCCGCGCCGAGCCGCTCGATGATGGTCACGTTCGCCGTGCCGCCACCCTCACAGATGGTGAGCAGGCCGTAGCGGCCGTTCACCCGCTCCAGCTCGTGCAGCAGGGTCGCGAACAGCTTGGCGCCGGTGGCGCCGAGCGGGTGACCCAGCGCGATCGCGCCACCGTTGACATTGACCTTCGCCGGATCGGCGCCGATCTCCTTGATCCAGGCCAGCACCACGGGCGCGAAGGCCTCGTTGATCTCGATGACATCGATGTCGTCGATGGTGAGACCGGTCTTCTCCAGCGCCCACTGCGTCGCCGGGATCGGCGCGCTGAGCATGAAGATCGGGTCGGCGCCACGCGCGCTGACATGGTGGATGCGGGCGCGCGGGGTCAGGCCGTACTCCTGCACCGCCCACTCCGAGGCGAGCAGGGTGGCGCTGGCGCCGTCGGAGATCTGGCTGGCCACCGCGGCGGTGAGCGGGCTGCCCTCGCCGAGCGGCTGCAGGCTCGCCATCTTCTCCAGGCTGGTTTCACGCGGGCCCTGGTCGACGGTGAACTCACCGACCGGCACGATCTCGGCCTCGAAGCGGCCATCGGCGATGGCGGCGCGGGCGCGCTCGTGGCTGCGCAGCGCCCACTGTTCCATGTCCTCGCGGGTGATGCCCCACTTCTCGGCGATCAGCTCGGCGCCACGGAACTGCGAGACCTCGCCGGTGCCGTAGCGCGTGTCCCAGCCGGTGGCGCCGACGAACGGCGACTCGAAGCCGTACTCCTTGCCCGCGAGCATCGCGGCCGAGATCGGGATGGCGCTCATGTTCTGCACGCCGCCCGCGATGATCACCTCGGCGGTGCCGCTCATGATGGCCTGGGCGCCGAAGTTGATGGCCTGCTGGCTGGAGCCGCACTGCCGGTCGACGGTGACGCCGGGAACCTCTTCGGGGAAGCCTGCGGTCAGCCACATGGTGCGGCCGATATTGCCCGCCTGCGGGCCGATGTTGTCGACACAGCCGACGATCACGTCGTCGACGACGGCCGGATCGATGCCGGTGCGCTCGACCAGCCCGCGCAGCGCGGCTGCGCCCAGGTCGGCCGGGTGCACACCGGCCAGCGCGCCACCGCGCTTGCCGACGGCGGTGCGCACCGCATCGATCACATAGGCCTGCCGCAGCGGGGTGTACGGGCGGCGCTCGGCGGGTGCGGTCATGGGATAACTCCTACTTCGGACTGCTCCCGGGCACGGTGAGCCCGTCGAGCACGATGGTCAGGTATTGCTGGGCGAGGCTTTGCACGGTGATCGGGCCACCGGGGGTGTACCAGCGCACCGCCACCCACACGGTGTCGCGCAGGAAGCGGAAGGCCAGTTCCACGTCGAGTTCCGGACGGAAGCTGCCGTCGGCCACGCCGGCGGCGAGCACCTTGTGCCACAGCTCGCGGAACTCGGTGTTGAAGTCGCGGATGTAGCCGAAGCGTTCGACGTCGCGCAGGTTCTTGGCTTCGGCCTGGTAGATGGCGACCGCGGCGTGGTGCCGGTCGAAGGCCTCGTAGGAGGCGATCACCAGCGATTCCAGGGTGTCGCGCGAGCTGAGCCCGGCCGCGCCGATCTCGCGGTAGCGGCCGAACAGGTCGTCGAGGAAGCCGCGCAGGATCTCGTCGACCATCGACTCCTTGGAGTCGAAGTGGTGGTAGAGGCTGCCGGACAGGATCCCCGCCGAATCGGCGATGTCACGCACCGTGGTGGCGCGCAGGCCGCGTTCGGCGAACAGGTTCGCGGCGAGGTCGAGGAGTTCGGCGCGGCGAGTGCGTTTCACGGTGTCGGGTGCGGTCACAACGTCATCCTACAACCAAGCATTTGCTTGGTTTCCGATTTGTCCGCACTCGGGCGCCCGCTCGTCATGCGCGCTGACTGCTCACCGAGACCACCTCGCCGGTCAGGTACGAGGTGTAATCGCTGGCCAGCATGGCGATCGTCGCGGCGACCTCCCACGGCTCGGCGGCGCGGCCGAAGGCCTCCCGCTCGCTGAGGGCGTCGAGCAGCTCGGTCGAGCTGACCTTGTCCAGGAACGGATGCCGGGCGATGCTCGGCGCGACGGCGTTGATCCGCACCCCGAACTCGGCGGCCTCGACCGCACTGCACCGGGTCAGTGCCATCACGCCCGCCTTCGCCGCAGCGTAGTGCGCCTGGCCATGCTGCGCACGCCAGCCGAGCACGCTCGCGTTGTTCACGATGACCCCACCGTGCCCCGCCGACCGGAAGTACCCGAGCGCGGCCCTGGTGCAGCGGAAGGTGCCGGTGAGGGTGATGTCGAGGACCTGGTCCCACTGCTCGTCGGTCATGTCGACGACCGGGGTCTCCCCGCCGAGACCGGCGTTGTTGACCATGATGTCGATCCGGCCCAGCTCGGCCGCGGCCGCGGTGAGCAGCTCGTTCACCTGGGCGGTGTCGCGCACGTCGCAGACGACCGCGCCGACCTTGCGCTCGGGGAACTCCTTGGCCAGCAGCTCGGCGGTCTCGGTGAGCCTGCGCTCGTGCCAGTCGGAGACGACGACATCGGCGCCCTCCTCCAGCAGCCTGCGCGCGGTCGACGAGCCGATGCCGGTGCCCGCCGCGGCGGTGATGACGGCCTTGCGGCCGGTCAGCAGGCCGTGGCCGGGGATCGACGGGGGCGGGACGGACAGTGGGCCGGTCACGGGCGAGCCTCTCGCGGCAGGCCGAGCACACGCTCGGCGATGATGTTGCGCTGCACTTCGTTCGAACCTCCGTAGATCGTGTCGGCGCGGCTGAACAGGTACAGCCGCTGCCATGCGGTCATGTCGTCGGGACCGAGGACGAGCCCGGCGGCGCCCTGCACCGCCATGGCCAGTTCGCCGAGTCCGCGATGCCAGTTGCCCCACAACAGCTTCGACACCGAGGCGCCGCCCGCGTCGTGGGTGTCCTCGCTCATGGTGCGCAGCGCGTGCGCGCGCAGCACCCGCAGTCCCACCCAGGCCGCGTCGATGCGTTCGGCGACGAGCGGGTCGGCCGCGGCGCCGGTGCGCTGGGCCAGCGCCTCGATGTCGGCGAGTTCGCGGGCGAAGCGGATCTGCTGGCCGAGCGTGGAGATGCCGCGCTCGAAGGTCAGGGTGCCCATGGCGACTCGCCAGCCGTCGCCCGGCTCGCCGACGACCAGGCCCGCCTCGGTGACGGCGTCGTCGAAGAACACCTCGTTGAATTCCGACGTGCCGGTGAGCTGTTCGATCGGGCGCACCTCGATGCCCGGCTGGTCCATCGGGACCAGCAGGTAGGACAGGCCCTTGTGCCTGCTCGAGCCCTTCTCGGTGCGGGCGATGACGAAGCACCAGTCGGCGACGTGCGCGAGCGAGGTCCAGATCTTCTGGCCGTTGATCACCCAGCGGTCGCCGTCCAGGCGGGCGGTAGTGCTCACCGCGGCCAGGTCGGAACCCGCGCCCGGCTCTGAGTAGCCCTGGCACCACAGCTCGCCGACCGAGCGGACACCGGGCAGGAAGCGCCGCTTCTGCTCCTCGGTGCCGAAGGCCAGCAGCGTCGGGCCGAGCAGCTCCTCACCCACGTGCGAGACGCGCGCGGGCGCGTCGGCCTTGGCGTACTCCTCGTGGAAGATCACCTGCTGGCGCACGCTGGCACCGCGGCCGCCGTATTCGACCGGCCACCCGAGGCAGGTCCAGCCCGCCGCGGCGAGGTGCCGGTCCCAGGCCAGCCGCTCCTCGAAGAACTCGTGCTCGCGCCCCGGCCCACCGGTGCCACGCAGGTCACGGAACTCTCCGGACAGGTTTTCGGCCAGCCAGTCGCGTATTTCCGCGCAAAACTCCGCGTCGGAGGTCGCGGTATCGGAATCTGAGGTCTGGATCACGCCCACGCCGGTAGGATAACCTACCAAGCACTTGCTTTGTTAGCCGATTGGTGAGGACCCCGTGACAACCCCTGCACAGACCACCCCGCAGGCGCTGCGTGATGTCGCCGCGGCGTATCCGCACGAGCCGGCCCTGATCGACGGCGCGACCCGGCTGACCTGGGCGGACCTGCTCGACCGGGTGCGGATCGCGGCGCGCGCGCTGATCGCGCGCGGCATCGAGCCCGGCGACCGGGTCGCGATGTGGGCGCCCAATACCCATCACTGGGTGGTCGCGGCGCTGGCCGCGCACTCGGTCGGCGCCGCGCTCGTTCCGCTCAACACCCGCTACGTCGCCGACGAAGCGGCCGACGTGCTGGTGCGGGTGGACGCGAAGGCGATCTTCGTCGCCGGGCCGTTCCTCGGCCGCGACCGCGCCGCCGAACTGCGCGCGACCGCGCCGGACCTGAAGATCGGCACCGTCGTCGTGATCCCGGTCGAGGACGACACCCCCACCGACGACTCGTCGCTGAGCTGGTCGGCCCTGCTCGAACTGGCCGACACGGTGTCCGCCGAGGCGGGCGAGGAACGCGCGAACGCCGTCTCCCCCGACGACATCTCCGACATCCTGTTCACCTCCGGCACCACCGGCCGCAGCAAGGGCACCCTGGTGGCGCACCGGCAGGCACTCGGCGTGGTGCGCGGCTGGGTCGAGTGCTCCACCCTGCGCGCCGGCGATCGCTACCTGATGATCCCGCCGTTCTTCCACAACTTCGGCTACAAGGCGGGCATCCTCGCCTGCCTGGTCACCGGCGCCACGATCGTGCCGCAGGCCACCTTCGACGTGCCCGCCGCGCTGGCGCTGATCGAGTCCGAGCGGATCACCGTGCTCACCGGTCCGCCGACGATCTACCAGACCATCCTCGAACACCCGCAGCGCGACGAGCGCGACCTGAGCTCGCTGCGGGTGGCCGTCACCGGCGCCGCGACCGTGCCGGTGGTGCTCATCGAGCGGATGCGCGACGACCTCGAGTTCGAGGTGGTCATCACCGCCTACGGCCTGTCCGAGTCGGCCGGCTTCGGCACCATGTGCCGTCCCGACGACGACGCGGTCACCATCGCCAACACCTGCGGCGGACCCATCGCCGACTTCGAACTGCGCCTGTCCGAGGCCGGTGAGGTGCTGCTGCGCGGGCCGAACGTGATGCTGGGCTACCTCGACGATCCCGAGGCCACCGCCGAGGCCATCGACGCCGACGGCTGGCTGCACACCGGCGACATCGGCATCGTCGACGAGCGCGGCTATCTCAAGATCACCGACCGGCTCAAGGACATGTACATCACCGGCGGATTCAACGTGTACCCCGCCGAGATCGAACAGACCCTGGCCCGGCTCGACGGCGTCGCCGAATCGGCCGTGTTCGGCGTGCCGGACGAGCGGATGGGCGAGGTCGGCAAGGCCGTCGTCGTCCGCAAGGCCGGCTCGACGCTGACCGCGGACGAGGTGATCGCCTTCGCCGCGAGCAAGCTGGCCAATTTCAAAGTGCCCCGGCTCGTGGAGTTCCGCGACCAGCTGCCCTACAGCGCGGCGGGCAAGGTGCTCAAGCGTGAGCTACGTGAGGAGAAGTCGTGAGTTCCGAAACCGACGAGGTCGTCACCTATGAGGTGCGCGGATCGGTCGCCGTCGTCACCATGAACCGGCCCGAGTTCCGCAACGCGCAGAACTCGAAGATGACCTACGCCCTCGACGCCGCCTTCGTGCGGGCCGTCGAGGACCCCGAGGTCAAGGTGATCGTGCTGGCGGGCAACGGGAAACACTTCAGCGCGGGCCACGACATCGGCACGCCGGGGCGCGACCACCACGTGCGCTACGAGAACAAAGCCGCGCTGTGGTGGGACCACGTCGACCGCGCGGGCGGCGATCAGCGCTTCGCCCGCGAGTCCGAGGTGTACCTGGGCATGTGCCGCCGCTGGCGGGAGATCCCCAAGCCGATGGTGGCGATGGTGCAGGGCGCCTGCATCGCCGGCGGGCTGATGCTGGCCTGGGTGTGCGATCTGATCGTCTGCTCCGACGACGCGTTCTTCTCCGACCCCGTTGTCCGCATGGGTATCCCGGGCGTGGAGTACTTCGCGCATCCGTGGGTGATGGGGCCGCGCGCGGCCAAGGAGTTCCTCTTCACCGGCGACCGGTTCGACGCGGCCCAGGCCAAGGAGTGGGGCATGGTCAACCGGGTCGTGCCGCGCGCGGAACTCGAGACCGAGACGATGACGCTGGCCGAGAAGATCTCGGCCATGCCGCAATTCGGCCTCGCGCTCACCAAGAAGGCCGTCAACCAGGCCGAAGACCTGATGGGAATGCGCTCCGGAATGGACTCGGTCTTCGGGCTGCACCATTTCGCGCACGCGCACAACGCCGAAGTCGGCGCCGATTCGCTCGGCGGGATGAACGCCCGCTCGATGAAGGGCGCCGCGACCGAACAGAACGGGACGAAGTAAGTGGACCTCGAGATCGACCCGGCAGTCCGGGAGTTCCAGCTGGAGGTGCGCGATTTCCTCGCCACCCATGTGCCGCGTGAGCCGCTGCCCTCCATGGACACCAAGGCGGGCTTCGAAGCGCATCGCGAGTGGGAGGCGAAACTGGCCGACGCGCGGCTGTCCGCGGTGTCCTGGCCCGCCGAATACGGCGGCCGCGACGCCTCGATCCTGGAATGGGTGCTGTTCGAGCAGGAGTACTACGCCGCGGGCGCGCCGGGCCGGGTGAGCCAGAACGGCATCTTCCTGCTGGCGCCGACGCTGTTCGAGCACGGCACCACCGAGCAGCTGGCGCGGATCCTGCCGCGGATGGCGCGCGCCGAGGACATCTGGGCGCAGGCCTGGTCGGAGCCCGAGTCGGGCAGCGACCTGGCGAGCCTGCGTTCGACCGCGCGGCGCGCCGAGGGCGGCTGGATCCTCAACGGCCAGAAGACCTGGAGCTCGCGCGCTGCGTTCGCGGACTGGGGCTTTGGCCTGTTCCGCAGCGACCCGGAGGCGCAGCGGCACCACGGGCTGACCTACCTGATGTTCCCGCTCACCGCCGAGGGCGTGAGCGTGCGCCCGATCCCGCAGCTCGACGGCGAGCCCGGTTTCGCGGAGATCTTCTTCGACGACGTGTTCGTCCCCGATCAGGACGTGATCGGCGGGGTCAACGAGGGCTGGCGCGTCGCCATGGCCACCTCGAGCAACGAGCGCGGCCTGTCGCTGCGCAGCCCCGGCCGGTTCAGCGCCACCGCGCAGCGGCTCATCGACCTGTGGACCGAGACCGCCGAGCCCACCGACACCGCCGCGCGCAATGCCGTGGTGGACGCGTGGATCGGGGCCGAGGCCTACCGGCTGCACACCTTCGGCACCGTCACCCGGCTGACCGACGGCGGCCAGCTCGGCGCCGAGTCCTCGATCACCAAGGTGTTCTGGTCCGACCTCGATATCGCCATGCACGAGACGGCACTGGACCTGCTCGGCCCCGCGGCCGAGCTCGCGAGCAAGTGGACCGACGGCTATCTCTTCTCGCTGTCCGGCCCGATCTACGCCGGTACCAACGAGATCCAGCGCAACATCATCGCCGAACGCATCCTCGGCCTGCCGCGCGAGAGCAAGCGATGAACACCGGCAATCACGGGGCCCGCATCGCCCTTCCCAGCACAGGAGGTCCGCGATGAGATTCGCGCTCAGCACCGAACAACTCGACTTCGCGGCGGAGCTGCGTAAGATCCTCGACGCCGGACAGGTGCCCGCCGCCGTGCGCGCCTGGTCGGCGGGTGAGACCGGCAAGGGCCGGGCGCTGCTGCGCCAGCTCGCCGAGATGGGTGTGTTCGGCCTGATCGTCGACGAGCGGTACGACGGCGCCGACGCGACCCCGGTCGACCTGGTCGTTGCCCTGATCGAGACTGGTCGCGCCGCACTGCCAGGCCCGGTGATCGAATCGGCCGCGGTGCTGCCCGCGCTGCTGCAACGCCTTCCCGACGCGGCCCTGGCGCAGCAGTGGCTGCCCGCGCTGGCGAGCGGGGAATCGCTGGGCGCCATCACCTTCGAGTCCCAGCGCGGTATCGCGCTCGATGCCGAGGCGGCCGATCTCGTCCTCGTGGCCGCCGGTAATCAGCTCACCCAGGCGGGCACGGCGGCGGAGGCGGTGACCTCCATCGACCCCGCGCGCAAGCTCGCCAGGGTCGTCGCGGGTGACGTCCTCGCCGAGAACGCCGCCGCCGCACTCGACTACGCCTTCGACGTGGGCGTGCTCGCCTGCGCCGCGCAACTGCTCGGCGCGGGTCGGGCGATCCTCGAGCAGACCACCACCTACGCCAAGCAGCGCAAGCAGTTCGGCCGGGTGATCGGCGAGTTCCAGGCCGTGAAGCAGCAGCTCGCCGAGGTGCTGATCGCCCTGGATCTGGCCGAGCCGCTCGTCTATCGCGCGGCCCTCACCCTGGATTCGGCCGACCGCGCCCGCGACGTGTCGGCGGCGCTGGTGGCCTGCGGCGATGCCGCCCATCGTGCCGCGCGGGTGGGTCTGCAGGTCCACGGCGCCATCGGCTACACCGCCGAGTGCGACCTGTCGCTGTGGCTGACCAGAGTCGCCGCCCTGCGCACCGCCTGGGGCACCGCCGATTTCCACCGCGGACGCGTCGCGGACGCGCTGCGCGCCCCGGCCGCGGTCTGAGAGGAACCCTCATGTCATCGAACGAACTGCTGGAATTCCGGACCAGCGTGCGCGCCCTGCTGGCCAAGCACGCGACGCCGGCGGCCCTGCGTACCGCCATGGACACCGACCCGGGTTACGACCCGAAACTGTGGTCGATGCTGTGCGAGCAGGTCGGCGTCGCGGCCCTCGCCGTTCCGGAGGAGTGGGGCGGCGCGGGTGCCGGCCTGGTCGAATCCCTGATGGTGGTGGGCGAACTCGGCGCCGCGCTGTCCGGGGTGCCGATGCTCGGGTCGGCGGTGCTGGGTGTGCAGGCGATTCTGCTCTCGGGTGACGAGCAGGCCTGCGAACGGCTGCTGCCCGATCTGGCCGAGGGCTCCCGCACCGCGGCCCTGTGCTGGGCCGACACCACCGGCTGGGATGCCGCCGGTGTCCGCGCCGAAGACGGAAAGCTCACCGGCGCCGCGCATTACGTGCTGCACGGCGGCCAGGCCGAACTGCTGCTCGTCCTCACCGACGACGGCCTGTTCGAGACGACGGCCGACGCGGCTGGCGTGTCCGTCGTCTCGACCCCGGCCCTCGACCCCACCCGCCGGCTGGCGACGATCACCTTCGCCGGCACCCCGGCCACCCGGATCGGCACCGGCGACCCGGCCGCCCTGCGCACCCGGCTGCGTGAGATCGCCTGGGCCGCGGTCGCCGCCGAACAGGTCGGCGCGGCACGGCGCTGCCTGGACATGACGGTGGCCTACACCGCTTCGCGGGTCCAGTTCGGCAGGCCGATCGGCAGCTTCCAGGCGCTCAAGCACCGGATGGCCGATATGTACGTGCTGGTGGAGTCGGCCGAGTCGACGGCGCTGGCGGCCGCGCAGGCCGTGGCCGAGAACAGCCCGAGCGCGGCCGAGGACGTGTGGGTCGCGCGCAGGCACTGCACCGAGGCCTTCTCGCACGTGGCCGCCGAGATGATCCAGCTGCACGGTGGCATCGCGATCACCTGGGAGCACGACGCGCACCTGTACTTCAAGCGCGCGCACGCGACCGCCCAGCTGTTCGGCACCGGCAGCCGCCCGGTCGTCGCCGCCTGACCGTCCCGCTCCGAGAGCCCCAGCCGCAGGTCGGCTGGGGCTTTCGGCGTCTGTGCGAGATGTCACGACGGGGAAAGCTCGGTTTAGATAGTTAGCTTATGCAATAATATGGAGCGTGCAGCAGACAGAGCAGCCCTCCCCGGACGACATCGTGGTCGACCTGTTGGTCACTGCCGGTCGGCTCACCCGGCTCGCCGGGGCGATCAGCGACGACGACCTGCCCCGCGCGGTCATGCGGGCCCTCGCCGTGCTCGACGAGCACGGCGGCATCCGGGTCAGCGAGTTCGCCCGGATCGATCGATGCTCACAGCCGGCGGCAACGGCGCTGATCGGCAGGCTCGTCGCCGACGGACTCGCCACCCGGACCAGGGATCCGCAGGATTCCCGGGCGGTTCTCGTCGAACTCACCCCGGCGGGCCGAACCCGCCTCACCCAGGCCAGGCGCGCCTTCGCGGCCGCCATGGCGCCCGGACTGGCCGACTTCGATCTCGATCGGCTGATCCGGCTCGACACCGACATGAACGACCTGCTGACAGCCCTGCGTGCGGTTGCCCGCGGTCATCAGTGAAGCAACCAGGAGTGCCCATGAGCATCCAGCAGTTGACTCGCGACAATGACGCCGCGCCGACCACCCCCTCCGGACAGCCCAAGGCCGTCTGGGCTGTCGCCTTCGCGAGCGTGATCGCGTTCATGGGCATCGGCCTGGTCGACCCCATTCTCAAGCCGATCGGCGAGCAGCTGAACGCGAGCCCGTCGCAGGTCTCGCTGCTGTTCACCAGCTACATGGCCGTCACCGGCGTCGCCATGCTGGTCACCGGCGTGATCTCGAGCCGCTTCGGCGCCAAGAAGACGCTGCTGTCCGGCCTGGCGATCATCGTGGTGTTCGCCGCGCTGGCGGGCATGTCGAGCACGATCGGCGAGATCATCGGCTTCCGCGCGGGCTGGGGCCTGGGCAACGCGCTGTTCATCGCGACCGCGCTGGCCACCATCGTGGGCGCGGCCACCGGCGGCGTCGCCAAGGCGATCATCCTCTATGAGGCCGCGCTCGGCATCGGCATCGCGACGGGACCCCTGCTGGGCGGACTACTCGGCGGAATCAGCTGGCGCGGACCGTTCTTCGGTGTGTCGGTGCTGATGGCCATCGCCTTCGTCGCGATCGTCGTGCTGCTACCCGAGATGCCCAAGCCGGCCAAGCCGACGTCGATCACCGCGCCGTTCAAGGCCCTTCGGCACCGGGGCCTGCTGACGGTGAGCGTCACCGCGCTGCTGTACAACTTCGGCTTCTTCACCCTGCTCGCCTACACCCCGTTCCCGCTGGACATGGGCACCTACGCGATCGGCTTCATCTTCTGCGGCTGGGGCATCCTGCTCGCGCTGGCCTCGGTGTTCCTGGCACCGAAACTGCAGGCGCGCTTCGGGACCCTGCCGATGATGGGCCTGTCACTGGGCCTGTTCGCCGCCGACCTGGCCGTGATGGGCCTGTTCGCCGAGCACAAGATCGTGCTGATCGTCGGCGTGGTGATCGCGGGCCTGTTCCTCGGCGTGAACAACACGCTGATCACCGAGGCCGTGATGATCTCCGCCCCGGTCGAGCGCTCCACCGCCTCGGCGGCCTACAGCTTCGTCCGCTTCGCCGGCGGCGCGGCGGCCCCGTGGGTGGCGGGCAAGCTGGGCGAGCACAGCGTCTCCCTCCCGTTCTGGCTGGGCGCCGCCTTCACCGCCGCCGCCGTCGCCGCGCTTTTCGCCGGCCGCAAGGCCCTGGCCCACCTCGACGACCACGACCCGGCGCCCCACAGCGTCGAGGAAGCCCAAGCCATCACCGTCGGCGACTGACCCGTCCCGGTGCCATCGAAGCCGGCCCCGCAGCCACGAGCCGCGGGGCCGGCTTCGTGTCACGAGGACGGCGTAGCGTCGGGGACATGAGCGACGACAAGCGTGGGCGGGTCAAGGTCGAGTCGGCGCACAAACGCGTGCGGGCGTACCTGAACGGGCTGCTGGTGGCCGATACGCTGCGGCCGCTGCTGGTCTGGGAGATCCCGTACTACCCCACCTATTACGTTCCGCTGACCGACATCAAGGCCGACCTGGAACCGAACGGGGTCACCGAGCACTCCCCCAGCCGCGGTGAGGGCACCGGGTACGACGTGCTGGTCGACGGCCTGCGCGCCGAGGCCGCCGCCCTGCGCTACCTCGACTCACCGCTGCCCGATCTGAAAGACGCTGTGCGGCTGGACTTCGCCACGTTCGACTGGTTCGAGGAGGACGAGCCCATCTTCGTGCACCCGCGCGATCCGTACTCGCGGGTCGACATCCTCGGCAGCTCGCGCAATGTGCGGGTCGAGATCGACGGCGTCACCGTCGCCGACTCGTCCTCGCCGCGCATCCTGTTCGAAACCGGGCTGCCCGCGCGGTTCTACCTGCCGCTGCCCGATGTGCGGATGGATCTGCTGACCGCCTCCGACACCCACACCAGCTGCCCGTACAAGGGCACCGCCGACTACTGGCACGTCCAGGTCGACGGCACCGAGCACCGCGACATCGTGTGGATCTACCGCACGCCGTTGCCGGAGAGCCAGAAGATCGCCGGCCTGGCGTGCTTCTACAACGAGAAGGTCGACATCTACCTCGACGGCGTGCTGCAGGAACGCCCGCACTCCCCGTTCAGCTGATCACTCGGGAATCTCGAGCACGCCCTCGTCGACCGCCCACTTGATGGACTTCTCCAGCGACGGGCACGATTCCGGCCTGCCCGGCCGCGCGCCGTGCGCGCTGAGCTGGGCGAAGATCGGGCAGTGCGTGTCCGGCCGTTCGGTCCACTGGACCGAGGTCTGGTGCGCGCTGGACTTGCGCACCAGGACCTCGGCGGAACAGGCCTGACACCGCACCGGTGTCAGGCCGTCGTCCAGGTAGTGCTGCTTGTCGACCGTGGTCTGGGCCCGCACCGCGGCCTGCCGCACGGGCTGATCGGCGAAGTCGGGTGCCTTGGCCCAGGTCGAAGCCATGGTTACACGCCCGCTTCGGCTTCTGCCTCGGCCTTGCGGCGCAGGTTCTCCGCCACCTCGGCCTCCCAGGCCTGATTCGCCTTGGTCGTGTCGACCTCGAATTCGAACCGCTGGGTCATCTTCTCGGTGACATCGGCGACATCCACGTAGAACTGCTCGTACCAGCGGCGCAGCTGGTAGACCGGGCCGTCCTCCTCGCACAGCAGCGGATTCTCGACCTTGGACTTGTGCTTCCAGATCTCGACGTCCTGCAGGAAGCCGTCACCGAAGAACTCGGTCATCGAGGCCGCGAGCTTCTCGGCGGTCGCGTCGTCGATGCCCTTGGGCTTCTCGACGGTCAGGCCGTACTGCAGCACGAACTCGTCCTGGCTGACCGGGTAGTGGCAGTTGATCAGCACGACCTTGATCTCGTACCCGCCGTAGATGTTGACCAGCGGATTGATCATGTAGGACGGACCGAAGTAGGACGCCTCCGACTTCAGCAGCGTCTCACCGCCGTACTTGGCCGCCATGCCGATATCGGGACGGCCCTTGGTCTCGAGGAACTGCGTCGCCACGTGCCCCTCGAAGACGTTCTTGAAGTACGTCGGGAAGGCATAGTGGATGTAGAAGAAGTGCGCCATGTCCACGACGTTGTCGATGATCTCGCGGCAATTGGAGCCCTCGATGCGCATCGTGTTCCACGTCCACGGCGTCCAGCCGCTGTCGCGCTCCTCGCTGGGGTTGCCCTCCGCGTCGGTGAAGGGGCCCTCGATGTGCGGGATCGTGACGTCCTCGGGTGGCTCGTTGCCCTCGTGGTCGTGCCAGATGAACAGCTGGCCGTTGCGCTCGAGCGTCGTCCACTTCCGGGTGCGGGCCAGCGGCGGAACGCGGCGCGCGTACGGAATCGAGGTGCACTTGCCGTTGGCGCCCCAGCGCCAGTCGTGGAACGGGCAGGCGATGTCGTCGCCCTTGACCGTGCCCATGCTCAGATCGCCGCCCATATGCCTGCAGTAGGCGTCGAGCACGCGGATCTCGTCGTTGGTGTCGGTCCACACCACGAGCTTGGTCCCGAAGATCTCGATCGCGTGCGGCTTGCCGTCGCGGTACGACGAGGCCAGGCCGACACAGTGCCAGCCACGCGCAAACCTCGTCGGCACTGTGCCGACATCGAGTTCCCTCACCTTGGGGTTGACTGCCATCCCGAACCCTCCTTGTTCACTAGAACACGTTACAAAACGAGGCCACTTCACGCCAGCTGTCCAGCGAACTTCTCTGTCGCGTCTTGTTATATACGAGGTAGGGCGATCTTCTCGACAGAAATGAGAACCTGTTCTAGTCTCAGAGTCGAACAAGAACCGGTTGTCGATCCGACAAGGCAGGAGCGGGCTCCGAAATGACGCAAGAAGTGACCGAACGGGTCGAGGCACTGCTGCCGACGCTGCGTGAACGTGCGCAGGAGGCCGAGGACCTGCGCCGCGTCCCCGATGAATCCATGAAGGCGCTGCAGGAGACCGGCTTCTTCCGGCTGCTCCAGCCCAAGCAGTGGGGCGGCCACGCCGCCGACCCGGTCGTCTTCTACGACACCGTGCGCAAGATCGCCAGCGCCTGCGGTTCGACCGGCTGGGTGGCCGGCATCATCGGCGTGCACAACTGGCACCTCGCGCTGTTCGACCAGCAGGCCCAGCAGGACGTCTGGGGCGAGGACACCGACGTGCGGATCTCCTCCTCCTACGCCCCGATGGGCGCCGGTCAGGCGGTCGAGGGCGGCTACATCGTGCGCGGCTCGTGGGCCTGGTCCTCGGGCTCCGATCACGCCACCTGGGCCGTGCTCGGCGGGCCGGTGATCAAGAACGGCAAGCCGGTCGACTTCGGCTCCTTCCTGATCCCGCGCTCGGACTACCGCATCGACGACGTCTGGAACGTCGTCGGCCTGCGTGGCACCGGCTCCAACACTGTGGTCGTCGAGGACGTGTTCGTCCCGTCGCACCGCTTCCTGAGCTTCCGCGCGATGAGCGAGGGCCGCGCGCCGGGCCTCGAGCAGAACACCGACGCGGTCTACAAGATGCCGTGGGGCACCATCCACCCCACCACCATCTCGGCCCCGATCGTGGGCATGGGCTACGGCGCCTACGAAGCGCACGTCGAGCACCAGGGCAAGCGTGTGCGCGCGGCCTTCGCCGGCGAGAACGCCAAGGACGACCCGTTCGCCAAGGTGCGCGTCGCCGAGGCGGCCAGCGACATCGACGCCGCGTGGCGTCAGCTCTCGGGCAATGTGGCCGAGGAGTACGCGCTGCTGCAGGCAGGCGAGGAAGTGCCGTTCGACCTGCGCGTGCGCGCCCGCCGCGACCAGGTCCGCGCGACCGGGCGGGTGATCGCCTCGATCGACAAGCTCTTCGAGTCCTCCGGCGCCACCGCACTGGCCAACGGCACTCCGCTGCAGCGCTTCTGGCGCGACGCGCACGCCGGCCGGGTACACGCGGCCAACGATCCCGAGCGCGCCTACGTCATGTACGGCACGCACGAGTTCGGCCTGCCCGTCACCGACGCCATGGTGTAGCCGATGACCCAGACCGCTGAACTCACCTACGAATCGACCTCCCGCTACGCGCAGGTCACCCCCGACCTGAAGCTGCACTACCACGAGGCCGGCGTCGGCAACGGACCCACGATCGTGCTGCTGCACGGCGGCGGGCCCGGCGCCTCGGCGTGGTCCAACTTCGCCCGCAACATCCCGGTGCTGGCGCAGAACTTCCACGTGATCGCGCTCGACCAGCCCGGTTTCGGCAAGTCCGACAAGCCGGTCGATCACCCGCAGTACTTCGTGCACGCGTCCACCGCGCTGCTCGCGCTGCTCGATCACCTCGAGATCACCGATCGAGTGCACCTGCTGGGCAATTCGCTCGGCGGCGGCACCTCGGTGCGCTTCGCCCTGGACAACCCCAAGCGCGCGGGCAAGCTCGTGCTGATGGGCCCGGGTGGGCTGAGCACCAACCTGTTCGCGCCGGATCCGACCGAGGGCGTCAAGCTGCTCTCGGCCTTCAGCTACGCGCCGACCAGGGAGAACCTGGAGAAGTTCCTGCGGATCATGGTCTTCGACCAGTCGCTGGTCACCGAAGAGCTCATCGACGAACGGTTCGCCCTGGCGAGCACTCCCGAATCCCTGGCCGCGGTCCGCGCGATGGGTAAGTCCTTCGCCGGTGCCGACTTCGAGAAGGGCATGCTCTGGCGCGACGCGTACAAGCTGCGTCAGCCGGTGCTGCTGATCTGGGGCCGTGAGGACCGGGTCAACCCGCTCGACGGCGCGCTGGTGGCCACCAAGGTCATCCCGCGCGTGCAGCTGCACGTCTTCGGTGGCTGCGGCCACTGGGCCCAGCTGGAGAAGTTCGACGAGTTCAACCGGCTCACCCTCGATTTCCTCGGAGACAAGCAATGAGCATTCGTGCCCTGGGCTACATGCGCATCGAGGCCACCGACATGGCGGCCTGGCGCGAGTACGGCCTCAAGGTGCTCGGCATGATGGAGGGCACCGGGCTCAACCCCGACGCGCTCTACCTGCGCATGGACGATTTCGCCGCACGCCTGGTGATCGTCCCCGGTGAGCAGGACCGGCTGCTGGTCTCGGGCTGGGAGGTCACCGACGCCCGCGGCCTGCAGGAGCTGCGCGAGACACTGGCCAAGGCCGACGTCGCCTTCACCGAGGGCACCAAGGAAGAGCTGGGCGAGCGCCGCGTCGAGGGCATGATCCGGTTCCAGGACCCGTCGGGGAACACCCTCGAGGCGTTCTACGGCGCGCAGTACCTGGGCCGCCGTTTCGTGAGCCCCTACGGCCACAAGTTCGTCACCGCCGAGCAGGGCCTGGGCCACGTGGTGCTGACCTGCACCGACGACGCCGCCGCCCAGGCGTTCTACCAGGACGTCCTCGGCTTCCGGCTACGCGACTCCATGCGGCTGCCACCGCAGATGGTGGGTCGCCCAGCCGACGGCGCCCCGGCCTGGCTGCGCTTCTACGGCTGCAACCCGCGCCACCACGCGCTGGCGTTCCTGCCGCTGCCGAATCCCACCGGCATCGTGCACCTGATGGTCGAGGTGGAGAACTCCGACGACGTCGGCCTCTGCCTGGACCGCGCCTACCGCAAGAAGGTCAAGATGTCGGCCACCCTCGGCAGGCACATCAACGACAAGATGCTGTCCTTCTACATGAAGACTCCCGGCGGGTTCGACATCGAATTCGGCTGTGAGGGACTGGAAGTCGACGATCACGACTGGGTCGCCCGCGAATCCACCGCGGTCAGCCTGTGGGGTCACGACTTCACCGTCGGATTCAAGCAGCAGTAGGAATGGCGGCGAGGGACATGACCGAACAGACACCGGCGATCGACGGCCGGCAATTTCGTAATGTGCTGGGGCAGTTCTGCACCGGCATCACCGTGATCACCGCGCTGGACCCGGCGGGTGAGCCGATCGGCTTCGCCTGCCAGTCCTTCGCCGCCCTGTCCCTCGACCCGCCCCTGGTGCTGTTCTGCCCCACCAAGGGGTCGCGCTCCTGGGCGGCGATCGAGGCGGCGGGCAAGTTCTGCGTGAACGTGCTCGCCGAGGCACAGCAGCCGACCTGCGCGCGCTTCGGCTCGCGCGAGACCGACAAGTTCGCCGGCGTCGCCTGGCACACCTCCGAGCTGGGGGTGCCGGTGCTCGACGAGTCGCTGGCCACCATCGAATGCACCGTCGACTCCGTCGTCGACGGTGGTGACCACTACATCGTCATCGGCCGGGTGCACGCCCTGTCCGAATCGGAGACCACCAACGGCCGCCCACTGCTGTTCTATCGCGGGCAGTACACCGGCATCGAGCCGGACAAGACCACGCCCGCACCGTGGCGCGCGGACCTGGACCATTTCCTCACGACCACCAGTCTCGACACCTGGTTGTGAATATCGCTGCCGCCCCGCTCATCACACGATGAGCGGGGCGGTTCGCGTTTCCGGGGGACTCGGTCCGGCCAGCTCTAGGCGAGCTGCCCCCGTGGCGCTCAGGTGCCGCCCGTACCGGTCAGGTGCCGCCGATATCGATCAGGCACGGCCGATTCGGCTCGGATGCCGCCGGTTCCGCTCGGCCGCCGCCACTTCCGCTCAGCCGCCGCCGGTACCGCTCGAGTGCCGCCGGTTTCGCTCGAGTGCCGCCGGTTTCGCTCAGGCCGCCGCCGAGAACCGCTTGGGGCCGCCGGCACCGATCAGGTGCAGCTTGGGTGTCGACGGTGGCGCTCGGGTGCCGTCAGTGCCCTCAGCGCGCTGCGACCAGCGCGGTCAGCAGGGATGCGGACAGCGCCGTGGCGTTGGCTTCGGGGCCGGACCAGCTGCGGGTGGTGACCGTCATCGCGTTCGGGGCAGGGGCACCGATGCAGTGCGGGGCGAAGGCGGTGAAGAAGCGGTCCGGGTCGAGCAGGGTCTCGGGGGCGTGGACGCCCGGCTTCGGGTCGGCAGCCATGAGCAGTGCTCCCACAGCCAGTGGGACGCCGGTGTTCTCGGCCATCGACAGGCCGGGTACCTGGGACAGTGCCGTGGCCGCCGTCGCGGGTGCACCGTCGCGCAGGCCGGTGGCGATCGCGAACAGCGGCGGGAGTCCGCCTGCCGCGACGAGCGTCGCCGGGTCGGCGGGAAGCAGGCGCTCGACGCGGGCGGCGAGGCGGGCCGCCCGGTCGAGAGTCAACAGGCGGCGGTCGATGGTCCAGCGCAGCGCGTGCAGAGCGGCCGTAGTCGGGCGATCGGCTACCACCACCGAGGTCGCCGCGCGGAGGCCGGGGAACGCCAGCGGCAGCGTGATCGCCTCCGGGTGACCGAAGCTGCGACCCACGCCGGTGCCGAGCCCCGGGTAGTCCAGCCGGAGCCGTTCCAGCGCAGGACGTTCGGTGCGAACACCATCGCGAGTCACCGGAATCTCGCCACTGATCTGACGCATCCCATGCACGACGGCGGCGGTAGGCCCGGCAGCCGTTCGGCCGGCCGCGGACGACCCAGCTATCGCGGGTCCGGCACCAACGGACGACCCGGTCGCCGCGGATCTGGCACCAACAGACGATCCGGTCGCCACAAGTCCGGCACCACCAGACGACCCGGTCACGGCAGGTCCAGCCGCATCGAGCGACCCGGTCGCAGCAGGCCCGGCACCACCAGACGACCCAGTCGCCGCGGCCCCAGCCGCATCGCGCGACCCGGTCGCAGCAGGCCCGGCACCACCAGACGACCCAGTCGCCGCGGCCCCAGCCGCATCGCGCGACCCGGTCGCAGCAGGCCCGGCACCACCAGACGACCCAGTCGCCGCGGCCCCAGCCGCATCGCGCGACCCGGTCGCAGCAGGCCCGGCACCACCAGACGACCCAGTCGCCGCGGGTCCGGCAGCATGAAGCGACCCCGTCGCGGCGGGTCCGGCGGAGATGAACCGGACGGGTTCAGGGTGGGCGGAGTGGATGTTCCAGCCGGTGACCAGGTCATCGACCCGGTCGAGTTCGGCGCCCGCGCGCACCGCGAGCAGGTTGGCGAGGCCGGGGCTCGCGCCCATGCCGAGCAGCGCGGTCACGCCGGCCGCCTTCGCCCGCGCGTCCAGTTCCAGCATCTCGATGGTGGGCTGCGGGTCGTCGCAGATGTCGATGTAGTCGCAGCGCGCGTCGATGGCGGCGGCCAGGATCGGTGGGCCGAAGCGGAAGTACGGGCCGACCGTGTTGACGACCAGGTCGGCCGCGCGCAAAGCCGCTGCCAGCGCCGAGGCATCGGTGACATCGAGACCGAGGGCGTCGGCACCCAGTTCCGCGGCGACTTTCCGCGCCGCCGACTCGTCCCGATCGGCGATCGTCAAGGCGCTCACCCGGCTGTCACCGCGCAGGACCCGCGCCGCGACCCGCCCCATCTCCCCCGCCCCACCCAGTGCCAGAACTCGCATGACTGCCTCCCCGTCGAATATATTGACTATCATGACAGTAAATAAAGTCGGCCGACCGAGCAAGGCCAAGGAGCGCGTCGCCCAGATCCTGCGGGCGGCGCGCTCGGTGGTGGCCGCGGAGGGCTTCTCCGCCACGACACTGTCCCGGGTGGCCACGGCCGCCGGCGTGCAGCGCACCCTGGTCCTGCACTATTTCGGCAACCGGGACGGGCTCATGCAGGCCTTCATCACCGACGCGGTGGCGGCATACGGCGACGCGATGCTGCGCCTGGGCGCCGACGAGCCGATCGAGGATCGAGTGGCGCGCATGTTCGAGCCTGGCGCCTACACGAACCGCGACGACCTCGTGGTGTGGTGCGAACTCGTCGCCCTCGCCGCCCGCGATTCTCTTGTCCGCCGGCGACTCACCGAGCTGTGGACACAACGGTGGCTACCCGCCCTGGAACTCCAGCTGGCCGACACCTACCCCGGGGCGGCACCGGCACAGATCGCAGGCACCGCGTACGCGCTCGCGTGCCTGTTCGAGGCGCACTGGGCCTTCCACCTCCAGGGTGTGGACGGTCCCGAACGCGCCGAACAGGGCCGACAAGCCGCCCACGCCCTACTCGCCATGCTCCAGACCGCGCGGTAAACATCCCAGCGGCTCACATCTTCGCAGTCGTCAAGCACCTGAGGCCGTGCGAGCGCCGGCCCGAAATCAACGTGTGAGCACCCACCGCGCGACGCGCGAACACCCGCCGGAACACCTAGGCAGGGCCGAGCACGCGTGCGGCCGAACCCGGTTGAAAAACTGCTCATTCGGTGAGCACTTTGAGGTGCAGGATGGTCTTCATGAACCAGATCGACTTCATCACCTGCGCCGACGCCACCGAATGGGAAACCTGGCTGGCCGCGAACCACGCCACCGTGGACGAGATCTGGGTCCGCATCGCCAAGAAGAACGCCCCGAGCCCGTCGGTGACCATCACCGAAACGCTCGACGGCGCGCTCTGCTACGGCTGGATCGACAGCCACCGCCGCGCCCTCGACGCCCACCACTACCTCCAGCGCTACTCCCCGCGCCGCGCGCGCAGCCCCTGGTCCCAGGTCAACGTCGCCAAGGCCGAAGCCCTCATCGCCGCGGGCCGCATGCGACCGGTCGGCTACGCCGCCATCGAAGAAGCCGTCGCCGACGGCCGCTGGGCCGCCGCCTACGAACGCCAGCGCACCGCCGAGATCCCTGCCGAGTTGGCTGCCGCGCTCGCCGAAATGCCCGGGGCGCAAGCCGCCTACGCCGCCCTCGGCCGCTCCGATCAATACCGCCTCTTCCTGCCGATCCTGAAAGCGACGAGCCCCACCGCACGCGCGAACCGCGTCTCCCAGGCCATCGACGCCCTCACCGAAGAACTCGCGGTCCACCGGCTAGGCTCGTCCTCTTCGCCACAGAGCGGAGTCCCGGGAGCCGTGCACCATGAGCGACCACATTCAGCTGCAACCCCCTGACTACCACCGGTGCCTCGACACGGTGTTCGCCTCACCCACGGCATGCCGTGCACTACTGCAACGGCTCGCCGACATGACCGAGCACGACATCCACTCGCGGTGGTCGCCCTGGCAAGGACAGGAGCCGCCGCCGCACGGGCCCCAGGTGGCCGACCGGATCCCCGCCGAAGTGCGGCTGGCGATGGTGCAGGCCGAGCTCGATTCCTCTCGCGAAATCGTCAACTTCCAACACCGCGAACTGGCTGCCGTGATGGATGTGCCGCCGATGCAGCTGAGCTACGTCGAGCTCATCGTCGGTGTGCGCGGAATCCTCGCGGATCAACGGCGCCGGATCGTCGAGCTGGAGGCCGAACCGCCCCTGGACCGCTGAAGCCTCGGCACCCGTCAGACTTCCTTGACCAGCACCGCGCGGGTGTACAACAGCGAGAAGCCCCGCCCCTGGGCGTTCCGCTGCGACTTGGAACCGGGCTGGGTGGTGATGACCGCGAGGTCACAGCCTTCCGCGGCGGCCTCGGTCAAGCGGGTGGACAGCATGGCCGTCTGCACGCCGTTCCGACGATGCGCCGGCAACGTGGCCGCGCCCGCGAGAGCCGCGATCCCGCCACCGGTACGCATACTCGCGCCACCGGCGGGTTCGCCGTTGCGATAGGCGACGTATCGCCGGGTGTCGTTGGTGGAAGCCATATCCCGCATCACCGCCGCGATCGCCTCCCGCGGGAACTCCTCGTGCGAGGGCACCCCTTCGTCATCCGGATGCGCGAACCCGTCGACCACGACATCGAGCCACACCCCCAAATCCTCGTCCTCGTCCCGCCGCACCTCCACCCCCTCCGGCACCTCCCACCGCCGCCCACCCAACTCCACCCCGAGCACATTCTCGAACGACACCAACCGATACCCCCGCCCGGTCAGCATCTCCCCGATCCGCGGATCCGCCAACTGCGACAACTCCACCTGCACCGCCACCCCCACCTCGGCACAAGCCCTCTCGACCTCCTCCCACTCCCCCACCGAAGGCACCCCACCGAACCCCACCCCCACCACCTTGTTCAACGGCGACCCCACCCCCGCAAAACACACAGCCCCACCCCCGAACTCCCGCACAAACCCCCTACCCCCCGCCCTCGCCGCCCCAGCAATAGCCCCCATCTCCAACCCCTCAACCCGAGCCGCCAACGCGCTTCCACAAAACAACGTCCCCACAAATTCGCTCATAACCCAGTTATAAACACCCCGTCCAGCGAGTTTCCCCACCCCACGCGAACGATCAAGATCACCACGCTCTGGCGGCGGCATAGCGCGAGAGCGGTACACCGCCAGGGCGTGGTGATCATGTGTCCAAGGGGGCGTTGCGGGTGGCGAGGGCGGAGTAGATGCGGTCGAGGAGGACGTGGGGGCGGCGGTGGAGGAGGTTGGCGCTTACGCGAACGATGTGCCAGCCCGCGTCGGCGAGTGCGGCGGCGCGGTCGATGTCTTTGGTGCGTTGGGTGGGGTCGGTCCAATGGTGGGCGCCGTCGTACTCGACGCCGACGCGTGGTGCGGACCAGCCCATGTCCAGGCGGGCGATGAATCCCCCTGAGCGGTCCCGAACCACGATCTGGGTGGTCGGCGCGGGGAGGCCGTTGGTGACGATCAGAAGTCTCGTCAGGGACTCCGGCGGTGATTCCGCGCCGGGGTCGACCATGGACAGAGCGGTTCCGGCCCGCACGGATCCGCGGGCACCCGCGTGCCCGGCCGCGTAGGCGCGACCGGCGGACGGAGTGAGTCCGGTCGCGCGGCACAAAGCATCGAGGGCAGGGACCGCGGAGCGGAGCGGCAGAGTTCGCGCGAGGTCGAAAGCGGTTCGCTCGGGGGTGGTTACCGGGAAGCCGTCGATATCGCGGCGGTCTTCGCAAGGGATCCGCGCCTGGCGCGAGATGATCCATGGCGGCGGTCGGCGGTAGGTCGGCATCGCGATCTCGGCCGGGGTGTCGGCGTCGATCCATTTGCTCCCGAGCATCGCAGACGCCGAAAGCCCCAAGAGCACGCCTCGGCCTTTGGTCCAAAGCACCGCGGCTTTCGCGCGCCCTACCGCATCCAGCCGGAGCCCACGCGCAACGTACACATCATGAGCCACCCGCTCGAAGTCGTGCCGCAATTCCCACCGCGTCAACACCCCCGCCGCAACCGCCCGAGACCCCACAAACGCCCCACCAAATCCCCCCATACCCAGCCATCCTCCCCACCCCCACCGACAAACAAAAGATCACCACGCTCTGGTGGCGGCATCGCCCGAGAGCGCAGTGCCACCAGAGCGTGGTGATCGGATGTCCAGGGGGGTCAGGCCGAGGCGGTGGCTTCGCGTTGGAGTTCGAGGGCGATGTCGATGAGTTGGTCTTCCTGGCCGCCTACGAGTTTGCGTTGGCCTGCGCGGACGAGCATTTCGGCGGCGGAGACGTTGTAGCGTTCGGCTTGGCGTTCGGCGTGGCGGAGGAAGCTGGAGTAGACGCCGGCGTAGCCCATCATGAGAGCTTGGCGGTCGAGGAGGCATTCGGTGGGCATGGCGGGGCGGACGACGTCTTCGGCGGCGTCGGTGACGGCGAAGAAGTCGACGCCGGTCTTGACGCCGAGCTTGTCGCAGACGCCGATGAAGGCTTCGACCGGCAGGTTGCCCGCGCCCGCGCCGAAGCGCCGGGCCGAGCCGTCGATCTGGGTGGCGCCGGCGCGCACGGCGTAGACCGAGTTCGCGACCGCGAGGCCGAGGTTCTCGTGGCCGTGGAAGCCCACCTGGGCGTCGTCGCCGAGTTCGGCGACCAGGGCCGCGACGCGGTCCGAGACCTGTTCGAGGACGAGCGCGCCCGCGGAGTCGACGACGTACACGCACTGGCAGCCCGCGTCGGCCATGATGCGGGCCTGCTTGGCGAGCTTCTCCGGCGTGGTGGAGTGGGCCATCATCAGGAAGCCGACGGTCTCCAGGCCGAGTTCGCGCGCGAGCCCGAAGTGCTGGATGGACACATCGGCCTCGGTGCAATGGGTGGCGATGCGGCAGATGGACGCGCCGTTGTCCTGGGAGATCTTGATGTCTTCCTTGACGCCGACACCCGGCAGCATGAGGAAGGCGATCTTGGCCTGCTTGGCGGTCTCCGCGGCGGCCTTGATCAGTTCCTGCTCCGGGGTTTTCGAGAACCCGTAGTTGAACGAGGATCCGCCGAGGCCGTCACCGTGGGTGACTTCGATGACGGGCACGCCCGAACCATCCAGGGCGGCAACGATATTGCGCACCTCGTCCACGGTGAACTGGTGGCGCTTGTGGTGCGAGCCGTCCCGCAGCGAGGTGTCGGTGACGCGCACGTCGAGTTCGCCCGAGAAGGGCTTCAGGATATTGCTCATGGTCGAATCTCCTTACACCCGAGCCGAGATGATCTGATCGGCCACCACATCGCCCACGCGGGTCGCGGCGGCGGTCATGATGTCGAGGTTGCCCGCATAGGGGGGCAGGAAGTCGCCCGCGCCTTCGACCTCGACGAAGATCGAGACCTTGGCCATGCCACCGGAGATCACCGACGGGTCGTCGAACTGCGGGTCGTTGAGCAGCCGGTAGCCGGGCACGTATTCCTGGATCGACTTCTCCATGGCGACGATGCTCTCGGCGATGGCGTCGCGGTCGGCGTCGTCGGGGATGGAGCAGAAGATGGTGTCGCGCATGATCATCGGCGGCTCGGCCGGGTTCAAGATGATGATGGCCTTGCCGCGCTCGGCGCCACCGATGGTTTCGACCCCCTTGGAGGTGGTCTTGGTGAACTCGTCGATATTGGCGCGGGTGCCGGGGCCGGCCGAGACCGAGGACACCGAGGCGACGATCTCGGCGTATTTGACCGGCACGACGCGGGATACGGCCGCGACCATGGGGATGGTGGCCTGGCCGCCGCAGGTGATCATGTTGACGTTCGGCGCGTCACGCAGCGAGTCCAGGTTCACCGGCGGGATCACCGCAGGACCGACCGCGGCCGGGGTGAGGTCGACGGCGCGAATGCCCGCGGCCTCGTACTTCGGCGCGTACGCGCGATGCACGTAGGCGGAGGTGGCCTCGAACACCAGGTCCGGCTTCTCGTCGAGGGCCAGCAGCCAGTCCGCGCCCTCGGCCGAGGTCTCCAGACCCAGCCCGCGTGCCCGCTTCAGCCCTTCCGACTCCGGGTCGATGCCGATCATCCAGCGCGGCTCGATCTTGTCCGAGCGCAGCAGTTTGTAGAGCAGGTCGGTGCTGATATTGCCGGACCCCACGATCGCGGCGGTGACTTTGCTGGTCACGGTGTACTCCTTGGAAGTCTGGGTCAGCTGAAACGCAAACGGACGGAACCGAGTCCGGCGAAGTCGGCGAGGAATTCGTCCCCCGGGCGGGCGTCGATGGCGCGGGTGCAGGAACCGGGCAGCACGATGTCGCCCTTCTTCAACCGCACCCCGAAGGTCGCGACCTTGCGCGCCAGCCACGCCACCGCGATCACCGGGTCACCCAGCACCGCGTCGCTGCGGCCCTCGGCGATGACCTCACCGTTGCGGGTGAGCACGGCATCGATGGCCTTGATGTCGATGTCGCCGGGCGCGACGCGCTGTTTGCCGAGGACGAAACCGGCGGAGGAGGCGTTGTCGGAGATGGTGTCGGCCAGGCCGATCTTCCAGTCCTTGATCCGCGAATCGATCAGCTCGATCGAGGGCGCGTAGGCGACGGTCGCGGCGAGGACGTCGGCTTCGGTGCAGTCCTCGCCGGGCAGGTCGGCGCCGAGGACGAAACCGACCTCGACCTCCACGCGCGGGAGCAGGTATTTCGAGGTGTCGACGGGGACGTCCTCGAAGACCTCCATCTCGGCGAGCAGGTGTCCGTAGTCGGGCTCGTCCACGCCCATCATCTGCTGCATGGCCTTCGACGACAGGCCCACCTTGTGACCGACGACCTTGGCACCCGCCTTCAGCCGGCGCTGGATGTTGAGCAGCTGGATCTCGTAGGCGTCGACGACATCGATATCGGGATACCGGTCGACCAGCGGCGAGACGGCGACCCGCTCGTCCTCGGCGCGGGCCAGTTCGTCGGCGAGTTGAGTTCGTACCGCGTCGGGCAGCACGCGGACCTCCTAGGCAGCACGGGCGGGATGGATCACGACGTCAAAACTGTAACCGGTTTCCCGGAGCCTCGTCAGCCGTTCACCTGACAATACAACGCGACTGTGGGTGATTTCTATAACACGTTCCAGTATGTGGAGAGGAAACGCCGAGCCCACTGGAACAAGTTCCAGTTTGGGCTGTCAAACCGCCAACCCCTTCTATAACGTGTTCCACATGAGTGATCGGGAATACGATGTGGTGGTCGTCGGTAGCGGCGCCGCCGGGATGACGGCCGCCCTCACCGCGGCCCACAACGGACTGAGCGTCGTGCTGTTGGAGAAGGCGGCCCACTACGGTGGCTCGACGGCCCGATCCGGCGGTGGCGTCTGGATCCCGGGCAACAAGGCGCTGAAGGCCTCGGGCCGCCCCGACGACCGCGAGGAGGCGCGCACCTACCTGCACAGCATCATCGGCGACGCGGTGCCCGCGGAGAAGATCGACACCTACCTCGATCGCGGCGCCGAGGCCTTCGACTTCGTCCTCGACCACACCCCGCTGAAGATGAAGTGGGTGCCCGGCTACTCCGACTACTACCCCGAAGCGCCCGGCGGACTCGGCCAGGGCCGTTCGTGCGAGCCGACGCCGTTCAACGGCAAGGTGCTCGGCGCGGAACTGGCCAACCTGGAACCGCCCTACGCCAAGGCGCCGCTGAACGTGGTCGTCATGCAGGCCGACTTCGTGCGGCTCAACCTGATCAAGCGCCACCCGAAGGGCATGATGCGCGCGCTGCGCGTCGGCGCCCGTACCTACCTGGCCAAGTTCACCGGCAAACACCTGCTCGGCATGGGTCAGGCGATCATGGCCGCCATGCGTAAGGGCCTGCTCGACGCGGGCGTTCCGGTGCTGCTGAACACCCCGCTCACCGACCTCGTTGTCACCGACGGGCGGGTCACCGGGGTCAAGGCCACCGTCGACGGCGAGCCGGTGACCTTCACCGCGCGCTACGGCGTGGTCCTGGGCAGCGGCGGGTTCGAGCACAACGCCGACATGCGCGCCAAGTACCAGCGTCAGCCGATAACCACTGAGTGGACAACCGGCGCCGCGGGCAACACCGGAGATGGCATCGTCGCCGGTATGGCGGCGGGAGCGACGGTCGGATTCATGGAGGATGCCTGGTGGGGTCCGACCATCTTCAAGGGCGGCAAGCCCTGGTTCGCCCTCGCCGAGCGCAATCTGCCCGGCACCATCATGGTCAACGACCGGGGCGAGCGGTTCGGCAACGAGTCGGCGCCGTATGTCGAGGCGGTGCACACCATGTACGGCGGTGAGCACGGCCAAGGCGCCGGTCCCGGCGAGAACGTGCCCGCGTGGCTGGTGTTCGACCAGCGCTACCGCAACCGCTACATCTTCGCCGGCCTGCAGCCGGGTCAGCGGTTCCCGTCGCGCTGGATGGAGAACGACTACATCGTCAAGGCCGACAGCATCGCGGAACTGGCCGAGAAGATCGGCGTCCCCGCCGACAGCCTGGACGCGACCGTGACCCGGTTCAACGGCTTCGCCGCCACCGGCAAGGACGAGGACTACGGCCGCGGCAACAGCCACTACGACCGCTACTACGGCGATCCCACCGTCAAGCCCAACCCGTGCCTGGCCGAGATCTCGCAGGGCCCGTTCTACGCGGCCAAGATCGTCCCGGGCGACCTGGGCACCAAGGGCGGACTGGTCACCGACACTTCCGGTCGCGTACTGCGCGAGGACGATTCGGTGATCGAGGGCCTCTACGCCGCGGGCAACACCAGCGCCCCGGTGATGGGCCACACCTACGCCGGGCCCGGCGCCACCATCGGCCCCGCGATCACCTTCGCCTACCTCGCGGTGCTCGACATCGCGGCCGCGAAGCAGGCCGAGGCCGCCGCGTGACCACCGAATCCACCATCTAGCAGGAGTAGATCCCATGCCCATCGACCTCCAGACCGCGCTCGGCGCTCCGCTGCCGGAGCGCGAGTTCAGCTGGACGCCCACCGATGTCCAGCTGTACCACCTCGGCCTCGGCGCGGGCGCGCACCCGACCGACCCGGTCGAGCTGACCTACCTCGACGATCGCGCGCCCCAGGTTCTGCCGACGTTCGCGACGGTGGCACCCACCCTGGGCGAGACCGATCCGCCGAAGGTCAGCTTCCCCGGCATCGAGATCGACCTGGCCAAGGTCGTGCACGGGCACCAGGAAGTGGTGGTGCACCGGCCGATTCCGGCGTCGGGCAAGGCCACCAGCACCGGCCGGATCAGCGAGCTCTGGGACAAGGGCGCCAACGCGGTGATCGTGCAGGAGAACACCGTGGTGGGCTCCGACGGCGAACCGCTGTGGACGGTGCGTTCGTCGATCTTCGCCAGGGGCGAGGGCGGTTTCGGCGGCGAGCGCGGGCCCAGCGCCAAGGTCGCGCTGCCCGAGCGGGCGCCCGACGCGGAACTGCTCGTCCCGACGCTGCCGCAGCAGGCACTGCTCTACCGCCTCTGCGGTGACCGCAACCCGCTGCACTCGGATCCCGAATTCGCCAAGGGCGCGGGCTTTCCCGCGCCGATCCTGCACGGCCTGTGCACCTACGGTGTGGTCTGCAAGGCGCTCACCGACGGCCTGCTCGACGGTGACGCGAGCCGGGTCGGCGGATTCCGGGCCAAGTTCGCCGGCGTGCTGTACCCGGGCGAGACGCTGCGGGTGAAGGTGTGGCGTGAGGGTGACGAGCTGATCGGCACCGCCACCGTCGTGGAGCGCGAGGACGCGCCGGTACTGGGTGACATCGCGCTGAGCGTGCGCTGAGGTCGAAGCCGCGAAAGCCCGCCGGACCTGCTGGTCCGGCGGGCTTCGTCGGTCAGGCGGCAGGCACCTCGGGCTCGACCCGCTTGCCGTTGCCCGCCAGGCCGCCCACCAGCAGCGCGTAGATCAGCATGATCAGCACCGGGGCCGCCAGCGGCGCCCAGACCAGTTCGACCGGCACCAGCGCCGCCGTAGCCGCCGCGATGCTGAACAGCACCGCGCCGCCCACCGACGGAATCGTCGTGGGCACCACGCCTTCCGGCGCGTGCAGTACGGCCGCGTTGAGCAGGTAGGTCGTCGCGACCAGGCCCGCCGCCGCGGCGGCGACCACCCCGATGTCGGCGAACGCGATGGCCGCGATCGCCACCAGGACCGCGCCGACGGCGGCGGGCCGCCACCACCAGCTCAGCACCACCAGCGCCAGCGCGGCGACCCCGCCGAACGGGTTGATCAGCGCGACCGCGGCCACCAGCAGCAGACCGGCCAGCAGGGCGAGAAATCTGGTCATCGGCGCACCCGCACTGTCCGGCGATGGTCGGGCAGCAGGCGCATGGCCTGGTCCAGACGGGTGTCGGCGGGCCAGGCGATGATGTCGACGCCGACGGTGCCCATGTCGCGGTACATCGACGCGCGTTCGAGCTGCCACATCTTGGCCATGGTCGGGTCGAGTCCCTCCTCGAACGGGGTGCCGCGCAGCACGTCCACCGCGATCACCACGTGGCCGCGCTTGCGCAGGTCGATCAGGGCCAGCGCGAACTGGGTGTCGAGCAGCGTGGAGAAGGCGACCACGATCGCGCCGATCGGGACGGCCGCGTGCGGCGCCAGCGTGCCGGTGGTCTCGACGTGTTCGTCGCCGACGCCGAGGACGGTGTCGACGATGCGGTAGAACTGCCTGCGGCCGATGTCGGGGCGTAGCCAGCGCGGGGTGTCGCCCAGGCAGACCACGGCGGTACGGTCACCGGCCTGCAGCGTGGACTGCACCACCTGCGCGGCGCCGCGCACCGACAGTTCCAGCGAGGCGGTGGCCGGGCCGGGCGCCTGCTGGGAGGTGTCGACCAGCACGACGACATCGGCGGAGCGGTTGGTGAATCGTTCGGTCACATAGAGCCTTCCGCGCCGCGCGCTGACCGGCCAGTTGACGGTGCGCAGCTGATCGCCGGGCGCGTAGGCGCGGATGTCGGCGTATTCGACGCCAGGGCCGTGCTTGCGGGTCAGGTGGGTGCCGATGCGGTCGGGAAGTTCGGTGCGCGGCAAGCGCATTCGCTGCGGATCGGCGATCGGGTAGACGTACAGTTTCGCCGCGGGCAGTTCCGTGGTGGCGACCGCGAGCCCGGCCGGGCTCAGCGCGGACACCTTGACCTGCACCGGATAGCGGCCCCAGCGCGCGGCCGAGAGCCCCAGCTGCATGCCGGCCGGCGCGCCACCGGAATCGTGCGCCTCCTCGACCTCGAGCTCGAGCCCGGTCAGCGGGACCGCCGACATCCGTAGCAGCGCGTGCCCGTTCTCGACGAACGCGGCGGCGTTGACCCCGACCACCTCGCCCTCGAAACAGCGCACGGTGCCGCTGCCGTCGACCTGGATCCGGGTCGGGTTCTGCTGCCACGGCGCGGTGACCAGCACCCCGAGCATGGGGGCGGCGAACACCACCAGCTGCCACTGCCCGCGCAGGACGGCGACGACCAGCGCCGCCGCGGCGCACCCGGCCAGGATGAACACCAGCGGCGCGGGCCGCCAGCGCAGGTCGACCTCGACCGTCCTGGATTCGTCGCGGTGCTTCATGTGCTGGTGGCGCGGGGTACCGGTAGCCTGCGCAGCAATTCGGAGATGACGTCCTCACCCCGGATGCGGCGCACCCACATCTCCGGACGCAGGGTGATGCGGTGCGCCATCGCGGGCACCGCCAGTGCCTTCACATCCTCGGGGATCACATAGTCGCGGCCGAGCAGCAGCGCGCGGGCCCGCGACATCTGCACCAGATCGAGTTCGGCGCGCGGGCTGGCGCCCACCTCGACCTGCGGATGACTGCGGGTCGCCGAGGCCAGCGCCACCACGTAGTTCACGACATCGGGATGCACCGTGACGAACTCGACCGACTGGCGCATCTCCATCAGGCCCTGCGCGTCCACGACCTGGCCGACCTGCGGCGGCGTCGACCCGCGTTCGAGCCTGCGCCGGATCATCTGGGTCTCGTCCTGCTCGGACAGATACCCCAGCCGCAGCTGCAACGCGAACCGGTCGAGCTGCGCCTCGGGCAGCGGGTAGGTGCCCTCGTACTCGATCGGGTTGTCGGTGGCCAGCACGATGAACGGCTGCGGCAGCAGGAAGGTCTCGCCGTCGATGCTCACCTGGCCCTCGGCCATGGCCTCGAGCAGCGCCGCCTGCGTCTTGGGCGGGGTGCGGTTGATCTCGTCGGCGAGCAGGACATTGGTGAAGACCGGACCGCGACGGAAGTTGAAGCGGCCCGACGACATGTCGTAGATCGTCGACCCGAGCAGGTCGGCGGGCAGTAAATCAGGCGTGAACTGCACCCGGGTGAAGTCCAGGCCCAGCGCGGCCGCGAACGACCGCGCGATCAACGTCTTACCGAGGCCGGGCAGGTCCTCGATGAGAATGTGTCCTCCGGACAGCACGGCGATCATGATGAGTTGCAGCTCATCTCGCTTGCCGACCACGACTCGGCCCAGCTCACGCAGTACGGCGTCGGAGCGCTGGACGGTCACGTTCAACGGCATGGTCATCGGTGGCCTCTAACCCCTCACATCGTCTGCAATCGGCGCAGGATCTCGTCCAGCGCCGCCCTACCCGGTGCGCGACCGGTCTGATCGCGCAATGCCGAGTTCGCCGGGTCCACCCAGCGCCACAGTTCCAGACCGAACAGCAGCTGACCCGCGGCCTCGGTGGCCCGGCGATTCTTGGAAACCCGCAGACCGGTGGACAATTCGAATTCCTTGGCCAGCAGCGGTCGCAGGTGCCGATCCCAGTCGGCGCGGGTGCCGTCGGCGCGCGCGGTCAGCATCTCGGCGCGCGCGTGCCAGCGGCCCAGCATCTCGGCGGGTCCGTTGTCGATGTACTCGGTGAGCGGTTCCTCGCGGACCACGCGGTGCCGCATCGACCACAGCAGGGTGGCGAGCGCGACCGCGACGGGCAGGGCGACGGCGAGCAGCACCAGGTCGCGGGCCATCCGGACCAGCGCCACCTCCAGCACCAGCACCACCACGACAGCGGCCGCGACGACGGCCGAACGGCTCAGTCCCGCGCCACCTCCCGGGCTCGTCATGCTGCCTCCATCGAGCATGCTCGGGCGCCCTGCGTGGTTACGCGAGCTACCGCCTCCGGGCGCTGACCGCTCATGCTGCCACCAATCGGCGCTGCAGATCCGAGAGCACGATGCGCAGCAGCTGTTCGGCGCGCATGCGCTGCCATTCGAGCATCGAGTGCGGGCTGAACCGCGCCTCCTCGAACAGCGCGACCAGCTCGCGGGCCGAGGCATCGTGCAGCACACCGCTTTCGAACGCGCGGGCGAGCACTTCCATGGGGGTGTCGGAGGCCAGCGGGCGGGCGGCGTTGTCGCTGGACAGGCCGCGTTCCATGGCCACGTAACAGGCGATGATCGCGGTGCGCGGGTCCTGGCCGGGCGCGTTCATCGCGGCCAGGCCCATTTCGGCGGCCCTGGTGAGGGAGTCGACGTCGCTGGGTTCGGGTTCGGGCGCCGCGGGCGCGACCGGGGCGGGTTCGCGGCGCGCGGCCACCGCGACGACCACCAGGCCGAGCAGCGCGATCACGATCAGCACCACCGCGAGGGCGGCCCCGATCAGCAGTGCGGTGCCGGTGAGTTCGGCGGGGCCGGTGCCGGGGTCGGGCGCGGGGGCGTCGACCGGCGTCGGCACCGGGCCCGAGCCCTCGGGCAGGGTTTCGGACGCGGGACGCATCGGCTTGGCGCCGGGCAGCAGGAACAGCGCGGTGACCCCGCCGGCGAAGACGAGGGCGATCACGGCCACGACGATCGGTCCGAGCAGCGCCAGCCTGCGCCACCGGAAGCGCGGCGTGGCTTCGCGTTCGGCTTGCGGCATGGCCAGCGGGAGACGATGCTGACTGGCGATCACTCCGGCGACCAGGATGACGATGGAGACCAGCAGCAGCACCGGCATCACCGCGACCAGCAGCGGCGACGGAGCGCGGCTCGAGTCGGCGGGCGCGCCGGGGAGGTAGCCCTGCAACGCGATCGTCGCAGCGGCGAGCAGTGCGATCACGACGATCGCCCGCGTAATGGGCTGACTCACCCCGATCACTGCTGTACCACCAAACCCCAGAGCCTGCACAAAACAGCCACATAGTTACACGCCGAGTGGTTCGCTCGGGAGGAAATCGATACTTTGGATGACCTCCCCTTTTATTCTCCCCCTCAATTCTGTGGCTTGTTACGCACTGCGAACGAACGTGGCTCCGACCAGCGGCAATTCCCCTAATCTGCTCGCCGTCCTGGCCAGATCGGGCACCGCGGGGACATCGGCGGTGAGCTCGGGGGCCGGTACGGCGGCGTGGATCGTGCACGGCAGGTCGGCGTCGTAGAGGACGTCGATCAGGTTGACCAGGCGCATCGCCCAGTCCGGCGGCACCGTACGCAGCGGGGGCACGGCGCACAGGGTCCAGCGGCGGAAACGGCTCGTCAGGCGCAGATAGTCGGCGGCGCTGGTGGGGGTGCCGCAGAGCTGGGCGAAGTCGAAGGTGACCGCGTCGCCGTCGACGTCGCGGGCGCGGACGGTGCGGCCGGCGCCCAGGTCGAGGTCGACTCGGGTGTCGGCCGGTTCGCCCTGGTCGAGGACGTAGCGACCGGCCACGAAACCGGTGTCGCGATGCGTGCCGACGGTGCGGTAGTCGAGCGGGCCGTCCAGGGTCACCACGTCGAGGTGGGCCAGGATGCGGTCGATGGTCGGCACGAAGCGGTCGTGGAACAGCGGGTTGGGCAGCAGGTCCCGGGGCGGGTAGTTCGAGGTGACGACCAGGGTGCGGTGCTCGGCGAACAGGGTGTCGAGCAGGCGGGCGATGAGCATGGCGTCACCGATGTCGTTGACGTGGAACTCGTCGAAACACACCAGGTCGGCGTCGCCGAGCAGCTCGGCCACGGCCCGTTCGATCGAGCCGAGCGCGTGGGCGGCCGCGTGCAGCTGGGCGAAGAAGGTGTGGAAGTGGAAGCGGCGCTTGTGCTTCGGCGCCGCCGTGGCGAAGAACCGGTCCATCACCATGGTCTTGCCGCGTCCCGGCCTGCCGTGCAGGTAGACGCCGCGGTGCCGCCTGCGCGGGCGGCCGTGCCGGTCGAGCAGTGCGGCGAGCGCGTCGGCCGCGGCGAGCTGGGTGGGATCGAGAACCAGCGGTGCGGATGTCATGGAAACCTCCTCGTCCTCTACAGTTGTAGAGGCTTCGGGGTTCGGCGACCAGAGAAGGTGACGATGTCCACAGACCGGCGCACGCGGATCGTGACGGGCGCGATCGATCTCATCGCGACCAGCGGTATCCGCGCGCTCACCCACCGCGCGCTCGACACCGGACTCGCGCTCCCGCAGGGTTCGACCTCGTACTACTTCCGCACCAGGCAGGCGTTGATCGCGGCGGTCGCCGAGGGCATCACCGCCCGCTCCCGGGCCGATTTCGCGGCCGCCCAGGCCACCGGGGCGGCACCGGACGCCGAATCGGCGGCCACCGGGATCGCGCACTGGCTCGATCAGCTGCTGGCGCACCGCCGCAACGAGCTGATCGCCCGGCACGCCCTGCTCATCGAGGTGCTGTCCGATCCGGAGCTGCACGACCGCCTGGTCGGCGGGTTCTTCTCGCACGCGCGGGCGACCGAGTTGTGCGCCGCGCTGGGCGCAGGCGACCCGGACACCGCGGCGGCGGACTTCCTGGCCCTGCTGGAGGGCCTGGTCTTCGACCGCTTCGCCGGCGCGCGCACCGGACTGGCGGCGGGCACGCCGGACAGCGTCGCTCAGCTCGCGCGGCCGCTGCGGCGGTTCCTCACCGCGCTGGACTGAGCGGGCCGGTCAGGCATCCGGCCAACCGAATTCGGAATACGGGTCACCCGAATTCAGCGCGGCTATTCCGAGCGCGGAATACCGGATGAGATCGCCGGGTATTTCGCCGAGCGGGAACCATTGCACCGCATAGCATTTGTCGGGCTCCCGATTGAAAGGCTTGCCCTGCCAGCGCTCGACGCGAAAGAACAGGCCGACCCGATCGTCGCGGCCGGGCGCGACGACATGGGCGACGTGGATCAACCGCAGGTCGCCCGGATCTATCCCGACCCCGATCTCCTCCCCCGCCTCCCGCACCGCCGCCGCCGTCGCCGACTCGCCGACCTCCACCTTCCCCGACGGCAGATGCCACCGGCGATCGAATTCGTCCCCGCTGCGGCGCAGGCTCAGCAGCAGCGCGCCGTCGCGGATCAGCAGCAGATGGACGTCGACCAGGTGGCGTGGAGTCACCCGGTCGAGCCTACGAAACCGCTCAGTCCAGATCGCGCTGGTAGTACAGGGCCAGCGGCCCCGACGTCGCGCCCTCGTGGCAGGCGAAGCCGTGCTTCTCGTAGACCCGGCGCGCGGCGGTGTCGTCCTCGGAGGTCGACAGGCCGATGAAGTTCGCCCCACGCGCGCGGGCGCGGGCCAGTACAGCGGTCAGCAGGGCCGAACCGAGGCCACGGCCGCGCACGCCGGGGACCACGTAGAACTCGTCGAGATCCACCTCGACGGTCGCCGCCCACGTGCTGACCCGCGCCCGCAGCACCGCGACGCCCACCGCGGGCGCGCCGATGAGCAGGACATCGGTGTCGCCCGCGGCGATCAGGTCGGCCAGATGCGGGGCCAGCAGCTCGGGTTCGGGCGCGGGCTCGTCGAACTCCTGGTTGAAATCGACCAGGAGCTGCGCGGCGGCCGCCAGGTCGTCGGGGGTTCCGGCGAGCCGGACGGCCGTCGCGGTGTCGGGCTGGGTAGTCATCTCCACCTCGTTCTCGATGCTGTTCCACCGGTTCGGTTCCGCGACGCGGGCCGACGTTACAGCGAGGAGGTGGAAGGCGACCGGCTACGAGGTGAGGACCAGGCCCGAGGTGGGGACGCCGGTGCCCGCGGTGACCAGGATGCGGTTCAGGTCGTCGACCTGGTTGACCGAGGTGCCGCGGATCTGGCGGACCGCCTCGGCGATGCCGTTCATGCCGTGGATGTAGGCCTCGCCCAGCTGGCCGCCGTGGGTGTTGAGCGGCAGCCTGCCGCCGAGTTCGATGGCGCCGTCGGCGATGAAGTCCTTGGCCTCGCCACGACCACAGAAACCCAGTTCCTCGAGCTGCATCAGCACGAACGGGGTGAAGTGGTCGTAGAGGATGGCGGCCTGCATGTCGGCGGCGCTCAGGCCGCTCTGCGCCCACAGCTGATCGCCCACCAGGCCCATTTCCGGCAGGCCGGTCATGGCGTCACGGTAGTAGCTGGTCATCACGTACTGGTCGGCACCGCTGCCCTGGGCGGCGGCCGCGATGATCGCGGGGCGCTGCGGCAGGTCACGGGCGCGCTCGGCGCTGGTGACCACGATGGCCACGCCGCCGTCGGACTCCTGGCAGCAGTCCAGCAGGTGCAGTGGTTCGGCGATCCAGCGCGAATCCTGGTGCTGTTCCAGGGTGATCGGCTTGCCGTAGAAGAAGGCGTTCGGGTTCACCGCGGCATGCTTGCGGTCGGCCACCGCGACGGCACCGAAGTCGGCACTGGTGGCCCCGGTGACGTGCATGTACCGGCGCGCGACCATCGCCACCTGCGCGGCCGGGGTGCCGAGCCCCTGCGGATAGGCCCAGCCCGCGTCGATGCCCGACGAGGTGGGCGCGGCCGCCAGCGCGGGCGAGAACTGCCCGAACCGGGCGCCGGACCGCTCGTTGAACGCGCGGTAGGCCACCACCACGTCGGCGACCCCGGTGGCCACCGCCATGGCGGCCTGCTGCACGGTCGCGCAGGCCGCGCCGCCGCCGTAGCCGATGTGGCTGAAGAACTTCAGGCTCGGGATACCGACAGCCCTGGCCACGGCGGCCTGGGTGTTGGTGTCCATGGTGAAGGTGGTCAGGCCGTCGACGTCGGCGGGCGTGAGACCCGCGTCGGCCAGCGCCGCGCTGACCGCCTCGGCGGCCAGGCGCAGTTCGCTGCGGCCGGAGTCCTTCGAGAAATCGGTGGCGCCGATGCCGACGATCGCGGCGCGCCCGGACAGGCCGGTCATGCGTTCTCCAGGGAGGGAAGTTCGATCACCGCGGTGGCGGTGATGTGCTCGCCGAGGCTGTCGCGACCGCGCACATCGATGGTGACGCGCGCGCCGGACACCTCGGTGACGGTGCCCGAGAGCGTCAGCGTGTCACCGGAATACAGCGGCACGCCGAGGCGCAGGGCGATGGACTTCACCAGCGCGGTCGGCCCCGCCCAGTCGGTGACGAAGCGCTGCACCAGGCCGGTGTCGGTGAGGATGTTGACGAAGATGTCGCTGGACCCGCGCTCGACCGCCTTGTCCCGGTCGTGGTGCACGTCCTGGAAGTCCCGGGTGGCGATGGCCGTGCTGATCACGAAGGTGGGATCGGCGTGGATCACCAGCTCCGGCAGCGTGGTGCCCGCCGCGACGGCGGTGGGTGCGGACGTTGCGGTCATAGCGCGGCCTCCCAATAGGGCAGAACGGTTCCGTCGGCGAGCTTTTCGAAGGCGACCCGCACCGGCACGCCGATGGCGACCTCGGCCGGCTCGATGCCGCGCAGCTCACCGAGCATGCGCACCCCTTCGTCGAGTTCCACGAGGGCGACGACGAACGGCAGGTCCCGGCCCGGCACCTTCGGCGCGTGGTGCACGACGAAGCTGAACACCGTGCCGGTGCCCGCCGCGACCACGTAGTCGGTGGTCTCGGCCTTGTCCTGCCACAGGGCGGGGACCGGTGGGTGACGCAGCGAGCCGTCGGGCAGCCGCTGGATCCGCAGCTCACCGGCTTCGGTACCGGCCCAGAAGAATTCGGTGTCCTTGGAGATCACCGGGCCGACGCGGCCCTCCGGCGCGAGCGCGATGTCGCCGGTCGCGGGCGCGGCCTCGTCCTTCGCCGCGGGCGCGAATTTCAGGATGCGGAACAGCATCTCGGTGACCACCTCGTCACCGACCGACCAGGTGGTGGTGAAGGTGAGGAACCAGCCGTCCCCGAGTCCGGTGCGCTTGGGGCCCTTGAACTCCGAGAGCCTGCTGCGGACGGTCACCTCCTCGCCCGGCTGCAGGTAGCGGTGGTAGGTCTGCTCGCAGTTGGTGCCGACGACGGAGGTGAAGCCCGCCTCGTCGAGCAGCTGCGTGGCCAGGCCGAGCGGGTCGTCGGTGGCGCGCACGCCGTGCAGCCCGTTCATCGTCCACACCTGCGCCATGGCGGGCGGGGCGACGATGCCGGGGTGACCGGCGGCCTTGGCGGCCTCGGCGTCGACGTAGATCGGGTTGGTGTCGCCGATCGCCTCGACCCAGTTGTTGATCATCGGCTGGTTCACCGGGTCACGACCGGCCCGCGGTGCGGACTGGCCGGCCGCGGCCAGCTCGGACAGTGCTTCCTGCACGCCCTGCTCCTTGCTCATCGGGGGACGCGCGGCAGTTCCAGGCCGGCCGAGGCCACCAGTTCGCGCATGATCTCGTTGACGCCGCCACCGAAGGTGACGACCAGGTTCTGCTTGGTGCGCCGGTCCAGCCAGCCGAGCAGTTCGGCGGTGCCGGGCTCGGCCGGGTCGCCGTAGCGGCCCACGATCTCCTCGACGAGCCTGCCCGCTTCCTGCAGCGACTCGGTGGAGAAGATCTTGGTGGCCGAGGCGTCGGCGATGACGGTGTTCTGCGCGGCGGCCGGATCGGCGGCGGCGACCTGCCAGTTCAGCAGCTCGTTGAGCCGCACCATGGTGCGCACCCGGCCCAGCGCGCGGCGGACCTCGGGCTCACCCAGCAGCTGGTGCTGGGCCGACCAGTCGTGCAGCCGGTCGTAGAGCTGTTCGATCTTGCCGGACGGACCGAGGCTGACCCGCTCGTGGTTGAGCTGGGTGGTGATCAGCCGCCAGCCGCGGTTCTCCTCGCCGACCAGCATCTGGGCGGGCACCCGCACGTCGTCGAAATAGGTGGCGTTGGTGTGGTGGGCGCCGTCGCAGGTGATGATCGGGGTCCAGGAGTAGCCCGGATCCTTGGTGTCGACGATCAGGATGGTGATGCCGCGGTGCCGCGACTCCACCGAACCGGTGCGGCAGGCCAGCCAGACGTAGTCGGCCTCGTGCGCGCCGGTGGTGAAGATCTTCTGGCCGTTGACGATCCAGTCGCCGTCGCCGTCGCGCACCGCGGTGGTGCGCAGCGCGGCCAGGTCGGTGCCCGCCTCGGGTTCGGAGTAGCCGATCGCGAAGTGGATGTCGCCGGACAGGATGCCGGGCAGGAACTTCCGCTTCTGTTCCTCGGTGCCGTATTTCTGCAGCGTCGGGCCGACGGTCAGCAGGGTCACCAGCGGCAGCGGCACATCGGCGCGCACCGCCTCGTTGAAGAAGATCTGCTGTTCCATCGGGCCGAAGCCCTGGCCGCCGAATTCCTTCGGCCAGCCGACGCCGAGCCAGCCGTCGCGGCCCATTCGGCGCACCACCTCGCGGTAGGCGTCGCCGTGCCGGTTGATCGCCATCTCGGCGTGTTCGGCCGGGGTGACGAGATCGGCGAAATAGGAACGCAATTCCTCGCGCAACCGCCGCTGTTCGGCGGTCAGATCGATGAACATCTTGCTCCCAGAAGGTCGAGGCGCAGGCCCTCGCCACCGAGCAGGCGGGCGAGATCCTTGGCCTGTGAGTAGTACCGGTGCATCGGGTGGGTGATGTCGACACCCAGTCCACCGTGCAGGTGATGACATGTCTGCATGGCACGCGGAACTTCGGTGGCCGCCCAGTAGGCGAGCACGTCGAGATCCTCGTCGATGCGGCTCTGGTGCGCGGCCGACGAATCGTCCTGGGCCAGTGCCCAGCACGCCGATTCGGCGGCCACGTGCAGGGTGCGCGAGACCACGTACAGGTCGGCGACCTGCTGGGCCACCGCCTGGAACTCGGCCAGCGGCCTGCCGAACTGGTGCCGGGTCCGCACGTGCTCGGCGGTCAGCGTGAGCGCGCCCTTGAGCAGGCCGTCGGCGACGGCGCCGATGGTGGCCAGCGCGTAGCGGTGCAGCCGGGGCAGCACGTCGGCGGGCAGCAGCTGCGCGGCGGGGATCTCGACCTCGTCGAGGACCACCGTCGACTCCGGGATGCCTGCCGAACCGGCGACCGGGAGTAGTTGCAGCCCCGGCGCGACCGATTCCACCAGCGCGACACCGGCGTCGGTGGGCACCAGGATCCAGCGCGCCTGTTCGGCGTAGATCACGCCGACCTTGCGACCGGTGATCCGCACGGTGTCACCGTCGCGGACCGCCTTGGTGGTCGGCGCGGTGGTGAACGGGGCGCCCGGTTCGCTGAGCGCGGCCGTGAGCACGGTGCCCTTGCCGACCTCGGCGACCACGCGGCCGGCGAGTTCGTCCGACAGCGCGGGCAGCAGCGGCAGCACGCCGAACCCGAAGGTCGGCAGCGCGGGCACCGCCACCGCGTCGGTGGCCAGCTCCATGAGCAGGGCCGACACCTCCGGCAGGCCCATGCCGTCGCCGCCGAACTGCTCGGGCACGGCGACCGCGAGCAGGCCGGAGTCGATCAGGCTCGGCCACAAATCCATATCTCTGGCCTGCTCACGTTCGAGCAGGCTCACGACCACCTCGGCTACAGCGTCGGCGCTTTCGTCGCGGGTGAAGTCCACGGCGTCCTCCCTCATCGAGCTAACTGTCCGCATCGCGCGGCATGCCGAGAATCCGCTCGGCGGCCACGGTCAACAGGATCTGCTCGGTACCGCCCGCGATGGAGAGACAGCGTGTGAGCAAGAATTCTTTCAGGGCTTCGTCTTCCAGGGAACCTTCCTGACCGGAAAGTTCCAGGGTGTACTCGGCCAGGTCCTGCCGGTGCCGGACACCGACGAGTTTGCGGACGCTCGCCTGGGCGCCCGCGTCGACTCCGGCCATCGTCGCCACGGCGATCCGCTGTTCCAGCAACGAGCCAGCAATCGACGAGGTGATGAGGTCACCGAAGCGGTCCTCGCGCAGTTCTGTTCCCCATCCACCGGGCGGGAAACGGTCGAGCAGCGCCTCCAGCGCGCCGCCGATACCGCCGCCGCCCATGGCGACCCGCTCGGCCGAGAGCGTGGTGCGCGCGATCTTCCAGCCGTTGTTCACCGCGCCGACCAGGCAGTCGTCCGGGACGAACACCTCGTCGAGGAAGACCTCGCTGAAGCGGGCCTCGCCGGTGATGGTCACCAGCGGGCGCACCTGTACGCCGGCCGCGCGCATGTCGACCAGGAAGTAGCTGATCCCGCGGTGCTTGGCCGCGGCCGGATCGGTGCGCGCCAGGCAGATGCCCCAGTTCGCCTCCGAGCCCAGCGAGGTCCACACCTTCTGGCCGCGCAGCACCCAGCCGCCGTCGACCTTCTCGGCGGTGGTGCGCAGCGCCGCCAGGTCCGAGCCGGCGCCCGGCTCGCTGAACAGCTGACACCAGATCACCTCGCCGTGCAGCGTCGGCCAGACGTAGCGCTCGATCTGCGCCTCGGTGCCGAACCGCAGCAGGGTGGGCACGGCCCAGCCCGCGACGGCCAGGTCGGGGGTGGTGAGGTCGGCGCGGCGCAGCTGTTCGGCGATCTGCAGGCAGGTCATCGGATCGGCTTCGCGCCCATACGGTTTCGGCCAGTGCGGCATCACGAAGCCGCCCTCGACCAGTGCGCGCTGCCGCTGCGCCGGGTCCAGCGCGGCGATGGCGGCGACCTCGGCGCTCAGCGCGGAATCACCCGCCGCGTCGCCCAGCACGCGCTCGGCGCCGGTGGTGCGGCGCTGCCCGGCCCTGGTCAGCTCGGTGACCCTGGCCCGCCAGCGCGCGGAACCACCGAGCAGCTGCCGCAGCGAGCTCGCCCGGCGCAGGTAGAAGTGCGCGTCGTGTTCCCAGGTGAAGCCGATGCCGCCGAGCACCTGGACGGCGTCCTTGGCGGTGTCGACCGCGGCGTCGAGCGCGGCGGCGGCGGCGACCGCGGCCGCGATGGGCAGCTCGGCGCCGCCCTCGTCGATCGCGGCGGCCGCGTCGGCGGCGACGGCGCGGATCAGCTCGGTGCGGCACAGCATCCAGGCGCAGATGTGCTTGACCGCCTGGAAACTGCCGATCGGCTTGCCGAATTGCTCACGAACCTTGGCGTATTCGACCGCGGTGCGCAGGCACCAGCCCGCGATGCCCGCCAGTTCGGCCACCGCGAGGGCGACGAACAGGTCGGTGACATCGGCGGCGGGATCGAAGCCACGCGCGGCCGCGACCGGCACCTCGGTGGCGGTGACGCGGGCCAGCGGCACGGTGTGGTCGGCGGCGGCCAGCGGCTCGATGGCGACCGCGTCGGCCGGGATGAGCAGCCAGCGGGTGCCGTCGACGGTGTTGGCGGGCACCAGCACCTGGGTGTCGGTGTCGGCGCCGTAGACGTGGTCCCAGGTGCCCGTGACGATCCAGCCGTCGTCGGTGCCCGCGGCCTTGGCGGTGAGCTCCTCGGTGGGCACAGCGATGCCGCAGGGTGTGCCTTCGGTCACAGCGCCCTGCGTGATCAGGCCGGCCAGCGCGGTAGCCAGCACCGGCCCGCCGACCAGATCGTCGGCGGTCTGTTCCAGCAGCACGGCCAGGTCGGCGACGCTGCCGCCCAGGCCACCGTGCTCTTCGTCGAGCGCGACCTCGAACAGGCCGAACTCGGTCAGCGCGGGCCAGTACTGGCGCCAGCTACCGGCGCCGCCGGCCCGCATTGTTGCAATCGGCGCGACCGAACTCGCCCAGCCCCGCAGCGACTCCGCGGCGGCTTTATGCTCGTCAGTGGTGGCGATGGTCACAAGAAAAACCGCCCTTCCGGCGTGGCTCCCACTCCTAGAACATGTTCTAATATCCGGGCCGGGTGTAAGTCAAGAGACCTACACTGGCTGACGTTTCAGGCGCACTCAGCGAAAGGTTTCCCCGATGGACAGCCCGGCCCCCACGCCCACCGTGACCACACTGTCCGAGGACGAGCTGAGTTCCAACGCGCAGCGGGAGCGCCGCAAGCGCATCCTCGACGCGACCCTGGCCCTGGCGTCCAAGGGCGGCTACGACGCCGTCCAGATGCGCGCGGTGGCCGAGCGCGCCGACGTGGCCGTCGGCACCCTGTATCGCTACTTCCCGTCCAAGGTGCACCTGCTCGTCTCGGCCCTGGCCAGGGAGTTCGAGCAGTTCGAGGGCAAGCGCCGCCCCCTACCCGGCGACGGTCCGTCCGAGCGCATGCACGGCCTGCTCACCCAGATCACCCGGATGATGCAGCGCGACCCGCTGCTCACCGAGGCGATGACCCGCGCGTTCATGTTCGCCGACGCCTCGGCGGCGGCCGAGGTGGATCGGGTCGGCAAGGTCATGGACCGGGTCTTCGCCCGCGCGATGAGCGACGGCGAGCCCGACGAGCGCCAGCTCGCCATCGCCAGGGTCATCTCCGATGTGTGGCTGTCGAACCTGGTCGCCTGGCTGACCCGGCGGGCGTCGGCGACCGACGTCACAGAACGACTCGAGCTCACCGTCGACCTGTTGCTGGGCGATCGCGGATAGACCACAAATCCCCCACAGCTGTTGACACGCGTCGGCCGTGCGCCTTCCAGTGGAAGGATGCATGGCCGACGTCGCATATGCGAAAGGATGCATCTACCGGGGCGACAGACCGTCCCGAAGCATCCGCGCGCCCGATGACCCCGGCCGCGGCGATCGATAGCGATCGGCAATGGCCCGGGATTTGCGAGAAACCGACCGCACAACCCGCCGCGCCGTCTGCGCGCCAGAATTGACGCAGTATTGTTTTTCGCGCCCCCTGATCAACTCCTCCGATCACTAGGTTGGATGCGTGAGCGCACAGGATCTGCCCTTGGAAGTCCGCCGTGCACTGGCGTCGGTTGCGCGCGTGCCACGGCTCTTGGTTGCCTCGGACTATGACGGGACGATTGCCCCGATCGTGTCCGACCCCGCGAAGGCCTTTCCCCAACGGGAATCGGTCAGCGCCTTACGCGCGCTCGCGGGGTTGGCGAACACGACCGCCGCGGTGATTTCCGGTCGGGCCCTACGTGATCTGGCGGCGCTGTCGCGCCTGCCGGTCGAGGTCCAGCTGATCGGCAGCCACGGCTCGGAGTTCGATGTGGGCTTCGTGCACGCGATCGACAACGACGCCAAGCAACTGCTCGCCGAGATCCAGACCGCCTTCGCGCGGATCGCGGCCGAGAACCCCGGTGTGACCGTCGAGACCAAACCGGCCAGCGCGGCACTGCACGTGCGCAACGCCAGCCCCGAGATCGGCAGGCGCGCACTGAATTCGGTGCGCCAGGGCCCGGCCTGCTGGGTCGGCGTCCAGGTGACCGAAGGCAAGGCCGTCATCGAACTCGCGGTGATCCCGACCGACAAGGGCACCGCGCTCGACACCATCCGGCACCAGGAGAGCGCCTCCGCGGCGGTCTTCTTCGGCGACGACGTCACCGACGAGAAGGCTTTCCGGGTGCTGTCCGGTCCCGATGTGGGGATCAAGGTCGGCGACGGTGAGAGCCTGGCCAAGCTGCGCGTGGAGTCCACCGAGGACGTGGCGCGGGCGCTGGCGTTCCTGGTGGAGGAGCGCCGCACCTGGCTGGCGGGCGCGAGCGCGCCGCGGATCGAGCGGCTGAGCATGCTGTCGAGCCCGCGCTCGGTGGCGCTGCTCACCCCGGACGCCACCGTCACCTGGTTCTGCCACCCCGAACCCGATTCGGCCGCGGTGTTCGCGCACCTGCTCGGCGGCGCGGGCGCCGGCCACTTCACCGTGGCGCCCGAGCGCGCGGGCCTGCCGCTGTCGCAGCGGTATGTGGACGGCACCATGACCGTCCAAACCCGCTGGGCCAGTTTGCAGGTCACCGATTACCTGCCGCACGACGTGGCGCCCGACCGCACCGACCTGACCCGGGTGATCACCGGTGACGCGAAGGCCGTCGTGACCTTCGCGCCCCGGCCGGAATTCGGCCAGGTGCCGGTGCGAATCGAGGCCGTGCCCAACGGACTTCGGGTCAGCGGCACCAACGATCCGATGGTGCTGCGCTCCCCTGGTGTCGAATGGGAGATCCTCTCCGACGGCACCTACGAGCAGGCGCGCGCGGTGGTCGACCCGTCCGGCGCGCCGGTGGTGCTCGAATTGCGCTGCGGTACGGCCGATCTGGCGCCGTCGATGACGCCGGAACACCAGCGCCGTCAGCTGGCCGAGCAGTACTGGTCGCAGTGGGCGGCCGGGCTGCAGCTGCCGCCGCTCAAGCCCGACCTGATGAAGCGCTCCGCGCTGACCCTGCGCGGGCTGGTGCACCGCCCCTCCGGTTCGATCCTGGCCGCGGCGACGACCTCGCTGCCCGAGGACATCGGCGGCGTGCGCAACTGGGACTACCGCTACTGCTGGCTGCGCGACGCCTCGCTGACCGCGCAGGCGCTGGTGACCCTCGGTTCGCTGACCGAGGCCGAGGAGTTCCTCGGCTGGGTGCACCGGGTGCTGGACACGATCCCCGGCCCCGAGCGGCTGCACCCGCTGTACACGATCTACGGCGAGACCCTGCCGCCCGAGGCCGTCATCGACCTGCTGCCCGGTTACGCGGGCTCACGGCCGGTGCGCGTGGGCAACGCGGCCAACATGCAGGTGCAGCTCGACGTGTTCGGGCCGATCGTGGACCTGATCACCACGATGGCGCACGAGCGGGAACGTCAGGGCATCACCGCGGCGGCCAAGGCGCTGCCCGACGCCGACTGGGAACTGGTGCACGCCATGGTCTCGGCGGTGCAGCGGCGCTGGACCGAGCCCGACCACGGCATCTGGGAGATCCGCGGCAACCCGCGCCACCACGTGTACTCCAAGGTGATGGGCTGGCTGACCATCGACCGCGCGCTCACCCTGGCCGCGCGGTTCGACCGGCCCGCCGATCCCGAGTGGGCCACGCTGCGCGACACCATCGCCGAGGAGGTGAAGGCGAAGGGCTGGAACGAGGAGGTGCAGTCCTACACCGCCGCCTACGACGGCACCGACCTCGACGCCGCCACCCTGCACATCGGGCTCAGCGGCCTGATCGACCCGGCCGACCCGCGTTTCGAGGCCACGGTCGTCGCCACCGAGGCCGAATTGCGCAGCGGCGCGACGGTGTATCGCTACCACCACGACGACGGCCTGCCCGGCGGCGAAGGTGGCTTCCACCTCTGCGCGGCCTGGCTGGTCGAGGCCTACCTGCTGATCGGCAGGCGCTCGGACGCCGAAGCCCTGTTCGCCCAGCTCGTCGCCGCAGCCGGCCCCACCGGCCTGCTCAGCGAGGAGTACGACCCGGTCGCCGAACGCTCCCTGGGCAACCACCCCCAGGCCTACAGCCACCTCGGCCTCCTGCGCTGCGCCCAGCTCCTCAGCCAACCGGCGGATGTCCTGGTGTAGGTGCCGTGCGTCGAAGCCGGGCTCGGTCCCCGAGCCCGGCTTCGAGGTTGCCTCAGTCGGCGCGGAGCCGTAGCGGTGGCCGCAAATTCAAAATCGACAGTTGTAGACCGAGATCTTGATGAGAATCAGGGATTTCGTTGCTACGCCATTGAACTGTTCCTGCGTGAGGTTCCACTTCGGGTCACTCGGCTCCGTTGTCGAGGGAGTCAGAAGAGCGACCGACGCACCACACTCATCATCGACATCCGGTCGGGAACCCCGCGCTACCACAACACTCCGGTCGGCCACACCGGGGACGTCCACTCGAGGCTGCGAAGCCGTGAGCGACATCGTTGGTATGGATACCGCGGCGAGGACATCCGGCCTCGGTGCAGGTCCAACGAAATAGGCTGCTGCACCGGACGTATAAGCGTCGGGTACTTCCACTATGGCTGTGCGCGTGAAACCAGCGACAGTCGCCGCGTCCACCAGTTGCACAGCCTCGGTAGGCCCATCGTTGGACATTTCCACCCGGACGATGGCCACAGCGGCTATCGCGCACGCCGCAATGCCGGAACCCAAAATCGCAATCTTGCGCCCGCGAGCACCCACTGTGTACCGGCTGGTCACCGATGCGCTGAAAATGTCATACAGGGCTCCCGAGCCGGTGGGTGTAGGTCTCGGACCATCCGGTTGCGAAGGCGCTCGCTGCGGCACCTGCCCAGCTCCCGCCGGCACAGGATTCGACTTCACCGCTGGCAACGTCGAGTACCTGGCCCAAGGTGTCAGCGAGATCGTAGACGTAGTTGCCGACGTCACGGACACTGGCGGGGACCACCGACATGGCCCCGTTCTCTCCCCCTGGGGTGCTCATAGTCCCTGATGCTATCGCGGGTGGATCTGTCTGGGCGACCTCGCATTTCAGCGCGAGTGAGCCCGAATTACACAGTGGCACAATGCTCTACCGCTACAACCATGACAGCGGCCTGCCCGGCGAGAGGGAGTTCCCTGGGCGCTGTCTGATTGACGGAGGCATACCGGCTCATCGGCGGGGCTACCTGTCTCGAGAAGTCTGGCTCGGATTTCGAGCCCGGCTTTTCGGTGTTCTGGCCGCGGGCACATCCGGGCAGGCGCAGTCGGGTACCGCTCTCAGCCCGCCGGTTTGTCGATGCGGCGGACCGGCTGGCCGGTCAGGGTCGCGATGGCCTCGTAGTCGAGGTCGGCGTGGAGGACGGTCAGTTTGTGGTGGGTCGCGGTGACGGCGACGAGCAGATCCACCGGGCCGGCACTTTGGTGTCGGCTGGCGTCCGCGAGGCGCTCTTGTAATGCGGCCGACTCGGTCCAACAGGAGTCCGGCACCGTGAAGTAGGGGAAGATCTCGTGGAGCAGGCCCGCGGCCTCGTAATAGGCCGGGCGTCCGCCGACGGCACGCAGGTACTCCTGGCGGACGGGTTCGCAGACCCCGACCAGACCGGAACTGACGGCTTGATCCCATTCCGCCCCTGTCTGGCCACGAAAGAACCGGACCAGGGCGCTGGTGTCCGCCAGATAGCGCTCGGTCACGCCGCGGAGCCGCGGCGACGGCCTTCGCCATCGAAGTCGATCTCACCGGCCGCGACCATGTCGCGCATCCGGGCGATCGCGGCTGCTCGCCGCCGACGGTCGACGATCTCGCGCAGAGCCGCGTTCACGGTCTCCCGCTTCGTCGTGGTGCCCAGGTAGCGAGCCGCCTCCGCCAGAGCCTCGTCGTCCAGATCGATCACGGTACGAGCCATCGAAACCTCTCCGGTTGATATCAAATTCTTGCCCCAGTATATCAATCGGGCGAGTTCCCGGCCGAGATAGTTGATCAGCGGACGAACTGCTAATCTAAAACGGTAACGATTTCCATTATGATCCAGGGCACAGTGGGGGGTGCCTGATCGAGTCTGGCCAGGAGTACCGCGTGAACAGTCGATTCGCCCGCATGTGTGCCGGACTCACGGTGGGAGTGGCGGCGGCTGTCGTGCTCACCGCGTGTGGTGGTTCCGATGACGCGGACGGGGTGTCCGTCGTGGCCTCCACCAATGTGTGGGGTTCCATCGCCACCGCGGTCGCCGGGCCGGATGTGCGGGTGACCTCGATCATCAGTGATCCCGCCGCCGATCCGCACTCGTTCGAGACCTCGGCCACCGATACCGCCGCGATCAGCGACGCCGATCTGGTCGTGTTCAACGGCGGGCACTACGACGAGTTCATCGAGAAGGCCATCGACGGCAAGGACAAGCGGACCGTCGAGGCGTTCGAGCAGCGCGCCGACAAGAGCGACGAGAACGAGCACGTCTGGTACGACGTGACCACCGTCGCCGCGGTCGCCGACCGGATCGCCGCCCAGCTCGGCGAGATCGACAGCGCCAACGCCGCCGCCTACACCGAGCGCGCCACCGCCTTCAAGAACCAGCTGATCGGCGTCAGCACCATCACCGGCACCATCGCCACCCAGCACCCGAACACACCGGTCGCCCAGTCCGAGCCGCTCGCGCACTACCTGCTGGTGGCCGCGACCGCGCAGGACAAGACCCCGCACGAGTTCCAGGAAGCGATCGAGCAGGAGACCGACCCGGCGCCCGCCGCCGTCGCCGCCACCCGCGACCTGCTCACCGGCAAGCAGGTCAAGGCGCTGATCTACAACACCCAGACCCAGGACAAGATCACCCAGGACCTGCGCGCCACCGCGCAGGGCGCGGGCATCGCGGTCGTCGAGGTGACCGAGACCCTGCCCGCCGGTGTCGATTACGTCCAGTGGCAGACCGCGAACGCCAAGGCGCTCGCCGCGGCGCTGCGCTGAGGCCGGCCATGTCGACGACCGAGGGAACGGCACTGCCCACCGCGCTGTCGCGGGCGGGCACCGGCGACGCCGCCATCCGGCTGCGCGGCGCCACGCTGTCCTTCGGCGACCGCACCCTGTGGCGCGGCCTCGATCTCGACGTGGCACCGGGCGAGTTCATCGCGGTCCTCGGACCCAACGGCTCCGGCAAGACCTCGCTGCTGCGGGTGCTGCTCGGCACGCTCGCGCTGAGCGGGGGCACCGCGCAGGTGGCGGGCAAGCAGGCGGGCGTCGGCAATCCCGGCATCGGCTATGTCCCGCAGCAGAAGACCATCGACGCCGGTGTGCAGCTGCGCGGCAAGGATCTCGTGGGGCTCGGCGTCGACGGGCACCGCTGGGGCCTGGGCTGGCGCCGCCGCACCGAGCGGACGGCGCGGGTCGAGGCGGCCGTCGCCGCGGTCGGCGCGCAGCACTTCGCGGACAAGCCGCTGGAACTGCTGTCCGGTGGCGAGCAGCAGCGGCTGCGGGTCGCGCAGGCGCTGGTCGGCGATCCGGCGGTGCTGCTGTGCGACGAACCGCTGCTCAGCCTCGACCTGGCCAATCAGCGGCTGGTCGCCGAACTCGTCGACCGGCGCCGCCGCGAACACGACACCGCGGTGCTGTTCGTGACCCACGAGATCAATCCGATCCTGCCGCTGGTCGACCGGGTGCTGTACCTGGTCGACGGCGCCTTCCGGATCGGCACGCCCGAGGAGGTGATGACCTCGGCGACGCTCTCGGAGCTGTACGGCACCGATGTCGAGGTGCTGCGGGTGCGCGATCGGCTCGTGGTGGTCGGCACCGGCGACGACATGGACGCGCTGGGCGGTACCGCCTGATGGACAAGCTGAACAAGGTGCTGCACCAGATGTTCGATCTGGGCACCACCGCCGATCTGCTCACCTACGACTTCGTGCAGCAGGCACTGCTGGCGAGCGCGCTGCTCGGCCTGCTCGCCGGGCTGATCGGGCCGCTGATCGTGAGCAGGCAGATGTCGTTCGCGGTGCACGGCACCAGCGAGCTGTCGCTGACCGGCGCGTCGGCGGCGCTGCTGGCCGGTGTCGGCGTCGGGATCGGCGCGATCGCCGGGTCGGTGGTCGCGGCGGTGCTGTTCGGCTGGCTCGGTTCCCGTGCGCGCGAACGCGATTCGGTGATCGCGGTGGTGCTCTCGTTCGGGCTCGGCCTGTCGGTGCTGTTCCTGTGGCTGGCGCCGGACCGGGCCGGGTCGAAGTTCTCGCTGCTCACCGGGCAGGTCGCCAGCGTCGGCTACGACGGCCTGGCGCTGCTGCTCACCTGCACCGCGGCCGTGCTCGCGGTGCTGGCCGTGGTCTACCGGCCGCTGCTGTTCGCCAGCTCCGACCCCGAGGTGGCGGTGGCGCGCGGGGTGCCGGTGCGGGCGCTGTCGGTGATCTTCGCCGTGCTGCTCGGCATCACCGCCGCCTTCGGCGTGCAGATCGTGGGCGCGCTGCTGGTGCTCGCGCTGCTGATCACCCCGGCCGCGGCCGCCGCGCAGGTCACCGCGAGCCCGCTGCGGGCCACGGTGCTGTCGGTGATCTTCGCCGAGGTCGCCGCGGTGGGCGGGCTGTTGCTGTCGCTGGCGCCGGGCGTGCCGGTGTCGACGTTCGTCACCGCGATCTCGTTCGCGATCTACCTGGTGTGCCGGTTCGTCGGCCATCGCAATCGCAGGCTGGCACCGGCTCGCTGATTTCTGGTGCCACTTGGGGCCGAAATCGTCCCCAACCGCCGCGCGGGCGAGCAGACTACACAGCATGATCGACTTCGCTGTTCCGGATGATCTGGCCGCCCTGCGGGATCGGGTTCGCGCGTTCGTCACCGAGCAGATCGTGCCGTTCGAGCGCGATCCGCGGCTCACCGCGCACGGCCCCACCGACGAGCTACGCGCCGAACTGGTCGAGCTGGCCAGGGCCGAGAAGCTGCTCACCGTGCAGGCGCCGGTGGAGTACGGCGGGCTCGGGCTCTCGCATGTCGAACAGGCGCTGGTCTACGAGGCCGCGGGCTGGTCGACGCTGGGCCCGGTCGCGATGAACTGCGCTGCGCCCGACGAGGGCAACATGTTCCTGCTCGGCAAGATCGCCGACCCGGACCAGGTGGACCGGTACCTGATGCCGGTGATCCGCGGCGAGCAGCGCTCGGTGTTCGCGATGACCGAACCCGACGGCGCGGGCTCCGACCCCGGTCAGCTGAGCACCGAGGCGGTGTTCGACGGCGAGAACTTCGTGCTGAACGGGCGCAAATGGCTGATCACCGGCGCCGACGGGGCCAAGACCTGGATCATCATGGCGCGCCTTGCCGAGAACCCGCACCTGCCCGCGGGCCCGACCCTGTTCCTCACCGACGGCGACGCCGAGGGCATCGTCATCGAGCGGATCATGAACACGATGGACCGCAACTACGTGGGCGGCCACGCGGTGGTGCGGTTCGAGAACCTCACCCTGCCGCCCTCGGCCGTGCTGGGACGCACCGGCCAGGCACTGCGCTACGCCCAGCTGCGGCTGGCCCCGGCCCGGCTCACGCACTGCATGCGCTGGCTGGGCGCGGCCGAGCGGGCCCAGAGCATCGCCGTCGACTACGCGCGCACCCGTACCGCGTTCGGCAAGCCGATCGGTGAGCACGAGGGCGTGTCGTTCATGCTCGCCGACAACGAGGTGGCGCTGCACCAGTGCAGGCTGACCATCTGGCACAGCTGCTGGCTGATGGACCAGGGACAGCAGGCCAGGCACGAATCGTCGATGGCCAAGTCGTACGTGTCCGAGGAACTGTTCAAGGTCACCGACCGCTGCGTGCAGGTGCTCGGCGGGATCGGGATCAGCGACGAGACCGTCGTGGAGATGCTGTTCCGCGACATGCGCGCGTTCCGGCTCTACGACGGACCCACCGAAGTGCACAAGTACGCCATCGGCAGGCACCTGCTGCGCGAGTGACGCAACGGCGGGTCGGCGCCGCTAGTACCATTCGATCCCATGAGTTCGGAACTGCTCGTCGATGTCTCTGCCGGAGTCGCCGTGCTCACGCTCAACCGCCCCGCGCAGCAGAACGCCGTCACCCCGACGATGGCGGCCGAGCTCAGCGCCGCGCTGCGCCGTTGCGACAGCGAGGACGCGATCCGGGCCGTGGTGATCACCGGTACCGCGCCCGCGTTCTGCGCGGGCGCCGACCTGTCCGCCCGCGCGAACGGCGAGGTGAGCCTGGATCCGCCGCCGTGGCAGGTCCGCAAGCCGGTGATCGCCGCCGTCAACGGCCACGCGGTGGGGATCGGGCTGGCGCTGGCCCTGCAGTGCGATCTGCGCTATTTCGCCCGCGACGCCGTCTACGGGCTCAGCCAGGTACGGCGTGGCGTGCTGGCCGACGGTTACGCGCACTGGACGGTGCCGCGCCTGGCCGGGCTGGCCAACGCCGCCGACATCATGCTGACCGGCCGCACCTTCGACGGTGACGAGGCCAAGTCGATGGGCCTGGCCAACGCCAGCCTGCCCGCGGGCGAGGTGCTGCCCACCGCGATGGCGGTCGCGCACGACATCGCCAACGGACCGGCGCCGCTGCCCGTCGCACTGACCAAGCGGCTGATCTGGGAGGGCCTCGGTATGACGCCCGCCGTGGTCGGGCAGCTCGAATCCGAGCTCAACGCGCATGTGGCCAAGAGCGTCGACGGCGGCGAGGCGATGGCCGCGTTCAAGGAGCGCAGGCAGCCCAAGTGGACGGGCAGCATCAGCGCGGAATGGCCCGCCTGGGACGCCCACGCGGAGCGCCCCAGCCTGGACTGACGCCTCAGAAGTTCCCGTTGCAGGAGCCGGCCAGGTACAGCATCGCGAACAGCACCATGAGGATGGTGCCGATGATGCCCGCGATGTACCCGATGGTCACCTGGGAACGCCCGGAGAGCGCACCGTAGGACGCGTCGATCTCGTTGAGCGCCCGCTTGCCGAGCACCCACGCGATCGGCCCGAAGATCCCGCAGCAGAACGGGCTGAGCAGCCCGAGCACGAGGATCAGGTTGGCCTGCGGGTGCTCGACCGTCTCACCGATCGGATGGTTGGGTATCGCCACGCATCGAATTCTACGGCGACAGAGCCGATTTGCCCGGAAACCCCGCGCAGATCAGCCCTGACGGCGCTGTCTGGCGATGTCGGCCAGGACGACACCGGCCGCGACCGAGGCGTTGAGCGACTCGACCGGACCGGCCATCGGGATGCTCAGGATGGAGTCGCAGTTCTCCCGGACCAGCCGCGAGAGGCCCTTGCCCTCGGAACCGACGACGACCACCGTCGGCACACTGCCGTCGAACTCGTCGAGGTTGGTGTCGCCGCCCGCGTCGAGACCGACGATCTGGAAACCCTGGGCCGCCCAGTCCTTCAGGGTGCGGGTCAGGTTGGTCGCCCTGGCGACGGGCAGCCGGGCCGCCGCGCCCGCGCTGGTCCGCCAGGCCACCGCGGTGACACTCGCGCTGCGCCGCTGCGGGATCACCACGCCCTGCCCGCCGAACGCGGCCACCGAGCGGATGACCGCGCCCAGGTTGCGCGGATCGGAGATGTTGTCCAGCGCCACCAGCAGGCCGGGCTCGCCGGAGGTCTTCACCCGGTCGATCAGGTCGTCCGGGTGCGCGTAGCGGTACGGCGGGACCTGCAGGGCCACGCCCTGGTGCAAACCGTTGGCGCTCAACCGATCCAGATCGGTCCGCGGCACCTCGAGAATGGAGATGCCCATGTCCGCGGCGCGCTGCACGCTCTCGGAGAGACGGTCGTCGTTCTCGGTACCGACCGCGACGAACAGCGCGGTGGCGGGCACGTCGGCGCGCAGACACTCCAGCACCGGGTTGCGGCCGAGGACCAGCTCGGGACCGTCGTCGGACTTGCGGCCGACGCGCGGCACCCCGGCCTTACCGGTGGGGCGATTCTGCTGCGCCGCTTTGGCTTTGGCGGCGGCCGCGGCCCGCTTGGCGGCGGGATGCTTGGTGCGGGCCTCGGCGGGCGGGGTCGCGCCCCTGCCCTCGAGCCCGCGGCGGCGCTTGCCACCGGAACCGACGACGGCGCCCTTCTTGGTGCCGCCCTTCCTGATCGCTCCGCGTCGCTGTGAATTGCCTGCCATCAGTTCGCCTTTCCGCTCGATGCGCCCAGCGACCATTCCGGCCCCTGCGGGGTATCGGTGACCTCGATACCCGCTGCGACGAGCCGATCCCGTGCGGCATCGGCTTCTGCCCAGTTCTTCTCCGCCCGCGCGCCCGCGCGGCGATCCAGCTCCGACCGGACCAGCACGTCGAGCGCGTCGAGCGCCGCCGAATTGTCGGCGGGGGTGTACCAGTGCGGGTCGAGCGGGTCGACGCCGAGGATGCCGAGCATCGCCCTGACCTGCCCGGCCGCTTCGGCCGCGGTCTCGATCGTGCCCGCCTCCAGCGCGCGATTGCCCTCGTGCACCACGTGGTGGATTTCGGCCAGCGCCTTCGGAACCGCCAGATCGTCGTCGAGCGCGGCCGCGAATCCGTCGGTCCATTTCCCGACCGAGACCTCGCCGACGCGGTCGAGCACGCGATGCACGAATGCCTCGATACGCCGATAGGACGCGACCGCGTCGTCGAGCGCTTTGTCGGAGTATTCGAGCATCGAGCGGTAATGCGCGCTGCCCAGATAGAAACGCAATTCGACCGCGCGGACCCGGGTGAGCACATTCGGGACCGAGAGCACATTGCCGAGCGACTTCGACATCTTCTCGCCGCCCATGGTCACCCAGCCGTTGTGCAGCCAGTAACGCGCGAAACCGTCACCGGCCGCCTTGGACTGGGCGATCTCGTTCTCGTGGTGCGGGAAAATCAAATCCATTCCACCGCAGTGGATATCGAATTCGGCGCCGAGATAGAACTCGGCCATCGCCGAGCATTCCAGGTGCCAGCCGGGGCGACCGGGGCCCCACGGCGACGGCCAGCTCGGCTCGCCCGGCTTGGCCGACTTCCACAGCGTGAAATCGCGCGGGTCGCGCTTGCCGCGGGTCGGCGTCTCGCCCTGGTGCACGTCGTCGAGTTTGTGCCCGGACAGCTCGCCGTAGTTGGGCCAGCTCAGCACGTCGAAGTAGACGTCGCCGTCGGCGGCGTAGGCATGGCCGCGCTCGATCAGCCGCTCCATCAGCCCGACCATCTGGGTGATGTGGCCGGTGGCGCGCGGTTCGGCCGAGGGCGGCAGCACGCCGAGCATCTCGTAGGCGGAGTCGAACGCGCGCTCGTGCGTGGCGGCCCATTCCCACCAGGGGCGGCCCGCCTCGGCGGCCTTGTTCAGGATCTTGTCGTCGATATCGGTGACATTGCGGATGAACCGCACGTCGAAGTCGTGGGCCAGCAGCCAGCGGCGCAGCACGTCGAACGCGACGCCGCTGCGGACGTGCCCGATATGGGGCTGACCCTGCACGGTGGCCCCACACAGATACACCGAGGCACGGCCGGGGACCAGCGGGGTGAATTCCCGCAGGGTCCGCGTGTCGGTGTCAAAAAGGCGCAAGGTCACGGCATTCGATCCTAGTCGGTGGGATGGGCGTGATGATGACCGGCCGCTTCGTGGCTCACGGGGAATCGCCGAGGATGCGAAACGGCGTTGCGGCGGCGGAGGAATTACGGCCCCGTCAGGGCTGCGGACACTCCGCCAGCAGACAGGTCGCGATGGCCGCGACACCCTCGCCGCGACCGGTCAGGCCGAGACCGTCGGTGGTCGTACCGGACACCGAGACCGGTGCGTCAAGTAATTCGCCGAGTACTTTCTGCGCCTCGACGCGGCGCGGGCCGATCTTGGGCCGATTGCCGATGACCTGCACCGCGGCGTTCACAACGGAGAAGCCCTCCTCGGCCAGCAGCCTGCGGACCTCGGTGAGCATGGCGGCGCCGGTGACACCGGACCATTCGGGACGGCCGACGCCGAAGACGGCGCCGACATCGCCGAGACCCGCGGCGGAGAGCAGCGCGTCGCAGAGGGCGTGCGCGGCGACGTCACCGTCGGAATGGCCGGCGCAGCCGTCGGCGTCGGGGAACAGCAGACCGGCCATCCAGCAGGGACGACCGGGTTCGATGGGGTGCACATCGCTGCCGATGCCGACTCTCATCGCGCGACCGCCTCTTCGGCACGTGGCGCGGCGACGGCGGCCTGATCGGCGCGCAGGGCGTCGGCCAGGCGCAGGTCGAGCGGGGTGGTGATCTTGAAGGCCAGCGGGTCGCCCGGCACCGTGCGGACGGCGACGCCGAGGCGTTCGACCAGTCCGGCGTCGTCGGTGGCGCCGACCTCGGTGGCGTAGGCCTCGCGCAGCAGATCGGCGGCGAAGCCCTGGGGGGTCTGGATGGCGCGCAGGTGCGCGCGGTCCGGCGTGCCGGTGACGACGCCCTGGTCGTCGACCGATTTCACGGTGTCGACCACGGGCAGCGCGGGGACCACCGCACGACTGCCCGCCTGCAGCTCGGCGGCCACCCGCGCGATCAGCTCCGGTGGAGTGAGCGCGCGAGCGGCGTCGTGCACGAGGTAGAACGCCGCGTCGGGCGCGGCCGCGATCCCGGCGCGCACCGAATCGGTGCGCTCGGCGCCGCCAACGACGACCTGCACCGGCACAGGGGGCATCGAACCGCCGGTCAGTGAGGTGGTGGACAGCAGAGCGGACGCGGCTTCGACCAGTTCGGCGGGTACGACGACGACCACCCGGTGCACCGCACCGGACGCGATCAGCCCGTCGACCGCCAGCCGGACCATAGGTGTGCCGCCGACCGGGACGAACGCCTTCGGGGTGGATTCACCCAGGCGCACGCCACGACCGGCGGCAGGGACCAGTGCTACGACAGGTCGCACTTCTAGGAAGCCGCGGCGAGGACCTCGTCGAGCAGCGATTCGGCCTTGCCGTCGTCGGTGCCCTCGGCGAGCGCGAGCTCACCGACGAGGATCTGGCGAGCCTTGGCGAGCATGCGCTTCTCACCGGCGGACAGGCCGCGGTCCTGCTCACGACGCCACAGGTCACGCACGACTTCGGCCACCTTGTTCACATCGCCGGAGGCGAGCTTCTCGAGGTTGGCCTTGTAACGGCGGGACCAGTTGGTCGGCTCCTCCGTGTGTGGCGCGCGCAGCACCTGGAAGACGCGGTCGAGACCCTCCTGGCCGACGACGTCCCGGACGCCGACATATTCGGCGTTCTCTGCGGGAACCCGAACGGTCAGGTCGCCTTGCGCGACCTTCAGGACCAGATACTCTTTCTGCACACCCTTGATGGTGCGGGTCTCGATTGCTTCGATCAGCGCCGCTCCGTGGTGGGGGTAAACGACGGTGTCTCCGACCTTAAAAATCATGTGTCCCGTGCCCCTTTCGATGTTCACAGTTTAACATGCGACTCGATAACGGCGCGATCAACTGTGCAGGTCAGGGCCACAACGAGGGCATCGTAGGGGTTGACAACGCCGAATTGTTGTGCATTCCATTGCGCCAGAACGGGTTAACCACCAGCACAGCGAGCCGCGAGCACAGCCGCCCTGCCCCGCATCGATCCGGCAACCCCGCTCCGGACACCGAACTGTTACTTCCGTGCCCGCGCGTCGCGAGCCCGGGCGCCACGCGCGCGAAGCGAACTACTACGCTGCCTAGTTACTACCCTCCGATCCGCCGTGTGGAACGGAGTGAGCCCGGTCGACATGGAGGACAAACCGTGACTGCCCTGAAAGCTGTGACCGCCCCGTCGGCGCGACGTCGCATGGTGACGGTTGCCGCGCTCGCCGCTGCCGCGGGCATCGCCCTGAGCGGCTGCAGTGCCGGCCAGCACACCCAGACCTCGTCGCAGGCCGCCGCGATCAACGGCAACCACGCGAACGTGGGCGACATCTCGCTGCGCAACGTGCACATCGTGTACCCCGCGGCCCCGGCCGAGCACGAGAAGGGCGGCAAGGCCGTCATCGCGCTGTCGATCATCAACGGCAGCGAGATCGTCACCGACGAGCTGACCAGCGTCACCACCGACCTGGGCACCGTCAAGCTGACCGGTCCGGCAGGCGACGCCAAGTTCGTGCTGAAGCCGCAGCAGACCGTGGTCGCGGGCCCGGTCAAGGCCACCGGCGAGAAGCCGGAGGAGGCCGACCACCACGGCGCCACCTCCACCACGGCCGCGCCGACCACGTCCGCCTCGCCCACCACCACGGGCGCCCCGGCGACCGCCACCGGCGACACCCCGTCGATCGATCCGGCCGCCAAGCCGGGCAGCATCGAGATCACCGGCCTGAGCAAGACCATCTACCCGGGCCTGACCTACAACGTCACCTTCAACTTCAAGGACGCGGGCACCGTGCAGGTGTCGGTCCCGGTCGACGCCGCCGAGGCCGACCGCGTCGAGAACGACAAGTCCGGCCCGGCCCCCGAGGGCGCCGGCGGCCACTGATTCCGGTCCCGAGGACGAGCCGTCGCGGTGTTCGCGGCGGCTTTTCCTATTTGTCGGAGCCGGTGCGTAGGGTGCGCTCGTGGCCAAGACCAAAGCTGTCTTCCGGTGCAGTTCGTGCTCGCACGAGGTGTCCAAATGGGTGGGTAAGTGCCCGGAGTGCGGTGCCTGGGGCACGGTGAACGAGGTGGCCGTCTCGGCGGCCGCCGCCGCGCCGGGCAGGCGTGCGATGCTGCCGAGCACGGCCGCGGCGCCGCTGTCGCAGATCGACGCGAAGGTCACCCAGGCGAGGTCGACGGGGGTCAGCGAGCTGGACCGGGTGCTCGGCGGCGGTGTGGTGCCAGGGTCGGTGGTGCTGCTGTCGGGGGAACCCGGCGTCGGCAAGTCCACTCTGCTGCTCGAGGTCGCGCACCGCTGGGCCGCGCAGCGCAGCGAGACCTCGCTGTATGTGACGGCCGAGGAGTCGGCGGGGCAGGTGCGCCTGCGCGCCGACCGCACCGGCGCCGTGCACGACCGGGTGTATCTGGCGGCGGAATCGGATCTGTCGATCGTGCTCGGCCACGTGGAACAGGTGCGGCCGACGCTGCTGGTCGTCGACTCGGTGCAGACGATGCTGGCACCCGAGGTCGACGGCGTGATCGGCGGCGTCACCCAGGTCCGCGCGGTGACGGCGGCGCTCACCTCGCTGGCCAAGGCCAGCGGCATCGCGGTGCTGCTGGTCGGCCATGTCACCAAGGACGGCAATGTCGCCGGCCCGCGCACGCTCGAGCATCTGGTCGACGTGGTGCTGCAGTTCGAGGGCGACAAGAACTCCACGCTGCGGATGATCCGCGGCATCAAGAACCGCTTCGGCAGCGCCGACGAGGTGGGCTGCTTCGAGCTGCACGAAGACGGCATCGCCTGCGTCGACGATCCGTCGGGCCTGTTCCTGCACCATCGCACCGACACCGTGCCCGGCACCGCGGTCACCGTGGCGATGGACGGCAAGCGCCCGCTGGTGGCCGAGGTGCAGGGCCTCACGGTGAAGACCGAGATACCGCAGCCGCGCCGCGCTGTCAGCGGGCTGGACTACAACCGGGTCGCCATGGTGCTGGCGGTGCTGCAGAGCCGCGGACGGGTGTTCCTCGGCAAGCACGACGTCTACGCCGCCACGGTGGGCGGGATGCGCCTGGTGGAGCCCACGGCCGATCTCGCCATCGCCCTGGCCATCGCCTCGGCCGAGGCCGATATCGCGCTGCCCGCGGGCTGGGTGATCCTCGGCGAGGTCGGCCTGGCCGGTGAGGTCCGCAAGGTCACCGGGCTCTCCCGGCGGCTCGCCGAGGCCGAGCGGCTCGGGTTCACCACGGCCCTGGTGCCGCCCGGTTCGGAGAAAACCAAGATCGGTTCGATGCGTATCCACGAGGTCGGGGATCTGCGTTCGGCACTTCGATTGGCGCAACTCCGCAAATCCCGCGCAGCCAAGGAACCGGTCGCCGTGGAATAACCCCGGCAAACACCGGAATTCGCCGAAATCGGCCATTTCCACGGCAACGACCATTGACGATCTGGCCGATCATGCGAAGTCTGCAAATCGACCGAACTCGACCATGTGATCTACAGCGCACCCGCACAATGCGCGACACCTATCGACGGATCGGCCGCCACGACGGTGATACGCCGCGGCTATGCCGCCAGGTTGAACGGTTCGGCGGCGCTGCGCACCGCGCCGAGTTGCGCCACGACCATGTACGCGCCCGCCGGAACCTGCAGCCGGTCGCCTTCGCAGTTGGGCTGCGAGGTGGTGCCGAACCAGGTGCCCTTGTACGACAGCTGTTCGCCCGCCTTGAGGGTCTTCACTTCCGGCGGTCCATCCGGATTGCAGTCGTTGCTCGCCCACAGGCGCCGCTGGCCGTCCAGCGTGTACACCAGGAACTGCGGGCCGGGCCCGAGGTCACGTGAGCACGCCGCCGAGGAGATATTGGTGATCACGGTGCCGAACGCGGGCTGATCGCCCACCCGGTAGGTCGGCTGCCCCACGGACACCTTCAACGCCAGCGACTGGTCGGTGCACGGCTGAGCCGGGGGTTCGGCCGCGACGCTGGTCGCCGAGGCGGCAGCCGAGGTCGAACTGCTCGGTGCCGCGCTGCTCGACTCGGCGGCGCTGCTACTGCTGCCCGCCGCCGAGGTCGACGTGGCCGCGGCCGACGTGCTCGACGTCGCCGCGGCGGTGTCACCGGAGGAGTCGCCGCCCCGCGCGATCATGGTGACGAGCAAGATCACGACCGCCAGCGCGACGATGACGACGCCGATGGCGAGTGCACGGCGACGCCAGTAGATCTCCGGTGGCAGCGGTCCATTCGGTTCCAGCACGCCTCAACGGTAAGCGCACCGCGCGGAGGCGTGCTCGATGACCTCGGCGTGTCGGGGGCAGAACCGGGACTATCCCCCGGTTCAGGACATCTCACCGATGTTTCCGACGACGCGGCGCAGGTGCACCCGTCCGTCCTCGAGCGCGTAGGTGACACTCGCGATCGCCAGCTGGCCGGTGGCCACCCGCTGCGAGATGATCATCGACCGCTGCATGAGCAGCCGGCTGGTCTCCACCACGTGCCTGGCCTCGAACTCGTCGATGGAGGTGAGGCCCTCGCGCCGGCCGACCAGGATCGACGGGGTGACCCGCTCGACCACGCTGCGGATGAAGCCGCCGGGCACCTCGCCGCCGTCGAGGGCGTCGATGGTGGCCTTCACGGCACCGCAGCTGTCGTGACCGAGGACGACGATCAGCGGCACGTTGAGCACCTCGACGCCGTATTCGATCGAGCCGAGCACCGAGCTGTCGACCACGTGACCGGCGGTACGGACGACGAACATGTCGCCCAGGCCCTGGTCGAAGATCAGTTCAGCCGCCACCCGGGAGTCACCGCAGCCGAACAGAATGGCGTGCGGGTGCTGGCCCTTGACGAGCTTGGCTCGGTCGGCGGCGCCCTGGCTAGGATGCAGCAGGTTGCCGCTGACGAAGCGCTCATTGCCTTCGCGCAGTGACTTCCAGGCACTTATCGGATTGGAACCAGGCATACCGACCATTGTGCACAGGCTGTGGGTTACCAGCGAGTCCGCCGCGTTACGCGTCGGCAAAGATGGCCTGGCCGAGGCGGAACGGAAACAGTGAGTATCGACGCGGACGTCCTGCTGGATTGGTTCACCGACACGGCGCGTGATCTGCCGTGGCGGCGGCCCGAGGCCACCGCATGGCACATCCTGATGAGCGAGATCATGCTGCAGCAGACCCCGGTGGTGCGGGTCGAGCCGATCTGGCGGGAGTGGGTGGCGCGCTGGCCGGTGCCGTCGGCGATGGCGGCGTCCTCGCAGGCCGAGGTGCTGCGCGCCTGGGGCAAGCTCGGATACCCGCGCCGGGCGCTGCGGCTGCACGAGTGCGCGCGGGTGCTCGCCGCCGACCACGGCGACGTGGTGCCCACCGACGTCGACGTCCTGCTCGGCCTGCCCGGTATCGGCGCCTATACCGCCCGCGCGGTGGCCTGTTTCGCCTATGGCCAGCGAGTTCCCGTGGTGGACACCAATGTGCGCCGGGTGGTCGCGCGCGCCGTGCACGGCCGCGAGCCGGGCAACCCGTCGTCGCGCGACCTGGCCGAGACCGAGGCGCTGCTGCCCACCTCGGTGCCGCGCGCCGCCACGTTCTCGGCGGCCCTCATGGAACTGGGCGCGCTGGTCTGCACGGCCCGCAATCCCGACTGCGCCCGCTGCCCGCTGCCGGCCTGCGCGTGGGTCGAGGCGGGCAAGCCCGCCGCCGAGGTGGTCCGCAAGGTGCAGAAGTACGAGGGCACCGACCGGCAGGCCCGCGGCAGACTCCTCGACGTGCTGCGCGCGGCCTCGGGTCCGGTGGAACAGGGGCGCCTGGATCTGGCGTGGACCCGCGACCCGGGTCAGCGCGCGCGGGCGCTGGATTCGCTGCTGGTCGACGGGTTGATCGAGCAGACCGAGGACGGCCTGTTCGCGCTGGCCGGAGAAGGCGGGGCCGCGGGTTAGGCACGCGGTCGAGCCCGTCCGGTGCGCCACCGATCGCGGCCTCGAATCGGTCAGCCCAGCACGCCGCGCAGGAACCGGCCGACGTGTTCGCGGTACACCTCGGGCGCTTCGTCGTGCACCAGGTGCGCCGCACCGGCGACGAGCACGTACTCGGCGTCGGGATGCACCTCGGCCATGGTCCGCATCTGCCCCGGCGGGGTGATGGTGTGCTCGCCTTCGAGGAGCAGCACCGGCATTTCGAGCGACTTCCACTCGGTCCAGAAGTCCCTGGTGCCCCACTCCTCGGAGATGGCGCGAAAGGTGTCCACCTCACCGTGCAGGCGGTAGCCGTCGGGCCCTGCGGTGAACGCGCGCAGGAAATACCGGCCCGCGACCGGCCCGAAGTAGTCGAGGACGGCCCGCTCGTCGGCGAAGGGCTGGGGCCAGGAGTGGATGAGCTCGGCCCAGTGCGCGGCGGTGCGGCCGGTGAAATCGGGGGCGATGTCCTCGACCACCAGGGCGCGCACCCGGTCGGGGTGGGTGGCGGCGAAGACCCAGCCGTGGATGGCGCCCATGGAGTGCCCGACGATCACCATCGGCTCGGTGATCCCGGCGGTGAGCTCTGCCAGATCGGCGACGAACGCCTCGGTGGTGAGCTCGGCGGGCGGCACGCGACCGTGCCCGGCGGCGTCCACGGTGTAGAGGTGGCCGTATTCGCGCAGCCACGGCAGCTGATCGGTCCAGGTGCGCGCGCTGCCCATCAGCCCGTGCAGCAGCAGGATCGGGACGCCGGTCCCGCCTTCGTCGTACAACACCCTGCCGATTGTGCCCCAGGCCGGGCTGTTTCCCGCGCGGTCGTATTGTCGGCTCATGGCTGTTGTGAAGATCAATGCGATCGAGATTCCCGAGGGCGCCGGCCCCGAGCTGGAGAAGCGGTTCGCCGCCCGTGCGCACGCGGTGGAGAACTCCCCCGGTTTCCTCGGATTCCAGTTGCTGCGCCCGACCGCCGGTGAGAACCGGTATTTCGTGGTGACCCAGTGGGATTCGGAGGAGTCCTTCGCCGCGTGGCGCGACGGCCCGGCCCGCGCGGCGCACGCCGGTCACGGTGCCGAGGGCGAGCGGCCCAAGCCGGTCTCCACCGGTGCGTCGCTGCTCGAGTTCGAGGTGGTCCTGGACGTGCCGGCGAAGGCCTGATCACGGCGTTTCCCCTGGACATGCGGGCACCCATATTGACGTGCATGGTCGGCTGCTGTCACAGTTCGGGGGAAAACACGCGTGGGTGCGCGGTAATTCCGGTGTGATTCCGGAGCGGTCGCGCCACTGTATTCCGTACCGGGTCCCCGGTGCCGGAGAGCCAGACACCGGCACCTGCGCACCACACTTCGACCATGGGACGCGTATCCCTGAGGAGGACCCGAATGGCAATCGCGCATTCCCCCAGCCGGTCTACCGGCCTGGACACCCTGGCCACCGTGCTCGTCACGGTCGGTGTCGTTCTGCTGGCACTGCTCGCCCTGTACCTGGTCGGATTCGACCAGGGGGCCGTCTCGCGTAGCGGGATGTTCCTGCACGAGCTGATGCACGACGGACGTCACCTGCTGGGTGTTCCGTGCCACTGACCGGATCACTGAAAACCCTGCTGTTGCGTGGCCTGCTGGCCGGCTTGATCGCCGGCCTGCTGGCCGCGACAGTGGGCTACTTCGTCGGCGAGCCCCAGGTGGACGCCGCGATCGCCATCGAAGAAGCTGCCGCCGCTCCGGCGGACCATCCGCACGAGGCAGCCGAGCCCCAGGGCCATTCGCACGGCGGTGACGAGGAACCCTTGGTCAGCCGGACCGGGCAGAAGGCGGGACAATTCCTCGCCCTCGGCCTCGCCGGGATGGCCTTCGGCGCCCTGTTCGCCGCGGCGGTGAACATCGCCCGCCGCTACACCGCGCTGCCGGGACCGCGCTTCTCGCTGATCAGCGCCGGGCTGGCGTGGGCGGCGATCGTCGCGGTGCCGTTCTTCAAGTATCCGGCGAACCCGCCCGCGGTGGGCGATCCGGAGACGATCAACGACCGCACGTGGCTGTGGGTCGCCGCGGTCGTGCTGGGCCTGCTCGCCGTCGCGGCGGCGGTCGCCGCGTACCGGGCGCTGGCCGGACAGCTGGACACGCTCCGGCTCATCGCGGGTGTCGCCGCGTTCGTGCTGGTCACCACGGTCGGCTACGTTCTGCTGCCGGGCGTGAACGAGGTCGCCGACGACTTCCCGGCGACGCTGCTGTGGAAGTTCCGGGTGGCCTCGCTGGCCGAGACCACCACGCTGTGGGTGTCGCTGGGCCTGGCCTTCGCCGCGCTCACCGAATTCTCCACGCGGCGTAGTACTCCCGTAGCGGGGCAGGTCGCTACCGCGGGGTGATTCGCCCCGGTCGTCCGGAAAGGCAGTGTCGGTCTCATGACCGCCACTGCCTTTTCCGTTTCCGCCGACCGCCCCGTCGCCGTCACGGTCGCCTTCGGCGCGCTGCTGACCGCGCTGGCCGCCGGTGCCGCCGAAGGACTGCTGCGCGCCGTGCGCGGCGGTGGTGAATTCGGTGCCACCGCGGCGGGACTGCTGCCACGCCTGGCGATCTATCTCGTCGTGGCCGCCGTCGCGCTGGTCATGCTGCACGGCAGCCGGGTGGCGCGCGCCCTGCTGACGGTGGGGATCGGGGTGGTCGGACTGCTCTCGCTGATCATCGAGCCGGTCGCGGTGCTGCTGTCGGCCGACGACTACGCGGTGCTGTTCGGCGAGCTGGCACCGTCGTCGGCGGTGCTCGTCGGCTGCCGGACCGTGCACATCCTGGCGGTGCTGGTCGCGATCGCGGCCATGTACACGCCCGCGGCTCACCGCTGGTTCACCCAGCGATGAGCCGCGTCACGATGCTCAGATGATCTCGGCGTCCAGCTCCACTTCGGCGACGCCGGCCAGGGCCTTGCTCACCGGGCAGCCGTTCTTGGCGGCGACGGCGGCGGCGTAGAAGCCCTCGGCGTCCAGGCCGGGGGCCACCGCGCGCACGGTCAGCTTGATCTTGCTGATCCGGAAGCCACCGGCCGGGTCGGGACCGAGGGTCACGTCGGCGGTGACGTCCAGGCTCTCCGGGGTGCCGCCGGCGTTGGCGATCTCGGCCGACAGCGCCATCGAGTAGCACGACGAGTGCGCCGCACCGATCAGCTCCTCCGGGCTGGTGCCCTCGGCGGCGTCGGCCACCCGGCGCGGGAAGGTCACATCGAACTTGCCCGCACCGGAGCTGACCAGTTCCACCTGCCCGGTACCGTCCTGCAGTCCGCCTGCCCAGAGGGTGCGTGCGCTACGAGTCGGCATGACAATCCTTTCGATTCGGGGGAATTGCGTCCGCTGACGAACCTACTCGGCCGGGCGCCGGTGCCGACCCCGCTTCCGCTCAGGCGGTGCCGGTGACCTCGTCGAGGCGCTCCAGCATGTCCGGCCAGACCTGCTGGTGCAGATCGCGAATGGCGACGGTGGGGAACCCGGAGTGCCGCAACCGCAGCCGGATGCCACGTGGCTGCTTGAGGAATTCCGCGGCGACCACGGTCTCCACGCCCTCGGTGGCCGCGGTGACCCAGGTGAACTCCACCCGGCGGTCCGGCTCCAGGGCCAGGACACGGCCGTAGTGCGGGTTGCGCTTGTCGGCCGAGCCGGTGTCGAAATAGAGGGGTTCGTCGACGCCGGGGCGGCCGAGCACCGAACCCGGAACCGCCAGCCACAGGTCGAGGCCCTTCGTCCAAGCCGCGTAGAGCAGGCTGGGCGAGGCTTTCATCACGCGCTCGACCGTGAGCTCGTGCGGTCGCGCAGACAGATCAGGGGGGCGAACTGGCTGGTCCATCATCCGACCTTACCGGCCCGGAGCCGGTCAGGGCCGCATCGGGTGTGCGACAGCGTTACTCGGGATTGGTGACCCTGGCGAGCACGATGCCGCCCAGGATCAGCGCCAGCGCCAGCATTCGGCCCGCGCTCAGCGGGTCCTTGTGCACCAGCACCCCGAGGCTGATCGCGCCCAGCGCCCCGATCCCGGTGAACACCGCGTAGGCGGTGCCGACCGGCAGGGTGTGCATGGCCCGCGAGAGCAGGTACACGGCCAGCGAGCCGAGTGCGATGCAGAGCAGAGTCGGGCCGAGTTTGGTGAAGTTCTCGGTGGGCTTGATGGTCTGTGACCAGACGATCTCGACGAGGCCGGCCAGGCCGAGGATTACCCAGCTCATCACACGTACGCCTTCGCGAGCAGGCGGATTTCGGTCAGCGCGGCGGTCAGTGATGCCTCGTGCGCGTCGCGCAGGTGGGCCAGGTTCGGGTCCTGGACGGCATTGGCCAGTTCGGCGTTCACGACGACGGTGTCGGTGACCGCGAAGTGCCCGGCGAAGAAGTCGCGCAGGTAGCGCTCCTGGTAGTCGAACGCGGCTTTGGGCGCGCCGGGCGAGTACGCGCCGCCGCGGGCGCTGACCACCACGAACCTGCGCTCCCCCAGCGACATTCGCGGGAAGGTGATCTGGTCGAGCCAGGCCTTGAGCGAAGCGGGGATCGAGTAGTTGTACATCGGCGTGCCGATGAGGATCACGTCGGCGGCCAGTACCTGCGCCAGCAGCGGCTCGACGATCTCCCACGCCGCCCGTGCCGCCGGTGTCGCGGCCAGTTCGGGCAGCCGGTCGAGATCGGTGCTGCCCGCGGCGAGGACGGCGTCGCACAGCTCGGTCCAGCCTTCGCCGATGAAGGGCGTCGGCTCGGCGGCCAGGTCGCGGTAGGTGTACTCGCCATCCGGGTTCGCGGCCCGCCAGGACTGGACGAATTCCGCGCCCAGCCTGCGGCTGACCGACCGGGTGCGGGCGCTGGCGTCGAGGTGCAGGAGGTGTGTCATGTCGAGCCTTCCATAAATGGACATCATGTCCGCTTGTCGCTGACACGACCATAGAACATAAGTGGACACCTTGTCCACATATTCGTTTCTGGGCTACAGTCGTCACCATGGAGCCCCGATCAGACCTGCTCACCGGCACCGCGCTCGACGCGCCGCGGCCCGCCGAGCGCACCGACGCCGCCCGCAACCGGGCCAAGGTGCTGGCGGCGGCCGCCGAACTGTTCGCCACCCGCGACCCACGCACGGTCACCATGGACGACATCGCCAAGGCCGCCGGCGTCGGCCGCGGCACCCTCTACCGCCGCTACCCCGACCGCACCGCCATCGCCGAGGCCCTGCTCGACGAACACGAACGCGCGCTCCAGGAACAGCTGCTGCGCGGTGAGCCGCCGCTCGGCCCCGGCGCGGCTCCCGCCGACCGGCTGGCCGCCTTCTACGGCGCGATGGTCGAATTGCTCACGGCGCACGCCCATCTGGTGCTCGGCGCGGAGACCGGCGGGGCGCGCTTCGCGACCGGCGCGTACGGGTTCTGGTTCGCGCACGTCCGCGCCCTGCTGGTCGATGCCGCTGTGCCCCAGCCGGATTCGCTGGTCGACGTGGTGCTCGCGCCGCTGGCGGCGGAGATCTACCTGCGTCAGCGCGAACGTGGGCTCGCGCCCGAGCAGATCACCGACGGGCTCGCGGTGCTGGCCCATCGGCTGCTCGGCGGCCCGGAATCTGTCGGTCCCCACGGTTAGCGTCAGCCGGGTGACGACACTGCCGACCGACAGCGAAGCCGCCCAGTTCTGGGCCCTGATCGAAACCGCATGGGACCGGGCCGGTTCCGCGGCCCGCACCGCCCTGCTCACCCCGGGCGCCGATCTCCCGCGCGAACACACCGACCGTTTCATCGACGCCCTGCGCTCGCTGAGCACCGACTTCACCAGCGCCGAGCTGACCGCGCTGGACCGGGTCGCCGAGCGGGCGCTCTACGAGATCGATCGGGCCGATATCCAGGAGATCACCGACGGCTCCGACGACGGCTTCCTGTACGCGCGCGGCTTCATCGTCGCCATGGGGCGCGAGCACTACGAGGCCGTGCTGGCCGATCCGGCCGTCGCCGTGCCCGACGCCGAGTGCGAGGAGATGTGTTACTTCTTCGCCCACCTGCACGACCGCCTGTACGGCGGCTTCCCCGAGACGGGTTCGGGCATCTCGCGGGAGACGGCCTCGAACCCGGCCGGGTGGTCCTGATCGGTCAGGCCAGGTCGCGGCGGGTCATCAGCCAGACCGTCCCGCCGCCGAAGACCAGCAGGTAGCCGGTGAGCAGCGCCAGCGACTCGCCGCGGGTCAGGATGTCGAGCACGCCGGGCGTGGGCGGGCCGTCGACGGTGCGCAGGGCGCCCGCCAGCGACCCGGCGGCCGTACCGGGCAGCACATCGGTCACGGCCTCGATCGGGCCGAAGATGCCTGCCACCCCGCGCAGCAGGTTCTCGACCACGAGCACCCACACCAGACCGAGGCCGACGGCCAGCGCCGGACCACGGGCGACGGCACCGACACACGCGCCCGCCAGCGTCCACATGCTCAGAATCGCCACGCCGGAACCGATTCCGAGCACCGACTGTTCCAGCGACGGCAGCACCAGCGGCTGCCCCTCGCTCACGGCGATCAGCGACGCGACCCCGAGATCGACGGCGAACGCCACACCGACGAGCGCGATCACGACGACGAGCAGGCCGACCAGCAGTCCACCGACCACGGCCTGCCTGCTCGGCCCCTGGGTGAACACCGTCTTCCAGGTGCCCCAGCCGTACCCGCTGCCGACCGCGAGCGCGCCCAGGATCAGCATCAACGCGCCGCCGAACATGGCCATCCCCTGGGTGAACACCTCGGGCACCGCGGCGGGCATCAGCTGGCCGAGCAGCACGTCACGAGGTAGGCCGTCGGCCATGGCCCCGCTCTCGCCGGAGGTGTAGGCGAGGTAATTGAACAGGTAGGCGAAGGTGAGGTTCAGCAGAATCCACACCCCGAGCACGATCCAGAACGTGGGCCAGCGGCCCAGCCGGATCGACTCCGCGCGCAGACTCGCCCACAGATCTCTCGTCATCGCGTGACCTCCACAGCCGTCATCTCGAAGAACACTTCTTCCAGGGATTTCTCGTCGACCCGCAGTTCGAGCAGGTCGGCGCCCGCCGCCAGCACGGCCCGCGCCACGGCGGGCGCCGTCGCCGCCGTGGCCTCGACGCGGATCCCCTCGGCACCGGCCCGCACCGGCGCGCCGGTAACCGCCCGGATCGCGGCGACAGCGGACGCGACGGGGTCCGCGCGTACCAGCAGCGTTGCGGTGCCGCGTAGTTCGGCCACCGTCGACTCCGCCAGCAACCTGCCGCCGGCGATCACGCCTACGCGATGGCAGATCTCCTGCACCTCGGCCAGCTGATGGCTCGACAGCAGCACCGTGTGCCCGTCGGCGGCGAGATCGACGATGAGGGTGCGCATGTCGGCCAGGCCCGCCGGATCGAGGCCGTTGGTCGGCTCGTCGAGGACGAGCAGATCGGGGTCGCCGAGCAGGGCGGCGCCGACACCGAGTCGCTGTTTCATGCCGAGGGAATAGGTGCGAAAGCGGTCGCCCGCCCGGTCCGCCAGGCCGACGCGGCTCAGCGCGCGCTCGACCGCCTCCGCACCGTGGCCGCGATATCGGGCCAGGACGCGCAGATTGTCGCGACCGGACAGGTACGGATAGAAGCCGGGGCCTTCGATGAGCACGCCGATGCGGCGCAGGACCGCCGGGTCGCCCGGCGGCAGGCCGCGCACCAGCGCCGTGCCCGCGCTGGGCCGGATCAGTCCGGCCAGCATGCGCAGCGTGGTGGTCTTGCCCGCGCCGTTGGGGCCGAGGAAGCCGTAGATCTCCCCCGCGCCGACCCGCATACTCACCGCGTCCACCGCGAGGTGCTCGCCGTAGCGCTTGGTCAGCCCGTCGGTGACCACGATCGAATCGTTCATGGACTCAGAATCCGCGCCGGACCGGCGTTCGGGCATCCGTCGCGCGGCGGCTTCGCCACTACGCCGCGCGGCCTACCGCGACGCCAGACATTCGCCCCGAGAGGCGCCGCTGACCGGCCGCGGCGTGGTTCCAGCCGGAATTACGCGCGCAGGCCCACGCGGGCGGCCGTCGCACGCAATAGGGTGACAGAGGTGGGAGCGTCTGCGAAATGGGAGCGTGGCTCGGTCGTTCAGGACTGGGGCCTGGCAGTGGTGGTCGCGGTGATCCAGCTCGCCGGGAGCTCCGGGGCGAATACGCACCAGAGCGGGGTGCGTTCGCTCGACGCGTTCGCGTATCTGTTGCTGCTCGCGGGCCCGATCGCGCTGGGCTTCCGGCGGCTGCTGCCGGAGCCAGTCCTGCTGGTGACGCTGTTCGCCGCGATCGTCTACGTGCTGCGCGACTACGGCTATGGGCCGATCTTCCTGTCGCTGGTGATCGCCTTCCTGACCGCCGCCATCAACGGATCGCGTTGGCGCACATATCCGTTGGTCGCGGTGGGCTATCTGACCATGGTGTGGCCGCTGCCCGCGCTGCTCGGTCGGGGCACCGGCGCCTGGCAGGCCTTCGGGCTACTGGCCTGGATGGGTGTGCTGATCGCGGTGGCCGAGGGGGTGCGTCAGCGGCGGGCGATCGTGCTCGCGCGCAGGCAGCGCGCCGAGGCCGCGCGCCGCGACGAGCAGGCGCAGCAGGCGCGGGCGGCCAGTGAGGAACGCCTCGCCATCGCACGGGAGCTGCACGATGTGCTCGCGCACAGTCTTTCGCTGATCAATGTGCAGTCCTCGGTGGCGCTCGAGCTGTTCGATCGCAAACCGCAGCAGGCCGCCGCCGCGCTGGCCACCATCAAGACCACGTCCAAGGAGGCGCTCACCGAGGTGCACACGCTGCTGCACGCCATCCGCAGCGGAGCGAGCGTGGCGCCCGTCGAGGAGTATTCCGATTCGGTTGCCGCCGCGCCCGATTCGCCGCCACCCGCGCCCCAGCCCGCCCCGCCGCCGCGACCCGCGCCGCGCGCGCCCGCGCCGTCCCTGGACGATCTCGACACGCTGCTGGAACGCACCCGCGCGACCGGATTGACCGTCGACACCAAGATCATCGGCACGCCCAAGAAACTGCCGAGCGTGATGGACGTGGCCGCGGCCAGGATCATCCAGGAATCGCTGACCAATGTGGTGCGGCACGCGCCCGGCGCCGCCGCGCTGATCACCCTGCGCTACACCGCCGAATCGGTCGACATCACCGTCGACAACACCCGGCCCACCGGCCCGGCCGTGCGCTCCGGCGCCGGCGGCAACGGGATCATCGGGATGCGGGAACGGGCGCACGCGCTCGGCGGCGCGCTCACCGCCGGGCCCCGGCCCTCCGGCGGGTTCCGCGTGGCGGCACGGCTGCCCGCGCGGCCGGTCGGCGATGCCCCGCCTGCCGCGAGCGAACCCCCGAACGATCGGGAGGCGACCGCGTGAGCGAGATGGCACCGGTCGCCGCACGGCCGATCGACGCTGCCCCACCGGCCGCGACCGCACCGCCGGACGACCAGGAGGCGAGCGCATGAGCGAGGCGGAGCCGGTGATCCGGGTGCTGGTCGCCGACGATCAGGCACTGGTGCGCGGTGGGTTCGTCGCCCTGCTCGACGCCCAGGACGACATCGAGGTGATCGGCGAGGCCGAGAACGGCGAACAGGCCATCCGGATGACCCGCGCGCTGGTGCCCGATGTGGTGCTCATGGACATCCGTATGCCCATCCTGGACGGGCTGGCCGCGACCAGGATGATCGCCGACGATCCCAAGCTCGCCGAGGTCAGGGTGGTCGTCCTCACCACCTTCGAACTCGACGAGTACGTCTTCGAGGCGATCCGTGCCGGCGCGGCGGGTTTCCTGGTGAAGCACACCGAACCGGCCGACCTGCTGCGCGCGGTCCGGGTGACCGCCGCGGGCGACGCCCTGCTGTCCCCCGGCGTCACCCGCCGCCTGCTCGCCGAGTTCTCCACCCACGCCAAACAACCCCCACCCGCCGCACTGGCCGAACTCACCGACCGCGAACGCGAGGTGATGACCCTGGTCGCCGAGGGCCTCACCAACGCCGAAATCGGCGCCCGCCTCTACCTCAGCCCCGCCACCGCCCGCACCCACGTCAGCCGCATCCTCACCAAACTCGCCGCCCGCGACCGCACCCAACTGGTCGTCCTCGCCTACGAATCCGGCCTCGTCCGCCCAGGTTGGCAGTAGAAACACCGTTGCCATATAGGATCGATGCTATATAGGATCGATCCTATGACCCTCTACGTGGTAGAGCTCGAGCCGGAACTGTGCGAATCGGAACACGATCGAGCCCACGCGGATTTCGACAGAGAGGTACCCGATCATGGCTGAGCATTCCTCGATGGATGACCTTCGGCGCGAACGGAGGAGCAGGCCGGATTTCGATGCCGCGGAGTACGAAGCGGGCCGTGCCGAGGCGATTCTGGCGATCGAACTGGCACAGGCCATCCGTGAACTGCGGCTCGAGCTCGGGCTGACGCAGACGCAGCTGGCCGAACGTGCCGGGTTGCGGCAGCCCGAGATCTCGCGGCTCGAATCAGGCGGTGGTACACCGACAATAGGCATGCTCGAGCGGTTGGCTCACGCGCTGGAGGTGCGTTTCGTCGCCCGGTTCGAGAAATTCGACGCCGCCTGAGCCGACGTGGTCAGGGCTAGCGGCCCGGGTCGGCTTTGCGGCGTTCGGCGGTGGAGAAGCGGGCTCGGCGGGCGGAGCCTGCGGGGGCGGCTTGGGCTCGGGCGGAGTAGGCGGACAGGGCGTCGAAGGCGCCGCGGACGCCGCCCGCGACCGGGGCGTAGGTGATGGCGGAGTCGCGGTCGATGCCCAGGTTGGTGCCCACTTCGACGGCGTCCATATTGGCGCCGAGGAAGACGAAGGTCCAGTTGTAGACGTCCTGCTGCTGGGTGATCAGGGACTTCACCGCCGCGTGGGTCCACTCCCGGCTGGAGTTCTCGTGGCCGTCGGTGAGGACGACGACGATCACGGTGCCGGGCCGCTCGTGCTCGGGCCGGGCCGCGAGTTCGGCCCCCACGTCGGAGACCAGCTTGCCGATCGCGTCGTAGAGCGCGGTACCGCCGCGCGGCACCAGGTTCGGCGGCGGCACCCGGTCCAGCGGCTGGTTGGCGTAGACCACCTCGTAGGCGGTGTCGAACTGCGCCAGCGTCACCTCGATGGATTTCGGCACCGTGCGCTGCTGCTCGAAATAGGCGGCCAGCCCGCCCTCGGTGTCGGCCTTGATCGACTGCATCGACCCGGAACGGTCGAGCAGCACGGCGATCAGTGTGCGATCGGAATCGGTCATGTGAACACCCCCGTGTTGTTTTCCTGCGACGAACAATTCCCACCGTACGCCGCCCCACCGACCGCGAAATGCCATCGAAAGCCGATGAAAAGCGAATGCCAAGCCGACGGCCATTCACTGCGTGCGGCGGTAGAACAACACGTCGGTTCGCCGAAATGAACACGAGCAGAGGGGAATTCATGGGCGCGGTCATGTCGTTCACGAAAGTGGGCCCAGCCGATCTGGAACGGCTCACCCAGGACAGGGAGTGGGCGGAGCGATTCGTCGAGCAGGCGCACACACCCGACACCGAGCCCACCGGCTACCTGGACAAATCCTGGGCGGGCCTGCGGTACCTGTTCGAAGCGGCGCGCACCGGGGTCGACCTGTTCTTCACCGGCCGCCCACTCGACATCGAGACGAAGGGCTACAGCACCTGGACCCCGGAGGACGTGTCGTACACCGCCGAACTGCTGCGCGCCCTCCCCTTCGAGAAGCTGGCCGACCACTACGACCCACAGCGCATGGACGACACCCTGGTGTACCCGCACGTCTGGGTACGCGACGGTGACGACGGCCTGCGCACCCTCAACTATCACTACGCCCAGCTGGTGCGGGTCTTCGACTTCGCCGACCGCCACGGATCGGGGTTCATCCAGAGCTTCTCGTGAAGCGTGGCGTTTCGGTCGGGTCTCGTGGCGTCTGGGTCGCGAGCCGGGGAAAGCAGCGTTGTTGCACCCCGCATGACGACGACATCGACCCTCGCCGCGGCGCCGCACACCGGCCGCCGCGCGTGGCCCGCCCTGCTCACCATGTTTCTGGGCAGCTTCACCCTGGTGACCGCCGAGTTCCTGCCGCCGGGGGTGCTGACCGCGCTCGCCGACGATCTGCGAGTGCCGGAAGGGGTGGTCGGCCTCTCCGTCAGCGCGACCGCGCTGACCGCGCTGCTGGCCGCGCTGGGACTCGGCTCGCTGTTTCCGAAGGTCGACCGGCGGACGCTGCTGCTGGTGCTGACCGTCGGGGCCGCGGTGTCGAACGTGCTGGTCGCGGTAGCGCCGAATATCGCGACGCTGCTGCTCGCACGGCTGCTGCTCGGCGTCGCGGTGGGCGGGTACTGGTCGATGGCGCTGGTGATCGCCGCGCAACTGGTGCCCGCCGAGCGGCTCGGCCGGGCGATGATGATCGTGAACGCCGGCACCACCGTCGCCACGGTGGCCGGGGTGCCGCTGGGCGTGCTGCTGAGCACGTACGCGGGGTGGCGGACGGTGTTCGTGGTCGCGGCCGGGCTCACCGTGCTCGCGGCGGTCGCGGTGCGGCTGATGCTGCCGCCGATCGCGCCGAGCAAGGGCATCGGCTTCGCGGCGATGGGCGCGGCGTTGCGGGCGCCGGGCGTCGCGCTAGGACTGGTGAGTGTGGTCGCGGTCATCGGCGGGCATTTCGCCGGCTTCACCTACATCCGCCCCGCGTTGACCGAGCTGATGGACGCGGGACCGACGGCCGTTCCGGTGCTGCTGGCACTGTTCGGGATCGGCGGCCTGATCGGCAATTTCGTGCTCGGATCGCTCGCCGACCGCAGACTCGAAGTGCTGCTGGTGGCGGTGCCGACGGCCATCGGGCTGTCGCTGCTGGCGATCATCGGATCCGCTGCCGTTCCGGTGCTCGGCTATGTGGCCGTGGTGGTGTGGGGCGGCGCGTTCGGCGGCATCCTCAACCTCGTGCAGGTGTGGGTTTCGCGGGTGCTGCCCGACCGGATCGAGGCGGGCAGCGGACTGGTGGTCGGCGGGTTCCAGCTCGCGATCATTCTGGGTTCGGCGGTCGGCGGACGCGGCGTGGACGGCATCGGTTTGGCCGCGACCTACGGGTTCGCGGCAGGCGCCGCGATCCTCGGCGGTGTTCTGGTGCGGGTATCACTGGCGAGGTCGCGCGGCTGACGCCACCGGTGTCACCGCCACTCACCCACGGGCCGCACGTCGCCATTCGGTCGGTGTGCGGCCCGTGTGCCTGCGGAACGCGCGACCGAACGCGGTCTCGGATCGATAGCCCAGCCGCCGCGCCACCGCACCGACCGAGGCGTCACGCTCGGCCAGGAACAGCTGTGCCCGCTCGACCCGCAGTGCGGTCAGATAGCGGCCCGGGGTGAGCCCGGTCGCCGCCTGGAACCGCGCGGCGAAGCCGGATCGCGACGCCAGCGCGACCCGGGCCAGCGCCTCGACCGTCCACTCCCGGCCGGGGTCGGCGTGCATCGCCGCCACCGCCCGCGCCACGCCGGGCTCGTTCACCCGCAACAGCCACCGCTTGGGCGCGCATCCGCGGGCATGCCAGGACTCGATCGCCATCGAGCCGATCAAGGTGGCGACCCTGTCGCCCTGCACCCCGAACGGGTCGGGGCAGTCCCGCACCAGGTGCTCCAGCATCGTCGCGGCCAACGGTGCGTGCCGGACGAATTCGGTGAGCAGTACCCGCCGCGGCAGCGCGTCCATCGCGTTGCCCGACCCGACCGGATCCAGCCGCACCCGCAGCACAGCGCTTTCGGCGAGGCCGGTGAGGGCGAGGCGGTTCGGGCGGGGGACGAACAGGAAATCGCCACTCGCCAGATCCTCGGCCTCGCCGTCGTGATCAACGGAGGCCGGGCAGTGGACCCGGACCAGGCCGTCGGTCACCACCAGGGCGGTCGGCCCGCCGGCGAGGTGCTCCCAGCCGCCCGCGGCGAGCGCAAATTCGTCCCGGCCTGCGAAGCGCCATTGCAGACCGGCGAGCACATTGTCGAGACCGCTCGCACCAGATTCGATCAGCGTCACCGTGCACATCCTCCGGGTGGATCTCCGACGGATTCACGGTACCAAGGCAGCTCGGAGCCGGTGCGGCGGTGGATCGGGCGGCGCTACGCCTGCGGACGTAGCCGTGATCGGGTCGCGCGGCCGATGTCCGCGCGGCTTCCCGCGAGCAGGCTGAATCCATGAACATCTTCGACAGCGCGACGACGCTCACCGTCCTGGCCGACCACTACGACGGCGGCTGGCATCCCTGGCCGTTCTTCTGGATCTTCCCCCTGCTGTTCTGGGTCACCGTGCTCGCGGTGCTGTTCCTCGCCCGCAGGCGCTGCGCGGGTCGCGGCGGCGGGGTCGCCGCCCTGCGGGACGGTTTCGCCCGCGGCGAGATCAGCGAGGCCGAGTACCGCACCCGCCTCGCCGTACTGACCGAACCCCGCGCGAAGAAGTAGGAGCGGGCCATGCGATTCGGCATCATCCTGACCCCGAGCTCAGGTGCGGAATGGACGCGGGCGGTCGTCGACGCCGAGCGGCGCGGCTATGCGACCGTGCTGCTCCCGGACACGCTCTACACACCCTCGCCCCTACCGGCGCTGGCCGCGGCCGCCGCCGTGACCCGGCACCTGCGGCTGCGCCCCAATGTCCTCGCCGATCCGCTGCGCACGACCGGCCAGACCGTCCGGGATGTGGCCGCGCTGCAACTGCTGTCGGACGGCCGGTTCGAACTCGGCATCGGCACCGGCCGACCGGACGCCCGGTCCGAGGCCGAAAGGCTCGGCCTGCCATGGGCTTCCGCGGGTGAACGCCGACAGCACCTGATCGACACCGTGTCGGCGGTTCGCGCGCAGGTCGATCCCCCACCACCGGTCGTGATCGCGGCCAACGGCCCGCGCATGCTGGCCACGGCCGCCGCGCACGCCGACCGTGTCCTGCTGGCCGCCGCGCCGGATGCCACCGAGGACGAGCTGGCCCGCATGGTCGGCATGGTCACCGAGCACACCGATCGGCCGATCCGGTTCACCCTGCAGCTCACCGGCATCGGCGATCGCGTCCCGGTCTGGCTGAGTGCCCGGCTGGGCCTCACGGCCGACAAGCTGCGCGCGGCACACGCCGCCGGACTTCTCCCCAGCGATCCCCAGGCCGCTGTGGAAATCCTCGAATCCCGCGGCGCCCGCTACGGTATCGACGAAGTGATCGTCCCCGGTGAACTGGCCGACGCCTTCGCGCCGGTCGTGGCCCTGGCACGTCAGTAGATGGCACTCCAGTACGCCTCGACCACGAAACCGACGATGTAGCGGGGATTCTGGGGATCGTCGGTCACGGTCACCGTCGCCTTGGACAGGTCGATCTTCATCCCGTCGTCGTGGCGGAACTGCTGGCTGTTGGCGGTGTAGGTGAAGAACGGCGCCTCGAACGGCTGAGACCGCAGACCGGGCGCCCAGGCGCGCAACACCCGGGTGGTGTCGGCGCGTTCACAGACCGCGAACTTCTCCTTGGAGTTGCGCAGCGCGCCGATCAGCAGCACCGGACGTTCGCCCTCGAGACAGCGCGCGCCCTGATCCAGCCACCCGCGCGCGTCGGCGGCGGTCGGCAGTACACCGTCCACGATCGGCCCCTTGGTTGTCGTCACTACCGCCGTAGACGTCGGCGGCGCGGCGACCTCCGAATCGGCTGTGCCACAACCCGCCACGGCGACACCGACGACAATCACTCCGGCGCACCGCGCCTTTACCCACCCGAACACGCGGGTAAACATAGCAATTCGGGCGGCGGTGTCGGTGGGCGCTGCTAGCTTCGGCCGCAATCAGTGGGAGGCAGGGAGTTGTTGTGGGAGTGATCATGTCGTTCACCCGGGTGAGCGCGGCGGAGCTGGACCGGCTGACGGCGGCTACGGAATGGCCCGACGATTTTCTCGACGAACTGGCCGCGCCCGCAGGCGGTCCCAGTGGATATCTGGACAAGGCCTGGGCGGGGCTGGACCACCTGCTGGCCCAGGCGCAGATCGCGGTGGATCTGTGCGAGACCGGACGGCCGCTGGCCTCGGAGAACTACTTCGCCTGGAGCCCGGACGACGTGTCCGCCACCGCGAAGACCCTGAGCAGGTACCCGTTCGACGAGCTGGCCCTGTTCTTCGACCCGGCGGCAATGGACGAGGCCGGGGTGTACCCGAACATCTGGGTCCGCGACGGCGATGTCGGTCTGCACTATCTCCGGCACCACTACGACGGCCTGACCCTGGTGTTCCGGTACGCCGCCGAACGGAACTCCGGCTTCCTCCAGCACTTCGGCTGACCGGAGACGAGAAAGCCCGCCCCTGGAAATCCAGGGGCGGGCTTTCTGCGTTCAGCCGGTTACTCGCCGGAGGCGGCGGCTTCGGGCGTGGTGCCCTCGCCCGCGCCGGTCAGGACGACCTCGGGCTTGTCGTCGCCCGTGGGCGCCTTGGTCAGCTTCGCCTTGCCCGCGAAGGTGAACTTGGCGTCCTCGCCCTGGCCCTCGCCGTTCCAGCCCTCCACGTCGACCGTGATGACCTGGCCGGCACCGATCTCGCCGAAGAGGATCTTCTCCGACAGCTGGTCCTCGATCTCGCGCTGGATCGTGCGACGCAGCGGCCGCGCACCGAGGACCGGGTCGAAACCGCGCTTGGCCAGCAGGGCCTTGGCCTGCTCGGTCAGCTCGATGCCCATGTCCTTGTTCTTCAGCTGCTTGGCGACGCGGCCGATCATCAGGTCCACCATCTGCACGATCTGCTCGCTGGTGAGCTGGTGGAAGACGATCACGTCGTCGATGCGGTTGAGGAACTCGGGGCGGAAGTGCTTCTTCAGCTCGTCGTTGACCTTGAGCTTCATCCGCTCGTAGTTCGAACCCTCGGCGTTGGACTGGGTGAAGCCCAGGCCGACGGCCTTGGAGATGTCGGACGTACCGAGGTTCGAGGTGAAGATCAGCACGGTGTTCTTGAAGTCGACCGTACGACCCTGACCGTCGGTGAGACGGCCGTCCTCGAGCACCTGCAGGAGGGTGTTGTAGATCTCCTGGTGCGCCTTTTCGATCTCGTCGAACAGAACCACGGAGAACGGCTTGCGGCGCACCTTCTCGGTGAGCTGGCCGCCCTCTTCGTAGCCCACGTACCCGGGAGGGGCACCGAACAGACGCGAGGCGGTGAAGCGGTCGTGGAACTCGCCCATGTCGATCTGGATGAGCGCGTCGTCGTCGCCGAACAGGAAGTTCGCCAGCGCCTTGGACAGCTCGGTCTTACCGACACCGGACGGACCGGCGAAGATGAACGAGCCCGAGGGGCGCTTCGGATCCTTCAGGCCGGCGCGAGTGCGGCGGATCGCCTTGGAGACGGCCTTGACGGCGTCTTCCTGGCCGATGATCCGCTTGTGCAGCTCGTCCTCCATGCGGAGCAGACGGGTGGTCTCCTCCTCGGTGAGCTTGAAGACGGGGATACCGGTCCAGTTGGCCAGCACCTCCGCGATCTGCTCGTCGTCGACCTCGGCCACGACGTCCAGGTCACCCGAACGCCACTGCTTCTCCCGCTCGGCGCGCTTGGCGACGAGCTGCTTCTCCTTGTCGCGCAGGCGCGCGGCCTTCTCGAAGTCCTGCGCGTCGATGGCGCTTTCCTTCTCGCGGCGGGCGTCGGCGATCTTGTCGTCGAACTCGCGCAGGTCCGGCGGCGCGGTCATCCGGCGGATGCGCATGCGCGCGCCCGCCTCGTCGATGAGGTCGATCGCCTTGTCCGGCAGGAACCGGTCGTTGATGTAGCGGTCGGCCAGCGTCGCGGCGGCGACCAGGGCACCGTCGGTGATGGACACCCGGTGGTGCGCCTCGTAGCGGTCGCGCAGACCCTTGAGGATGTTGATGGTGTGCTCGACGGTCGGCTCGCCGACCTGCACCGGCTGGAAGCGGCGTTCCAGGGCGGCGTCCTTCTCGATGTACTTGCGGTACTCGTCGAGGGTGGTCGCGCCGATGGTCTGCAGTTCGCCACGGGCCAGCTTCGGCTTCAGAATCGAGGCCGCGTCGATGGCGCCCTCGGCGGCACCAGCGCCGACGAGCGTGTGCAGCTCGTCGATGAACAGGATGATGTCGCCGCGGGTGTTGATCTCCTTGAGCACCTTCTTCAGGCGCTCTTCGAAGTCACCGCGGTAGCGGCTGCCCGCGACCAGGGAACCCAGGTCGAGGGTGTAGAGCTGCTTGTCCTTGAGGGTCTCGGGGACCTCGCCGTTGACGATGGCCTGCGCCAGGCCCTCGACGACCGCGGTCTTACCGACACCGGGCTCACCGATCAGCACCGGGTTGTTCTTGGTGCGGCGGCTCAGCACCTGCATGACGCGCTCGATTTCCTTCGAGCGGCCGATGACCGGGTCGAGCTTGCCTTCGAGGGCGGCCTGGGTGAGGTTGCGGCCGAACTGGTCTAGCACCAGCGAAGTGGACGGCGTGCCCGCCTCACCGCGCGAGCCGGAACCCTCGACGGGTTCCTTGCCCTGGTACCCGGACAGCAGCTGGATGACCTGCTGACGGACGCGGTTCAGGTCGGCACCGAGCTTGACCAGAACCTGGGCGGCGACGCCCTCGCCCTCACGGATGAGTCCGAGCAGGATGTGCTCGGTACCGATGTAGTTGTGGCCGAGCTGCAGCGCCTCGCGCAGGCTCAGCTCCAGCACCTTCTTGGCGCGCGGGGTGAAGGGGATGTGACCGGACGGCGCCTGCTGGCCCTGACCGATGATCTCCTCGACCTGGCTGCGCACACCCTCCAGCGAGATGCCAAGGGACTCCAGCGACTTCGCCGCCACGCCCTCGCCCTCGTGGATCAACCCAAGCAGGATGTGCTCGGTGCCGATGTAGTTGTGGTTGAGCATCCGGGCCTCTTCTTGGGCCAGGACAACGACACGCCTCGCGCGGTCGGTGAACCTCTCGAACATCGCTCCCTCACTCTCCTGCTCCGACATTCTGGCAACAGACGCCGCAGTGTGCTCGGTACAACCTAGGGCGTCGGACCGACAACTGTCGCCGTCAGCCTGCCATGAAGCCCGGGGGTTGCGGCCCCCGCCTCCACTCTAGTTGGCAGGGGATTCCGCCGCCGCCGGTCCACCCTATTGATGACCGGCGGCAACATGGTCATTCACTCATAACGCGCACGTCGCGGCATTCGTTTCCCTCCGAGTTTTGCCTACAGCGAAATATGTCGGAGTGATGACGGCGCTAGCCGGTGAACGGCGGCACGAACTCGCACGGAACCGGGGCCTGACGGGCCGGATCCAGCGCGTTGAGGACGTGACCTGCGGCGCGCGGGCTGCCCGCGATGGCCATGTGCTCGGAGTAGTCCTGCGCGCAGCCGTCCTGCACCACGATCGAGGTGGCGTTCGGACCGGGCACGAGGCCCGAGGTATACGGGACGACCAGTTCGTCGATCGAGGAGACGATGTTGGTGTAGGTGACCGACGGGCTGTACACCCCGTCGGCGTTGAGCGCGGTCATGAACTCGTCGCCGGTGAGCATCTGTCCGCAGGCCTGGCACAGCGAGGTCGCGACCGCGTCGAAGGCCGGTCCGGCGCCCAGCGCCCGGCTGTAGGCGGCGATGTCGCCCGCGCCGAGCGCGTTGGTGCCCAGCCAGGGCGGGGCGATGCCGACCAGCTTGTCGACCTTGCCGGCGCCGCCGAGCCGCTTGATGTAGTAGTTGCCGACGATGTTGCCCTGGGAATGGGCGACGAGGTCGACCTTGTCGGCGCCGGTGCTCGCCAGCACCCGGTCGACGAAGGCCGCCACCTCGGCCCCGCTCTGCTCGATCGGACGCATGCCGCCGACCGCCGAGACCGGCCAGGGCAGGCCGTAGGCACCGTAGGTGAGGGCGAACACGCAATAGCCCTCGTTGGCCAGCAGCGGGGCGTACACGCCCCAATTCGTCTGCGCGCCACCGCCGGTGCCGTGCAGCAGGACCACCGGGTTCGGATGCGCCGCGGAGGGGACGCAGCCCGGATCGTTCGCGCCGGGCAGCGCGCCGCCCGGGTTGGCCAGCTCCGGCGCGATGCCGGCGAAGAAGTTGTAGTCGACCGGATAGTCCGCGGCGGCGGCGCCCGAATTCCCCCAGGTCAGCAGCGCGGCGGCGGCCAGTACCAGCAACGATCTCGAACTACGTCGCATGAAACGACTCCTCACTAGAACGTGTTCCGCTCATCATGGAACACGTTCTAGTGAGCCGTGGGCGCTATTGACAGATTGCCATCAGCGCCGGATCGGCGCCGCGGCGTAGCCGCCTGCCAGGGGTGCGGCCATCGGCTGCGAAACCTGCTGTCCGGCAACCACACCGGCGGCGGCGACACTCGACTTGCCCTGCTGCACGCCCGCGGCGAACAGCGCGCCGCACAGCACCAGGAACGCGGCGGTGTGCACGACGGCGCGCAGGATGTTCCAGCGCACCCACGCCGCCTCGAAGTCGGCGCGCACCGCGGCCGTGTCGGCGATCGCCGCCGGGTCGCCCGCCGCGGCCAGTGCGTCGTTGAGCGGCACGTTCATCCCCGCGGTCACGGCGAAGGCGATCACATTGAGGGCCAGGGCGACGCCGATCCAGATCAGCGTGGTGCGGTGCTCCTTGCCCAGGGTCAGGACCGCGGCCAGCGCGGTGAACCCGACCGTGCCCATGAAGCCCAGCATGAACCACGGGTTGATGATCACCACGTTGATCTTCTGCATGACGTCGATCAGCGTGCGGTCCTCGGTCCGGGCCAGCGCGGGCATCACCGAGATCGCGTAGGCGTAGAACACGCCCGCGATCAGTCCGGTGCTGAGCAGCGCCGCGACCAGGGCGGCCATCCGAACTGCGAACATGTGATGTCTCCTGACTCGTCGTCCGGAGCGTCGAATCCCGTGCTCCGGTGTTACGACTCAGTCAACAGTGTCACGCGCGTTCCCGACATGGTTCAGACGCTCACGCACCTGCGCGAGCGTCGCGACCTCACAGATCGTGGTCGGAGATCATCCCGCTCTGCATGGCCAGCGCGGCGAGCCGGGTGCGCTTCTGGTTCTGCGGCAGGTTCTCGACCCCGAACTTCGCGAACAACGCGCGCAGATGGGTCTTGATCGCGTCGATGGACAGGAACAATTCCTCGGCGATCTGCTGATTGGAGGCGGGCGTGGCGAAGCCGGTGCCGTGCTTGTACGGCCTGCACAGCGCGATCAGCACCGCGCGCTGGGTATCGGTGAGCGAGCGCATGGTGGGAATGGAGCCGGAGGCGGTGTGCGTGGCGTCGTCGACCACGCCGCCGAAATCGAAGAAGTGCACCAGCGTGGTGCCCACCCGGATGCGGTCGCCGGGGCTGAGCCTGCGCCGGCCGATCAGCCGCTCGCCGTTGACGAAGGTGCCGTTGCGGGACAGGCCGTCGTCGACGATGGTCCAGTGCGCGCCCAGGTATTCGACGGCGGCATGCAGACGGGAGACCTCGGCGTCCCAGCCGAGGACGAGGTCGGCCTGCACATTGCGGCCGATGGTGAACCGCTGCTGAGCGGGCTCCAGCGCCAACTCGTGCTGCCGCCCGGTCTCATCGGTATACCGCAAAAACGAACTAGCCATTCCGGTCACTGCGCGTTCCCGCCTCTCTGTCCCGCCTCTCCGCGATTCAGGCCGGACTCGTGCGCGTCGACAGAAACGTCGGCGGGCGGCGGTAACAGCGTCGTCCGTTCGCCCGCACCCGGTGAGTTACCCATGTACTCGCCGAATCGAGTCGAACCGTCGGCCCTTGCCGACGTGAAAAACCTTGCGCACGAACATCAGTCTATCGCCCCTGGAGGCCGACGCCGCCTACTCCGACCTGGGTCGACACCAGTAGACGTGAACGGCGGTCCGGGTTACGCGTGCGCGCGCCCCAGGACCGCCGCCGAGCTTCAGGCCTTGCCGACTTCCTTGTTGTACGCCTCGGTGATGTCGGCCGAGATGCGGCCGCGGGCCGAGACCTTGTGGCCCTTGCGACGGGCCCACTCGCGAATGGCGGCGCTCTGCTCGCGGTCCATGGAAACCCGGCTCTTGCCCTGCGGCGCCGGCGCGCCCGCGGCCTTCACCCGGCGACGGCCACTCACGCGACGCGCATTGGCGACCCACTCGTCCAAGCCTTCGCGCAGCCGCGCCGCGTTAGCCTCCGACAGGTCGATCTCGTACGACACGCCATCGATAGCGAACTCGATGGTCTCGTCCGCGATGGACTCACCGTCGACATCGTCGATCAGGCTAACGGTGACCTTCTTTGCCATGAGATGAACGTCCTCTCGAAATCGTCAAGCCTGCCTCCAGGCCGAATACCCGAGGCAAGAATACCTCTAATTACGAAAATTCCAACACGAGGTCTTCGCCCCGCAAATCGACTGGTCAGCGACTACTCGGCCGGACAATCGGGAACAGGATCGTTTCCCGGATTCCCAAACCGGTCAGTGCCATCAACAAGCGGTCGATTCCCATACCTGTTCCGGTGGTCGGCGGCATGCCGTGTTCCATCGCGGCGAGGAAGTCTTCGTCGAGCACCATGGCCTCGTCGTCACCGGCCGCGGCCAGGCGTGCCTGATCGACGAACCGTTCCCGCTGGATCACCGGGTCGACCAACTCCGAATAGCCCGTTGCCAACTCGAACCCGCGAACATACAGGTCCCACTTCTCGGTGACACCGGACTTGCTGCGATGCTGACGGGTCAGCGGCGAGGTCTCCACCGGGAAGTCGCGAACGAAAGTCGGCGCGTACAGCTTGTCGCCATACGCGTGTTCCCACAGTTCTTCGACAAGTTTGCCGTGACCGTAGCCCTTGCCCGCAGGAATTTCCAGACCCACCCGATCGGCAAGCGCGAGCAATTCCTCGACGGTGGTTTCCGGAGTCACCTCGACACCGATCGACTCCGACAGCGACGGATACATCTCGACCGTCGTCCACTCGCCGCCGAGATCATATTCGGTGCCGTCGGCCAGGGTCACCACGAGGGTGCCGAATGCCTCTTGCGCGACTTCCTGGATCAATTCCCGGATCATCGTCGCGGAGTCGTCGTAGGTGCCGTAAGCCTCGTAGGTTTCCAGCATCGCGAACTCGGGCGAATGCGTGGAGTCCGCGCCTTCGTTGCGGAAGTTCCGGTTGATCTCGAAGACCTTCTCCAGGCCGCCGACCACACACCGCTTGAGGAACAGCTCCGGCGCGATACGCAGGAACAACTCCATGTCCAGCGCATTGGAATGGGTCACGAACGGGCGCGCGGCGGCGCCACCGTGGATGGTCTGCAGCATCGGGGTCTCGACCTCGAGGAAGCCACGGCGCTCCAGCGCGGTGCGCAGCGCCCTGACCACGTTCACGCGCGTCCGGGCCATCTCCCTGGCCTCCGGGCGCACGATCAGGTCGACGTAGCGCTGCCGGACCCGCGACTCCTCGTTCATCTCCTTGTGCGCCACCGGCAGGGGCCGCAGCGACTTGGCCGCCATCGACCAGGAATCGGCCATGACGCTCAACTCACCGGTCCGTGAGGAGATGACCTCGCCGTGCACGTACACGAAGTCGCCGAGGTCCACATCGGCCTTCCAGGCCGCCAGCGCGTCGGCGCCGACACCGTTGAGGCTGATCATCGCCTGCAGCTTGGTGCCGTCGCCCTCCTGCAGCGTGGCGAAGCAGAGCTTGCCGGTGTTGCGGACGAAAATGACGCGGCCCGCGATGCCGGCCTGCAGACCGGTCTGGGTGTCGGGTTCCAGATCCGGGTAGGCGGCCCGAATTTCGGCCAGCGTATGGGTGCGCGGCACCACCACCGGATAGGCCTCACCACCCCCCGCGAGCAGCCGCTCCCGCTTGTCCCGGCGAATCCGCATCTGCTCGGGGACATCGCTGTCCACGGCGGAACTGACGGCGCGGCCGGTATCGGCGGGGTTAGGGGTGCTCACATCCGATAACAGTAGCGTGCGCCGGAAATGTATTTGCGGGGAGATCACGAAGAACTCGGCGGTAACCGCGCGCCGCACCGACCATTCCCCACCCGGATGCAATCCACGTCACATTCTCGAAACAAATCGCCAGCACGACGTCCCCCGAACCCCCACGCTCCCAGCCCAACTCGGGCCGCCGGCGACGCCGGGCGGACCGCCGCGAGCGGCTAGAGCGAAGCCAGCGCATTCACCTCACGGGCAAAGTGCGGCGCACTCACCGCGACGGTCAGCAGGCCCGCCGACTTGAGCGCCTGATAGCCGCCGATGAGATCGGTGGCCCGGTGCAAGCCCAACTGCTGCAACGAGGCCGCGGCCAGCGAAGAGGTGTAGCCCTCCGAGCAGAAGATGATCCATTCCACGTCGTGATCGACGGCCAGCGACAAACGCGCCGACGAGGTCGGATCGAGGCGCCATTCCAGCACATTGCGCTCTATCACCAACGCGCCCGGCAGCGATCCCTCCCGCACCCGCTGCGCGGCTGGACGGATGTCCACAAGAATGGCGCCCCTGGCCAATGCCGAGGGTAGGTCGTAGACGTAGAGCCTGCTGAGGTCGGCGCGGGCGTTCTCGAGCATCTGATCAATCGTCAAACGACTCATCACAGGTCACCTTCGGGCTGGTCGGTGAGGACGGTTTTGGTGCGTCGCAAGGTGCCGTGACCGGTCACCTCGTAATAGGACATCGCCGACAACGGCGGGGAATAGGCGTGCACGCTCAGTGTCGGGTCGAGCGGGCCCACGGATTCGGCGGCGGCGGGCGCGCGCACCACGTCGTGCACCCAGCCGATCGGGAACGAAGCCTGATCGCCCGCGGCGAGCGTGCGCCTGCGCAACTCCGAACCATTCCAGCGGAATTCCGAGAGCGCGCCGCTGAGCACGGTGAGCGCGCCGAGCGAACCGGCGTGGTCGTGCAATTCGGTGGATTTACCCGGCGTCCAGCTGATCAGCCAGACATCGACCTCGTCGTCGGCGATCAGACGGGTCGCCCAGCGCTCTTCCGTCGGCCAGATGCCGTCGGCGGGCAGCAGGTGGTCGTAGCGGCCGGCGAGCACGTCTTCGGCGCCCTCGTCGGTCAATCGCAGCAGGTCGGCGGGCCGCAGCCGGGTCGGCAGCGCCGAGGCGACGGCGCGGTCGAGCGGCGGCTTCGCGGAATACGCGTCGCGCGCGGAGGAAAGGGAAAGAACAGAGGAACGCATGAGCGCATCTCCAGGAGGTGTGAATCGGTCGAGGGCATAACGGCAGCCTCGAACGGTCGAGGCGAATCAGCCTCGACAACACTCCTGGGTGCTCACACGAAAGGACACGAGCGTGAGTTTAGCAGCTCACGCCCGTGCCCGGGAAAATGACGTGGGCCACAGTCACTTCTTGTTGCGCTCGTACACGTGGCGCAGGCCGGTGAGCGTGAGATGCGGCTCGTGCTTGTCGATGGTCTCCGACTCCGGCACGATCAGCGGCGCGCCCGCACCGGTGGCGACCACGGTGACATCGGTGCCCGCGAAGGCGTCGAATTCGTCGCGGATGCGGTCGATCAGGCCGTCGACCAGGCCGGCGAAGCCGAACACCGCGCCCGACTGCATGCACTCCATGCTGTTCTTGCCCAGCACCGAACGCGGCCGGGTGAGCTCAACCCGGCGCAGCGCGCTGCGCTCCACCAGCGCCTCGGTGGAGATCTCCACGCCGGGCGCGATCACGCCGCCGAGGAACTCGCCCTTGGCCGAGACCAGGTCGACGCAGATGGCCGTGCCGAAGTCCACCACGATCGCGGGCCCGCCGAAGCGGCGGTACGCGGCCAGGCAGTTGACGATGCGGTCGGCGCCGACCTCCTTCGGATTGTCGACCAGCAGCGGGATCCCGGTCCGCACACCCGGCTCGACCAGCACATGCGGCACGTGCGCCCAGTAGCGCGCCAGCATCGTGCGCAGCTCGCGCAGCACCGGCGGCACCGTCGACAGCGCCGAGACGCCGACCACCTGGTCGAGCTCGGCGCCGACCAGGCCGCGCACCTGCATGGCGAACTCGTCGGCGGTGAGCAGCGGGTTGGTGTGGATACGCCAGTGCCGCACCAGGTTCGCGTGCTCGCCGCTGCCCGAGAACAGGCCGAGCTCGATCCCGGTGTTGCGGACGTCGATGGTCAGCAGCATCGCTGTCCCCCCGCCCCGCTCAGACGAACGACAGCGAACGCGGGGAGGTCAGCCCGGAACCCTCGGGCGCGTGCGCCGGGTCCGAACCGAGCTCGACCGGGCGGTTGCGGTCGTCGACGAAGACCACCTTCGGGTCGTAGTCGCGCAGTTCCTGCTCGTCCATCTGGCCGTAGGCGATGAGGATGACCAGGTCACCGGGGTGGACCAGGTGGGCGGCCGCGCCGTTGATCCCGATCACGCCGGAACCGCGCTCGCCCGCGATCACGTAGGTCTCCAGGCGGGCGCCGTTGTCGATGTCGACGATGCAGACCTGCTCGCCCTCGAGCAGATCGGCCGCGTCGAGCAGGTCCTGGTCGACGGTCACCGAACCGACGTAGTGCAGGTCGGCGTGGGTCACCGTGGCGCGGTGGATCTTCGACTTCATCATGGTGCGCAACATCGTCGTCGGCCTTTCTCAGAGCGCCTGCGAAGCAGGCAGGGAGTTCGCGTCGGGGTGCCCGTCGAGCTGGGCGCCGAGCACAATCGGGGCATTGTCGATCAGGCGGGTGTCGCCGACCTTGGCGGCGACCAGCAGCCGGGCGTTGCCCGCGGTGGGCGCGGGGCCCAGGTTGCTGTCGCGCAGTTCGAGGTAGTCGACGTCGACGCCGTCGACCGAGTCGAGCACCGCGCGCGCGGCCCGCACGACCGCGTCGGGACCGAGCCCGGCGGCGTGCCGACCCGCGGCCAGCGCGGCCGACAGGGCCAGCGCCGATTCCCGCTGCGCGGCGTCGAGGTAGCGGTTGCGCGAGGACAGCGCCAGGCCGTCGGGCTCGCGCACGGTCGGGTAGGCCACGATCTTCGCGTCCATGTTCAGGTCGCGGACCATCTGCCGGATCAGCGTGAGCTGCTGGTAGTCCTTCTCGCCGAAGTACGCCTCGGAGGCGTGCGCGATATTGAGCAGCTTCGCGACCACGGTCAGCATGCCGGCGAAATGCGTCGGCCTGCTGCCGCCCTCGAGCTCGGCGCCGAGCGGCCCCGGCAGCACCGTGGTGCGCGGGCCATCGGGGTACATGTCGGAGGCGGTCGGCGCGAAGACCAGGTCGACGCCCTCCTGCCGGAGCAGTTCCAGGTCGGCGTCGAGGGTGCGCGGGTACGCGTCGAGGTCCTCGTTCGGGCCGAACTGCAGCGGGTTGACGAAGATCGAGACCACCACGACCTGGTTGGTCAGCTTGGCCTGCCGGACCAGCTGCAGATGGCCTTCGTGCAGCGCGCCCATGGTCGGCACGAAACCGATCGTGCGCCCGGCGCCGCGCAGCGCCTTGGTCACCGTCTCGAGCACCTCGGGGTTGTGGTGCACGGTCAGCGCGCCCGGCTTGAACGCGCCGGTGGCCCGGGCCCCGCCCTGGTGGTGGTGCACTTCCCTGGTTTCCATCAGTGGCCTTCCTTGGCGAGCAGCTCCAGCAGGGCCGGATTGGTCTGGGCGAGTTCGGCGGTGCGCAGCGACATGGCGCGATAGGCGGCGGCCAGGCGCTCGTCCACCGACTCGAGGGCGGCGAGGTGCGCCGCCACCGCGTCGACGTCGCCGCGCGCCACCGGGCCGGTGAGCGCGGACTTGCCCCGGCGCAGCGCGTTGTCGAGGGCGGCCGAGACCAGCGGGGCGAGCAGCCGCTCGGGCAGGCCGTTGGGCTGCTCGTCGACCACCGGCTGACCGAGCAGGCCGGGGCCCGCCATGGCGGTCCGCAGCGCCGCGACGGCGTCGACGATGACGGTGATCAGGTGATTGGCGCCGTGCGCGAGGGCCGCGTGGTACAGCGTGCGCTGCTCCTCCGGTACCCGGACCGGTTCGCCACCCATCTCGATCACCAGCGCCTGACCGATCGCGTAGCCGACCTCGTCGGCGGCGGTGATCCCGAAACAGGCGTTCGCCAGCCGGTCGATGTCCTCGTCGTGGCCGGTGAAGGTCATCGCCGGGTGGATGGCCAGGCCCAGCGCGCCCTGCTCGGTGAGCGGGGCCAGCACGGCGACGCCGTTCGCGCCGGAGGTGTGCGCCACGATGGTGCCCGGCCGCACGACCCCGGCAGCCGCCAGGCCGCGGACCAGCCCGGCCAGCTCGGCGTCGGGGACGGCGAGCAGCAGCAGTTCACTGCGCGCGGCGATCTCCTCGACCGGCATGACCCGGGATTCGGGCAGCCGGGTACGCGCCCGGTGCACCGAGGCATCGGAGATCGCGGCGACACCGAACACCACATGACCGGCTCGCTCGAGCGCGACTCCGAGAGCCGAACCCACCCGTCCCGCCGAGACGATTCCCACCGTCAGTCGTGCGGGCGCAGGGTCGACACCCACGTTCGCGCCATCGGAATTGACACTTCTCGAGGTCAACGTTGTCCTCTCGATTGCGTTCCAGTCCCGCAGAGCGGGTACCAGACGTACGCGTCGAGAATATCGGGAGGCGTTCACGCCACGCCACGCCCCCGGCCCGTGATCTTTGTCTCCGGGCGGGGGCGCCGCTCGGCGTCATGCGCGCGACGTGCGGATTTCCAGCGCGCAAGCGGTGATCGGCTACGAGCGGGAGCTGGATTCCGACTGGAGGTTGGCCATGATGTCGGCGACCGACAGGCGCGGGGCGCCCTCTTCTTCGGCGCGGCGGCGGCGACGGGAGCTGGTGCCGACCGTGGGGCCGGTGGGCTTCGTGGGCTCGGGTTTGGGGGTGGTGCCGGTCGGCTCGGGGGCCGTGTCGGCGGTACCGGTGGGCTCGGCGGTGGGCGATGTGGGGGTCTCGGCGGGCGTTGCTTGGGTTGCCGCGCCCTGCGCCGAGGTTGCGGCGGCCGATTCCTGGGTCGCGGCATCCGATGCCGAGGTGGGCGCATCCGACGCCGAAGGTGCGGTGCCCGGTGTCGCGGTGCCCGAAGGCGAGGTCGCTGTGTCCGCGGGCGAGGTCGCGGTGCTTGACGTCGAATTTGCGGCCGAGGTCGCGGTCGTCGGTGCCGGGTTCGCGGCAGCCGATGTCGACGGCGCGGCGCCTGCGGAGGTCGGTGTGGCGGCCTGGGTGCCGCGTGCCGGTGCGGGCGCTGTCGTGTCGGCCGGGGTCGCGGTGGGGTTGACGGCCGGGCCGAGTGGGGCGCCGGTGTCGTCGAGCTTCTTGGTGTGCGGGGCCGACAGGCGCGGGGGCGGGGTCTTGCCGTTCGACGGGGTCGGTGCGGCCTGGGCCGTCTGCGCGGCCGGAGCCTGCTGCGTCGCCGCGGCGGGGTGCGGAGCCGGGGTCGGGTGCGGGTCGAACTGCTGGGTCTCGGCGTAGTCGTCGAGCTGGATCGCGGAGGTCTCCGCGGTGACCGGATCGTCGTAGGGGTCGGCGAAGTTGGCCGAAACCGGCTGCATGAACACGGGTTTCAGCGCGCTGGGCGGTTGCTGCCACGGGCCGAACCAGGCCGCGTTGGCATCCACCTGGCTATCGGAATAATCGTGATCCGCGTCGTCGAAAGCGTCGAAATCGCCCGCGGGCAGGGCGTCGATGCGGACCGCGTCGGCCTGCAGGGCGGGCTGTTCCTCGGGTAGCGCGCCGTCGAACAGGACCTGCAGGTTCTGCCGGAGCTGCGCCAGCTCGGCGCGCAGGGCCGCGATCTCGGAGGCGTCGGCGCCGACTTCGGCGCGCACCCGGGCCTCCACCCCCATCTCGTATTCGCGGCGCGCGTTGATCTCCCGCTCGAGCTGCAACTCGTACACCGTCTGCAAATCGCGCACCTTGGCCTTGTCGACCGCGGCGTCCTTGCGGTATCTGGTGGCCGCGAGCGCGCCGATGACCGCCGCCCACAGGGCCGCTACCAGGCCGACCCGAACGTATTGCACGTTCTCGCTGAAGATCAGGAAAACACTCGCGGTCAGGCCGAGCAGGATGAGGACGCCGATGAAGAGCTTTCCCGCGTCGTCCCGTCGTCGACGGGGCGGAGTGCTACGGGAGGGTGAAACCATGTGGGCCAGGGTAGCCGGAAACTGCTGGTCGTCCCACCGAACCACCCGGTGATTCCATTCGCGAATTGCTAGGTGGTAGCCGGTTCGTCCGGTGGTTCCTCCGGGGCCCGGCAGCAATACTCCAGCCACAAAGCCGCAGCAACCAGGGCGGAACCGGCGCACATGCCGACCACCGCGCCCGGGGAATCCGCGGCGGCCGCGGTGACGGTGCCGCGCTGTGGGAAGACCCACAGTAAGAAGCCCAGCCACACGCCCGCCGCGATCGAGCCGACCTGCAGTGAGGCCTTCGCCAGCGCGACCGCGCGCGCGACATTGATCGGATGCAGTTCCTCGGGCCCGTCCCCGATCTTCTCGTCGGCGATCTTGGCCTTGATCACGAACCCCAGCGCCACCTCGATCGCGGCGACCGGCAGCAGGGAGGCGCCGGCGGCCACCGAGATGGACGGGAAGGTCGAGTACGCGAACCGGGTGGCGACCCAGGCGATCGCCGCGGCGACCACCACGTTCAGCGCGAGGTCGAGCACCCGCGTCGGCTTCAGCACCGGCCCGCGCTCTCGTCGCCCAGGACCAGCTCGGTCCGCACCACCCCGGCCCGCTCGGCGGGGTCGAGACCGGCGAGCAGCTCGGCGATCGGCGTCTCGGCGCCGTCGACCCAGAGCCGCGCGCCCGGTTCCACATCCAGCCACGGCACCAGCACGAACGCCCGGTTGTGCGCCTGCGGATGCGGCAGCAGCAGTGCGGGATCGGTGTCGCGGCGAATGGTCGCGCCGGTGGCGTCGGTACAGGAGACGATGTCGACGTCGAGGGTGCGCGCACCCCACCTGACCTCACGCACCCGGCCGGACGCCTGTTCGAGGTCCTGACCGAAGCGCAGCCAGGCGTAGTCGTCGAAGGCCGGATCCTCGGCCACGACAACGGCGTTGAGGAAGTCGTCCTGCTCGACACCGCCCCACGGCGCGGTCGTGTAGACCGGCGAGACCGCGACCACCCGCGGTCCGAGCGCGTCGACGACACCGCGCAGCCGGGCGAGCCGGTCGCCCAGATTCGAGCCGATCGACAGGACGGCGCGAGTCATCGCCGCGGCCCCGGCTCGACCGTGCGGTAGCGCGTGGCCACCACGCGCACGTCGGCGAAGGTGTGCGGGATCGGCGCCGACGGCTTGTGGACCACGACCTCCACCGCGTCGATGCGCGGGTCGGTCATGACGTCGTCGGCGATCTCGGACACCACGGTCTCGATGAGATCGCGCGGCGGACCGGCGACGATGCGCACCGCACGGTCGGCGAGCGCGCCGTAGTCGACGGTGTCGGCCAGGTCGTCGGAGGCCGCCGCCGCGGCGAAGTCGACCCAGACCGTGAGGTCGACGACGAACTCCTGCCCGTCGCGGCGCTCGAAGTCGAACACGCCGTGCCTGCCGAAGACCTTCAGGCCGCGCAGCTCGATCCGCGAGGTCGCGGGCCGGTCGGCGGGCGGAGGCAGCAGCGGTGAGCTCATCGGGTGACTCCTCGGGCGGCAGTGGCGCGGCGCCACGCGTCGACGACGGCGATCGCGTCCAGCGAAGCGCGCACATCGTGCACGCGCACACCCCACGCGCCGTGTGTCGCGGCCAGCGCGGACACCGTGGCGGTGGCGGTTTCCCTGCCGTCCGGCGGACGCGGGCCGGAGTCGTCGGCCAGCAGCGCGCCGAGGAAACGTTTACGGGAGGCGCCGATGAGGATCGGCAGGCCGTCGGCCACGAATTCCGGCAGCGCGGCGAGCAGTTCCCAGTTGTGTTCGGCGTTCTTGGCGAAGCCGAGGCCGGGGTCCAGGATCAGCCGGTCCGGCGCGACACCGGCGGCGACGGCCAGTTCGACCTGCGCGGCGAGTTCGGCGCGCACCTCGGCGACCACGTCGTCGTAGTGGTCGGCGGGGCCGGTGTGGCGGTAGTCGGCACCCGCCCGCCAGTGCATGAGAATCCACGGCACGCCGGATTCGGCGACCACCTTCACCATGTTCGGGTCGGCGCGCCCGCCGGAGACGTCGTTGACCACCGACACACCGGCCGCCAGCGCGGCCTCGGCGACCTCGGCGCGCATGGTGTCGACACTGGTCGGCACGCCGGCGGCGACCAACCCCCGGATCACCGGCGCGACCCGCGCGGCCTCGGTGGCCGGGTCCACCCGGTCGGCGCCGGGCCTGGTCGACTCACCGCCCACGTCGACGATGTCGGCGCCCGCCTCGTACAGCGCCACCCCGTGCGCGACCGCGAGGCCGGGATCGAGGTAGCGACCGCCGTCGGAGAACGAATCGGCGGTCACGTTGACCACGCCCATGACCACACACGAGCGGCCGCCCCGCGCGGTCACGAGGGGCTCGCTCATTTGCGCAGGATCAGGTCCAGCGCCTCGGCTCGCGAGGCGGCGTTGGTCTGCAACAGGCCGCGCACCGCCGAGGTGGTGGTGCTCGCGCCGGGCTTGCGGATACCGCGCATGGCCATGCACAGGTGCTCGGCCTCGATCACCACGATCGCGCCGCGCGGGTCCAGCCTGCGCATCACGGCGTCGGCGATCTGGCTGGTCAGCCGCTCCTGCACCTGCGGGCGCTTGGCGTACAGGTCGACCACGCGGGCCAGCTTGGACAGACCGGTGACCCGGCCGTGCGT